>JACQYF010000078.1 GCA_016208315.1 Chloroflexota bacterium | reverse complement strand
CGCTCGAACCGATCGCGCCGCGTTTCATCTTGAGGCCGCGCACGAATCCCAAGCCCACCTTGCCCGTCGCTTGATGTCGTTCGATGACAGCCACGTTGAGCAGATCGCGCGCCGGGTCGGAGACCGCATACGCGTGCTCGATGCGCGCATCGTCTACGCTTTCCCGGGTGACGATTTGGTCGGGAACAATGTCAATGACCCGCACGCGCTTGTGTCCATTCACGGGCAAGCGCAGGTCTACCTTCGGCCAGTTGATGTTCATCGAATTTCGCACCGGGAGATGGCGCGGCGGGATTTCCTGTGGCAATACTCGCCCATTCCGCGCGACCAACTGCCCATCGCGATACACCTGTTCGACGGTGAGCTTTTCGAAATTGTCAAAGATCACCAAGTCCGCGCGACGGCCCGGCGCGATGGCGCCGCGGTCGTGCAAGTTGAAATACTCGGCGGCGTTTAGCGTAGTGATCTGGATCGCGGTGATGGGGTCGAGGCCTTCGCGAATCGCCATCCGGACCATGTGGTCAATGTGGCCTTGGTCAATCAGGTCGGCAGGGAATCGGTCATCGGTGACGAAGAGAATACGGCGCGCGTTCTTGGGCGTGATCACCGGCAAGAGCGCCTTTAAGTTCTGCGCGTTCGACGCCTCGCGGATCATCACGCGCATTCCCAGCCGAATTTTTTCGCGCGCTTCTTCCACGGTCGTGCATTCGTGATCGCTGGCGATCCCCGCGGCGACATACCCTTCGAGGTCGCGACCCGTGACGCCGGGCGCGTGGCCGTCAATGCGGCGGTCGCTGAATGCGCGCAGCTTGTCGAGCACCGATTCATCACGGTAGAGCACGCCCGGATAATTCATCATCTCGCCCAGGCCGACGACCCACGGATCGTCTTTGAACGTGATGAGGTCCGACCAGCGTAGCGCGCCGCCATTGGTTTCCAGGTTGGTCGCGGGCACGCACGACGGCACCATCACGAAAACGCTGAACGGCGTGTACTTGCTCGCTTCGAGCATATAGCGGATGCCTTCGACGCCGAGCACGTTGGCGATTTCGTGCGGGTCAATGATGACGCTCGTCGTCCCGTGCGGCACGACGGCGCGCGCAAACTCGAATGGCGGCACCATCGCGCTTTCGATATGAACGTGCGCGTCAATAAAGCCCGGGGCGACACGTCAATCGTGCGCTGCGCGGGATAATCGTTCCCCAGCCCGACGATGCGCGAATGTGAAATTACGACGCCGGTCTCCTCGATCTCGCCGGAGAAAACATTCACCACGCGGGCGTTCTTGAGCAGCAATTCCGCCGGCTCCTCGCCGCGCGCCACTTTGATGAGGGCAGAGAGTTCCATGTTGTATTTTCGTCCTTCTGAACTACTCAGGCTTGGGTAAGGACGTAGCGTCTCTGCGTCCCTACCAACCGAGATCAAAACACCTTGTTCAAATCAATTTGAAATCCAGCATTCTTCATTTCTTTAGCAAGCGCCATTCGCCACGCTCCAGCGGCATCCATTGGAATGTACAACATGCCTTGGTAATCGGACGGGAGCTCAACTCCCTCCTTATAGAGGGCACAAACTCTGCCACGCCCAAGTTTAGCCGTGAAATATGCAAGCTCATATACAACATTCTGTCGGGCACGCGGTCCAAGTTTATCCGGTGCGCTCTGAGAAGCGCCAATGTCATCAGGAGTCAAAAGCACTATGGCAAAACCAACATTCGAGCAGGCTTCGAACTTCTCGATGATAGTCCTGCCCGCGTTCGGCTGTTCGTGGAGGATAATTGCGCGGAGCTGTAACTTTTCCACGAATCTCGCGGCAGATTCTTTTGCCGCGTCGTCATGACCATGCACAATGAAAACGCCGTCGCCGTTAGGTTTTGCGACTTCTTGGCTGCCATCATGGGGCGATACTACTTGCGGTTCGGGTATGAGTTCAATACGCTCGAATATGGACTCCAAGCGATTGATGTACTCATCCATATACTCCCTGAAAGTCCGTACATCACTATTAAGATTTCCTATTCCCCATACTGGCCCATATCCTAGCGCGTACTCTCCCGCGATATCATCGTTCTTGAACAGGTACTTTAGCAACTCTCTATTGTAATCCGACCATTTGTCTTCCGCCGCCCGCGCGGCTAACAGCGTTTCCCTAGAATCGATTGACGAGTTCCTAATCTCTCGACCTTTTTCCAGCCGGGCTTGCATCTTTGCTTCGGCTTCGCCTTTGGAAACGGCAAGCGTCAATGGAGATTTCGTCATAAGGTGTTTCTCCTAATCACATCCCCGTTCTCTCATCACATTTCGCGCAATTCAGTTATGCAACTTTGAGTTATGACCGGCATGTCCAATATTTCACTCCAACTTTTCCAAATCCGCCAAATCCTGTTTGCGCCCAACTGTTTTCTTGTTCTTTCTCAAATTCCCCAAATCAATAAAGTTTACAGGTATGCCATCCATCGTGACACGATTCCGTTTTGGGAAGCAGTTTTTAAATTCAACGCCAGGCAGCGTCGTGAGTATGTCAATTCGAGCGGGCGGCAGGCCCAGTTGAATGATTCGGTCGGGTGTAAGGAAATCATCGGCGTTCACATCGAGCGAGCCAAAACCAAAGTCCGCCAAGGCGTTTACCACGCGGGCCGCATTTTGCGGTGTTCGGTCAATCCACACGTCCAAGTCTTTGGTATAGCGTGGATGCCCGTGGAACGCAACCGCGTAACCGCCCACGATCAAATAGCGCACCCTATTTGCGTTTAACGACTCGATAAACTCTTTGAAATCTTGGCTGAACACCGTATTTCCACCGATGATATTCTTGACGGATTTGCTCTAGTGCTGCCAGTCGAGCCGTGTAGGGCTGTTTCTGCCAGTACGCGAAATCGCTCTTTTGATCACCGATCCGAGTCCTGGATATAGTTCTGCGAATTCCCCGTTGCGTTTTCACTCCACCCCCGCGCTCTCCAAGATCTCCCGCGCAATTTAGTTGTGCCGCTTACGGCGCTGCACGCTAATTTTCTCCTGCCAATCGCAATGCCGCAGCGATTAAATCATCCCCAAGTCGGATGCCACCTCGCACAAGTTGCTCAATCAAAGGCTTCACAGCAGGCACAAGTCCTTTTTGTTTGGCCTCAAGCAAGATTCCCACCGTTCCTGTCAGTTTCAGACCTAGTCGTTTTGCATGTCTTCGTGCCAAGCGTTCATCGAGGATAACCAGGCCAGCCTTTAGTTCCTGTGCCAGCGCGATCACTTCCGCTTCGCCGCGATCCAAATCGGAGAGCAAATCGGCACGAGTCGGGTCTGCCAAAGGAGTTACCTGAATCCAGATCGATCTCTGCAACTCAGCAACACCGACGCCAGTACTACCTCCTGAAAGCACTTCGGATTGCACAGCACTTGGAATAACGATTTCACCGTAGAACCGTTCAAGTAAATCTAATTTGCCAATCAACGCCAGAGCGATAATCGGAGTGGTATTGGCAATCACGACTCGCCGAGATTCAGGCATTTGCCTTGTCCTCAGCCAATTCGTCCGGTTCCACACCGATAGGCGACAAGCCAAAGCGACCGAGAGCGAAGATAAAGGCGACGCGGCCCATGCCTGCCAACTGCGCCGCCATTCCTGTGGATACCTTGCCGAGTTCGTAGAGCTTTACGGCAAGCAAGAGGCGCGCCTCATCTTCAAACTGCTTTGGATTCTCCTTCAATGAAAGCAGCAATTCTTCAGGATAGGGTATGGTGAGCACATTCGTCGCCATGTTATCCTCCATTGCCTTCCTGAACTATCTCAGCCGCATCGTACTGAAATGGCGAAACATTAAACCGCGCCAACGCACTCAGAAACTCAGCTCTGGAAACTCCGGCGACCTCGGCTGCTTTTGCTTGTGAAATAGTCCGCATCTCATACCACTTGACTGCTGCGGCTAAACGCATCTCGCGTACAAAGTTGTCGGGGTCTTGGCGCAATGCCGAAAACACATCCCTCGGGAATTCTATTGAGACATGCACCGTATCCATTTCACTCCTTTACCGCGCCCCCGCTCTCTCCACCAGCTCCCGCGCGATCCGGTTGTGCCTCTATCACTTGCAGCGACTCAATGACTCACTTGGGCTTTTTCCGAGCATCGCGCAGCACGTGTTTCATTTGCTTCTTCAATTCAGGCAAATCGTCTTGCGTGACTCGCCAAACCTCACCGAGGTCGGCGCCAAAATACTCGTGAATCAACTTGTTCCGCATTCCAACGATCTGCGGCCAAGGAATATTTGAATGAGCCGTTTGAAACTCGGGAGAAAAATGGCGCGCCGCCTCGCCAATGATTGAGACTTGATACATCGTCGCAGACTGCGCCAGCTGACTGCGGGCAAACTTATTAAAAGTCATGTTCTTTACAAAGGATTCGATTTTTGCAATCGCATCAAGAATGTGACGCACGTAAACCAAATCATCGTTCATAGAGAATGACTTTTTCCTTCTCCACGTATGGGCGGATGTACTTGCTCAACGCGCCTTCCGTCACCAAGTCCACCTTACGTTTCAGTTGTTTGCTCAACTCCATTTCGACGCCGACCACGTTCAGCAGCCCAATCGGTTTCTTGAATTTGACCAATAGATCAACATCGCTCTCCGGAGTGTCTTCCCCCCGCACGACCGAACCGAAGAGCGCAACGCGTTTGACGCCGTAGGGTTCGAGAATAGGCAGCACAATATCGCGCAGGTGTACAAATCGCTGCGGTACGCGTGCCGTCTTTTTGCCATTACGTGACAATCTTCGAGTTTGTTTCTTTGCTTTCATCTCGCCCCCGCTCTTTCCACCATCTCCCGCGCGATCCGGTTGTGATCCGCAATCACAGATGGCAAGTAAACGGTTGTTAGCTCACCGTCCTCGACGACGACCTTGCCGTTGATGACGCTCAAATCCACGCGCCGCGTCGCGCAAAACACGAGCGCGGCGACCGGATCGTGCCGCGCGCCCGCGTACTCGACGCGGTCGAGCTTTATGCCGATGAAATCCGCGGCTTTGCCTTTTTCCAACGAGCCGATGTCATCCCGACCCAAAACTTGCGCGCCGCCGAGCGTGGCGAGTTCCAATGCTTGGCGCGCGGTGAGCGCGTTCGGGTGGCCGAGCACGCGCTGCAACAGCATCGCCTGGCGCGCCTCGGCGAGCATGTGCGACGAATCGTTCGACGCGCTTCCATCTACTCCCAAACCCACCCATACTCCCATACTCAACATCTTGACTATCGGCGCGATGCCGGAAGCCAGCCGCATGTTCGAGGTCGGGCAGTGCGCGATGCCGGTGCCGGTGCGCGCGTACTTGCCAATCTCGGCATCGTGTACCCAAACGCTGTGCGCGAACCACACGTCTTCGCCCAGCCATTCGAGATGTTCGGCATAGTCCACCGGTCGCAGCCCAAATTTTTGAAGGCAGAACTCCTCTTCGTCGCGCGTTTCTGCCATGTGCGTGTGCAAACGGACGTTGTACGCGCGCGCGAGGCGCGCGGATTCGCGCATCAGTTCCGGCGTGACCGAAAACGGCGAGCAGGGCGCGAGCGCAACGCGGCACATCGAGTAGGGCTTGGGATCGTGAAAGGTTTCGATGACGCGACGCGAATCGCGCAGAATGGATTTCTCGTCGTCGCAGACGCGGTCGGGCGGCAGGCCGCCTTTCGATTCGCCGAGCGACATCGAGCCGCGGGTGGGATGGAACCGCATGCCGATTTCGCGCGCGGCGCGGATTTCGTCGTCCAGCGTCGAGCCGTTGGGATAGAGATAGAGATGATCGCTAGTCGTCGTGCAGCCGGTGAGCATCAATTCGGCGAGGCCGACGAGCGCGCTCGTGTAAACTGCATCGGGCGTGAGTTCCGCCCAGATCGGATAAAGCGTTTTGAGCCAGTGGAAAAGGTCGGCGTCTTGCGCGGCAGGGATCGCGCGGGTGAGGGTCTGGTAGAGGTGGTGGTGGGTGTTGACCAGGCCGGGGAGGACGATCATGCCGCGGGCGTCAATCACGCGGTCGGCGTTCGGGGGCAACTCGTGCGTCGCGCCGATTTGTTCAAGTACATTATCGCGCCCAAACAGCCCGCCATCGCGAATCTCGCGGCGGGTTGCATCCATCGTGACGAGGACGTCGGCGTTCTTTACAAGCAAAGTCGTCATTGACCCGTCCTTTTCTACTTCATTTGATAGGCTTTTCGGTGTGGACCTACAGTCAAGAAGACGACAGTTTGATCGGTCAACCCTACAACTATTTTAATGCGTGGGCGCAAACTATGGAAGGTCTGCACATGCTTTTTGAAACGCGGCATGAATGCGGACTGAAAGGTCATTTGCCGAAAACCTGTTCATGGGTAAGTAGTTTGACACGCCCCCCGGCTATTTCCTTTTTCAACTCCACGAGATCCTGCCACAACAGGGATCCTTCTTCGATTTCCCAGTCTTCCTCTGGGCTAGCCGCGAACCTGGCAAGTTCTTCGCGCACTACTTGGCGCAGCATCGCCTTCAATTCGCTCTTCTTGATCGTGATCGTCTCGGCGGTCGTCGTTCGAGCCATCTCGCACCTCTACAAAAAAGGGCTAATCTCCTCGCCACAGCGCAAGTGAGATCAAGCCCGTTGGTCTTGCTTCCTGAACCGCTGCCCATTATATCACACTCCAGAGGGCAAGGCAAAGCAATCAAGGAAAGAAGCTCGATTTTGTAGTCTTGCCCAAAAGAGTTATAATCGGTCTGATGAATGAACGTGACCGAGAGCGCTATATTCGGCAAATCATCTTTCCGCAACTCGGCGCGGCGGGCCAAGAAAAATTGCTCGCCGCGCGTGTTGTGATTATCGGCTGCGGCGCGAATGGCACGGTGCTGGCGAATACGCTCGCCCGCGCCGGCGTCGGCACGCTGGTGATCGCGGACCGCGATTTCGTCGAGCTGAACAACCTGCAGCGCCAGGTGCTCTTCGACGAGGACGACGTGGCGCGTGGAATGCCCAAGGCGATTGCCGCCGCGGAAAAATTGCGCCGCATCAATTCGACGATCAAAATCGAAGGCGTGGTGACTGACGTGAACGCGGAGAATATCGAGGAGTTGATCGCGGGCGCGAACCTCGTGCTGGACGGCACGGACAATTTCGAGGCGCGGTTCCTGGTCAACGATGCGTGCGTCAAGCACAACATCGCGTGGATTTATCAGGGCGCGGTCGCGAGTTACGGCATGACGATGACGATCGTGCCGCAAGAAACAGCGTGCCTGCGCTGTGTCTTTCCGCAAGAGCCGCCGCCTGGCACGCTCGCCACGTGCGATACGGCCGGCGTGATCGCGCCGATTGTCGGCGTCATGTCGTCCATCGCCAGCGCGGAGGCGATCAAGTACCTGGCGGGCGCGGGCGCGCGCAATACCGGATTCATTCACGTGGACGTGTGGGAGAATTCGTTCGAAGCGTTCAACGTCGCGCGGCGCGGCGATTGTCCCGCATGCGTGCAGAACAAGTTCGAGTATCTCGAAGGCGAACGCGCCGCGGTCGCGACTGCGTACCTGTGCGGGCGCGATGCCGTGCAAGTGAACCCCGGCCGCGGGCACGCGATCAACTTGGCGGCACTGGCGGAGCGTTTGCGCGGCGTGGGCCAAGTGTCGGCGAACGAATATCTATTGAAACTAACAATTGACAATTATGAACTCACAATTTTCCCGGACGCGCGTGCGATTATCAAGGGCACAGACGACGCGACCGTCGCCCGAAGTGTTTACGCCAAGTACATCGGCGCGTAACCAATCTCTAATCTCCAATCTCTAATCTCTAATTTCCAAATCGGAGGATATGATGTCACGGAACCAAGTCACACTGGACGCGAACGAAGCCGCGGCTTACATCGCCCATCAGGTTAGCGAAGTTATTGCGATTTATCCAATTACTCCCTCCTCGCCGATGGGTGAATGGGCCGATCAGTGGTCATCCGAACGTCGCAAGAACATTTGGGGCACGGTGCCCCTCGTCGCCGAATTGCAAAGTGAAGCCGGCGCGGCCGGCACGGTTCACGGCGCGCTGCAAACCGGCTCGCTCACCACGACGTTCACTGCCAGCCAGGGATTGCTGCTGATGATCCCGAACATGTACAAGATCGCAGGCGAACTGACCGCGTCCGTTTTTCACGTCAGCGCGCGCTCGCTCGCCGCGCAGGGGCTTTCGATTTTCGGCGATCACGCCGACGTGATGGCGACGCGCCAGACCGGCTTTGCGCTGCTGTGCTCGAACTCGGTGCAAGAGGTGATGGATTTTGCGCTGATCGCGCACGCGGCCACGCTTAAGGCGCGCGTCCCGTTCCTGCACTTTTTCGACGGCTTTCGCACGTCGCACGAAGTGATGAAAGTCGAGCAATTGACCACGGACGACGTGCGCGCGATGATTGACGACGATCTCGTCCGCGCCCACCGCGCCCGCGGCCTCTCGCCCGATAATCCTGTAATGCGCGGCACCGCGCAAAATCCCGACGTGTATTTCCAGGCGCGCGAGACGGTCAACCCGTACTATCTCGCGACGCCCGCCATCGTGCAAGAGACGATGGACAAGTTCGCGCAATTGGTCGGGCGGCAGTATCACCTGTACGATTACGTCGGCGCGCCGGATGCCGACCGCGTGATCGTCATTATGGGTTCGGGCGCCGAAGTGACGCAAGAGACGGTCGAATATCTGAACGCGCGCGGCGAGAAAACCGGCGTGCTTCAAGTCCATCTCTATCGCCCCTTCTCGGTCGAGCATTTCGTTCAAGCGCTGCCCGCGACGACGAAAAAGATCGCCGTCCTCGACCGGACGAAAGAGCCGGGCAGCACCGGCGAACCGCTGTATATGGATGTCGTCACCGCGTTCGCGGAGAGCGTAGGGGCGGGGTCACCCCGCCCTTACATGCCGCGTGTGATTGGCGGGCGCTACGGTTTGTCGTCGAAAGAGTTTACGCCCGCGATGGTCAAGGGCGTTTTCGACGAACTGAAAAAACCGCAGCCGAAGAATCACTTCACCATCGGCATCAACGACGACGTGACCCACACCTCGCTGGATTACGATCCGAGTTTTTCGGCGGAAGATCCGAACATGGTCCGCGCGATGTTCTGGGGTCTCGGCGCGGACGGCACGGTCGGCGCGAACAAGAATTCGATCAAGATCATCGGCGAGGACACGGACAATTTCGCGCAGGGCTATTTCGTCTACGACTCGAAAAAATCCGGGTCGCTCACGACGTCGCACCTGCGCTTCGGGCCCAAACCGATTCACTCGTCGTACCTCATCAGTCAAGCGAATTTCATCGCGTGCCACCAGTTCTCGTTCCTCGAGCGCTATGACGTGCTCAAGAACGCCGAACCGGGCGCGGTCTTTTTGCTGAACAGTTTGTACGGCCCGGATGAGGTGTGGGATCATCTGCCCCGCTCGGTGCAGGAACGGATTATCGCGAAGAAATTGAAATTCTATGTGATTGATGCCTACGCGGTCGCCAAAGAAACCGGCATGGGCAGCCGCATCAACACCGTCATGCAGACGTGCTTCTTCGCCATCAGCAACGTTTTGCCGCGCGACGAGGCGATTAGCGCGATCAAGCACTCGATTGAAAAGACTTACAAAAAACGCGGCGAAGCGGTCGTGCAAAAGAACTTTGCCGCCGTAGATGGAACACTGGAGCGATTGTACAAAGTCAAGGTACCCGACAACGTGACGAGCACTTTCGATATGCGCCCGCCCGTTCCCGCCGAGGCGCCCGCGTTCGTTCAAAAAGTGACCGCGGCGATGATCGCGGGCAACGGCGACGATCTGCCGGTGAGCGCCCTGCCGGTGGACGGCACGTATCCGGTCGGCACGACGAAATGGGAAAAGCGCAACATCACGCTCGAAATTCCGGTATGGGATACCGAGGTCTGCATCCAGTGCGGCAAGTGCGTCCTCGTCTGCCCGCACGCGGTCATCCGCGCCAAAGTGTACGATCCGAAATATCTGGCCGATGCGCCCGCGACGTTCAAAAGCACCGCGGCGCGCTGGAAAGAATTCTCGAATTACAAATACTCGCTCCAAGTCTCGCCCGAAGATTGCACCGGCTGCACGCTTTGCGTCGAGATTTGTCCGGCGAAGAATAAGAGCCAGACCGGACTCAAGGCGATCAACATGATGCCCCAGCCACCGATTCGCGAACAAGAAAACGCGAACTGGACGTTCTTTGAAACCTTGCTGGAAATGGATCGCACCAAACTGAACCCGCTGTTGGTCAAAGATACGCAACTGCTCGAGCCGCTGTTCGAGTTTTCGGGCGCGTGTACGGGCTGCGGCGAGACGCCGTACGTGAAACTCGTGAGCGAACTGTTCGGCGACCGCGCGATCGTCGCGAACGCGACCGGCTGCTCGTCCATTTACGGCGGCAACTTGCCGACCACACCCTGGACCAAGAACGCCGAAGGCCGCGGCCCCGCCTGGTCGAACTCGCTGTTCGAAGATAACGCCGAGTTCGGTCTTGGATTCCGCCTGACGCTCGACAAGCGTTTGGAATACGCGAGCGAACTCTTGCCGCAATTCGCGGGCACAGTCGGTCAGGAACTCGTAGACGCGATCTTGAAGGCCGACCAATCGAATGAGGAAGGGATTCTGAAGCAGCGTGGGCGCGTGCAACTGCTTAAAGAGAAATTAGTAAACAGTAATTCGCCGGTGGCGAAGGATTTGCTGAGCATCGCCGACGTGTTTGTGAAGAAATCCGTGTGGATCATCGGCGGCGACGGTTGGGCCTACGACATCGGTTACGGCGGACTCGACCACGTTCTCGCGTCGGGCCGCAACGTCAACGTGCTCGTGCTCGACACCGAAGTGTACTCGAATACCGGCGGGCAGATGAGTAAGTCAACGCCGCGGGCCGCGGTCGCGAAATTCGCTGCGGGCGGCAAGCCGCTCGCGAAAAAGGACCTCGCGCTGTTGGCGATGACGTACGGGCACATCTACGTCGCGCGGGTCGCGATGGGCGCGAACGACTCGCAGACCATCAAAACGTTCATGGAAGCCGAAGCGTATCCCGGCCCATCGCTCATCATCGCCTACAGCCACTGCATCCAGCAGGGCCTCGACATGACGCGCGGTTGGGACCAGCAAAAAGCCGCGGTCGCGTCCGGCCACTGGCCGCTCTTCCGCTACAATCCAATGCTCCGCGCTGAAGGCAAAAACCCGCTGCAACTCGATTCCAAAGCGCCCAGCATTCCGCTCGAAAAATACGTTTACAACGAAACGCGCTACACCAGTCTCGCGCTGACCGACGAGGAAGGCGCCGAACGATTGCTGAAACTCGCGCAAGAAGATGTGAACGCGCGCTGGAAGATGTACGAGCAGCTCGCGGCGATGAATGGGGGAGAGAAAAAGTAAGGCGTAAAACGTGAAACGTAAAACGTAAACAATCCATTCGAAGGTGGTTACGTTTTACGTTTCACGTTTTAGGAGAATGTACAATGCCAGACCTTTCAACAACCTATCTCGGCCTCAAACTGAAAAATCCGCTCGTGCCTTCGCCTTCGCCGTTGATGAAGGACGTGGACAATATCAAGCGCATGGAGGACGCGGGCGCGGCGGCCGTCGTCTTGCACTCGCTCTTCGAAGAGCAGATCATCCGCGAGAGCGAGAACCTCGATCACTACCTCAATCTCGGCACGGACATTTCGGCGGAAGCGATCTCGGCTTTCCCCGATATGCTTGGTTATAATCGCGGCCCCGAGGGCTATCTCGATCATATCCGCAAGGTCAAACAAGCGGTGAGCATTCCCGTCATCGGCAGTCTCAACGGCGTTTCGACGGGCGGCTGGGTCGAGTACGCGCAAAAGATTCAGGACGCGGGCGCGGACGCGCTCGAACTGAACATGTATTACGTCGCCGCGAATCCCTCGCAAAACAGCATTCAGGTCGAAGAGATGTACCTCGATCTGATTCGCGCGATCAAGCCCATGCTGCGTATCCCGGTCGCGGTCAAAGTCTCTCCGTTTTTCAGCGCCTTTTCCAACTTTGCCCAGTGGCTCGACCATGCCGGCGTAAACGGACTGGTGATCTTTAACCGTTTCTATCAGCCCGATTTCGATCTGGAGAATCTGGAGGTCGTGCCCGACCTGGTGCTCAGCACGTCCAGCGAATTGCTCCTGCGCCTGCGTTGGGCGGCGATCTTGTACGGGCGCGTGCAAGCCGATCTCGCCATCACAGGCGGCGTCCACACGGCGACCGACGTGCTCAAGACGATGATGGCGGGCGCGAACGTCGCGATGATGACGTCGGCGCTGCTCGAGCGCGGCATTGACCATCTGCGCGTCGTGCTTGCCGATCTCGTGCGCTGGATGGAAGAGCGCGAATACGTTTCGATCCAGCAAATGCGCGGTAGCATGAGCCAACGCGCCGTCGCGCACCCCGCGGCATTCGAGCGCGCAAACTACATGAAGATGCTGCAAGCGTACGAGCCGGTACGCTACCCAGAACCTTGAGCGTTCGTTCGTAGTCAGGCACGCAGCGGTGTTTGCGGAGTGCCGTTCTAGGCGCGCGGACGCGACTCCGCGAACTGCGCTACGTCGCTTACTACGAACTAGGCGCGTTTCTGACTGCAAACATATCACCCGCGATATGGTTTCTCGCAATGACAACCAAGGGAGATCTTTGTTCGACCAGTGGAAGCAGCGCGCGCGACAACTGAAGGTTGAAGTGTACGCCGTCTCCCTCGCGTACAAAGACCCGCGCGTCCCGCTCCCCGCGCGCATTTTCGCCGCGTGTGTCGTCGGCTATGCGTTCAGCCCGATAGACTTGATCCCCGACCCGATTCCCATCCTCGGCTATCTTGACGATCTGGTGTTGATCCCGCTCGGCATCTGGCTCGCGCTCAAAATGATTCCCGCGCCCGTCATGGCCGAATCGCACGAACAAGCACGCGCGATCATGCGGCAAGGCAAGCCCGTCAACCGAGTTGCCGCGGCGGTCATTGTTAGTATCTGGATCGTGCTGGCACTGTTCACCATCGGCGTCGTTCTTCGATGGCTGGATTAGAGAATTCGCAAAATGAACAACGCGCGAGATTTGTCATCGCGCGCGTTGTTTGCCTCTCTACCGTCTCCCGCGCCGCTTCTTTGCTGACGCAGAAAAATACTTGAATACTGCTTGTGCGTTCCGAACGCTCTTGCGCGAATCGGTCAGCGCGATTCGCGCATCCTTTTTGACGAAAAGTTCCCATGGGGCCGTGTGTGTTTTGTCTTCGCCGTAGGTCGCTTTAATGTGCTCCGCATGTCCGTGCTGCGGGAAAAATCCGATAACGACGACCATTCGTTTCGTAATGGATTCCGGCACAGGATTTCGATCCAAAATCCTTTGTAACTGCCTACTCGGATCGTGAACCTTTTCAACCGGCTCGAAGAGCGCGATAACTGCTTTTGCGGCGTTCTCAATGGCAAGTTGAGCATTGGCGACCGTCGTCCACCAATGCTTCTCACTAAATTCTTCTTCCGCCTCGCGCAGATAACCCACGGCGAGATTTAACCGAAACTCGGCTTCCTGATGTGAGTTCATGGAGTCCATCCCAGTCGAGTGACCAACCTGGCGCTGGTTGGCGCTTCCACCGCCAAGCGAAATCGCCATTCACACGCACGCGTCGCAAGCCGGCCTCACGCGTAATGCGTCGAATCTGCGCCAGTTTATCCGTCATGAAATTATCGCAGTCGTAGAGCACGATACCGTCCAGCGCGAGATCAAGGTAAAGGGAAGGGAATCCCGAAACAAACTCCCGCTTGCACTCGGCAATGATGGACGCCGGCCGCTCGAATCGAGCGTTCGTCGCGCGGTGGACGTACGCGACGCGGTCGGGCAAGCGGCGCGGCAAGTTTTCAGCGATGACGTACAAATCTAGGTCGCTGCGCGGCCGCGCTTGGCCGCGGGCGTACGAACCGAAGAGAACCACCGAGACCAGGTTGTGTCCGAAATAGTCAAACAGTGCCCGCGCCAGCGCGCGCAAAAGTTTGTCCGGGCCGTGATAGACTTGATGAGTCATGCTCCCATCCCGTACAAGATTATAGCACACGGTGGGGCACCGCGCAAAAAGCAGTTTGACTTTTTCTCCTGCCCGCGTATACTTATCGCCGCAAGGTGGCCCGCCCTGACCGCGTTTGGTCGGGGCGATTGTTTATTAGCAACTTCCCGCCTGCGGGAGGTTGGGCGGCGATGAGCGTGCGTGTCCTTACCATCAGCGACCAGGTCAACGATCTTGTACACAGCCCCGCGCTCAAAGAGATGGCGCGCGGGGTCGCGTTGGCGTTGTCCTGCGGCGACTTGCCGAGCGATTATCTCGAATATGTCGTCTCGGTGCTCAACATCCCGATGTATTACGTGATGGGCAATCACGGCGGCGCGGGCGGCGAAAAGCCGGAACCCGAAGGGCCGGAGAACATTGACGGGCAGGTGGTCGAGCACCACGGGTTGCTGATCGCCGGGCTGGAAGGTTCGATGCGGTATAACATCCGCCCGCAGTACCAGTACACCGAGAACGAGATGCGCGCCAAAATCGCGCGGCTCACGCCCGCGCTGATCGTGAACCGCGCTCGATACGGGCGCTATCTCGACGTGCTTATCACGCACGCGCCGCCAGCCGGCATTCACGATGGACCCGATCTGCCGCATCGCGGCTTTAAATCATTTGTCTGGTTTATCGAACATTACCGGCCGCGTTATCTGATTCACGGCCACGTCCACGTCTACGACAGCCGGCAGGAAACCGTCACCCAGCACGGCGCGACGACCATCGTGAACACGTACGGGTACAAGATTCTGGAGATATGAGCTTCCGATTCCAATCCGAAACTGATTTCAACCGCGCGCACGTCAAAGCGTTCTGGCGTGACATCCTGGCGATGGCCGCGCGGCGTTCAAACGAGCTGGTCTCTTTCGAGGTGGTGCGCCGGTCGCTCAAGATTTTCGGCGAAAGCTATCGCGGCGTGCGCCCCGTGCCGGTGGACCACATCGTCGGCAGCGCGACGCTGCGGTATCACGATTTCGACCGCGCGTTTCTGCCCACACAGATGCGGACCAAGTCACGCTGGAAACGCGTGGACGAAGCATACTATGACGATGTCGAGTTGCCGCCGGTCAAATTGTACCAAGTCGGCGAGGTCTATTTCGTGCGCGATGGGCATCACCGCGTCAGTGTCGCGCGCGAAAAGGGTCAGGTGTTCATTGACGCCGAAGTGATCGAGATGAAGACCAAGGCGCCGCTCACGGTTAACGATGTGAACGCGGACACGGTCGAGATCGCGGGGATGCACGCCGAGTTCATGGACAAGACGCGGCTCGACGAACTGCGTCCCGGTAACGCCATCCGTTTCACGGAAGCGGGCGGGTATGTCCGCTTGATCGAGCACATCGCAGTCCATCGCTATTACCTGGGGATCGAGAAAAAGAAGCCGGTTCGCTGGCAAGACGCCGTCGTGAGTTGGTTCGACAATCTCTATACGCCAATCGTGCAGGCGATCCGCGAGCATAACGTGCTGCGGGATTTTCCCCACCGGACCGAAACCGATCTATATCTCTGGATCATGGATCATCACTATTACCTGAGAGAGCACGACGAAACGGTCGCGTTAGAAGACGCCGTGGTTGACTTTCGCGCGCATTACAGCCAGCGGCTCGACAAGCGCTTGTTGCGCGGCGTGCGCCAGGCCGTTACGAATTTCCTGGGCAGCGCGGAATTGCAGCCGCTGGTCGGCACGATGGTGAGTGAGCCGCATCACAGGAGCGACGACGGTGAGTAAGCCATCCCCAGTAGTCGCCGTGTTCGGCGGCTCGCGTCCTCTGCCCGACAGCGCCGAGTACGCCGAAGCGTACTTGATGGGGCGATTGCTCGCCCACAAGGGTTTTACGGTCATGAACGGCGGCTATGCCGGCACGATGGAAGCGTCGGCGCGCGGCGCGCGCGAATCCGGCGGTCGCACCATCGGCGTCATTTCAGCCGAGTTCAACTGGCTCACGCCCAACATCTATCTCGACGAGACGGTCGAGCGGGACGATTTGTTCGCGCGTATTCGCGAGATGCACGCGCGCGCCGATGGGTTTATCGTCCTGAAAGGGAGCATGGGCACGTTGGCCGAATTGGCGCTCGTCTGGAATTTGTCCAAGTTAGACGAGCGGCATCGCAAGCCCATCATCCTGGTTGGCGTCGGTTGGAAAAATGTGGTACAATCGTTCCGTGAGAACCTCGCCGTCACCGACGAGGAACTGGCTCTGTTGCGCGTTGAGGCGCAACCGGAGGATGCTGTGGAATATTTGGCACGCACGTTGCGGAAGGAGCGCTATCCTTCGCCGCGTGCCCCCTCTCCTTGAGGATGCGAGTTTGAGGGAGAGGGGGAAATCAATTCGATATTTTTTCCCTATCGCGCTTCGCGACGTTCTCCCGAATTGGACGCCTTGTAATTCCATATTCCTTCGGCAGCCCGTCGCGATGCGGCGGGCAATTTATTTGGGGGTTATTCATCATGCGAATGAGCAAAATGTTCTTCCAGACCCTGCGCGAGGCGCCTTCCGAAGCCGAGGTCACCAGTCACCAACTGCTGGTGCGCGCGGGTTTTATTCAGCAGTTGGGCGCAGGCATCTTTAGCGTTCTGCCCCTCGCCAAGCGCTCGATCACCAAGATCGAAAACATCATGCGCGACGAGATCAACGCCATCGGCGGGCAGGAACTGACCATGCCCGTCGTCCATCCCGCCGATATTTGGAAGGAATCGGGCCGCTGGTATCAGATCGGCGCGGAGATGGGACGCTTTGAAGATCGCGTCGGCCGCGATATGGTGCTCGCGATGACGCACGAGGAAATCGTCGCCGACTTGGTGCGGAAACAGATTCGCTCGTACAAGCAATTGCCGCAACTGGTCTATCACATCCAGACCAAGTGGCGCGACGACCCCCGGCCGCGCGCGGGTTTGATCCGCGTCCGCGAGTTCACGATGAAAGATTCGTACTCGCTCGACGCGGATTGGGAAGGACTGGAGAAGCAGTACCGCGCGCACTATCAGGCCTATTTCAATATCTTTAATCGCTGCGGCCTGGACACGGTCGCCGTTAAAGCCGACGTGGGCATGATGGGCGGCAAACTGTCGCACGAGTTTATGTATCTCACGCCAATCGGCGAGGACACCTTGATCCTGTGCGGCAACTGCGGCTATACCGCGAACCGGCAGGTGGCGCGCTTTCGCAAACCCGCCGCGGTCGCGGAACAAGCCAAGCCAGTCGAGAAGGTCGCGACGCCGAATTGCAAGACAATTGAGGAGCTCGCCAATTTCCTCGGCGTCCCCAAATCGAAAACGGCCAAGGCGGTCTTTATGATCGCGACCATCGCCGAGGGCGACAAGGACGTGGACAAGTTCGTGTTCGCGATCGTCCGGGGCGATATGGACGTGAACGAGACCAAGCTCGCGAATGCGGTCAAGGCCAAGGACCTGCGTCCCGCGCGCGAAGAGGAAATCCGCGCGGTCGGCGCATCGCCCGGCTATGCGTCGCCGGTTGGAATAAAGAACGCGCTCGTCGTCGTAGATGATCTGGTTCCCAATTCGCCCAACCTCGTCGCGGGCGCGAATGAAGAGGGCTTTCACCTGCTCAACACCAACTATGCGCGCGATTATCGGGCCGAGGTCGTGACCGATCTGGCGACGGCGGAAGAAGGCGCGCCTTGTCCCGACTGCGGCCAGCCGTTGCGCGCGTCGCGCGGCGTCGAAGTGGGCAACATCTTTCAACTGGGCACGCGTTACAGCGATTCGCTGGGCTGCAAGTTTCTCGACAAGGAGGGACAGACCAAACCCGTAATCATGGGTTCGTACGGGATTGGCAGCGGGCGTTTGCTCGCCTGCGTCGCGGAAGAGTATCACGACGAGTACGGACTAAAGTGGCCCATCACCGTCGCGCCCTATCAAGTCCACCTCACCGTGCTGTCCGGCGCAGAACAAGCCGCGGAGCAACTATACAGGCAGCTCCAAGCCGAAGGGATCGAGGTGTTGTACGACGACCGCGATGAATCGGCCGGCGTCAAGTTCAACGACGCCGACTTGATCGGCATTCCGCTGCGGGTCACCGTCAGCCCGCGTTCGCTCAAGGAACGCGGGGTGGAGTTCAAGCGGCGGACCGAAAAGGACCGCACGATCGCCGCGTTGGCCGAGGCAGTCGTGCGGGTGAAAACCGAGATCGCGGACCTCGCACGCGAGGTCGCGCGGCGCGTCCAGACCGTGCCGTACAAGGATTGAACGAAGGGGCGAGCATCCCGCTGCGTGGCGGGATGCTCGCTCGCTAGTCCCATAGTAGGATTGACGTGACCTCTTGGCTACGCTAGAATCGTAGCACAGTTCTTGCTCTTTTCCCCACATGCGCCCCCCAGAAGTGTGATGGTGCACTTTGCTCATACCCGCCGATGGGGGTATTCCTGATTCATAGGTGCTGGCATATGAGCCGGTTCGTCGAAAAATTGCATTTCCTCAACCTGCGGCTCCAACATTCGCGCGGAACTATAGCGGCGACCTTGGCTGCGTTTGGCGCATACGCCCTCGTATTCCATCCGATCCACGACGCGGCGGGGCCCGTCGTCGCGGCGCTGTCCAGCGCGCCAGTAGCGATCGCCGGCCTCCTGCTCGGATGGCGTGGGGGCTTGGTCGCGGGAACCGGATCCATCATCCTGAACGCGCTGCTTTTCCAGATGGTCGGCAGAGGGCACTGGGAGATCGTCCTCCAAAACTGGCCGGGTTATTTTATGGGCTTGGTTATTGGAGGCGGCGCCGGATGGTTTCGGGGCATCCTCGACCAAGCCCGGGCCCAATCGCGCGCGCTGCAAGCGCAAATCGCCGAACGCGAAAAGGCCGACCGAGCACTTCAGCAGCGCACGGAGCAACTCGAAGCGCTGCGGCAAATGTCCGTCGAAATAACGGCCGAGTTAGACCTCGAAGCGGTGCTGCGCTCTATTTCCCAACGCGCGATCCAACTGATGCAGGGATTGTCGAGCAGTTTCTACCTGTATCAGCCGGACCGAGACATACTCGAGCGCCTGGTCCGGGTCGGCTCCAATTCGATCGTCAGCGCCGGCACGCGCCGGCGCGGCCAGGGCCTGGTGGGCAAGGTGTGGGAAACCGGAACGCCGATCTGTGTAAACGATTACGCGGAATGGGCCGAGAGGAATACCGCCTACGATGCCTTTCCGACGCGGGCGGTCATGGGCATGCCGATCCGGTGGGGCGACCAGTTTCTGGGCGTGGTGACGATTGTGGCCGATCCGCCGCGCGCTTTTACCACCGCCGATGTGGGCCTCTTCAGTCTGTTTGCCACCCAATCCGCCATCGCGATCCACAACGCGCAATTGTTCGCGCGCGCGCAACAGGAGATCGCCGAACGCAAGCGCGCCGAACAAGTCAGCCGCGCGTTCTCAACCCTCGGAGAGAAATTGAGCGCGACCACCGACGCGAACGCGGCGGCCCGAATCATCCTCGACGTGGCCGATGATCTGTTGGGCTGGGATGCGTGCTTCATTGATCGCTACTCACCCGAACACGACTTGATTCATGCGATGCTCAACATGGATACCGTCAATGGCCGGCGGGTGGCGGTGCCTGCCGCGGGGACCGATCAACCGCCCACGCCGACCATGCGTCGAGTTTTCGAGGACGGGGCCCTGTTGATGCTGCGCGACGCTCGCGACCTTAAATTCTCCGAACTCACTCCCTTTGGCGATACGGACCGCCCGTCCGCCTCGCTCATGTTCGCGCCGATTCGGGAAGGCGCGCGAATTATCGGCGTCTTGTCCATCCAAAGCTACACCGCCAATTGCTATGATCACGCGGCGCTGAATCTGCTTCAGGCGCTGGCGGATCACTGCGGCGGCGCGCTCGAGCGCATCCGCGCGATCGAAGCGCTGCGCGAGAGTGAGGAACGATTTCGAGCCGTCGTCGAAGATCAGACGGAGATGATCTGCCGCTTTCGGCCGGACGGTACCCTGACCTTTGTCAACGAAGCGCTGTGTCGCTATTTCGGCAGACCGCGCGAGCGGTTTTTGGGGGACGACATCTTTCGCCTGTTGCCAGCCGAAGTGGGGCGCGAGACTCGCGCCCACCACGCCACCTTTACGCCGGAAGACCCGGTGCACACCTATGAACACAAACTCGTGCTCGGGGACCGGCAACTGCGCTGGCAACAGTGGAGCGAGCGAGCGATTTTTGACGACGACGGGCGCACGATCGAATTTCAAGCCGTCGGACGTGACATCACGGAGCGGAAACGCGGGGAGACGCGCCGCGCGGCGTTTTCAACCCTGGGCTACCGGCTAAGCTCGGCGCGCACGGCCAATGAGGCCGCGCGGATCGTCGTAGATGTGGCGGACGAATTACTGGGTTGGGACGCGTGCTTTGTGGACTTGTTTGCGCAGGATCGAAATAATATCCGCGTGATCGTCGCGATGGACATCATCGGCGGTCAGCGCGTGCAATCACCGCCGGATAACTTTCCACGCGAAGCGACGCCGATGCAGCAGCGAATTGCCGAAGAGGGTCCGCTGCTCATCCTGCGCGCCGCCGAGTCGGACGACTCGGGGCTAGTGCCCTTTGGCGATACCCAGCGCCCGTCGGCTTCGCTGATGTTCGTCCCCGTTCGCAATGGGGACAAAATGAGCGGGCTGATCAGTATCCAAAGCTACACGCGCAACGCGTATACGGAAGACGATCTCGACACCCTCCAGGCCCTGGCCGATTACTGCGCGGGCGCGTTGGACCGCATCTGGGCAACCGAAGCTCTGCAGGAAAGCGAGGAGAGGTATGCCCTGGCGATGCGCGGCGCGAATGACGGCTTGTGGGACTGGAACCTGCGAACGAATCGGGTCCACTATTCGCCGCGCTGGAAAGCCATGCTCGGCCATGTGGAAGACCAAGTCGGAAACCAGCCGCACGAATGGTTCAACCGCGTGCATCCGGACGACCTCGACGCGCTGAAAAAGGACCTCTACGCGCACCTGGAAGGGAACAGCGACCATTTCGAAAGTGAGTACCGAATGCTGCACGCGGACGGCGCCTGGCGGTGGATGCTCAGTCGCGCGGTCGCCCTGCGCGACGCCGACAACGGAGCGTATCGCATGGCCGGCTCGCAGACCGACATCACGAGCCGCAAGGCCGCCGAGGAACAACTGCGGTACGACGCGCTGCACGATATGCTGACCCAACTGCCGAACCGCGTCCTGTTCATGGACCGTCTGGCGCACGCGCTGGACAAGCAGAAACGCCGCGAAGAATACTTGTCCGCCGTCCTCTTTCTCGACCTCGATCGTTTCAAGCTGGTCAATGATAGTCTCGGGCACCAGATGGGCGACCAAATGCTGATCGCCATTGCGCGTCGTTTGGAGGCATGCCTCCGCCCGGGGGATACCGTGGCGCGCTTTGGCGGCGACGAATTTGCGATTCTGCTCGAGGACCTGCAGAGCGCGAACGACCCCACGCAGGTCGCCGCCCGGATCCAGTCGGCGTTGAAGGAGCCGGTTCAACTGGACGGCCACGCGATGTCCACCTCTGCGAGTATCGGCATCGCGTTGAGCGCGTCCGGTTACGCGCTTCCCGAAGAAGTCTTGCGCGATGCCGACATCGCCATGTATCGCGCCAAAGTCCTGGGCAAGGCGCGCGCCGAGGTCTTTGCGTCGCATATGCACGCCAACGTCGTCGCGCAATTGCAGTTAGAGACCGATCTCCGGCTCGCCCTCGCCCGCGACGAATTCCGCGTGTATTATCAGCCGGTTGTCTCTTTAGCGACCGGCAAGATCACCGGCGCAGAAGCGTTGGTGCGCTGGCAGCCGCCGGGACGGGAGCTCGTGCCGCCCTCGGCCTTTATTCCGTTGGCCGAAGAGACGGGCTTGATCGTCCCGATTGACGAGTGGGTCTTGCGGACCGCGTGCCGGCAAGCCAAGATCTGGCAATTGGCTGGGTATCCCGATTTCCAAATCGCCGTCAATACCTCCGCGCGTCAATTCGAGAATCCGGCCCTGGCTCAAATCGTCCAGCAAGTTTTGGCCGAGACCGACCTCGCGCCCCATACTCTGGAATTGGAAATCACCGAAACGCTGGCGATGAAAGATACGGATTTGAGTGTCCGGATCCTGAATGAGCTGTGTCGCATGGGCATCCGCATCGCGATAGACGATTTCGGCAGCAGTTATTCCTCGTTGGGCTACCTGAAACGATTTCCGCTGGCGACGCTCAAGATCGCGCGCGACTTTATCAAAGACCTCACCCATGATCCCGACGACGCGGCGATCACGAGCGCGATCATCGCGTTGGGACATAGTCTCAAACTGCGCGTTATTGCGGAGGGCGTCGAAACCGACCGGCAACTGGACTTTTTGCGTTCGCAGTTTTGCGATGAACTGCAGGGGTATCTTTTCAGTCCGCCCGTCCCGGCCGGCGCGTTCTTGGGGCTATTGCAAAAGGCGCGCCTTGCGGTGCAGGTGCCGATCTAAAGAGAAAACCCGAGGGGTTCTTGGAAACCCTTCGGGTCTTTTTACAGCATCTTTTTCAATTCACCTTCGGAGATTTGTTCAGGATCAATCGTGGTGAGGCCTTCGGCTTTTGCGGCTTTTAAAAGACGCTGGTCGGAAGTGACAAGGCCGACCATACTCTCGAATTGCTCGACCAGTTGTTTCACCTTCAGAGCAAGATGCAGGTGAAGCGCGTCCGTTGCGTTAATATTGTGCTCGACGATGAGCGGAAACGACGTACGAACATCCTCGCTGTCCGCCTTGATGTCCCAAAAATCTTCGGCGCGTTCAAGCAGGTTGACCATGAGCAATGCGAATTCGTCCGCTGCTATGGATTTGACGTTTCTCTTTCGATTTAGCACGGCAACAACTTCGGCGACACCCCAAATAGATATGACAATCTGCTTTGGATGCACGAGACCAATAATCTGGTCAACAATCGCCGTTCCCTTTTCCGCCGTGTAATGTTTGGCAAGCGCGCTGCCATCAAAGTAGAGAAAGGCGCGCATGAGTTCATTCCTCGCGCATTTGGATCACGAGATCAGATAGTTTTTCCCCCGGTTCCATGTACTTGCCGATTCGCTCACGCAATTCCTTCAGCGGAATTCGTTTTGCTCGTCTGCGATAGTCGTCACCAAGAACTTGGCGAAAGTATGGGTCGAGGGCAGAAACAAGACTGCCGTCTCCCCTTGTCACAATCCCCATCGCCTCCAAGAAGAGCATGGGGTCTTTGACTTGCACTTTCGGCAACCGCTTGATCTTCCTGCGCCGCGTTTTCGTCATCACCATTTTGCCTTCCCCCTTCATCCACATTCTAGCATCAGCCCCCGTTTCCGTCAATCCAACAATTTGACAAAATCTCTCCTTCGGTGTTAACTGGCAAGTGAGGCAACGACGCGACGCCCTCATCTCCCGCTCGGGATGAGGGCGATTCGTATGCCACTCTCCACTGAAAGGATAGATCATGCCAGTCACGAAAGAAGAGGTTCTCGAGTATCACCGGATGGGACGGCCGGGCAAGATTCAGGTCATCCCGACCAAGCCCTCCCTTACGCAGCGCGACCTGACGCTGGCGTATTCCCCCGGCGTCGCGGAAGCGACCCTCGAAGTCGAACGCGATCCGGAGACCGCGTACGATTACACCGCCAAAGGCAACCTCGTCGCGGTCGTCTCGAATGGCACGGCGATTCTCGGCCTGGGCGACCGCGGGCCGCTCGCCGCCAAACCCGTGATGGAGGGCAAAGGGTTGCTCTTCAAGCGTTTCGCCGATATTGACGTCTTTGACATCGAGATCAACGCGCGCACTCCCGCCGAAATCATCGCCGTCGTCAAGGCGCTCGAACCCACTTTTGGCGGCATCAATCTCGAAGACATCAAAGCGCCCGAATGTTTCGAGGTCGAAGAGACCTGCAAGGCGCAGATGAATATCCCGGTCTTTCACGACGACCAGCACGGCACGGCGATCATTTCCGGCGCGGGCTTGCTGAACGCGCTCGAGATAACCGGCAAACGCATTGACCAGATTTGCGTGACGATCAACGGCGCGGGCGCGAGCGCGGTGGCGTGCGGCGAGTTTTGGATTCGGCTCGGCGTCAAGCGCGAAAATGTCACGATGGTGGACACAAAGGGCGTCGTCTACAAGGGGCGCACCGCGGGCATGAATCCGTACAAGGCGCGTTTCGCCAGCGACACCAAGGCGCGCACCCTCGCGGATGCCATGAAGGGCGCGGATGTTTTTCTCGGCTTGTCCACGAAAGATGTCCTGACCGCTGAGATGGTCAAGACGATGGGATCCAAACCGCTCATTTTCGCGCTGGCGAATCCCGACCCCGAAATCAAATACGATGTCGCCAAAGCCGCGCGCCCTGATGCAATCGTCGGCACCGGTCGCAGCGATTATCCCAACCAAATCAACAACGTCCTCGGCTTTCCCTTCATCTTCCGCGGCGCGCTCGACGTGCGCGCCAAAGCGATCAACGAAGAGATGAAGGTCGCCGCGGCCAAGGCGCTGGCCGCGCTGACGAAAGAGGATGTGCCCGATTCGGTGCTCAAGGCCTATAATCTCGAATCGCTGCGCTTTGGCCCCGAGTACATCGTGCCGAAACCCGTTGACCCGCGCGTGCTGTTGTGGGAGGCGCCCGCGGTCGCCCGCGCCGCCATCGAAAGCGGCGTGGCGCGGCGGACGATTGACATCGCCCAGTATCGCGATCAGCTTGAATCGCGCATGAATCGCGGGCGCGAGGTGATGCGCGCGATCGTGAGCAAAGCCAAGTCCGATCCCAAGCGCGTGGCGTTTGGCGAAGGCGAAGAGCCAAAAGTCATTCGCGCCGCGTTCCAGATGGAAGAGGATGGAATCGGCCATGCCATTCTGCTCGGACGCCGCGAGGTGATCCGGCGCAAGATCGAGGAATTGGGCCTGGACTTTGAGCCGAACATCGTCACGCCGGATGACGGCCCCCAGAACCCGGACTGGGAACGCTACATCAGCGCTTATCATCGCCTGCGCGAGCGCAAAGGCGTGACGCGTTGGATGGCGGAACGTCGCCTGACGCGTCGCAACCAATTCGGGCCGATGATGGTGGAACTCGGCGACGCGGACGCGTTCGTTTCCGGACTAACCTTCAACTATCCCGACGTGATCCGACCCGCGCTGCAAGTCGTGGGCACCGCGGAAGGCGTGAAGAAAGCGGCGGGCATGTACATGATGATCGTCAAAGACAAGGTCTTTTTCTTTACGGACGCGACGGTCAATATTGATCCCAGCGCCGAAGACCTGGCGGAGATCGCGATCCTCGCCTCGGATGCGGCCAAGAACTTTGGCGTCGCGCCGCGTGTGGCGATGATCTCGTTCTCGAACTTTGGGAGCACGCCGCATCCGTTCGCGCTCAAGGTGCGCCGGGCGTTGGAGATCGTGCGCGAAAAGCGGCCCGATTTGCCGATTGACGGCGAGATGATGGCGGACACCGCGGTCGTGCCCCAGATTCTTGAAGGGCGCTATCCCTTCGCGCAGGTGCGCGAGCCGAACGTGTTGGTGTTCCCAAGTCTGGAGGCCGCGAACGTCGCGTACAAGCTGCTCCAGCGCCTCGGCGACGCCGAAGCGATTGGGCCGATCCTGCTCGGCTTGGGCAAACCGATCCACGTGTTGCAGCAGGACGACGAAGTGAAAGATATCGTCAACATGGCGGCGATTGCGGTGGTGGACGCGCAGGGGCAGTGCTAAGGAAATCGAAAAGAAACCCGTCTTCAGTGCGAAGACGGGTTTCTCTAATTTCGCGGGGATTCGCGTGATTCGCGGATAATTACGGTGGCGGCATCGGCGCCTTTGGGCTGCTCACCGCAGTTTCCGCCGCGGGCTTGGCGAGCAAGCGTTCCGCGGTCAACCGTGTGTTTTCTTCCAACGCGATGAGCAGCGAAATCAATTCGCCAAAGGCGTACAAGAGCAGAAAATACAGAATGGCGAAAAAGATCGCGCCCAGACCCAGGATCAGCCCGCCGACCAGGCCGCCGGTCCCCAACCCTAACGCTTCGGCATTGCGCGCGCCGATCACGCTAGTGCCTACCGCGCTAATGGCAACCGCACCGCACGCGCCCAACACGCCGATCACCAGTACGATCCACCCGAGCACCTTGTAAATCGTCGCGACGATCCGCAACACGCCGAACTTTTTCTGCATCGCTGCCTCCTTACCCATCGGCTAAACAGCTCTAGTTGCCGCGACTCTAAGCCGGCGTGAGTGGCGGTTTCGCGGCCGCCTGGGCGGCTCGACCGCGCAAGGCAAATTGCGCGAGAAGCACACCGACGAAAATGGCAATGCCCACCATGTCCTGCGTCGCTTCGGGATAAACTAGAAGCAACCCGGCGGCGACGAGCGGAAGACGCCACAGCAAGTTGAGCGGTTGAACGAGCCAGCCAGCCACGCCACATGCTAGCGCCGTCAGACCCACTAACGCCGAAACGGTTGCCCAAAGAATTTCAATGGGAGTTCCTCTGAAGAGCAACGCGCCGCCCGCCGGGCTGAGCGTGAACATGAATGGCACGATGAACGCGGGCAACGTGTACTTCCACGCTTGCATCATCGTCTTGAACGGATTGCCTCCGGTCATCGCGGCGGCCGCAATCGGCGAGAGACCCACCGGCGGCGACACTTCGGACAGGATCGCGTAGTAAAAGATAAACATGTGCGCCGCGTATTCCGGCACGCCAATCTTGATCAGCGCGGGCGCGACGATCACGGCGGCGATGATGTACGATGCCGTGATAGGTAGGGCGAGGCCCAGGATCCACAGCACGACCGCGGCGAGCACCAACGTGAAAAAGAGGTTCCCGCCCGCCAACGAGATGATAATGTCGGAAAAGCGCAACCCCAATCCGGTCAGCGTCACGACGCCGACCAGGATGCCCGCCGCCGCGCACGTCACCGCGACATTCAACACCTGCCGCGAACCACTTTCCAGCGCTTGATAGAGCCGCCGCGTTACATCCGCGGTCCTGCGCCTGAAGAACGCGACGATCAACGCCAGGACCAGAATGCCCATCGTGATCAACCCAACCGTTTCGCGCGGCGCCAAGCCGCTGGCCATGAGCGCGATACTGACCGCGATGCCAATACCCATCGTCGCGCCGACCCAGCGCGGCACGATGGCGGTGTCGGCACGCAGGACGCTTAACAGGATCGCCACCATGATGGACCAAAACACCGCCATCATCGCGGTAAAGCCCATCAGCAAAAAGATGACGATCACGACGAGCGACGAAAGCAGGTACCAATAGCGCACCACCAAGCGCAGCGGACTTTCGGCTTCGATCTCCACCTGCTGCAGCGCAAAACGGCGCGCTTCAAGTTCCGTCATTAGAACGATCGAATAGTAAAAAAGCAGCGTTGGCACGATCGCCATCGCGATGACTTCGAGGTAGGAGATGCGCAGGATCTCCGCGATGATGAACGCCGCCGCGCCCAGAATCGGCGGGGAGATCACGGCGCCGATGCCGCCCGCCGAAAGCAGACCGCCCGCGGCTTCTTTCGAGTAACCGGCTTTTTTCAAGAGCGGGTAGGCGATCGCGCCGAGGGTCACTGTCGTCGCGACGCCGCTCCCCGAGGGACCGCCGAGCAGGAACGACGCAAAGGTCACCGTTTGCCCTGCGCCGCTCCGCCGCCGTCCCATCAGACCAAAGGCCAGGTCCACAAAGAATTTGCCCGCGCCCGATTGATCGAGAACTGCGCCGTATAGAGTAAAAAGGATGATATAAGTGGAAGAAACGTCAATGGGGACGCCGAAGATGCCTTCGAGGGTCATGTAGGTTTGACCGACCAGCCGGTCAAATCCAAAACCGCGATGATCCCACGGCGGCGGCAAAAACGATCCGAACAGCGCGTACAGAATGAAGGAGACGACCAGCAAGCTCAGCGCCCAGCCGACACTGCGACGCGTCGCCTCGAGCACGAGGAGGATCGCGATCCCGCCGAACAGCACGTCCCATTGGTTCGGGATGACCGGGCGATAAACAAACTCCTCAAAGTCAACGAAAATGTAGACCATCGAAGCGACGCCGGCAATCGCGAGCACCCAATCGAAAAAGGGAATTTTCGAGCGCCAGCGCTTGCCGGCGGGATAAACGAGAAAGACGAGAAAAAGAACGAAGAGCACGTGCGTGGCGCGAAAGAGCTGCGTGGGGATGGTCGCGAGGACGTTGTACAGATGATAGAGCGACATGACCACCGTCACGAGCGCGAGAAACCGCCCGAGAGTGCCGGTGAATTTGCGCGTGGGCGCTTCAACTGCCGCGACGATCTCTTCCACCTTCTCGACGCTGATCTCAGGCGGCTTGATCGGCAGATCGTCCTGCAGTTCGTTCGGTTTGGCTTCTGGTATAGATTGGCTCATTATGGTTTGTCTTTACCCATCGAGAGATTGAAGGTAGACAAATAAACAGGGCCGCCACATTGGGACTCGTTTGCTTGTCTACCTTCTGTGACCCGCTTACTTGATATCGTCGTATTTCATGTTCTTTTCTTTGAAATACTTGATCGCGCCCGGATGGAACGCGATGGACGAGCCGGTCGAAGTCAATTCTTGGGCGGACTTGTGGACGACAACCAGATCGGATTTCTTCTCGAACAGAGTCCGGGTGATCCAGTACGCCACATCTTCCGGGAAATCGTCGCGCACGACCAGCAGCGTGGTGGAAGCGACTGCCTGGGTATCCACATCCACCCCCTTGTAAACGCCCTTGGGGATAATCCCGACGCTGTAGACGGGCCCGTACTTGGCGATGATCTTGGGCAGCAAGTCGCCTTGCGGCAGCAGGCGAATCTTGACGCCGGGCGTGGCCGCAAGGTCAATGATCGCGGCAATGTTACTGCCGTGGAAAAAGAAGGCATCAATCTTGCGGTCTTTCATGGCGTTGGCCGATTCCTGCGCGCCCAATCGCTCGCGCGTAATATCCTTGTCGGGGTCCAATCCCGCCGCCTCGAGTGTGCGCAGGGCGACGATTTCGGAGCCGGTGCCGGGCGAAGAGGTGGATACTTTCTTGCCCTTGAGGTCAGCCACGGTCTTGATGTTACTGTCGTCGAACACGACGAGGTGGTTGAACGCGAAATACAAGACGGCCAGCGCTTTAACCGGCGTGGATCCCAACGCCTTGAAATTCCCTTCGCCTTTCAAGGCCTCGTAGCTCGTGTCGCTGAACGCGAGCGCGAGGTCGCCTTTCTTGGCATTGAGCAATTTCAAATTGTCCACCGAGCCAGCGGTAGATTCGGCGGTGAGTTGGGTGCCATTAATGTTCTTGCTGAGGACGCTGGCGATGCCGCCGCCGTAAACGTAGAAAACGCCTCCCACGGCGCCCGTGCCGACAGAAAGACGGCGAGTGCCTGACAAGGTTGGCACGGCGACGGGCGCAGCAGTTGGCGCGGTGGTGGGGGCCGTTGTCGCCACGGGCGCCTTGGTGGCTTCGGGCGCTTTGGTCGCGGCAGGCACCGTCGTTGGAGCGACTGTTGGCACGGGTGCCTTGGTTGGGGGAACGGCTGTCGGGGGAGCCGCCGTCGGCACGGGGGTTGGCGCGGGCGCGCACGCGGCGAGGATCACGAGGATCAGCAGCGTCAAGCCGATCCCAACAAAACGGGACTTTGGTAACATCGTCTTCTTCTCCTTCTTTTTTCGCATCGTTGCGAATGGATCGAGTCTCTTTTCCGTCGAGCACGAACAGGGTAGCGAACCCGAATGTTTCGCCGTCATCACCCCTTTGATGGGCAGGCAGTTGAAACACGGGAAAGACGATTAGAAAGGTGAACGCGGGAGGAATTACACTTGCGTAACGTAAGGCGATTATACTCACTAGTTTCTAATCGGTCAAACTAGAGCGGACGCCGTGCGCTTGTATGCACGCGATTTTTACGCTATAATCCATACCAGGTTAGTTTTGACCAATTGACTGGTTGACGAGGAGCCCTAAACTTGAAGTGGAAGACGCTACGACACAATGGGGTCGCATTTCCCCCGGACTATGATTACCGCGGGCGGACCGTACAAATCAAGGGCGAGCCATTCAAGCTCGATCCTTTGCAAGAAGAAATGCTCATGGCGTGGGCGAAAAAGAAAGATACGCCCTACGTCCTCGATTCCGTTTTTCAGCAAAACTTTTTGGGCGACTTGAAAAAGATTCTGCCCGAACGCTTCGCCGGCATCACGCTGGCGGATATTGACTGGACCGAATTGCACGCCATCGCCGACCGCGACAAAACCGCGAACCTCGCCCCGGAAGAAAAGAAGAAACGCTCCGAAGAACGCAAGGCGCTGCGCGAGGAACTGAAAGCCAAACACGGCGCCGCGCTGATTGACGACATTGAGACGGAGATTGGCGCGTACCTGGTCGAGCCGCCCGGCATTCTGATGGGCCGCGGCGCGCATCCCCTGCGCGGCAAGTGGAAAGCGCGCGTCCAGCCGGAAGCGGTCACCTTGAATTTGGACGAAGCGGCGCCCGTGCCGCCTGCGCCCGACGGACATCAGTGGGGCAAGATCGTCCACGAACACAATTCGATGTGGATCGCCTCGTGGTACGACGAGTTATCGGCCAAGCGCAAATACGTCTGGCTGGCCGATTCGTCGCACTTGCGCCAGGAACGCGACAAAGAAAAATACCTCAAGGCATCGAAACTCGAGTCCGGGCTGGAACGCGTCCGCGCCAAGATTCGCGAAGGTATGGATCACCGTGACGCGCGCATACCCAAGCTCGAAAAAGAGGAACGCAAGCTGCAAGAGGTCGTCCAAAAAGGCGAGACCGCGATCCACCAGGCCACCGCGAAGGGCGATACCGCCGCGGTCAAACGGATGGAGGACGAACTCGCCAAGCTGCGGATCGAGTTGGAGCGTTCGGGCAAACAACGCGAGACCGGCTGCGCCGTCCAAATGAAAAAGCGGCAGATCGCGACGGTTTGCTATCTGATTGACCGGCTGGCGATGCGCGTCGGCGACGAAAAGGACGAGGATGAAGCCGATACGGTCGGCGCATCCACCCTGCGCGTGGAACATGTCACAATTGACGCCGACCGGATCGAATTCGATTTTCTAGGCAAGGACAGCGTCCAGTGGCAGAAATTCCTGCCCGCGACGGATGGCGAGGCGATCCTCGCGCGCAACCTCCAAGACTTTATGCAGGGCAAACAGCCCGGTGAGCAAATCTTTCACCAGATCGGTTCGACGCACGTCAACCGTTTTCTTGGCGAGATCGTCCCCGGGCTGACGGCCAAGGTGTTTCGCACGTATCACGCGACGACGACGGTGCGCAAGGCCCTGAAAGAGAAGGACGGACAACTGCCGAATGCGCCCGCATTCGAAAAAGAATACACGGCCAAGCTGGCGAATCTCCAAGCGGCGATTACGTGCAATCACAAACGCACGCCGCCTAAGAATTGGGAGGAGAATCTCGCGAAGAAAGAAAAGGCGCTCGAGCAGTTAAAGGCCGCGCGCTCCGAGAACACGAAATTCGCGAAAGAGATCGAAAACCGCGAAACGGCATTGAAGAAACTATCAGAAGAGCAAGCGAAATTTGCCGCAGAGGGACCGCGTCTCGTTCGAGCGAAAGAGACCGCGCTGGCGGAATTGCAGCAAGCGCCGACAGCGGAAGATGAAAAGGAAATAGCCAAACTCGAAAAGCAGCGCGCCGCGGCGGCTCAAGCCCTTGAGAAAGCCAAAGAGGATTTCGAAAAGAAAACCGCGCGATTGCGCGAAAGAGTCGCGAAAGCGCGCGAAACACTCGAAACGGCTAAGCAAGCGCCGCAAAAAGCAGAAGAGGACTATCAAGAGCGGCTAGCCAAAGCCCAACGGCAACTTGAACTGGCGAAGCAAACGCGCGATTACAACCTCGGCACGTCGCTCAAGAACTATATTGACCCGCGCGTCTACAAAGCGTGGGGCGATTACGTCGGCTTCGAGTGGAAGCGCTTGTACACCAAAGCATTGCAGCGCAAGTTTGCGTGGGTGAATCAATCGCGGGCGAAATGGAGTCCCTCAGGCGAAATCCACGCCGAGGCAGACGACCAACTGGAAGACCACAACGTAGAGGTAGAGGCAGAGGCGCTTGCGGACGAATGAATGATTCTTTGTTGTCTTTCTATCGAATCGCTCCTGGGTTGCTGGCGCTAATCCTCCTCGCCGGCTGCGCGCGGATGCCCATCCCAACATCCCCCGCGCCGGGAGCCGCCTCACCCACGGCGCCGCCGCCGCGCCCTGCGCCGACCATCGTCGCGACGGTCACGCCAGCGGCAACAAGCAGCGGCGGCGACGCGGCACGCGGTAACACGTTGTTTGCCAGTTTGCCATGCAGTTCGTGCCATGATGTTATGCACCCGTTTCCCGGCGGCCAAGTCGGCCCGAATCTTGGCAATATTGCGACCGAAGCCGCGCGCATCATCAAACTACCCGACTACAAGGGCCGCGCTACCGATCCTGCCGGATACATCCGCGAGTCCATTCTCGATCCCAACGCGTATATCGTGCCCGGCGATGTCTATCACACGGCGGATGGGCAGAGCGTGATGCCCAAAGATTTCGGCACGACATTGACGCCACAGCAGATTGACGATCTGGTCGCGTATCTGCTCACGTTGAAATAAGATCATGTGTTGTCATGCTGAACAAAGTGAAACATCTCTGTCCCCGCGCGCGAGATCCTTCGTTCCTCAGGATGACAAATGAAAACTGCCCTGGCCGGGATTCACCCGACACAGGGCAGTTATTTGTTTCAGAGCGCGATCAGCGCAAATGCTATTTCACTGCGCCGCACGCGACGTAGATGCTGGCTTCTTGCCCGGACTTGTGGGCGTTGATCGAAAAGCCGCCCTTGAGCAAGTCGCTCAGCGCCAGGTCAACGACGGTCGTGGATTTGCCGTCCTGGACATTGGTCAGCGGGAATTTGACGCCGCCAACGCCGGGGCAGCTCCCTTCGTGGATATGCGCGGGCTGCGCGACACCGGGAAGGGGCTTGATGAACAAGTTGACCTGAGTCTTGGCGCCCTGCGAAACGAGGGCCGCCCTGCCGGATTGGTCGGCATCGCGTCCGGCGCCGATCGCGAGAACCGTGCCTTGCGGAACGTTGCCGCACGCGACGTATTTGGCCGCTTCAGCAGCCGACATGTGAACGTTGATGGCGAAACCGCCCTTGAGCAGGTCGCCGAGCGCCACGTCTAACGTCGTCGTGGATTTGCCGTCTTTGATATTCGTGAGCGGATATTTGACTGCACCGGGCGCGGGGCACACGCCTTCGTGAACGTGCGCGGGCTGTTCGACACCGGCAGCGCCGGCTTTGATGGTAATATCCACCTGGGTCTTGTTGTCGCGCGCAGTCAGCTTCGCGGTGCCGGGCTGATCGCCATCGCGGCCCGCGCCGAGTTCAATCGTGATCGAAGGCGCGGCGGCCGACGTAATCGCCTCGCCGGCGGATGTGAGCACCCACCAGACATCGGCAACGGCTTGACCATTCGTGTCGCCGGCGTTCTTGTCCTGGAACCAATAATACAGCGGCCAGCCCTTGTAGGTGACTTGGGTGGTGCCTTCTTTGCGCTTGGTCGTGCCAATGAGCGAGGCGTTCACGCCATCACCCAGCTTGGGCGCGGCTTCCGAAAGCAGCGGCGGCCAACGCACGGCGCAATCCTCGTAGCAAGTGCTGGTATCTTTCGTGTCTTTAGTGAAAATGTACAGCGTCATGCCCTTGCCGTCGGTCAGAATCTTGCCGAATTTCGCGTTGTCGGTAACTTTGATTTCGGCGGCTTGAGCGGCGGGCGCGGGCGCGACCGTTGGAACAGGCGCGGTCGTGGGCGCGGGAGCGACAGTGGGCGCGGGCGCTGTAGTCGGTGCGGGCGCGGTCGTCGGGACCGGGGCCGTGGTCGGCGCGGGCACAGGCGTGGCGGCCGGGGCGCACGCGGCGAGCGCGACGGTGGCGATCGCAAGGATCGCGACGAGAGCGGTAACAAGAGAACGCGAGGCGTTCATTTCTTCTCCTCCTGAAATTTGAATGCTACGCCTCACCGCTTACCCGTCGAGTAAGTTGTGGTATAATACGGTTGCGGTGGGCTAGCCATGTTTGACAATGGGATCTGGCTTTCCGTAGGATGCGGTGGTGTTGTGGCGACATCACCGCATCGTCTTTTGTGTGCGGTTTTCGATCAGGTCGTGCCTCCTTACCAGAAATATTCCTATGCTATTTACGCACGCGCAGCCGGTTTGTATTTGTTTTGGACGGCCAACGCGGAATATGAGAAAACTCTAAAGATGAAGGACAGCAAACTGAAAGGGGCTAGCGCTTTCCTCACAGACCGGTCATGACCTGGAAGATCACTAGACGTTCCGGGCCTTGTTGTTAGAAGCGCTTTTGAAACGCCGAGTATGTACGCTCGCGGCGAATTCCGTAACGTCAGACCCGAAGGGTTTCCGCAAACCCTTCGGGTCTTAATCGCGGCGGTCCAACGCGGATGGCGCGCGTACAATCGAATACCGAGCACATAGTCAGTGGTCGAAGGTATCTGCCTTGATCCCTCATGGAGCACACAATGCAGTCCCAACACTCCCGCAGCCAGAATCCCTTCCTTCTGGTTCTTTTGGTCATGTTCCTCGCCCTTCTTGGCGCGGGAACCATTCAAGCCGAGCAGGCCGCCGCCCACTCGTTGGCGGCGGCGACCAGTACACTCACGCGCACCGCCACGCGGACCGCTACGGCAACGCGAATTCTGCCCGTTGTTGCGTCTGCCACCCCATCGGCCACCCCTCAGAGGACAGCAACTCCATTACGCACGGCAACCTCGACGCCGACGAAAACGCCCCTCACATCGGCGTCCGCGACTCCTTCGGCTAACACTCAGCGCACCGCGACGGCAACGCCAACGAGCACGACAGTTGCGCGGACCCCGACCAAGACCGGAACCGCGCCGGCAATCGCGACCCGCCCGGCGAGTGCCACCGCCACGCGAACGCGCACACCAACTGGCACGGCCACGGCGACCGTCTCACGAACGGCGACGGCCACTCTGAGCCGCACTCCCATGCTCACACCAACCGCCACATTGACCCGCACGCCTAGTGTGAGTCGGACCGCAACCATTACGGTGACATCCGCGCTCACTGTGACCGCGCCCCTTACGCGGACGTCCGCCCTGACCCCGACGGCGACGATGACCAGAACTCCAACGGTGACGACAACAGTTGTCGAAGCCGACATTGATCCGGTTCTGGGTGGGGAACTACGCGTGGGGAATGACGCGGTGGTTGCGCAATTCCCCGGCGGCGCACTGAGCGCGGCCCACCGCATCCGCTTTGAGCCGACCAAGCCCCAAGCGGGTCAACCCAAGCCAAATTGGAGACCCATTCTGTACGCTTTTTCCCTGCGAGCGTTTGAGAAAGCCAATCTCAACAAGGAGACGACGCAGTTCAAAAAGCCGGTAACGATCCGCGTGCGCTATGACCCCAATTGGCTCAAAGGCGAAAACGAGAAAACGCTGACGTTGGCGTACTGGGATACGAATCGGAAAAGCTGGATCGTCGTGCCCAGCACAGTGGACACGCGCACGCACACCGTCACCGCGCAGACCCTGCACTTTACCGACTATGGTTTGACCACTGCCCCCGACATCAAGGGTTATATGCCCAGTTTGGAAAATGCGCAACCCGATCTGTTCTACGGTGCCGCGTCCTACAGCTATGGGATCGAAATACCGCCGGGTCGCCATGGCTTTGTGCCTCGGCTGGCGCTGTCGTATTCCAGTATGGGCGTGGAGATGATGGGGGCGGGTTCGCAAGCGCCCTTCGTCGGCGCCGGCTGGTCGTTCACGACGAATTACCTTGCGCGCGACACGCGGGATACCTACGATTCTGCGGATGATGTGTTCAGTTTGGCTTTGAACGGCGCCGGTTTCCAACTCGTGCGGGATGCGGGCGATGCGACACTCTATCACACGTGGAATAAGCAGTATTGGCAGATCAAGTTCGATCAACCCAACGATCGCTGGACGGTCGCTACCGAAGACGGCGCGCAATATCAATACGGTTACTCGGCGAACAGCCGGGCGGTGCAATGGCGCCGCGACGGCGACGCGAGTCACAGCCGTGCGGAAACGTATGCCTGGTGGCTGGAAAAGGCGATTGATACCCATGGGAATGAAATCGCCTACAGCTATCTGCACGACACGCAGACCACGAATTGCTATGAGGGGTGGGGGCCGTATTCGTACGACGCCGCGATCTACCCGCAATTCATCCGGTACAATCGCCAGGCATCGGGCGCCTATCTGACCGAAATCGCCTTACTCTACTCGGCGCGGACCGATTACGCCGCGATCGGAACGAATACGCAATGCGCCGCGCCCATGCAGCGTTCCAAATTGGAGCGGATCAATGTGTCCACCTCAAATGGCTCCGTGAATCAACTGGTGCGTGCGTACGGCTTGCAATACGACTACTCGACGTTCCCGGGCGTCTGGGCGGGGTGGGCGACCAATCAATATGGTCGGCTGACGCTAAAGAATATTACTCAATATGGCACGGATGGGACGACCGCGCTCCCGACCCAGGTCTTTAACTACCAGAATAATCGGCTGTGGCAAGTGCAGAACGGCATTGGCGGCGCCGTGGCCTGTTACGAGCCGAATTGTTTGGAGCCGCAAGTCCACAATGAAGGGTGGGCGGCGGGCATGAAAAACGGGCTCTCGGCACAGTGCCGAGAGCCCGCGGGGGCGGCCTGCTCCGCCATTTATTCGTGATCGAGATCAGCAATTGCCTTGCGCAGCGTGCTTTCGTCCAACACGTTTTTCTGATCAATCAACCCGGCCATCAGCGCGGTGGTGCAAACCTGATTGATCCGCCGTGGAATACCTTTGGTGTATTCGAATCGGTGAAGAGGGAGCCGGTGGCGTAACCCGCGATGCGAACCTGGTGCTTGATGTAGCCAATCGTCTCCTGCAAATCGAGCGGGCCCAGGTGATAGCGGACCGCGAGCCGCTGGTTGAAAGCCTCATGCACGGACAGGTGCAACGTCCGCCGCAGATCGGGATGGCCGACCAAAACCAGGGTCGCCAGGGATTGGCTGTCCATCTTGTCGCTGAACAGTAAGCGGAGCTGTTCCAGCATGGGCTGAGTGAGCAGATGGGCTTCGTCGAGGACCACCACCGGGGCGCGATGTTTGGTGACGCTCAGGTCTTCCAGGGCGGTGCGGATGCGGGCCACCAGGCGCGGTTTGCTGAAGGGCGGCTCATAGCCGAGCATCAACGCGAGGTCGCGATACAGGCCGGTCATGCCGGTGGTCGGGTTGGCGAGGTAGATGACCAGATAGCGATTAAAGTCCAAGCTGGCGGCGAAGGCCCGCACCGCCGTGGATTTGCCCGAACCGATTTCGCCCGTGATGAGGCCGAAGCCGCGCTCGCGTACCAGGAAGGTCAGGCGGGCACTGAGTTCCTTTTGACTGGCCGTCGGGAACAAGTCCGCCGTGGCAATCGTGTGCGAAAAGGGGACGTGGGTGAAACCGTAGAATTCTTGAAACATGTCAGGCCTCCTGGGAGTTTGACGTGCTGGACGAGTTCGGGTCCGGCACTGTGACGCGGGCGAATTGGAGTGGGCCGAGTTCGCGTTGTTGCTGGGTGTGGTACTCGGCGCGCAGGGCGGCGAGATAATCGAGCGACGATTTCGGTTTGGGTGGGTCGGGCGGCTCAGTGGCCAGGTGTTCGACCGCGAGATGGCGCTGCCGGTTCTGCACCAGGACGGTCGCCAGCCCCAGGGGCGTGCCGTCGAGAGACAGTTCGATCTGGGAGAGGTCGAAGGGATCGAAACGCAGTTCGAGCGTGCGGCCCGCATAGCGGGTCTCGACCTGATAGCGATTGCCTTGCAGGGAGATCGTCGCATCGCGGCGCACTTTCCGTTTCTCGCGCCAGAGGAACGCCCGGCGCACGGTTTCGGGATCGGCGTGGCGCACGCGCTCCAGTCCCGCCGTGTAACGCGCCCAGGGCGTCTGGTGCGTCTCACTGTGCTCGTGCTGGTGATAAATCATTTCGAGCCAGGCCCACAGCGACTCGTTGAGTTCGGTGAGCGTCGTCACGTTCGAGGCTTCGACTTCGGGTAGGAACTGGAGCCGCAGGGTTTCGAAGAAGCGCTCCTGCTTGCCTTTGCCTTCCGGCGCGTAGGGCGCGGCTTGGATGCGTTCAATCCCGAGCGTGGCGCACGCCGCATGGAATTGCAGGGAGGAATAGACCTGCCCATTGTCCACGTAGACCGCTTGCGGCACGCCGCGGCGCAAGAGGGCGATCTTGAGCACGCGCTCCATCCGCGGCAGGGCTTCATCGAAGAAGAATTCGGCATAGGGCACGAGCCGGCTGTGGTCATCCAGAAAGCAAAACAAATGGGCGCGGCGCTTCTTGCCGGGAATCGCGGGATCGGGTAACCAGGGCCCGACCAGGGCATCGCCTTGCCAGAGCGAATTGACGTGGTCGCGCTCGAAGCGCCGATAGGTTTTGCCGGGTTGATCCAGCAAACGACGGGTCTGGCCGCGCTGGCGCAGGTGCGTCGTCAAGGTGTGGACATTGAGCGCGTGCGGCAGCGTCAAGCTCGCCGCGCGTTGCAAGATGTCGACCAACGTTTGGGTGGTGCGGGCCGGTTGCTCTTGACGCAACGCAATCGCTTTCTCTAACACCTCGGGCGGAAAGGCGCGCGGCGTGCCGGTATCAGAACGGGGCGAAGGCCGCAAGGCGTCGAAGCCGTGATCGCGATAGGTCTGAAGATAACGGCGCAAGGTGGTCACGCTCACGTGCGTGCGCATCGAACCGGGAATGCGGTAGCCCGGCGCGGCGATCTCGCGCAAGAGTTCTTCCTGGTGACCCTTATCGGGCGGGGTGTGAACGAGCTGAGCAATGAGACCATACCGAAACAGGGCGATCTCGGTCGCGAGGTCTTCGGGTTCGGTCGCGGGGACATTTTTCGTTGACATCGGAAGACTCCAGAAAAGATTTGACGAGCGGCTTCAGCATACGACCATCCGGAGTCGTTGAACAGTCCGCAAACCGTGTGGGTTTAGATGAGGCGTCCCAGCCCTTGCCCGGCCCCCCAGTGCCACAGGAAGCGCAGCCGATCCGCGAGGCCGTAGCGACCGATTTCCGGCCAGTGGGTCTTGGCCCACGCGAGCAGATGGAGGGCGACCTGGAGCAAAGCACGCGGCGCATCGTGCGGACCGGTGTTTTGCCCGAGCGGATCCAGGGCGGGCGAACCGGCATCGTGCTGAGCTAGGGTCGGTTGCCCGGCGGCCCACCAAGCCGGGGCATGCGCAGCGAAGGAGACACACCAGCGCCGAGTCGTCCGGGACGACGGTGCGCCTTCTACCGTGCAACGCCGCGCCACCTGGTTCCAGGACATGCCGTCTTCAAAGCGGGTGATAACGACGGCTTGAATGACCTCGAGCAGATAGTGCCGGTAGCGCAGCACGAAGCTCGGCAAGAGCGAGACGGTATGCCGACACGCTTTGCACAGCCAGCGCTTGATCCAGACGACATACGCCTGCGTCGGGGTGAGCGGCTGACGGAGATAGAAGCCATGTCCGATCAAGAGATGAACCGCACCACAGTGGGGGCATACTTCGGGACGGGGAAAATCGAGTTGCGCGAACTGATCCAGGTATTCGACAACGGAACCAAACTCGATTACAATGACCATGTTCGGGAGCCCGGTCCGAAGGAAGCCGCTAAGCTTGTCCCTTCGGGTCGGGCTATTCCTTTCTCCAGGATGGTGCCCAGCATACACGATTCCCAGAGAAACACAAAAGCCGTCCT
>JACQYF010000077.1 GCA_016208315.1 Chloroflexota bacterium | reverse complement strand
CGCAAAATCTACGTGCCCCCGCCGGATCATCCGTGGCGACACACGCCGATCAGTCACAAATCCAAACCCGCTACCGCCGATCCTCTCGGGTGACATCTCTACTTCGCGCGGAGGGGGGACATTTCTACTTTGGGCTAACATTGCGCTCGGTCCGGCTTGCCAGCCCCAGGGGACTATGATAGAATGCGCCAAGTTCATTCGTTCTGTCCCGCAAGATACGTGGAGTGAATGTGCAAAACTATCCCAACGAATCTCTTGAGCTTCCAGCGCGCGGCCAGGACACGCGCAGAACGCCGCACGCGATGGCTGATACTTCGCCCGCACCGGCTGAGACCGGCTGGTGTCCCTTTGCCGACAAGCGCGTCTCCCCCAATTTTTTTCCCGGGCGCGATGGACAGCGCGTTAAGGCGGTCGTCCTCCACATCGCGCAAGGAACTTACGAAGGCGCGATCAGTTGGCTGACGAACCCGACTTCGCAGGCCTCCGCGCATTTCATCGTCGCGAAAGATGGACGCATCGCGCAAATGGTTTCGCTCGACGACAGCGCGTGGGGCAATGGCTTGCGCTATGAGAATGGCGTGTGGCTCACGCCCTCCGACCCCGCCGCCCCCGCGAATCCCACGTGGTCCGGTTTGGTTCCCGGCATCAACCCCAACCTTTACACGATCTCTATCGAGCACGAGGGTTTGTTCACCGAACCGTGGACGCCGGCCATGTACGCGGCGAGCGTGCGCGTGCTGCACTGGATTCGCGACCAAATCGGCATCGCCTACGTCTGGCACCAGACCTTGATCGGTCATTACGAGATTGACAGCGTCCGGCGACCCAACGATCCCGGACCACACGTGGAGTGGCAACGTATGATTAACGACCTTTCGGCGCTGCCCACCCAGGCGCGTACAGCGTTGCTCGCGGGCGCGAACAGATTTGGCATTCCGCTCAACGATCAGGCCGCGCTCGCGAAATTCGCCATCGCCAACAAGTTGGGCATCCCGCTGACCGACGAGTTTCGGTTCACTTACCAGGACACTGTCTATGTCGGACAAGTCTGGTCCCTGGGCGTTGTGTACGCCAAAGACGGCGAGTTCGACCGTATTTTCGTTTCGACCGGGTAAAAATCCACGAGGAGACGACGACCGTGTTTGTCCCGCTCAGTCCGTTGGAATTTCGCGATCGCGCCGAGACGCTATTCGGTCAAAAGTTTGGCGTGATTGACGGCGAAAAGCAGTTCACGTACGCGCAGTTTGGCGAGCGCACGCATCGTCTGGCGAATGCGCTCCGCAGTTTGGGAATCGTCAAAGGCGACCGGGTTTCTTTCCTCACCTACAACACGCACCAACTTCTCGAAGCGTACTATGGCGTGCTCGAAGCCGGCGCGATCCTCAACCCGATCAACATCCGCCTCAGCGTCCAGGACATTACCTACATCCTCAATCACTCCGGCTCGAAGGTCTTGTTCTTTCACAGCGACTTTACCCCGCTGGTTCAGCAAATCCAATCGCAGCTCGACGAAACGAAATCCTTCGTCGTGATGGAAGGCCCGTGCGCCGACCCCGCGACGCACGAGTACGAGCAATTGCTGGCAGGCGCGAGTCCCGAGTATCGCCGGCCGGAGATTGACGAAAACGAAATCGCCGAACTGTTTTACACGAGCGGGACGACGGGCAAGCCGAAGGGTGCGGCCATCACCCACCGCTCGCTCTACCTCCACGCCATGAACGTCGCGGTCGGCATGCAGTTCGGCGACACCGATACCGTTCTGCATATCGTTCCGCTATTCCACGTCAACGGTTGGGGTACGCCTCAATTCGTCACGCTCGTCGGCGGCACGCACGTCATGCTGCGAAAGGTGGACGCCGCCGTCATGCTCGAGCTCATCCAGCGGCATCGCGTCACGCGTCTGTTCGGCGTCCCGACCGTTTTCAATATGCTGCTCAATTACCCCGACCTGGGCCGTTACGATCTCTCGAGTCTCAAGGTCGTAAATTTGGGCGGCGCGCCTCCCGCGCCCGCGCTCGTCAAAGCGATTCAAGAGAAATTCGGCTGTCTCTGCTTTGTGGGCTACGGGCTGACCGAGACTACACCCATCCTCACCGCGGCCTGGCCCAAAGCGCACCTTGCCGGCGAAGCGCCTGATGTGCGCTTGATGCGCCAAGCGAAAACGGGCTATCCGCTGCCCGGGATTCAACTGCGCGTCGTAGATGCGAACGGCGACGATGTGAAACCTGACGGCAAGCAGATCGGCGAGATCGTCGTCCACTCGAATGTGGTCATGGACGGCTACTACAAAGACCCCGATGCGACGCGCAATGCAATCCGCGACGGCTGGTTCCACACGGGCGATATGGCCGTGCTCGACGCCGAGGGCTACGTGCTGATCGTAGACCGCAGCAAGGACATTATTATTAGCGGCGGCGAGAATATCTCGTCGGTCGAAATAGAAAATGTGCTCTACGCCCACCCCAAAGTATTTGAATGCGCGGTCGTCGCCGCTCCAGACGACAAGTGGGGCGAAGTGCCCAAAGCCATCGTCGTTTTAAAACCCGGCGAAACGGCGACCGAAGCGGAACTCGTCGCGTACTGCAAAGCGAATCTCGCCGGCTTCAAGTCGCCCAAAGCCATCGTCTTCCGCGACGCGCTGCCCAAGGGGGGGACGGGAAAGATATTGAAGGTCAATCTGCGTGAAGCGTTCTGGGAAGGAAAGCAAAAGCGCGTGAACTGAATCAGGCGTTAGAATCTCGCACTCTCGATCAATACGTTCGCCGGTTTGAAGTCAAAGCGTATTTGTCCGCGAATCTCGCGAATCTACGCGAAGAGTTCTCGTTTCTTCGCGCAGATTCGCGAGATTCGCGGAAGAAGCTGATCGCTGCTTGGCTACAAAACCGTTTTGGCGAAGGCGTTGTTGTCGAGAGCGCGTTTCTCCTTTTCTCGCGAATCATGCTATACTCTCGACCAAATGATTGACCTCTCGATTGTCATCGTCAGCTACAACGTCCGGGAGTTGCTGGCGCAATGCCTCGAAGCAGTCAACAGACAACTCGGACGAACTCCGTCCGCGTCAACAGTCAACAGTCAAAGCAGTTCACTGTTCACTGTTCACCGTTCACTGTTCACTGAGGTCTTCGTGGTGGACAACGCTTCCGCGGATAGCAGCGCGGCTATGGTGCGCGAGCGGTTTCCAACCGTGTGCTTGATCGAGAACGCCGAGAACCGCGGCTTTGCCGCGGCGAACAATCAAGCGTTTGCGCGGACGCAGGGACGCTACGTTCTCATGCTCAATCCCGACACCGCCGTGCGCGCGGGCGCGCTCGCAATGCTCGTCAAGTTCATGGACGAGCATCCGCGCGCGGGCGCGTGCGGCGGCACGCTGTTGTACGGCGACGGCTCGCTGCAACATTCCGCCTTTGGCTTTCCGACCCTCGCGCAAATTTGGCTCGATTTCTTTCCGCTCAACTGGCGACTCAGGGATTCGCGGCTGAACGGTCGCTACCCGCGCGAGTGGTACGCGCGCGGCCAGCCGTTCCAGGTGGATCATCTGCTCGGCGCGGATTTGTTGGTTCGGCGGGAGGCCGCGCAGCAAGTTGGCTGGCTCGACGACGAGTTTTTCATCTATTGCGAGGAGATTGACTGGTGCCTGAGGATCAAGCGGGCAGGGTGGGAGATTTGGTGCGTGCCGCCGGCGGAAATCGTCCACCATGAAGCACAGAGCACGCGCCAATTCCGTGACCGGATGTTCGTCGAGCTGTGGCGCGCACGCAAGCGGCTGTTTGAAAAACACTATTCGCGTTCGTTCCGCTTCGCCGCGCGGCAGATCGTGCGGGCAGGGTTGTGGAACGAGTCGCGCAGGGCGCGGGCCGCGGCGCGCGCGGGGTTGGTTACCCAAGATGAGCTGGACAAGCGGCTTGACGCTTACGCGCGTGTGCGGCATAATGGGTGTGTCTGACTGGGTGTCAACGAATTTGAACGAATTAACGAATAACTGCGCGATGTGGACGACGATTCGTTTATTCGTCGAGTATTCGTTGAGGAGGTTCCGATGGCATCTCCATTTCCAGGAATGGATCCGTATCTTGAAGGCAGCGATTATTGGCCGGGGTTTCATCATGCTTTGGCAGAAGAAATCCGGGGGCGACTGAACGCACGCATCGGTCCCAAGTATTATGCGGAAGTGAATGTGCTGACAGTCTTCGAAGACAGCTGCGGGGACAACTCCCCCAAGTGGGCACTCAGCAGGCAACATGAACTTGCGACTTGCGGCTTGTGACCTGCGACTTGCGACCTGCTACCTGTGACACTCTCCATCATCATCCTCACCCGTGACGAAGAACGCCATATCCGCGATTGTCTCGCGTCAGTGCGCGATTTCGCGGACGAGTTGCTGGTATTCGATTCGGGCAGTCTGGATCGGACGGTCGAAATTGCGCGTGAGATGGGGGCGCGGGTGGAAGCGCGCCCGTTTGACGATTTTGCCAAGCAGCGCAACGCGGCGATCGCGGCGGCGCACGGCGATTGGATTTTCTTTATTGACGCGGACGAGCGCGCGACAAAAGCGCTAGGGCAGGAGATTCGCTTCGTCGTCGAGAATTGTCCTTCGTCAGTGGCAGGTTTCTGGATTGCACGCCGCAACGTCATCTTTGGGAAGGAGATCAAATACACGGGCTGGTCGCCGGACTATCAGCCGCGTATCCTCCGCAAGGGCAGGGGACGTTTCGATCCCACGCGGGAGGTACACGAATTGATCGTGTGGGACGGCGAGACGCGCAACTTGCGCGAACCGCTCATCCATTTCAACTACGACACGCTCGCCCAATTTCGCCGGCGAAACATCAATTACACGCGCTACGAAGCGCGCATTTGGTTCGAGGCGGGCAAACGCGCCAGATGGCGTGGGTTGATCGGCCAACCTTTGCGCGAATTCTGGAGAAGGTATATAATCCTGAGCGGGTGGAAAGATGGCGCGCACGGTTTGCTGCTCAGCGTGTTGATGGCCTACTATGCGCTGGTGCGCTGGAAGATGCTGCGCCGGATGCAGGGGCAGCCGCTTGGTGGTAGAATATCTTTGTGAGTTGATAGTCTGATGTCGAGCGAAGAAACAAGCTCTCAGATGAATATCCCGCGCGAATGGTGGGAAGAGTTCGAGGCGGCGGCCCGTCGTCCGCTTGAACTGCGGATGCGCTATGCGTTCATCCACACGTACAAACCCGTCTTGGACGATGCCCCGTACCGTTCGTTTGACACTATGGAAGAATATCGCCAGTGGTGCGAAAAGAACCTACCGGAGTGGCTTGGTTATGCCCGCGTTCGAGTAGACACAAAGACAATATGAGTGAAGCTGTCCTTGTTCTCAACCAAAACTATGAGCCGCTAAACGTGTGCCATACGCATCGCGCGGTGGTGCTCCTGATTGGCGGCAAGGCCGAAATTATCGTTGACAGCCGCGGTAATATTTCCACCGCCACGGCTAAATTTCCGCGTCCCTCGGTAATTCGTTTGTCCCACCAGGTACACCGGCCCCGTCCGCACCTAAAGCTCTCGCGGCGCGCGGTCTTCCGCCGCGATGATTTCACATGCCAGTATTGCGGCGTGCAGAGCAATCACCTGACTATAGACCACGTCATCCCGCGGCATCGCGGCGGCAAACATGCTTGGGACAATGTCGTTAGCGCCTGCGATCCATGCAATCGGCGCAAGGGCGGCAAGACGCTGAAGGAGGCCGGTCTGGTCCTCCACCGCCGAGCCGCGGAGCCGAGTGGTTCGATGCGCGCGCTGTTTGCCCACTACCTGATGGAATACCAGGAATGGGCGCCGTTCCTCGCCGAGTAACAAGCGGCATTCCCCGCGAATCACTCGGACGGAGTTCGTCCGACGAATCTCCGCTAATTATTCTTCCTCCATGGTGGCTGGCTTGATTCCCGTGATCGGTTCCAACTGCATCGGCTCGCTGACTTGCCACACGGGTATCGCTTCTGTCGCTCCCCGCAGCCGCATGGGCTTGGCTTGCTGCGTTGGCAGATCATCCCCAATCTGTTTGAGGGTCGCGGCGTCTATCAGAATGGCGCGATCATAATTCATCGCCAACCGTTCGGCCACGGCGACCACTTGGCCGATAATCACATATTCGACGCAATGGCGGGTGCGGATGTGTCCCGCGATGGCCGCGCCGGTCGCTAGGCCCATCCCGACGCGCAGTTCAAGTTCTTTCGGATGCTCGGCTTGGATCTTGACTATTTCCTGCTTGATCTCCAGAGCGGCATGGACGGCGCAATGCGCGTGATCGCTTTGAGCCAGCGGAAGATTCCACACGGCGAGAATCGTGTCGCCCGTTTGCTTGGCGATGAAACCTGCGCTTTGGAAGATGACGCTTTCGATTTGCGCGACGTGCTGATTGAGCAGCTTGACGAGCGCCTCGGCCGGCACGATCTCCGTCAGCGTCGCCAGTTCGCGCAGATCCACATACAACAGTGTAACCTCGCGACGCGTACCCCCCAACACCAGATGACCGCGATCGAACACCGCAAGCACTTGGGCCAACGTCTCGGGCGCGACGTAACGACGAAACAAGCGCTCGATCACATCGCGCTCGCGATCCTCGGCAAAGTAACGAAAGATCATGGCGCAGACGAACGTCAGAAACATCGCGAGCGCTGGATAGAGCGGCTGGACCAGAACCCCATCGCCGAATTTGGCAAAGGCATAGCCGAGATAGGCGAGAAAATACAGAATGGTCAAAGCGGCCGCGGAGAGGAACCGGACGTGCGGAAGCGTCGCGCCGGCGAGGAGCGCCATCAAAAAGATCATCGTGATCTGGTTCAGGCGGTCCTGTTCGACCAGACCCCTATTGTCCAATAGCGTCTCGATCAAGTCCGCCTGAATTTCCACGGGATACGTGCCGCGCTCGCCCACCGTGAGCGGTGTCTCGAACATCTCACGCAGAGCCGGGTCGGCCAGTCCGATCAGAACGATCTTGTCGCGCAGGCGCGCCGGTTTGATGCGCCCGAGAACCAAATCCGAGCCGGAGACCGTCTCTCTTGCGCGCGGGTCCGTAAACTTGAGGAATAATCGTCCCTGATTGTCTATCGGCACACGCGTATTGCTGATGGCGATGTGTCCATCTTTCAGGTCGGGGCCTGGCGTGCGACTTGGAGCCAGCGCGGCGATACCCAAAGCCAAGTACCGTCGTCCGGAAATCTCAATCGCCGCAGGGATACGGCGGACGATTCCGTCTTCGTCGGCTGTAATCCACGTATGTCCAAATTCCGTGTCTAGCGTCCTAAGCGCCGGCGAAGAGACGAGCGCGGCATTAAACCGCGGAACCGCATTCGAGTTTGGCGCAAGCCGCGCCGCGTCTACGCCGACGACCGGTTGGATAACTCGAGGAATGCGCGCTAGGGCTTGAGCCAACATCGGATCGTCCGCGGAAGGTTCAGCCAGAATGGTTTCGAGCGCGACGACGCGCGGTTCCGCGGCGGCAAGCGTATTGATCAGGTTGGCGAACGTGAGTCGCGGCCAGGGCCATGGTCCAAGCTCGGCAATGCTCTGGCTGTCAATCTCGACGAGGACAACTTGACCCGAGGGCGGACGGGGTCGGTAGAGCAAATCGGAGAAGCGGGCTTGGAAGGGATTGAAAATGCCGGTCAGGAGGGTCGCGGAAAGCAACAAGCCGACCCCGAGCGCGAGCGCGCTGCCAACTTGGAGGCGGTTTTGGACGCGCCGATCACGAGCGAGGCGGGCGATGCGTTCAGTCACACGCGCGGGGATGCGTTTCAAGGTTGCTCGCCGATACTCCAGGCCTTGACTTGGTCGTAACCGCTTTCGACAAGTGTTTCCAATTCCTGCGCGCAGTTCTCATAGTCGCCTAACGTGCTGCCGTACGGATCCGAGATGTCAAAGACGCGACCGCGCAGTTCGCTCATAAGGTGGATTTTCTGACGATATTCTGGAAATTCGGCGACCAAGGCATCGCGGTGGTTGCGCGTCATGACGATCACGACGTCGGCCTGCGCCAAATCCGCTCGGACGATAGTGCGGGCGCGGTGGTGCGACAGGTCTAGTCCGCGTTTGGCCATCGCCGTTTGCGCGTATCCCGAAGCGGCTTGATGCTCCAGGCCCCACGTGCCCGCCGAACGCGCGAACCAATGTCCTTCGTCCCCGGCGCGGCGCGCCCGCGCATTGAAAAGAGCCGCCGCCATCGGCGAACGACAAACATTGCCCGTACAAACAAACAAGATGAGGTGGCTCATGGCGAGTTGGCCCGGCCTCGCTATTCCGAGTCAAGCAAGAGGAATTCAAGCTCCTGCAAGCGCACAATCTGATCATCGCTGAGGACGCCTTGTTCCGTTTCGAGCGCGAGCAGGTCGAGAATTTCCTCGTCGAGGCGGTCAAATTCGGCGGGACTCAGGCGCGGGCGTCCTTCGCCATACAATTCATAGCGCTCGAGATAGTCGGCGTATTCCTCCGTATAGTTTTGCTTGGAGGGCTTTTTTGGGACGGGTGCGCCGACCTTTTTCTTGCTGACGGCTTTGCGAGGGGGCTGGGACTTTGTCTTTTTGATGGCACGCGCGGATGGCTTGCTCTTGGGCATTTTGTCTGCCTCTTGTTCGAGAGAATAAATCCCTTGAGATCGGTTCGGCAGAAACAATTATACCACAATCCGCGATGGGGGCAAGGCAATGGGCGGGGTGACCCCGCCCCTACGTTTCAGCCAGCGCGTACATCCCGCCGGCAATGTAGGGGCGGGGTCACCCCGCCCTCCAAGGTGCCGCCAGCGCGTACATCCCGCCGGAAACGAGCGAGTGCCCGCCCAACAAGACCGGGCGCGGCGCCTGGCGCGCCGCGGCCGTGAAGGCATGTACAAAAGGATCGGCGATCGGTTCGATCTCGAGCAAATCGGAGTAAAAGCGGTCGGCGGCTGATGGGCGCAAGCGATAGTGCGCGAACAAGACGCGCGAATCAAGGATGATGCCATCGGCGAGCTGCGCCAGCGCCGAAAACAATTCCGTCGGACTGGCGCGGTCCAAGTAGAAACCGAGCAGCGAACGAACCGCGCCGCGCTGCTCGCGCCCGCTGGCGCGCATACCACGCTCTTCGCTAAAGATGCGCCATTGACATCGCGTCTCGCGTTCGAGAAACAGGGCCATGGACGCAGAGACGCGGCCTGCGATGAGCAGAGGCGCTGCCGGGTTTTCGATCAACGATTTGATCTCTTGGACACGCGTCGTGTCGAGGCGGGTCGTCTCCAGGTAACCGCGCAGGTGTTTGCCGACTGCCGGAGCAGGCGCAAGGGTGAGCAAGTCCGCCGGCGTATCAATGTCGAATTGCGTCGCCGCGTTCTTCGGGAGTGCCGTCACGTCTAGTCCGGCCTGGCGACTCAATCGGAACGCGAGGTCGTTATCCAATTCCGGCGGCGCAATCCGCTCCAATGCTTCGCCCGGCGACCAGGCGGCGAAATCGCACGAATAAAAGTTATTGGTAATTAGTGAGTTCGGCTTGGCGCGGATCTGCTCGACGAGCGATTGCCAATCGGCCACGCTCATCAACGCGCCGCTGCCACCGCCGACGTAAAGCGGAATCGCGGCGCGGTACTTGCTCACCAAGTCGGCCAAGCGGCGGCCAAAGTGGAAATAATCGCCGAGCGGATCCATCTCGATGCGCGCGCCCAGCGCGGCCGCGCGCGCGGCAAAATCGGCGTTCGCCGTCGCCACAACCATCTCGCCGATTTCGGGTGCGGCGCGGAGCTTGTCCAGCGTATCGAGCGCCGCGGCGACTTGCGCTTGGGCGACGAGGTTCTCGATTTCGGTCGTCGCCGTTCCTTTGACGAAGAGGAAGAGAGTGACCATACTTGAAAGACCCGAAGGGTTTCTAAAAACCTTCGGGTCTTTGTACTTCCTATACCTTTTCGGGTTCGATCAACCCGTAGTTGCCGTCGTTACGCCGGTAAAGCACGTTGATCGCGCCGCGCTCCCGGTTGAAAAACACAAAAAAGTTGTGACCCAACAGCTCCATTTGCTCGATTGCTTCCTCCTCCGTGATCGGTGGTGTGCGGAAAAGTTTGGTTCGGACGATCTGGGGTGTGGGTTCCATCTCCTCCACGGTAGTGGATTCTCGTTCGCCTTGCCCTCGGCCGCGGTGGCGTTTGCCTTTGTAGCGGTCGATCTGTTTTGTTAATTTCTCGGAGACGGCATCAATGGCCGCCGTGAAATCTGCGGAGCGCTCCTCGCCGCGCAGAATGTGTCCATTATTGCGGAGGGTTACCTGGACCACCTGACTCTGCGCGGCGTTTTTGGTGTTTTCTAACGCCAGTTCCACACGCGCTTCGGTCAGCGTCGGCAGGTACCGATCCAGCTTGCCGATTTTCTTTTCGACGTAATCTTTGAGCCAATCGGACACCTCTAGGTTCTTGCCACTCACGATCAGTTGCATTGCGTCCTCCTCTGCTCATGAATGTTGGTACTCACGTCGTCGTGCATTGGTAAGGTTCGCATCACCTCCCGCGTGCGAGGGCAAGCCCCCACACCGATTTAGCGCCACGCGCTTTCAAGGCCATGCCGCAAGCGTCCATCGTTGCGCCGGTCGTGCAGACGTCGTCAATCAGGAGCACGCGTGCGCCGGCGACGGCTTCCGTGGCCGCAAAGGCCTCCCGCACGTTTTCGCGGCGGGCAGGCGCATCTAACTCGACTTGGGGCTGTGTGGCGCGCGTTCGTTCAATCACATTATACCACAATGGCAGGTTTTGGAACAGCGCGATTTCGCGGGCCAGCAGGTAGGATTGGTTATAACCGCGGCGGCGCTCGCGTTCAGAATGGAGGGGTATGGGAACAATCCCATCGGCGGGCAAGGGGTGGGCGCAAAGGTACTCGTTCAACATAGCGCCCAGTGGAGTCGCCAACTCGGGACGGCGCAGATACTTGAACGCATGGATGGCTCGGCGGAAGTCGTCTTCGAAAAAAGCCATAGCGCGCAATCCGTCAATCTGGAGTGGCAATTGCCGGCAGTACGGACACGCGTCGCGCTGGAGCGGCCGGCCGCAGCGGTCGCACCACGGAGGAGGAATTCGTTGGATCTTGGCTTGACAGGGTGGACAGAACCATGCGCCCGGCCGGCGGCAGCTCACGCAGCGCGGCGGAAAAACAAGATCAAGGAGCGCACGGCGAATTTGGGCAAGCATGTCTCACCCAGGTCAACGATGCAATCGGGTGATCAGGTGATCAGGTAATTAGTAATTGGTAATTGACGTTGAGTTACTGATTGACAATTTCGATATGGTCGCCGAGCACGGTGCCTGTCTTTTCCAGAATGCCCGACGGCAATTCCAGAACATCGGCGGCGCGAAAAACGTAGGGACTGACGCGCAAGGGGACCATTGAGTGATAGAGTTGCACGATGCGGCCCGCGCGGTCGAGGAATAGCACGTCAATCGGAAAACCCATGCCGATCGTGTGGATGGCTTTCTCGCCGCGGAGCAACAGCCCTTCGCCGGCTTGTAACGGGCGATGGCCCAGCAAGCCGCGCAGCCGTGCCCAGGCGCTGGCGGCGACCGCGCCGTTTTCGACGAGCACCGCGTTCCGGGTGCGATTCACCGCGCGCAGCCCTGAGCCCATCGGCTTCGCTCGGGATAAACTCTGTCGAAGCGTCATCCGCCGATGCCCTGCTTGGTGAAAATCAATACCGCCGGGCCGAGGAGCACGATGAGAATCGAAGGAAAGATCAGAAACACAAGCGGGAACATCATCTTGACCGGCGCTTGCGCCGCTTTTTCTTCCGCGCGCTGGCGGCGCTTGATGCGCATTTGTTCCGACTGGATGCGCAAGACCTTGGCCATGCTGACGCCCAGTTGATCGGCCTGGATCACCGCGGCGATAAAATTCGTCACGTCCGGCACATCGCTGCGGGTCGCCATGTCGCGCAGGGCTTCGCGGCGCAGTTTGCCCACGCGAATCTCGGCGTTCACGCGCGCGAACGCGCGCGACAGTTCATTGTCGGACTTTTCCGCCACTTTGACCATCGCGGCGTCAAAGCCCAGGCCGGCCTCGACGCTGATCGTCAACAGGTCGAGCGCGTCGGGCAGGGCCTTTTGAATATCGTGCTTGCGCTGGCGGATCTTGGAATTGAGCCAAAAGAGCGGCAAATAAAACCCCAAAATGCCGCCAATTCCAACGAAAAGCAAAAGCTGCATGGCCTGGCTGCGCAGGACGAACAGCGGCACGAGGACGAGGGCCGCTGTCACGATGGCCGCAAGCCCGCGCACGCCGAGGAAATCGGCGGGCGTCCAACTGTTCGGGTTGCCGGCGAGGTCTAGTTTGCGCTTGATTTCTTCGACGTTGCGCTGAGGCGCAAAGCGCGAGATAAAGGAGGAAAGCCCGCGAATCGTCGGCAGTATGACGCGCTCGCCGAACGGCATTGAGAGTTCCATTTCCGCCAAGGTGCGCGGGCGCGTCCCGTATGCTTGCAAGCGCGCTTGGACCGCCGTGGGCTGCGAGGGTAAGCTGATTCCGATAAAGAGCATTAGGACCGCCAGTCCCAGCATACCGGCGAGAATCAAAGCCATAGGTGTATCTCCAACTTACACTTCGATATCGGTGATCTTTCGAATCGCAAAGTAGCCGCTGGTGATCGTGATCGCGCCAAAAATGAGCATCGCGATACCGCACATATCCGTCCACATGCCGGAGATATATCCTGGATTAAAGGCCGTCAAGAAAACTCCCACGGCGATGGGCAGGAGCGCGACCACGTTTCCGGACATGCGCTGCGAAGCCGTCAGCGCCCTAATCTGTCCCTTGATCCGCACGCGCTCGCGGATGGTGTGCGCGATGGTGTCTAGGATTTCCGCCAGGTTGCCGCCGACCTCGTGCTGAATGTTGATCGCCGTAATGGCCATGTCGAGGTCTTCGCTGTTGATGCGCTCCAGCAAGTGGGCCAGCGCCTCTTCAATCGTCAGACCCAGGCCAATCTCGCGCACGACGCGCGCGAATTCCTGTGAAATCGGGGGTGGCAGTTCTTTCGACACGGTCTCCATAGATTGGAGCAAACTATAGCCGGTGCGCAGCGAGTTGGAAAGCAGGATGAGCGTATCGCCGAGTTGGTTGTTGAACGCATCCAGGCGTCTAGCTTGCAAGCGCCGAATGTAAAAGCGCGGCATGTAAAAGCCGACGACGCCGCCGACGAGCGCGAGGATCAAATTGCTGCGAGTCAAAACCAACGCGATCAAAAAGCCGATGAGGACCGCCGCGACGTTGATCAAGATAAACTCGGAGGGTGTGAGCTTGACGTCCGCGCGGGCAAGATCGGTCGCCAGTTTATTCGAGCCGCGGGCGGCGATCATCCGGTTGAGGCCCGTCACCATGCGCGGCTGCGAGCCAACGGCTTCGATCATCGCGGCCGTGCCCGCCGGCCGTGAGGCGTAGCGGTCCAGGCGCGACTCGATCACGTTGCTCTGGCTATTGAGCGCCCGATCTAGGCCGAAGAATAGCATGAATATCGAAAGAAACGCGAGCAAACTAAAGCCAATCGTCAGTTCCATCGTTCAACTCTCCGAGGCGACACGTGACGGGTGACGAGTGACAAGAGGGGTCTTACGTTTCACGTTTCACGTGTAACTCCCTTTGTCACCGGTCCCTTGTCCCCCGTCACTTTACTGGAAGAACCGCGTATCCTGTCCAAAGATTTGCGGCGCGAGGAAAATACTCGCCGCTTCGATTTTTTCCATGAATTTGGGGCGCACGCCGGTCGCTTTCAACTTGCCGAGCACTTTGCCGTCCTGGATTCCGGCGTGTTCGAACTTGAAAACCTCTTGCGTCACGATCACGTCGCCTTCCATGCCCTGGACTTCGCAAACGTTCGTCACACGGCGCGTGCCATCGCGCATGCGTTCAATCTGGACGATTAGGTCAAGGGCGCCCGCAATCTGCTGGCGAATGGCTTTCAACGGCAGTTCGACGCCGGCCATCAACACCATCGTTTCAAGGCGATATAATGAATCCCGCGGACTATTCGCGTGGACCGTGCTCATCGAACCTTCGTGACCGGTGTTCATCGCCTGCAGCATGTCCAAGGCCTCGCCGCCGCGGACCTCGCCGACGATGATGCGGTCGGGGCGCATGCGGAGGGCGTTGATGACCAGATCGCGCATGCTGACTTCGCCGCGGCCTTCGATGTTCGGCGGGCGCGATTCCAGACTGATGACGTGTTCCTGGCGCAGCTGCAATTCGGCCGCGTTTTCAATCGTGATGATGCGTTCGTCGGAGGGAATGAAGCTGGAAAAGATATTGAGCGTCGTCGTCTTACCGGAGCCGGTGCCGCCGGAGATGATGACGTTCAACTTGGCTTCGACGCACGCCTTGGAAAAAGTCACAAACTCGGGCGTCCAGGTGCCGCGCTTGGTCAGGTCGTCAATCGTGAACGGGCTGCGGGCGAACTTGCGGATGGTGATCGTCGGCCCGCACAGCGCGATCGGAGGAATGATGATATTCACGCGTGAACCGTCCGGCAAACGCGCGTCCACGTAGGGCGCGCTTTCGTCCACGCGGCGGCCCAACGGCGAAACGATGCGGTCAATGATCCGCGAGACGTGCGAGTCGGTATCGAAGCTCAGCGGGACTTTTTCGATCTTGCCGCGCCGCTCGATGTAGATGTTGCGCGGGCCGTTCACCATGATTTCGTCAATGGTCGGGTCCTGCAGCAACTTTTCCAGCGGGCCAAAGCCGAGGATTTCGGACATGATCTCGTCGAAAAGCCGCATGCGTTCGGCGCGCGCGAGGACCACTTCCTCCTGCGCCAGAAAGCTATTGAACAGCTCCTCAATCGTGCGGCGGACCTGGTCGGTCTTGGAGAGGTCGAGCTTGGGGTCTAGCTCGGCGACGATTTTTTGTTGGAGCCGGGTCTTGAGTTCGGCGAAGGCGTCGCGGGGCGTCGCGGGCGCTTGGCGCCGGCGGATTTCTTCGGGCGGCGGCGGCGATGCCGGCGCGGCGGGCTGTTGTGGTGCGCTGGCGCCGGGCTGTGTTTGCCCAAGTTTCTCGATTCGTTTTAGGAGGGACATGGTGACTCTCTCTTTCTGTGGCTACTTGCGGCGCAACCATCCGGTCTTTTGAGGAGGTTGCGGAGGAGCGGCGGAAGCCGGAACGCTGGCCTGTCTTGTCTCTTGGTGCTGGAGGGAACGCGCGAGCAACAAGACGGCCTGGGACAATGGCACTTTCCGCTGGATCATGAAGAATGGCGTGCCGCGGTTCAGAGCGAGCAGCGTAGTGCGCTCGTCTTTGGGCAGCGTGAGGCGGACGGGGTGTTTGATGCTTGCTTCGATGTCCCTGGGCCCGATTCCGCTGCGCCCGTCTTCTTTGTTTAGGATAAAGCAGGTTTTTTCGGGCGGGTATTTCAACGCGTCGGTCAATTCGAAAAATAGCTTGGCATTCTTGATGGCGGGAATGTCGCTAGTGGATACCAAGAGAATTTGATTGGCGGCGTCCAGTAAAGTGACGGTCTGTTCTTGGAACGAACGCCACAAGTCCACGATCACATAGTCGAACATTTTGGGCAGGATTTCGATAATGGTCTTGCAATGTTCGGCGGTGATGAGTTCCGCCATCTCAGGTCGCGGCGGCGCGAGCAGGGCCTTGATGCCGCTGCCGTGGCCGGCCATGCTGGCGTTGACGATTTCTTCGTCTATCTCCAGCTTCGGCCCGGCGAGATCGGCGATGGTCCGGTTATTCGGCAGGTTCAAAAGAACGCCAATGTCGCCGAATTCGAAATTCGCGTCCATGATCGCCACGCGCTCCTTCGTGTCCTCGCGGAGCGCGACCGCGAGATTGACCGCCAGGGTGCTTGCGCCACAGCCGCCCTTGCTGCCAAAGATCGCGATGACCTGGCCGCCTCTCGGCGGCGGGGGCGGCGAGGGCGCCGAGGCCGAGGTGGGCTGTGGAGCGATGGGCGCGGCGGCCCGGCGCGCGGCCGAGAGCTGATAGACGCGGCGGATGCTCGTGGCGAGTTCTTCGCCCGAAAACGGCTTGATCAAGAACTCGCGCGCGCCGGCCAGCATCGAGCGGCGCAAATAGTCCGCCTCGCCTTGCACCGACATCATGATGACCTGGGCGTTCACATTTTGCGCGGCGATGGCTTCGCTCGCGGCGATGCCATCCATGCCCGGCATGTTAATGTCCATCAAAACAATGTCGGGCAGCAGCTTGGCGACCAATTCGACGCCCTCGCGTCCGTTCGAGGCGGTGCCGACGATTTCGATATCGTCTTCAAAGTAGAGCAGCTTGCGGACGTTTTCGCGCGTCTCGATAATGTCGTCTACGACGAGGACGCGGATTTTTCGACTGCTTGGCTCGGCAGCAGGCATTTACACCCTTGAGGAGATTCTGGATTATGCTGGACTATGCTGGACTATGCTGGATGATGCTGGATTATGCTGGATAATGCTGGATGATGCTGGATGATGCTGGATGATGCGCGCGAACTACTTGGTGGTAGGCATGATGAGATTGAAATTGAAACGCTTGTTGAGATATTGCAGGTTGACCGGCTCGGTGGTGACGGGTTTGTGATCGCCGGCGCGGCGCAGCACGAGGTCCACCGTGCCCTGTTCGCGTGCGGCCTTGAGCGCCAGCGAGTCTTGGCGGTCCAATGCAAAAGTGACAATGTTCGCCGGGGCGGGGGCGTTCCCCTGCTTCTCGGCGGTGCCAGCCGATCCGGGCCACGGGCCGATGTTTAGGACCAACACGTCTTGCAGCATCAACTGCGCGACAGGTTGGCCCTCTCCGCCGGCGGACGTGGTGGTCGCCGTAATGGGCTTGACGCCCACCGCGGGACTCAGGGTGAGCAGTAGGTCTACCGTGTCTCCGTTTTGAAGTGCGCCCGCGACTCCCGAGAGACTACTCAGCGGAAAGGCCACCGCGACCTTGCCTTCGGGCACGAGGAACGACGCGTTCGAGCGCGTTTCTTTCACCTGGGTTTTGTCCAGGATCATTTGGGGCAAGATGATTTGCCCTTGATAGATCGCCTGCACCGCCAATTTGCCGGTCACTTGATTGGTATTCTCGAACGCTCCGGGCGGCAAGAACGCTTCGGGCCAATCGGCTTTGCCAATGGCTTCCGGCGCAATCTCGGTTCGATCCGAGATATTTTGCTGAGCGATGACCACGGAGCGCGTGGGAATTTGCTGACCTTCAGGCGTCGCGGTACTAAGAACGAAGAAGGTGCCGCCGGCGGTTAGGACTCCGAGGACGATTCCCAGCAGGATGAGGATTCTTCCCCCACGTCGCATAAAAAACTCCTGTTGAAAAGATCAGGATTGTTGCGCAACCCGGTTTTTATTCTAACGTAGAATGCGCAAATCCACAAATTGCGAACCTGGACGAACGAATTAACAAAATCACTTGACAGCCGCTTGGTTTTGTCGTACACTCTCACCAGAGTACGTAATGTGCTGACGCGGAAGCTTCGTGGACTGTCGTCCTTTTCCCCAAATGTCTCACGACATGCCGACCGCACTAACGTTCTGTGGAGCAAATCAATGATGCCACAACCTGGACGTGCATCCTTGCTGAAACTCGGAGTGGTCTTTTTGATACTTGGGATTGGATTGACGGCAGTTGTTTTCAGTCCCCGCCAATTGGTCGCTTCGGGTGAGATGTACGTTCCAGGATTCCAGGCTCAGCGTACTCCGCCCACACCCGAACCGCCGACCGGCACACCCACGAGTACATCCACCCGCACGAACACGCCGACGATTACGAATACGCCCACCCGGACGAACACGCCGACAATCACGAATACGCCCACGCGAACGCGTACGCTGACGGCCACGAGTACATCCGTACTGCCGTCCGCCACCGCGGTTGCGCCAGCGGCGACATCGGCCCCGGCGCAGACGCAACCTACTGCCGAACCGACCGCGGCCCCAACTCAACCCGCGGCATCGCCAATCCCAACTGCGACGGCCACTCCTATTCCCACGACGGCGCTGCCCTCGGCGGGCCTACCGCTGACTTGGATTTTGTTGAGCGTTGGTTTGGTTATCTTGATCTTTGGGGCGAGGGCGTTGCGTCAGTCTGCCGGCTAGTTATTCTCTGGTTAACTGCGTGCAACGGGCGGGTATATCGCAACGATATGCCCGCCCTTTTCTTTGTCGTGTCACGAACGGGCAGGGAAAGGCGGTTCACCTATTTCCTGATCAACGGCAGATAAAGAAATGTCGGCGGCGAGCTTCCGCTTGAGACCGGGCCGAATATATTGTTGTTTTCCTTTCTTTCCAGTATATAACCATACGACAAACTACACGAGTTCCCTGAAGGGTCGTCACAGGTATCCACTTGAGCATAGAAGGTGTGCGACTGGCCAGCCGGCAGCCAACAAACAACCGGAACGACAACATACTGACCGGCGCCCAAGTGTTGAACTGAATTGTAGCTTGTTCCGCCGCCTTGAGCCGGACAATTACCTGTGTCTCCCGGTGTGGTGGGAACGGTGGCCCCTGGCAGATCGGTAACGTACACGTCAACCCAGAACCAATCATTGGTCGTTCCACCGTATGTGCGGGCACTTAAACTCGGCGGCTTGCGCGTTGTTCCCTTTGGCGCGGAATGCTGCGTGACGATTGCCGTTGTAGATTGAGTTGGGCTGCGAAAGCTCTGATTTCCAAGATTCGACACGTAGACATTGATCGTTTGGCTCACCGACGTACTGGCGCCCGGCGTAGGCGCAGGTGACTGGATACCCGTAATGGTGAAATCGGGTGCGATGCTCAATGTCGCCGCGGAGGTTGTCGCGGACGCTGATCCATTGGTGAAAACGGCGCGGTACTTGTAACCATTCTGCGACGACTGCGTGGTGAAACTTAGCGTCGCAGAGATGCCACCTGTAAAGCCCAGTGTGGTGGAGTCGGCGCCGGTGACCGGACTCCACGTTCCGCCGCCATCGGTGCTAACTTGCCATTGCACGGTTGGCGCTGGACTTGAGGTTGCCGCAGCCGTGAATGTGACCACCTGCCCCGCGTCTACGATTTGGCTCACGGGGTGCTGTGTGATCACCGGCGGCTGATTGTATTTCAATCGGACCCAGTTTAAGATGGGAGACGTGCTGGCGACCGTTGTCGTGAAGGTAGCGCGATATTGCCAGTAGCGTGCGCTTTGACTGAATGCAATGGTATTTGTAATCAGGAAACCGTTTCCGGCTGGGGAAGCTGTGCTCCAGCTTGCCGCGCTCAGGTCCTGCGAACTGCCGTAGCGGTACTGCATCGTCAGCGCCCCTTGGCTAAGGGTAACGGTTGTATTCCAATCGAGGCCGAGGACATTCTGACTTGCACCCAGATCAATGACGGCAGATGTGTATGTGCCTGGAGAAGTGTAAGAACCGCCCGGCGCAGACAGCGGCCCGTAATCAATGGTGTTCAAGGGATCAATGCCGGTCCCCGGGTTCCCTTCAATGACATAGAGCCAGCCATCATCGCTTACGACGGCGGCGCTAAGTTGGCGCGCCGTGGACAACACGTCGCTGTTCACCCAATTTGAAAGAGAACCGTCAGTCATTAACAGGTTGGACGCCACAGTGTTCAGGAGATTGGTGCCGTTGTTGTAGGCGCCACCCGCGATGTATAGCTGACCGCCGAACGTGGCGCCGGATGCGAGGATGATGCTTTGCTGAGCCACCGCCGGTGCAGACGTCCATGCGTTGGTGATGTTGCCGGTACCTGTTGGAGTGACGTAGTAGACGTTGGGGTAATACGTGGTCCCATCGTACCCGCCCACGATGTAGATGACGCCGTTGTAGGTCGCCGCGGCGAGTTGTTTCAGGGCGAGGGGCAGAGGGACGGTTGAGGTTGACCAGGACGAGATGGTTCCATTGGCGTTGGGTTTGGCGTAGTAGACCGTGCTCTGAGGATTATTGTCCGTGCCGCCGCCGCCAATTACGTAGATCGTATCGCTGACAACAACGGTTGCAAATTCGGAGCGGATACCCGGCAAAGGCGCGATGCTGCCGGGAGATTGAATGCTGCTGGTCCAAGCGCCGAGTGTGCCATTTCCGTTAATTGGAGCGAACGAAACGGTGCTCGTCGGGACCAGACCGACTTGTCCGCCGATCACGTAGACATAGTTGTTGACCGCGGCCATACCGTGCTGCTTGACGGCATAGGAGAGCGCGCTGGTTCCGCTCCAATTCGATAGATTGTGGTTAGTGGTCGAGAGGATCGTCGTGTACGAGACGTAGGTCGTTCCATTCAAACTTCCTGGGGTGCCTCCACCGGAAATATAGATGCGGCCATTTTTCTGAATGACGGCATGTCCTTGAAGCGCCGCAAGTCCAGTGGCATTCCCGTCTGATTTCCATTCGGCCGCGGAAATACCGACGGTCATCAAGCGCACTTCGCCGTCACCGTCGCCGCCGCCGTTGGTGGTTTTGGTTAGCCCGGTATGATAAAAAGTGCCGGAGTTGAAATCGGTGACAGTACCTTGGGTGAGATCCGCGCGCGCCGTCAAGGCCGGCAGCGCGAGGATCGCCAGCGCGAGGACCAAGCCAACCAATGCAAGCAGAATGAGATGGCGGGCTAGATGCATTCCAGTTCTCGCATGATTAGGCATAATTACTGGGTGAGCACCGTTGTTCTTAGACCGGTATCCATGCAACCGCTGAGGCAGATCTCGCCGGAAGTCACGGCCCTGACGAACTCGCCCGTGATCCTCCCGTGCGGCAAGTCATACGACCGGATAATGAATACCGCGAATCCGACGATGTGATAATCATTATGCGACCCTGAACCTTGCTGAACGTCGTAAATTGGGAACACTCGCTCTTGGTTCACCCAGTACAAGTTGAGGTTATTGCGGATGCCGTTCGAGTTCTTGCCTCCCGGTTCGCCCTGAACCCAGCAACCCACGGCAACCTCGGAACAAGGCGGCTCATAGTGGGTGTAGGGCGCGGGGGGATTAGCCGGGTCTGGATCAACGTAGTGATCCAGTGGAGGGTCGGGATAGTTTGGATCGAGTTCCTTTTCGATATTTGGCGCGTTGTTGACGCCGTTGAACCCCAGCCAACCCTTGTTTCCAGGCCCGAGGCCATCAAAGATATCGTAGGTTTGGCCAAAAGTAAAACACTGATCCAGGGACGGTTTGTCGCATTGCACCGCAATCGGGCCAAGCGCGGAAGGTGATTTGACCGCGCCGTAAATTGCCGCCGCTTGCGCGTTAGCGGCGCCGAGCGTCTGGTTGAGTATTCCAAGGAAAAAAGTGCTAAAAGTCGTTTGGGGTACGACTCGAACACCTCGTGCGCCGGAAGGCACTCCAGAGTTTAGACCGATTTCTACGCCCACTTGGGTTCCACTGCTATTGACAAAGTATGCCTTGATGTTGCTGTTGAGTGAATTGCAGGAAGGGTCCGGATTGGGCCCCGGCACGCCGTTGGACTTGGCGTACCTTTCCACCGCGACGCGAATCGCGCATTCCGTCACGGCGCTGCTATTCGTCACGACGGCGAGAATGTTGGTGCCGGCTAAAGACGCGCCATCGGCCGCGTTTTGCATGCGGCGGCGCTGCACATAGGCGTTCCCGCCGTCGAAGACCAGGCCGGCCATCGCGAGCAATCCAATAATTGATAACGCGACGATGACAACCGCTTGGCCGTGCTCTTCCGGGGAGCGATGATTCGCGCGTAGATGTCTCAAGATCCGAATCTGAGTCGGCATCACACAGTACCTCCCTTTGCGAAAGATCAAGGACGCGGGTATTCGATGACCATGGTGGACCTGCCGGTCAGCGGAAACTGCCAAAAGAGCGGGGTCGCGGGCAGGAAAGTGTAGTTGACAGTAACTGTCAGACTGCTGCCCTGATAGCAGTCGGGTGAGCAGGTTGCGGAGATTTGATTCGCATCTAGATCGAGCACAGCGGTTTGGAGCATCCGCTGCCGGATGGCCGTTAGATTCGGATGGGTCGAGTCGCTGGGCGCGAGCGTCGTACCGTACCGGGCGCCTTCCCGTGCCGCGCTGGCCAAAACATTGTAGGCATAGATACCGCGACCCAAGTCAAGTGTGCCAATCACGATGGGGATGAGGATGATCATGACCAGCGCGAATTCGACGACGGCTTGACCGGATTCACGGCAACGCGTGCGTGCCAAAAGCGATGGCGTTGGCTGCCGGCTTGGTTGGTTCACCCTGGTGTTCGTGGACATCGCAGGTCTACTTGACTTGCATCGTAGTGTTCGCACTGATTGGTATAGTTTGCTGACCGGCCAAGAGAAAAGTTGTGATGAGACTGAACGGGTAGTTTACTTGGACGGTGATGGATTGGTTGGGTTGCGTGTTATTCGGTGGATCTCGAAACGTGCCGTCATTTTGCACGGTTGGCGCAGGGATCATGGCGTCCGTGATCGTAATCCCGGAATTGGCCGCTTCTGCACGGACCGCGGCTCGGATTCCGCTCACGTCAGTTGACCGGTCGCTTCCGTACCTCGCTCCCTCGCGCGATGCGTTTTGAATCGTCATATAGGCGTTGTACATTCGTCCCAGGTCGAGTACGCCCACAAAGATGATCATGAGAATCGGCAGCAAGAGGGCGAATTCGACCAAACTTTGACCCGCAGGGCCGCGTTTCTGAGACCGGGATGGGCGCTTGGGGAGCAGCGATTGTGTTCGCATAAGCACGGCTGAATCTGAAAGAGGGGTTAAAGAGTTTTCCCCCTTAACCCCTCCCAGCATTATCAAAGAATGAATTAAACAACTTGCAATGAACGGATCTTTGCGTGGACCCTATCTGGGATAGGGCCCAATCCTAGCAAGGTTGGCGTCGCGTATGGATTACGTGCCGGTGAGCCCACTCGTAATGCGGCTGAAAATGTTCGAAATCTGGGGACCCAACAGAGCCAAGATGGCGATAACAACGATAGCCACCAAGACAAGGATCAACGCGTACTCTACCAAACCTTGGCCTTCTTCTCGAGGCAGATACATGACTGTCACCTCCCTTCAGTTTTGTTTACTTCCAGTAGGGCTGCCCTCAGCCCCGGTTCGTTTTCTTCTTGGGCAGAGTATAAACCCAAGAGAATCAATCCGCAATAGGAGCGTGGTACTCTCTTTACATCGCCGGAATTTCAACGCGCACCCTGGTGCCGCGTCCGGTGCTGCTTTGGAATTGAATCTTGCCGCCCAGCATCGTGATCCGTTTTTCCAGATTCGCCAGCCCGGAGCTGCCGCGCTGCCGCGCCGCGGCGAGCACGGTGGCGACGTCGAAACCGCTCCCGTCATCTTCCACCGCGACCACAATGGGGTCGTTCTGCAAATCCAGGTTGACCTGGACGCGCGAGGCGTGCGCGTGCCGCGCCGCGTTGTTCAGCAACTCTTGGATCGCGCGAAAGATCGTCATCTCGAGGTAGGGCGAAAGCGCGCGTTCGCCCTGGGTCGTCATGGGGATGGGCAGATGGGTTTTGCTCTCGAAAGTCTGGACGTAACGTTTCAGGGTCGGCAGCAAACCCAGGTCGTCCAACATCATCGGGCGGAGATCGAAGATGAAATCGCGGATGCGCTGAAACGTGGTGTTGGCAGAGTTCTTCAAGTTGCCGAGTTCGGCCCTGGCGCGCGCCGGGTCGGCGTCAAACATCCGCTCGACGATTTCGGCCTGCAGAATCAAGTTGGTCAAGGATTGCGCGGGGCCGTCGTGCATTTGGCGCGACAGCCGCTGGCGTTCCGCTTCTTGGGCCTCGATGATGTGAACGATGCCCTGGTGATCGCTCGACACATCGGCGTTGGCTACGGTGGTGACCGAGGGAGTGCTGACCGATTCCGAGGCCTCGCTCGCGAGCAGACTGAGTTTGTCGAGTTGCACCCGGTAGCGTTGCAGTGTTCGCTGTTTGCTTTGGAGCTGTTCCAGTTGGCTCCGCATCATAAAGATGCGCATCTGCGCGTCTAAGGTGCCGGCATAGGCATTCTTGATGTCCGAGCGGGAGTAGGCCTCGATGTTGGCCTCAACTTGGCGCAGCCGGGTCGCGGCGTCGGTTTGGCGTTGCTGGAGTTTTTCGATCTCTGACGCGGTCTGCTTCAGCAGAATCTCGATCTCGCGCATTTCCGTGTCGAGTTGTTCGGCTTCTCTTTCGGCCTCGCTGGCGAGCTCACGCAAGCGCGGGCTAGTTGGTGTCACTGTCCCCATACTTATACCTCGCGGGTAGGACAATTTGGCAAACTGACCTACCGTGCATCCTGCAATCGAATCCAGCCGCGCCGCAGCGCGTAAACGGCGGCCTGCGTGCGGTCGTTCACCGCCAGCTTGCGCAAGATCGAAGTCATGTGATTCTTGACGGTCTGCCGGCTGATGCCGAGCAACTTGGCGATTTCTTTATTGCTCTGGCCGCGCGTGATGCACTTTAGAATTTCCATCTCGCGCGTCGAAAGCGGCTGGAACGTGTATTCCGGGCTTTCGTCGCCGGTCACCGCCATTTGCTCAAACTGTGTGAGGAGCCACGTCGCGACCTGCGGTTTGGCCAGGACTTGCTCGTTGACGACGTAATTGGATTTCGCGGCCTCGTGGACGGCCCGAATCAATTCTTGCGCATCGACATCTTTGGGGAAATAGGCCGACGCGCCAGCGCGCAATGCATGCAGCATTTGCTCGTCGTCGTGATAGGCGGTGAGCACGATGACCGCCATCTCGCTCCGCGCGGCGGTCAACTCGCGCGTGACTTGCAAGCCGTTCATGCCGGGCAGGTTAATGTCCATTAAAACAACTTGCGGCTTGACCTCGCGCGCCTTTTCGAGGGCGAGCAGCCCGTCGGCCGCTTCGGCGACGATGTCGAGGTCTTGTTCCATCTCGAGCACGCGCCTCAAGCCCGCGCGGAACAAGGGGTGATCGTCCACGATCATCAAGCGGATTTTCGGCGGCGGCGGCTTGGGCGGGGTTACATTCGGACGCGGTTTTTTGGCTGCCGCGGAGGGTGGTTTGACCTGGGGGGTCTTGTGGCTTGAGCTTTTGGCTTTCATATCAACCTCGATTGAAACTGCACTAGCCCGCGCGTCCGCGGAGCGGGACGGTGAGGACGACGCGAACGCCTCGCGCCGGTTCCGAGAAAACCTGTAATTGCCCGCCGAGTAATTCGGCGCGGTCGCTCATCGCGACGATCCCGAGCCGCCGGCCCGCCGGAATCGGCTCGTTCGCCGTGGCGAAACCGCGCCCATTATCGGCAACGGTTACGACGAGCCGTTCTGCGGATTGCTCTAGGATGATCTGCGCCTCGGTCGCGTGAGCGTGACTCTGCACGTTTTCCAACGCTTCTTGTATGATGCGAAAAATCGCCATCTCCATCGTCGAAGGCAGACGATCGGCGAGGGTTTGCCAGCCGGATAAGGCGATCGCGAGGCCCGTTCGTGTCGAGAAATCGTCGGTCAGTTTGGCAAGACTGGCCGCCAGGCCGAACTCGTGGAGCAGCGGCGGCTGCAATTCGGCGATGAGGTCGCGCACGTCGGCCAGCCCGTTCCGAAGCTCGGAGATGAGCGCAGTCAATCCCTCGCGGGCCGCGGCGGGTTGGTCATCCATCAAACGCAGGGACGTTTCGATCTCCAGCGCCGCGTTGGCAAGGATTTGGGCCGGGCCGTTTTGCAGGGCGCGGGCCAAACGATAGCGTTCTTCCTCTTGGGTTTGGACCACGACGGCTTTGGACTGGGTAGTCGAATCAGCCATTGGCGCAAGTATAGCATCAAATTGAGGAGACTGCAAAAACCGCAATGCTCAATTTGACACGTCTGTCTGAACCGGATAGAATGACCATAGGTCACCCCACGACGAATAAATCGCGCCTGGAAGGAGAACGGCCATGATCGGTTTTTCGCTCAGCGACGAGCAGAAAGCGCTTCAGGAACTCGCTCGCGATTTTGCGCAGAACGAAATTGCACCCCTCGCTCCTCAGTTCGACAAGACAGGTGAATACCCCTACGCACTCCTCAAAAAAGCGCACGGGCTAGGGCTTTTGAATCTGACCATCGAAGAGCAATACGGCGGCGGCGGATTGGGCTGGTTCGAATCCTGTCTCGTCGGCGAGGAATTCGCGGCCGCGTGCGCGGGCGTAACGACCGCGGCCAACGCCAACGAACTCGCCTTGACGCCCCTCCACCTGGCCGCGTCCGAAGAACAGAAAAAGCAGTTCATCAGCCCCATCGCGCGCGACGGCGGGTTGGCCGCTTTTTGCGTGACCGAACCGGGCGCGGGCAGCGACGTGGCGGCGATGCGCACGCGTGCCGTCAAGGTGGGCGACGAGTACATCTTGAACGGCACCAAGCATTTCATCACGAACGGCGGCGTCGCGCAACTGCTGACCGTGTTCGCCGTTACCGACCCCGAAAAGAAACACAAAGGCATGTCACTCTTAGCGGTGCCCGCCGACTTGGGCGGCATCACGCGCACGCACATGGGCGACAAGATGGGGCACCGCGCCTCGGACACCGCCGAGATCGTCTTCGAGGACGTTCACGTGCCCGCCGCGAATCTATTGGGCCGCGAAGGCGATGGGTTCAGAGTCGCCATGGAGACGTTTGACCGCACGCGGATCGGGATTGGCGCGGCCGGCGTGGGCGTGGCGCGCGCCGCGCTCCAAGCGTCGCTGAAATTCGCCAAAGAGCGTCAGCAGTTCGGCCAGCCGATCGCCAATTTTCAGGGCATCCAATTCATGCTCGCCGACATGGCGATGAAAGTCGAGACAGCCCGGCTGGCCGTCTGGTGGGCGGCGTGGCTGATGGACAACAAGTACGCGTACGCGTATGCGACCTCGATTGCCAAGGCCTACGGTTCGGATGTCGCCATGTCCGTCACCACCGACGCCGTCCAGATTCACGGTGGCTATGGGTACATGGCCGAGTACAAAGTTGAAAAATACATGCGCGACGCCAAGTTGTTGCAGATTTACGAAGGGACGAATCAGATTCAGCGCGTGGTGATCGCGAAAACTCTATTGAGGGACTGACCATGAGCCGTGATTTTCTGCTGGTGCTGGGGGGCGGCGTCGTCTCGCTCGTGACGACCCTCATTGTCTTATTCATCACCGATTGGGTTTACCGGCGCGACGCGCTGCGTAGACTGACGGGTAATCAGCCGGGCGTTGCGCAACAGCAGTCCGGAGAAAAAGAAGCGTCTACGTGAAACGTGAAACGTAAAACGCAAAACGTGAACAGGTTATTTACGTTTTACGTTTTACGTTTCACGCTTCACGTCTTACTCACTACGCACAAGGAGAACCTGCATGAATGTGGTGGTATTGATCAAGCGCGTCCCCGACACCGAGTCCAAGATTCAGGTCAAGGGCGGCAAAGTTGTAACCGAAGGGTTATCCTGGATCATCAGCCCGTATGACGAGTACGGCGTCGAAGAAGCGCTCCGTATTATCGAAAAGCACACCGGCAAGGTGACGCTGCTTTGCCTCGGTCCCGAGGAAGCGAAGGAGACCATTCGCAAAGGCCTGGCGCTCGGCGCGGACGAGGCGGTCCACTTGAACGATCCCGCGTTCCTCGGCGGCGACGCTTCCACGACCGCGAAGGTCTTGGCCGCCGCGCTCAAGAAAATGCAATTCGATTTGGTGCTCGCAGGCAAGCAGGCAGTGGACGAGGACCATGCCCAGGTCGGCGTCCGCGTAGCCGAACTGCTCAACCTGCCTGAAGTGAATTCGGTGATCAAGATTGATTTTGGCGATGACAAGAAATCGGCCAAGTGTTTGCGTGAAGTGGACGGCGACCGCGACATTGCGGAAACCGCGCTGCCCGCCATCATTACCACCCAGCAAGGATTGAACGAGCCGCGCTATCCGTCGCTCAAAGGCATCATGGGCGCGAAGAAAAAGCCCATCAAAGATTGGAAGGCCGCGGATATCGGCATTGATCCCGCGACCGTCGGCGCGGCCGGCGCCAAGTTGGAGGTCGTGACCGTCGAACCGCCGCCTGCGCGGCCGCCCGGCAAAATCATCCCCGGCGATGCGGCCACCGCCGCCAAAGAACTCGTGCGCTTGCTGCACGAAGAAGCGAAGGTCATCTAAATTCGTAATTCGTAATTCGTAATTACCAATTACCGCTTACCAAAGGTTGAGCAAATGGGAAATAATATACTCGTCGTCGCCGAAGGCCGCGATGGAAACTTACGCAAGGTCTCGTTCGAATTGGTCACGATCGCGAATGAAATGGCGCAAGGGCTGGGCGGCGCCGTCGAAGCGGTAGTCATGGGCCACAACGTCAACTCGTGCGCGGAATTGATGCGCAAGACCGGCGTGTCTCAAGTGTATCATGCCGAGAGCGCGGGGATGGAAACGTTCGCGCCGGAAGTTTACGCCGCCGTGCTGAGCGATGTCGTCCGCAAGGCGCAGCCCGCGGTGGTCTTGTTCGGCGCGACGGGATATGGCAAAGAGTTGGGCGCCCTTGTCGGCGCTAAGTTGGATTTGGGTCTCGCGACGGATTGCATCAGCTTCAAGGTCGAGAACGGGACGTTGCTCTTGAAGCGACCGGTCTACGCGGGCAAGGCGATGGCGACTGTGAAAGCCAAATCGCTGCCGATCCTCGTCAGCATGCGCCCGAATATCTTCCCGCCCGCAGCCACGGACGCGGCCGCCGCGCCCATCGAAAAGATCGAGGTGAGCGCGCCCGCGCCGCGTTCTCAAGTGATCGAGAAAGTGAAGAAGGAAGCGGTCGCGGTGGATCTCGCCGAAGCCAAGATGGTGGTGTCGGGCGGCCGCGGCGTCAAGAGCGCGGAAGGGTTTGCCGCGATTCACGCGCTAGCCAAGACGCTCGGCGCGGCGGTCGGCGCGTCACGCGCCGCGGTGGACGCGGGCTGGATTGACTACAGCACGCAGGTCGGGCAAACGGGTAAGACGGTTGCGCCGCAATTGTACATCGCCGCCGGAATCTCGGGTGCGATTCAGCACCTCGCGGGCATGTCGTCATCCAAATACGTCGTCGCGATCAACAAGGATCCGGATGCGCCCATCTTCAAAGTCGCGGATTACGGCATCGTCGGCGACCTGTTCGAAGTGGTGCCCGCGCTGAACGCCGAGTTCAAAAAGGTGCTGGCGGAAAAGTAACCCCCACCCAACCCTCCCCCGTCACTGACAGGGGAGGGCTTTCCTCGACCGTAATGCAAACCGATTGGCGCGACTTTAGTTACCTCGCACGCGGCACCGCGCGGCAGCAGCACGCGTACCGCGCGCTCCAAGCATTAGGCGTTTTTGATATTCTCCGCGACTATTCCCCGATCCTCGTCGGCACCGTCCCGCTGGACATTGACATCGAAGGCAGCGATCTCGACATTATTTGCGAGGCACGTGACCTTGCGGCGTTCGCGCGTCAAGTGACCTCGGCTTTCGGCGCGCACGCGCGTTTTCGCATCGAGCAGAAAAGCGCGGATGGAACGCCGCGCGTGGTCGCGGATTTCGAGTTCGACGGGTGGCCGGTCCAAATCTTCGGGCAGCCGCGCCCCGCGACGGAACAGAACGCGTATCGGCATATGCTCGTGGAGGCGCGGGTCTTGGCGATGGGCGGGGAAGTGGCGCGCGAGGAAATTCGGCGGCTAAAGCAGGCCGGCGTCAAAACCGAGCCGGCGTTCGCGCAATACTTGCATCTCGAAGGCGATCCCTACGCGGCGTTGTTACAACTTTCGGCTACCCCCACGGCTAGTCCGCTTTCGGGCGGGCCTCTTCCATCGCCAGCAGAATCAGCGGCGTCGCCTGGTCATCCTGATAGACCCGGCGCGCATTGAGCACGAGTTGTTTGCGCCCGACCCGTGGGAATTCGGCGTCAACCTCATAGTTCTCGAACGAAGTGTTCTGCGGCAGGATTTCCTCGAGCAATTGGCGCAGACTTGGAACGTTCCATTCCCCACCCGCCAGGTCGTAGATAAAGATGTTCTCCGTTTCCGCGGGGCTAGTTTGAAACATTCGATAGAACGCCGGATTGGCGGTCTGGATCCGTAACTCGGCATTCAGAATCAGCAGCGGTTCGCGCGCCGTTTCGACGATGGCCTGAGCGTACGTCAGGGCTTGCCGGAGCCGTTCTTGGCTCCGCTTGAGCGAGTTAACGTCCACGACCGACAGCACCGTGCCCTCAATAGTGTTCTGCCGCGTCTTGTAGGGCTGGAGCCGGATCAAATACCATTTGCCGGCGCGGTCTTGAGTTTCAAACTCTTGACTGCTCAAGGTGTTCACGACCTGCGAGAGGCGCGCCGACAAATCCGGCACGTTCAGATTCAGGCGCAGATCGCCGAGCGGGCGCCCCACGTCCGAGGGGATCAGGTTCAAGACCTGTTCCGCAATCGGCGTAATGCGCCGGATGCGTGAATCCTTACCCACCATCACCACGGCGATCTGGATGCTGCTGAGGAGATTGGACTGGTCGTCGTTCACCTGGTCGAGTTCCAGGTTCCGATTCTGCAATTCTTGATTGACCGTCATCAATTCCTCGTTGACCGACTGAAGCTCTTCCTTCGCCGTCTCCAGTTCTTCGTTCGTACTTTGCAGTTCCTCGTTTGCCGATTGAATCTCCTCATTGGCGGCCCGGAGTTCCTCGTTCGATTTGGCTTGTTGGTCGAGCAAGGACTCGAGGTATTCCCGCGTCGCGGTCAATTCCTGCCTCAGTCGATCGCTCGGCCGCGTCTTCGCGGCGGGCGCTTGGCGCGTGATACGCGCGGGCGCAGCGCGCACTGCTGCGGCATCACGATCTGGCTCTTCAAACAAGATCAAGTACAAGAGCGCGCTTGAGCCCTCCAAAGGGTGGAGAGGAATCACATGCAGGTCAATCAGGCGCGTGACGTCGTCGGACGAGATCACTACGCCTGCCTGGCGCACGGGATGTTTTGTCTTTTTCGCTTTGTGAAGAGCCGAGCGCAGAGCTAGGAACAAGCCGCCGCGTGCCATCTTCAAGACGTTTAGACTGGGCGCGCCCGCCGCGGGTTCCAGAAATGCGCCGGTATGTCCCCGGTATTGCACAATGTCGAGATCGTTATTCACCACGACACCGGTCGGACCATATTTCGAGAGCACGAGCCGGTCGGCTTCCTTCAACGGATCCCACCCGCTCGCGCTCTCGTCAGCCCTTAGTTTCGCGCCCGCGGGGCCTTCCACTTGGGGGGCGGTGCGGCTCACGAGCGTTGCCATTCGGCCGAGGTTTGATTTCTTGGCATAGAGCTTGTGCTTTTTGTCAACCAAACTGAATAGGTCGGCGAATCCGCCGACGGTCTCGGAACTGCCCAAGAGCAAAAAGCCGCCGGGCTGGAGCGCGTAATGCAGGGTGGGCACCACTTTTTTCTGCAGCTCCGGGGTGAAATACATCAACAGGTTCCGGCAGGAGAGCAAATCCACGTTCGAGAAGGGCGGATCGCGCGTGACGTCTTGGCGCGCAAACACGCACAAATCGCGAATGGGCTTGCTCACTTGATAGCCCGCGTCGGTCTTGACGAAAAAGCGGCGCAGGCGTTCGGGCGAAACGTCCATCGCGATGTTCTTGGGGTAAATTCCCGCGCGCGCCTTGGCAATAATGGTCTCGTCCACATCCGTACCAAAAATCTGAATGGGCCGATGCGCGGACTTGGACTGAAGGTACTCGAGCAAACTGATCGCCAGCGAGTAGGCCTCTTCGCCGGTCGAGCAGCCCGGGACCCATACCCGCAGCGGCGATTCTGGCGAGTGTTGCTGGATGAGCTGGGGATAAACCGTTTTCTGGAGGGCTTGAAACGACTCGGGGTCACGAAAAAAACTGGTCACGTTGATCAGCAGGTCCTGAGACAACTTTTTGACCTCGGCGCGATTGTGTTGAAGATACCGGACATAGTTTCCGAGATTTTCAATCTTGTGCAGCAACATGCGTCGCGCAATTCGCCGTTGGATCATCGTCCGCTTGTAGGGCGCGAAATCAATGCCCGTGGCCGCCCGCAGCAGAACGAACATCTGCGTCAGGTCATTTTCGCCGCCGGGCGGCAGGCCCTCAGTCGGGGTGGTTGGCGCCATTCGGAGATAAGGGTGTTTTCCAATCCGCGCCAGTTCGACGGCGATTTGTTGGGGCGGCAGACAAAAGTCCACGGCCCCCGCGTTGATCGCGCTGCGCGGCATGCCGTCGAATTTGGCGGAGGCGCTGTCTTGGGCGAAGGTCACCCCGCCCGCCGCCTTGATGGCCGCCAGCCCCAGCGTTCCATCCGAAGCGGTGCCCGAGAGGACTACGCCGATGGCCTGGCTTTGCTGGTCGTCTGCCAGCGACCGGAAGAAATGGTCAATCGCCATGTGCTGTCCGTGCGTTTCGGCGCGGGGCAGCAGACTCAGCGTACCGTGCCACACGGCGATGTTGGCTTTGGGTGGAATGACGTACACGCAGTTGGGTTCAACCGGCATGCCGTCTTGCACTTGATGGACCGGCATCGGCGTGGCTTTGCCGAGGAGTTCCGTCAAGACACTTTCGTGTTCAGGGTCCAGGTGCTGGACGAGGACAAAGGCCATGCCGGTATCGGTGGGCAGGGCGCGCAGCAACTGGGTGAACGCTTCCAGACCGCCGGCCGAAGCGCCGACGCCGACGATGGGGACCGCGCGATCGGTCCCGTTCGTCACACGTGCGGCGGTGCTTGCGGCCGCGCGTTTTTCTGAGGCGCGGAGCGCCGGATTGGTTGCGCGTGCGCCACGCGTTTTCGGCCGCGCCACCGGAGGTTGTGATTTCTTTTTCCGACTTGGCATCTGGTGTGTCCCCTGACGATCACACTCTTGCTCGCCGGCCTCGGGTGAATCTTTACGCAAGCGTGACGGCTTCACGCAAGCGTGAAGAAGAAGCTGGCGCCTTGGCCCGCGACGCCTTCTGCCCAAATCCGGCCCCCATGCCGGCGGACGATTCGTTCCACAATGGCTAGTCCGACCCCGGTGCCGGGATAGTCTTCTTCGTCGTGCAGGCGCTGGAAAACTCCAAAGAGCTTTCCGGCCTGGTCCATATCAAAACCGGCGCCATTATCCTTGACGAAATACACGACCCCCTCTCCCTCCCCCGTGCCAACGGGCGGGGCGAACGAGCCGATTTCGATGTGAGTGTGGTGGCACTTGGCGGTGAACTTGAGCGCATTGGACAGTAGATTGACCCAGACCTGGGTCAGCAACGCCGGATCGGCCTGACAGGCGGGTAGATCGCCAATGACGACCTCGACCTGGCGACCCGGTTCGGCGTTCGTCAGCTTTGCGAGAACCTGGCGCACGAGTTCCGCGGTCGGCACAGTCGTTTTGTTGAGCGGTTGCCGACTCATGCGCGAAAAGGTCAAAAGGTCCTCGACCAGATGATGCAAGGCCAAGGAATTACTGCCGATCATATTCAAGAAATTCTTGCCTTCGTCGGGGAGTTGGGATCCATAGTCTTCAAGCAGCACCTGTGAAAAAGTCTGAATGGAAGCCAAGGGTGACCGCAGATCGTGCGAGACGGAATAGGAAAACGAATCGAGTTCCTCGTTCGCGATTTCAAGCTCGGCAGCGCGCCGTTCCAGGTCGCGATTCAATCTCTGGATGCGATCCTCGGCGAGCCGTTGGTCGGTAATATCTCTAAAGAGAATCGCAAACCGCCCCGGCGCCGGCCGGTAGCAGTACACCTCATAGTGCCGGTTGGTGCTCCGGTTGAAATCAGTAAACCGGACCGGCTCGCCGGTCTTGGCAACGCGACCGTATGTTTCGATCCAGAGGTTTTCAAGGCTCGGGACGGCCTCCGATATGAGTCTCCCAACCATATCCTCTCGCCGTAGACCCGACTGGCGCTCAAAGCCCGCGTTGACTTCGAGAAAACGAAAATCGCGTGGCGTTCCATCGTCGGCGAAGAGCGCCTCACCCAGCGCAAACCCTTCACTCATATTGGTGAAGAGCGTCCGGTAACGGACTTCGCTTTCGCGCAAGGCCGCTTCCACGTGTTTGTACTCGGTGATGTTCTCGACCAGCTTGACCGCGAAGCTGGGCTTGCCCCGGCGGTCCCGGATCAGCGACACCGTCACACGGGCCCATAACAGCTGACCATCCCGGCGCAGATAGCGTTTTTCGATTTGGTACGAATCCCGTTGGCCGGCGACGAGCGCCGCATAAAGATTCTCGTCGAGCGGGTTATCCTCAGGATGACTTAATTCTGTAAAGGACTTGCCGATCAGTTCGGCTTCCGGGTATCCCAGCATTTGCTGCAGCGCCGGATTCACCCGCCTGAGATGGCCCGCATGATCGCAGAGCGCCATACCCATCCCCGCCCGCTCGAAAACCGCTCGAAATAGCGCCTCGCTCGCGCGCAAGGATTCCTCGAGCGCCCGGCGCGTGGTGATGTCCGTAATCGCGGTGAGATAGGCCGTCGTTTTCTGGCCCGGGTTTCGAATGGGCACGCTGCGGAGTTCGACGTCGAGGAAATCGCCGTCCTTGCGGCCCAAGTGCAACTCGGTCGTGCCGCAATCCGGCTCTTGCTGGCAGCGCCGCAAATGCTCGCGGAAAATGGGCCGGTCGCTTTTCGCGACGTGTAGGTTGAAGGGCAATCCGATCAGTCGCGAGCGCTCGACGCCGAGCATGACTGCGCCGGGCAGATTGATTTCTTGGATGATGCCCTTGCCGGTCAAGGTGACATAGCCGATGGGCGCCAGGTCGTACAGGTCGGCGTAGCGGTTGCGCGATTCTTCCAGCAACTGATGCGCATCGCGCAATTCCTGGTTCTGCGCCTCGAGTTCGACCTGATACACCTGCAACTCGTGCAACAGACGATTGGCGGGCGCCGCCGATTGAGTTGACCGCGGACGGGGCGTTTTCTTTTGCGCTGCGGGACGCGCCTGGATCGGTTTGGTTTTGGTCTTTTTCGTTTGGTTCATATGGCTCCTCTGCGGCAATGCCGAGTCATACTGAACGGCCTACCGATTCTGCGCAGCAGCGGTGAAGGGTTCAGTCCAGCGTGAAATACAGTGTCGCGCCCTGGTCCACCGCCCCTTCCGCCCACACGCGTCCGCCATGCCGACGAATGATGCGTTCCACGATCGTGAGACCGACTCCCGCGCCTGCGTATTCGTCATCACGGTGATAACGCTGGAACGCACGAAAGATCGTCTGAGCGTAGTCCATGCTAAAGCCAACGCCGTTATCCTTGACAAAGTACACGCGATGGCCGCCGTCTTCGTGCGAGCCAATTTCAATGTGGGCCACACGGCGCGCGCGCGTGAACTTGACGGCATTGGAGAGCAGGTGGCGCCAGACCACGTCGAGCAAAGCGGGATCGCCCTGACAGTCGGGCAGAACGCCCAGGGTGGTCTCGATTTGACGGTCTCGGTTCTCCCATCTGAGGTCCCCCAGCACCCCACGAACTAGTTCTTCCGAGCTAACGGTCTGCTTCTCGAGCGGTTGCCGCGTGATCGCGGTCACTTGAAGCAATGCCTGGGCCATCTGCTCCATTTCGTCGGCGTTCGCTTGGATGAGTTGGAACATGGGCTGTGTCTCGGATGGAAGCTGGGTGATGTGGTCTTGGCTAATCAATTGCGTCAGATGGCGGATCGAGACGAGCGGGCGGCGCAGGTCCAAGGCCAAAGCTTCCGCGAGGCCTTCCAGTTCCTCATTCGCCACCAACAATCCCTCGTTGGCAATGCGGAGGTTGTCATTGGCGCTTTGCAGGTCTTCATTCGTTACCCGCAGTTCTTCGGAGGTCATCTCCAGGTCTTGGGTGTGCTCTTCTAACGTCTGATTTAATTGCCGGATGTGTTCCTCGGCGCGCTTGCGCTCGGTGATGTCCGTATGGATGGCGAGCGCGCCGGTGATTTTTCCCTGGCTGTCGCGCAGAGCGACGCTGGCGACCAAGGTGCTCACTTGGCTGCCATCTTTACGCCGGTAGGTGACCTCGCCGCGCCAATAACCGTTCTCAAGAAATTCTTTGGCGGCGGCTTGTCGATCTTGACCGTTCTGAACTTGGGCCGGCAAGACGTCTGAGGAGCGTTTGCCGATTACCTCTTCGGCCCGCCAACCGAAGAGGTCTTGGGCCGCTTGGTTCCAGGTGCGAATCACAAAATTCTCGTCGGAAGAGGTAATGGCGTCGCTGGCGTGCTCGACCAAGGCGGCTTGATAGCGCATGCGTTCTTCCGCTTGCTTGCGCTCGGTAATGTCTCTGGCGACAGCGACCACATAGCCACGCTTGGGCGAGTAGACGGAATTTTCAAACCATTTATCCACTACGCGAATGTAATTTTCAATGCGCGCCGGTTTACCGGTCAGAGCGACCTGGGCGTACAAGTCCAGCCAATAGGGTTCAATGTTGGGAACCAATTCACGGATCGTTTTACCAATCGCTTTGTCCCTGGAGATTCCGGTGGATTTTTCCCACGCTGGATTGACTTGGCGGGTAATAAAGTCAATGGTATCACCGTCCGGACCCTGAACCATCTCACGCACAACGGCGACGTCAGGAATATGTTCGAACAAGGTGCGGTACTGCTCCTCGCTCTCGTGCAGTGCGGCTTCCCCGTGCTTGCGCTCGGCGATTTCCTCTTCGAGCTGCACGTTCAGCTCTCCCAATTGCCGATTCGCGGCTTGAAGCTGCGCGGTGCGTTCTTGCACGCGCTGCTCCAAATCCGCGTAGAGTTCGCGAACCGCGTCTTCGGCGCGCTTGCGGTCAGTGATGTCGTTGTTGATTTCGAGAATCGCCGTGGGCGTGCCGTGCGCATCGCGTTGCAGCGCCCAGCGGCTCGCGACGATCATGCGCTGGCCCGTGCGCGTCCTGTGAACGAGTTCGCCTTCCCAATAGCCCGTGCGGTCAAGTTCCTCTTGGATTTCTTCCCGCGGTCGGGGGAATTCAGTGCGCAAGAGGATGTGCGTCACCTGACCGAGCGCTTCCTGCTGACTCCAGCCGTACCGCTCAGCCGCGCCGCGATTCCAGAACGTGATGCGGTCGTCCAGGTCCATCACGAAGATGCTGTCGTGCGCGAGATGGAGCAGGTCGGTTTGCTGGCGCTGGATCGCGAGCGCGTGTTGGTGCGCGCTGATATCGCGGATCGCCGCGATGACGAGTACCCCATCGGCGGTTTGCAGTGGACTCAGACTGATCTCGACCGGAACTTCGCTGCCATCTTTCCGGCGCGCGGCGAGCGCCAACCCCATCCCCATCGGCCGAGAGCGCGGCTCGGCATTATAGTCCCGGCGATGTTGCGCATGTTTGGATCGAACGGCTTTCGGAAGCAGCAGCTCCAGCTCCGCTCCAAGCAACTCGGCGCGCGGGTAGAGGAAAAGCCGTTCCGCTTGTTGATTCAGCTCGACGATGCGCCCGGCTTGGTCCACAATGACCATCGCATCCGGCGCGGCTTCCAAGAGCGCTCGGAAGCGGTCCTCGCCAACGACGAAACGGATCGCTTGAATGTGCGACCCCGTCGGCTCTGCAATATCTCCGCGATATTCCGGCATGGCATCCGATCTAGCCATCAAATTGACCCTGACGAATTGTCAATCTGACTGACGAATAGCCCTCGAGGCACGTAACAGCACTTGTCCGATGGAACGGGCTAATTGGACATCAGTATAACACGGATTCCCAAATTCGACCTCTCGACATTCAGAGTACGTGACGTGTCCCAATATCCGCTTTATACGCGCCCCACATCCGCTTCGGCAGCAATCTGCCAACTTCAGTCATTACTTGCCGCACAGCCGAACGATCCTGCTGCTCCCGCGTGAGACCGCGCGGTACGGCAAGCTGAAACGGCGCGCCGAAGTTCACCGTCAGCGCCATATCGGCATCCTCGTAAATTCCCACCGGCAAGCAAGGCGCCGCGTCGCGTGTGAGCATGAGGAGGAACAACCCCGTGCCCGCGGGCGGTTCGCACAACGTGAGATTCTCCCCGGTGCGCCCCTCCGGCGACAGTCCGACCAGTTGAGGATGCGCGCCGCGCATCAGCGCGACGGCGTGCCGAATCGCCAGCGCGCCCTGCCCGCGGAATTCCGCTTTCTCGATGACGGGCGGCAGTGGGATCAAGCCATAGCTTTTCGCGAGTTGGCCAAAGAACCAATGCGTGAGTGGCTGCTTGAGCACGCGTCCGATTCCGCTTGGATACCACCATTCGCGCGCCATGGCCATACGCAGTTCGCGCGGCTCTTGCGTGCGCTGCGCGGCCACGGCAGACACTATGACGCTGACTCCCCACCATGCGCCGAGACCCGGTCGGTCGTAATGATTCATGACCATCACAAAGGGCGTCGTGGGCGGAATATTCGTGGCATTCAAGACACGCGGTCCGGGGCGAACGTTTCTCAACAGCAATGCGGCATCGTGGCTCAGCGAGGAACGCATACCAAGCAGCACGCGCACAAAGGGCACAATGAGGTGGAGTACCGGATACGAATAGCGGCGCGGATTACACTGGCTCTGCGACATAGACGTTACTTGGTCGTGCGATAGACTAGCCACATGCGCTGGACGGCCGTGACGTTGGTGAAAACGGCGAGGATGGCGAGCACGGCAAACAGGGGCGCGTCGCCGAGAAAAGCCGTAAGGATCAAGCCGACGATCAAAAGCGCGAAGCGCTCAAAGCGCGTCATCATGCCTTCTTTGCACTCGACGCCGATGCCCTCGGCGCGCGCCCGCGCGTAGCTCACCATGAGCGAGCCGAGCAAGGTCAAATAAACCAGGTACGCGACAAACGTCGCGCCCTGCTGCAAATACCAAAACATGATGCCCAAGTAGAGCGCGCCTTCGGCAAAGCGGTCGGTCGTCGAATCGAGGAACGCGCCGAACTTGGTCACGCGATTCGTCAGTCGCGCCAGCGAGCCGTCGAGCGCGTCGAAAATTCCGGCGGCAATGATGAGGACGCCGCCGAGCGCGAGGTAACCGACGGCCAACACGACGCCGATTCCGCACATTGCCAAAAAGCCGATGAGGGTCAGGGTGTTGGGGGTCAGGCCCAGTGCGCCCAAAAGGCGAGCGATTGAATTCAGGAGCGCTTGCGCGCGTTGGCGAACGAGGTTGCTCAACATTCTTCCAACCCAAACCGCGCGAACCCGAACGGACTCAGGTCCACCGTGCTCGCCGCGCCTTCCGTCACCAGCTCCGCGATGCACGCGCCTACGGCCGGCGCAAGCGCGGACCCGCTGCCGCTGAATCCTGCAGCTACGACCAAGCCGTGAATTCCCGGCACGCGGTCGAGCACGGCGTGCCCATCCGGACTCGTATCATAGATGCCGGCATGTCCGCGGACATACCTAGCGTTCACCATTGCGGGGACGCGCGCTACGATGCGGCGGTGGACATCTTGCACGTATGCCTGATCAACCGTGTCCTCGAACTGATCGGGATTGGGTTTCGCATCCGATTGCCACTCGGTCAACCCGCCCAGGGTCAATCCAAACGTGTGGGGTCGAAAATACACCCCTGTGATCGAATCCATGAACGCGGCGTGGCCGGCTTTCAATTCGGCGGGACGCTCAAAGAACGCGACTTGGGCGCGTTCGGAACGAATGCCGATTTTCACGCCCAGCGGCTTGAGCAAGCGATCCGACCATGGCCCTGCGGCAATGACGACCGACATAGTCTCGATCTCGCCCGTGGTCGTATCCACCCCAAAGACGCGGCCGCGTTCCACGAGGACGCGCTTGGCGAATGTGCCGGTGTGAAACGAAACGCCCAATTTCTTGGCGCGCGCCGCAAGCGATTGCGTCGCCGCGATCGGATCGGCATAGCCCGATTCAGGTTCGTACGCCGCGAGTGTGACGTCGTCCACGTGGGCCGCGGGCTGCAATTCGCCCAGTTGCTCGCGCGAGAGGATTTCGGCCTTCGCGCCAATGCGTCGCAGCATCGCGACTTGATGCTCGAGTTGCGCGGCCTGCGTCTCGCCCTGCGCGACGGTAACAAATCCGGTGCGCGTAAATCCGCAGCCGCTGCCGACCAGCTCCTTCCAGTTCTGAAAATAGCCGAGACTCGCCAGCGCCAGCCGCGCTTCCGACTCCCACGGGTAACTCAGCCGAATCATCCCGCCGCTTCTTTTGGTCATGCCCGAAGCCAGCGAACCTTTTTCGACGACGATCACGCGTGTTCGCTTGAGCCGCGCGAGGTGAAAGGCGATACTGCAACCCGTCGCGCCCGCACCAATAATGACAACGTCGGCGACAGTCCTCATCTGAAGATGATCCCTCGCAATACTCGGGACAAGCTCTCGGTCATGGCGTCACCTTCCGCCGCCGGCGCGGCCAGTTGAGCAGATGGCGGACGCGCGCCATGCGCCATTTGCCGGCCGTGGATTGGATGTGCGTCGCCAAAGACCGCGCCGCCAGCAAGTCTTGATAATACGTCAATACGCGCTTGGCGATAATGCTCCAGTCGTACTCCAAGGCCTTGCGCTTGCCGCACAGAGTCATTTCCGCGCGCCGCGCCGGATCGCGCAGCAAGTGAACAAGGGCGCGGGCGATGGCTTGCTCGTTGCCGGGCGGAACGAGCGTGCCTTCGGCGCAATCCTGGATCACGGTTCGAAACCCCGCGATATCGCTCGCGACAATCGGCACGCCGGCGGCCATCGCCTCGAGCAGGATGATGCCAAAACTCTCGAAACCGGTGTTCGGCGCGCAAAATACCGTCGCGGTGCGATAATAGCGCGGCAGTTCCGCCGGGGAAACATAGCCGACGAAATGAACGCCGCGCAATTTGTGCGTGCGGGCGTAGCGCAGAAAGGGCGCCTTCTCCTTATCGCCGAACGCCCCGACGACGATTAGGCGCGCATTCGGAATCACCAGTTTGATGTAAGGATACGCGCGGAGCAAGTGCCTAAAGCCCTTGCGTTTGTCCAGCCGGCCTACAAAGAGAATGTTCGGTCGGCCGTCGTTAAAGCGCTCGATGGGCTTGATGTCCGGCGCGGAAAAACGTTCGCAGTTGATGCCGTTAGGGATGATCGTATAGTCGCCGGGGAAATATTGCGTGATATAGTCGCGCACGGCTTCGGAAACAAAAATCCGCCCGTCCAACCGGTTGAAAACGCGTTTGACGAGCGGGGCCGCGACCTCGTACAAGGCGTTGGTTTCGCGGAACGCGTGGAACGTGCCGACGTTTAACGCGTGCGAGTGGCGGAGGACGACCAGCGACAGCATCGGTACGCCCGGCTCGTGGACGTGGACGACGTCGAATTTTTCGGTTTTCAGAATCTTTTTGACGCGCCGGTACACTTGGGGCGACAGCGTGATGCGCGCGGTTGAGCCGCTGAACGGCATCGGCGAAATCGCATTGCTCACCTTGATGACGTGGTCGCCCAAGACGTCTTCGTTCGTCGTCGAGGCCGCGATGATCCGCGTGTCGTGGCCGAGCGCGCGGAACTCGCGGTCGAGCGCCGTGACGTGTTCATTCACGCCGCCGGGGTACGGGTAGTCATACGGTGTGACGAGCGCGATTTTCATGCTTCATCCAGTTTGGAGCTGATTGAGCAATTCTTCTACCACAAAGCAGTTGCGTTGATGAACTCGGCAAAATCCATCAGTTGCGCCAGCCGGCCATTCAATCCACACACATCTACAACCGCGGGCTTGTTCACATGCGCCACCGCATCCACGCAGGTGTCTCCCAAGGCTTTGCTCAGTCGCGCCGGATCGTATTCGTTGGTGATGACAAAGAACAAAAAGTGACCGCGGCGAACTTGTCGGTAAATGCGCTCGTAAGCTGCCTTGTAAACGGGACACTCATTCGTTATATCATTCAACCGGTCATGCCGTAGACTCCACTTGGCTGAAATTATTGCGCGTGGGATGTTGCCCGTCTTGGCAAGCACATCAATTCGCGGCGTCCCACTCCGACCGGGGAATGTAATACCTGGGAAGATCGAACCGGCGTCAACTTCGATTTCGTATGATACGGCTCCGGAGCCGAATTTGTTTAGCATGTGTCTTACCAATCCCGCAAATGCAATTCCCAGTGTGTTCTGTCGTTGCATGCCTTCGAAATCAGGCTGTTTCATTAGCAGATCAACTTTGGCCGAGACCGCATCAGATGAGCAACGCAAATGCTCCGCGAGATAATCATTAACCAGTTGTGCTCGCCTTTGCCAGACGACCGGTCGTGTCCAAGTACGCTTCTTGGCCGGCGAGTTAGGACGGAGCTTGTCAGCATCAATGATATGAGGCAATTGTGTGAACCCAACCCAGTTGATTGGCTCATACCACAAGAGCGTTTGATAGATACCTAACCACGCCGTTGCCGCACTCTGTCCTGCTGGGTAGTCTGCGCTCTCAAAAACCTGGATGGCATCCGCGATGGTCTTCTCACGAGTTGGCATACGATCCTCTTTGATCGTGCTATGGTTTCAAAAGCCCGATAACATATTCCTCGTGCATGCGTTGTTCAATCATAGAATCGGATTTCTTGCCAAAACGAGCTGGCATCATTCGTTTATTCCGATCAAGAACTCGTTGAGCCAATCCTACTACATCGAAGCCGCATTCCGCAGCAATGTCGGCTAGAATCAGGTGGGTTTGAACATCAATGCTTCGCATCACGGAGGTTCCCACGACCACAATCGCAGCCGAATCGTGACGGAGAACACGGTACATCTCAGAGAGAGCGGTCTTCATCTCTATCGAATACTTGCGCAGAACGGCTGCTTTATTGGCATCCTGTTGTGCTAATTGCCGGACAAGTGCTTCTGGTCTCTCAGGCAGTCGCACTTCTTCAGCCGGCCTGACGCGTTCGGAACCAATATACCTGGCGCGCAATTCCGTCAAATCGGAGACAGATTCGCCAAGCCAAACCAACGAGAACTTGTGCGCCCTCATGTAATCTATGGCATTGGCATAGGGTGGGGAAGTGACAATCAGATCTATAACCCCAGTCCTCAATGGCATACTTCGTGCATCACCAGCAAGGGGTGATGCCACTGCGCCATCTGACTTGAGACCCGCGATGCTGGCAAGATTTTTTCGGAGCCGAACTGAAAACTGCTCAATTGCGTTCTTGGGAACCTTGGTTTTATCCAGGTGCGGTCGGCTGTGCGCCAAGTCTCTGGCGCGCGAGACTCCCCCTGACTTTGTAATGATCACAGATGAGAAGGTCAATTCGAGAAACTGGCGTACTGGCGTATCTGCTACTTCTTGCAATGCTAACACCAAAGCCATTAGCTCGCGCTGCGTGTCCGCCGCGAACCAATAGTCAACAAACTCTTTCGTGTGTTCGTCGAAATGTTTTGCGAGCTCTCGATCAAGCTTGCTTGACTTGGACAAGAGCGCATTTGATCGCGAAAGGACTTGATTCGCTTCGTGGCGCAATTTGTCCAGGTCCATTGGCGTAGTCTTAACACTTGCCAGTCGTAGTGCCAATGGGTCAATATCCAAAGCGATCGCGCGCCGCCCCTCAAGTACTGCTTCCACGACCGTCGTGCCCGACCCCATCATCGGATCAAGAACAATGTCGCCCGGTTTGGTCAATCCGCGAATGAAAGCGCGCGGTAATTGCGGTGGAAATTTCGCTGCAAAAGCATGGAGATCGTGCGAGGCATAACCAGTCTTCTCTCCGTGAAAATTCAATTCGCCTTGTAAAAGCGTCGCTATTCGCTCCCGCATGTTCAATTCATCCTGAACACGCAGCATTATCTCAGGCGAGGAGAGTAAAGAACCGTTGAACGCAATGAGCCGAAGTTGTTCTTTGAGAGCGTGCTTTGGCTCTAAGTCGGCAACGTACCCAGAGATCATTGTTTTATCCTAGTTTGGTAACTTAGCTGCTCGCTGCCAAATTCACCGGCATTTGCACCGCGACCACTTCGCCGCGCGCGCAAACTTCGCCCTTGGCGCTGAGCGTCGCGGCGACCACGACCTTGCGGCCCTTGATTTCCTTGACGGTCGCGCGCACTTCCAACGTCGCGTCAATCGGCGTGGGGCGCAAGAAATCCACTTTGAGCGACGCAGTCACAAAGCGCAAGGAGGGTTCGGTGTCCATCGCGCGCCCTTCGGCGCGATACGCGGCCGCAGCCGCCGTTCCCGTTCCATGACAATCAATCAGCGATGCGATCAGCCCGCCGTAAACGTAGCCGGGGATCGCGGTGTGGTACGGGCGCGGATCAAAGCGGCACACGCTTTCCTCGCCATCCCAGTAACTTTTGATCTGCAGGCCGTACTCGTTCAGCCGCCCACAGCCATAACAGTAACTCGTGTGATCGGGATAATAATCCTGAAACGCTTTTTCAGCCATGACCATTTCTCCGTCGGTATGACGCGACGAGCCGTTTGATGTGCTTGGCGGGCAGTTTGACCAGACTCTGGTACAGTTGCCGCGGCCCGATCTTGGCGAGATAGCGCATTTCCTCGCGCGTCCAAAAGTGTCCCTCGACCGTCGTGGTCTTTTCGGCGAGCGCGCGGCGCAAGTCATCGGCCGTTGAGCCGGGAAAGACAGTCGTCGCCGTGCCGATGGTCGGGAGAACGTGCGAGTCGCTGCCGCCGGTCTCGGCGAGTTGCAGCACGCGTGAGTTTAGCTCGCGCACTTGTTTGACGACCACGCGCCCGGCAATCGAAGGGTTCAGCGTCTCGAATCCGTCAAAACTGATCGCATCGCTGGGGTGGTAGTGAATCCGCATCAACCCGTTGCGCCCAATCGAGCGAATCATCCAACTCATCGGATGGGGCGCGATGACGATGCCGCCTTGCTCGTGGACCTGCGCGATGGTCTTGTCGAGGCGCTGGAGCGAGCGCACCGGCTTGTCAATGCCCAACACGAGCAGGTGCCCTTCGATAGTCGTGACTTCCATGCCGGTCAAGACTTGAAAACGATAGTTCCGCTGCGCGGCCAGATTCCGCGCCTCGTCCGCGCCGTCGAACATGTCGTGATCGGTGATCGCGATCAAATCGAGATCGGTCTCGTGCTCGACGTACTCCAACACTTGCTCAACCGTCGCCATTCCATCGCTATGCGTCGTATGAATGTGAATATCTGCTTTACCCATAGTTCAAGTTACAAGTGCCAAGTGCCTAAAGTGCCTAAAGTTAACTTCGCACTTTACACTTTAAACTTCCAACTCCCATATTCTATGAAACATCACCCACTGTTCGGGGTGTTTGCCAATCCATTTTTCCATCACGCGGGCCACCTGCTCGACGCCCGCCCGCACGTCGGCCGCCGAGTTGCCCGTGTTGCGCAATTCGACAGCCGGTTCCGCAAAGGCGCAAAAAGTGTTGTCTGGCATGCGGAGCGAGAACGCCGGCAAAAGCGCCGCGCCGGTCCGCAGGGCCAGGTGAACGTGACCGTCCGGCAAACGCGCGGGCGCATCAAAGAACGGCACGACGATGCCGCTTTTGGTCACGTCGAGATCGCTTGCCAGTCCGACGATTTCGTTTTTCTTGAGCGCGCGTACCAGGGAAAGCAGGGGCCCGTCCACCGGGATGATCGTCAGCCCTTTGGCCGCGCGCGTCGCGACGATGCGTTGATAAAGAATCTCCGGCTTGACGTGTTCCGCCGGCGTCGTCACCTTGTAGCCGCGAATTGCGAACGTCTGACCGACGATGTCGAGGTTGCCAAAATGCGCCGTGACGAAGATGACGCCCTTGCCGCGCGCGAGCGCGTTTTCCAGATTCTCGAAACCATTAACCTGGACGATTTTCGCAATGTCTGCTTTTGTCAGCCGCATCGAGCGAAAGAAATCGTAATAGTTTTTCAGATGATTCCGCAAGATCTGCTTTGCCGCGCGGTCGCGCTCATCCTGCGCGGCGTTCGGCATGACGTGCCGCAAATTGTCGCGCAGCGGCTCGCGGGCGTCCACAAACCAATCGAAAAACCGCGCGCCGATCCAACCAAAAACCGCGTAGCCGATGCTCGGCGGGATGAGCGGCACGACCGCGCCCAGCACGCGATACATCCAATAGCCGGCCATCGTCTGGTTGAACGCTCGTTTCAGCATGTTCTTTGCTTGCTGAGTGGTTAGGTGGTTGGGTGGTTCGGTGGTTGGACCAAATGGCGCGAACCACCGAACCACCTAACTACCTAACCACCCAACTACCCAACTACCAGATTTTCTGGAACATCAACCATTGATCGGGATATTTGCGAATGTATTTTTCCATGATCGCGACCATCCGTCGAACGCCCTCGCAAATGTCCTGTTCGTTGTTGCCTGTCTTTACAAATTCGAGCGGCGGCTCGATGTAAACGCAGCTGCGATTGTCCGGCTGCCGAACTGAAAAGCCCATAATCACGGGCGAACCATACTTGAGCGCAAGTTGGACCGCGCCATCGGGCATTTGCGTCGGCTGGCCGAAGAATTCGACGACCGGGCCGCTCTTGGTCAGATCGCGATCGTAGGCCAGTCCGGCGATGTGCCCGGCTTTCAGGGCCTTGATCAACAAGCGCGGCGCGATTTCGAGCGGGACCATCTCGATGCCCTGGCTGCGGCGCTGAGCGAGCACGTATTGAAACAGCTTCTCCGGCTTGAGGCGTTCGTTCGGAACGACGATCTCGGTTTGCAGGTAGATGGCGGCGAGGTGAATGACCATGTCCCAATTGCCAAAGTGCGCCGACCCGGCGACGACGCCCTTACCCTTGGCCAGCGCCTGCTCCAAATATTCCATGCCTTCGACGCCCGCGAGCTGCGCGCGAATCTTATCCCGAGTCAGCGCGTGGCCGCGAAAAAAGTCGAAATAGTTCTTGAGCAGATTCTGGAACCCGCGGCGCGCGACGGCGCGTACCTCAGCCGCGGTCGCTTGATCGCCCAGGACGCGGCGCAGGTTGTAGAAATACGTGCGCTGATTTTTGGCCGTGAAGAGAAAAACGAGATCGCCGAGACGCGCGAAAAGCCCATAGCCCACGCGCTCCGGGATGAGCGGGCATATCCAGCCGGCCAAGCGATAAAGATAGTAAAGCATACGCAAACCGAAAGATCAGACCCGGGTCCCAGTTACGACGGCTCAGTCTGGGGATTCGGATTTCGGATCTTGAACCTGCGGCTCGTCTCCTTTCGCCACATCGGTCGAAACATATACCATTGCTCGGGATGCAGGCGGATGAATTCCTCAAAACGGCACGCGATCTCTTGCATGGTCACCTGTAAATCGTGATGCCGGTTTCCGCTGCGCTGGACGATGATGGGGTCGGTCACCCTGACGTGGATTTGGCCGTTGGCCGACACGCGCGCGTGCCCGACGATGATGGGCGCGCCGGTGAGGAGCGAGAGTTGCGCCGGTCCCGCCGGAAAATCCGTCGGCGTCCCGAAAAAGCTGACGGTTACGGTCGTAATGTCGAGATGGTGCGTTACGCCAAAATCGAGTAGGAAGCCGGTCATCTCGTTGCGTCTGAGCGCCTCGAGAATCTTGCGCGGCGCGCTATCGTAAGGAAACAGATGGACGTTGCGCTCCTCCCGGACGCGGGTCAAAAAGTCCATCAACTGCCGGGGACGCAGCGACTCGGCGACGAGGGTGATCGGCTTGAACTGCTTGGCGAGCACGGCGCTCGGCATGTCCATATTGCCGAAATGGGCGCTGACGATGATCGCGCCTTTGTTCCGGGCCAAGGCCCGATCGAAACATTCGCGCCCGTCAATCACGACGCGTTTCTCCAGTTCGGTCGTCGGAATGCGAGGGTACAGCATCACGTCCCGGAGATAGCGTGCATAGTTTTGAAACGACTGGCGCGCGACGCGACGCACGTCGGGATCGTTCGGCGACTTGCCGAGCACCTGGGAAAAATTCTCTTTCGCCACCCGCCGGCGCAGGCCCATCAAATAGTACGCGCTGTTGCCCATCGCGCCGGCGGCCGCCGCGCTCCAGCGCCGCGGCGCGCGCGCGGCCAAGAACATGCCGAGCCGCCACACCCAATAGACCGCGATCATTTGCCGATGTACTCCTCCACCATTTCAAACGCGCGGTCGTCGGGATATTGCTCGGGCGGCGATTTCATGAAATACGCGCTGGGCGCCACGAGCGCGCCTTTCAACTTGCGATCCAGCGCGATCTTGGCGCAGCGCACCGCATCAATGACGACGCCGGCGCTGTTGGGCGAATCCCACACTTCGAGCTTTAATTCCAGGTTCAGCGGCACGTTGCCGAAGGTCGTGCCCTCGATGCGGATATAGCACCATTTGCGGTCCGTCAGCCAGGGCACGTAATCGCTCGGGCCGACGTGAACATTATCCGGGGCCAGGGGATAGTCGAGCATGGAAGTGACCGCATTGGTCGTGGAAATTTTTTTCGATTCCAGCCGTTCGCGTTCCAGCATGTTCATAAAGTCGGTGTTGATCATCATCCTCTTGGCCATGCCGCAAGGACTTTTCGGGCGGAAGGACTAACGTGTCATGCTGAATAACCGAGCCGGGTCCGGGACCACGGTCGTCGCGGCGACCGTGT
>JACQYF010000076.1:1398-8826 GCA_016208315.1 Chloroflexota bacterium | reverse complement strand
ACGGCTCCTCTCGCCGTTCCCCCGTCTCACCCACGCGGAGGCCATCGCAAGGTATGGCAGCGACAAGCCGGATTTGCGCTTTGGCATGGAACTGACCGACGTCGCGGACATCGTCGCCAAAAGCAACTTTCAAGTTTTCACGTCGGCGCTGCAAGCCGGTGGGCAGGTCAAAGCCATCCGCGTGCCCGGCTGCGCCAATTACACGCGCAAGCAAATTGACGAACTGACCGGCATGGCCAAGACCAAAGGCGCGCGCGGCCTCGCGACGATCGCGTTGACCGCCGAGGGCCTCAAATCGCCCTTGTCGAAATTCCTGAGCGACGGCGAGATGCAAGCATTGGTCGCGCGTCTGCAAGCGCAGAGCGGCGATCTGCTCTTGTTCGTCGCCGATCAGCCGCAAGTGGTCGCGGGCGCTCTCGGGGCCCTGCGGTTGGAACTGGGTCGCCGGCTGAATTTGGCGGAAAAGGACTTGCTGGCGTTCGCGTGGATCGTAGATTTTCCGCTCGTCGAATGGAACGCCGAGACCAAGCGGTGGGATGCCGCGCACCATCTCTTCACTTCGCCCAAACCGGAAGACGTTCCGCTCCTCGACACCGAGCCGGCGCGCGTGCGCGCCAACTCCTACGACCTGGTCTGCAACGGTTTCGAACTCGCGAGCGGCAGTATTCGTATCCATCGCCGCGAGGTGCAAGAGAAAATCCTGGCGTTGTTGAATTACTCGCCCGAAGACGCGCGGGCGCGTTTCGGTCACATGCTCACCGCGTTCGAATACGGCGCGCCGCCGCACGGCGGCATCGCTCCGGGGATTGATCGCCTGGTGGCGATCCTGGCCGACGAGACGAGCATTCGCGACGTGATCGCGTTCCCGAAGACGGCCGCGGCCACCGACCTCATGACCGACGCGCCGTCGGAAATTACCGAGGAGCAATTGAAAGAATTGCGCCTCCAAGTGACGGGTGGCACGTGACGAGTGACGGGAAAAGTTTAAGGTAAGACGTGCTGCGCTAACCATGTTCCTTGTTACTTATCTTGTCACCTGTCAACCGTCACTTGTCACTTTTGATTTGAATGCAATTTGACTTTTCTAGACGACGGTGCTAACATCATGGTCGCAACGCTGCTGTGTACGTGATGCGGTTTTGGAGTTTGAGCCAACACTTACCAATCGGGAGCTGTTTTCTGCTGAGAGCGCGTCCACTCCGTTCGGAGACCGGGCCACTCGAAGAGTAGGCGCCCACCTGCGCAAGCAGGTTCACAACCCTGGTCGCACACGGCACGGCGGCGATTGCGACTCAATCGAGACACGACGCGAAAGCGTCGTGTTTGTTTTCCCTGGGAAAAAATCGCCAGGCCCTTGACAGCGCATTTGCATTGTGCTATCCTTTCCGCCGCACGGCAGACCGAATCCTTCTTATTCTAGCCGTACGGGAACGGGGTGAACGCGCAATGCGCAAAGAACGCGTAACGGAAAATGTCTACGTCTTTACCAGCGAGGCCTACGCGCAAGTCACCGCAGGCGCGATCGTAACGAGTGAGGGGACGGTCGTCATTGATACCCTGCCGTTCCCGCGCGAAACGCGTGAGATGATCGAATTCCTGCGCGGCGAATCCCGGCGGGGCATCCGTTACGTCATCAACACGCACCATCACGCGGACCACGTTTACGGCAACTATCTTTTCGAAGAGGCGGACATTATCTCCGGCGACCGCTGCCGTGAGGTGATGCGCAAGTCCGGCGAAAAGAATTTGGCCGAGGCCAAAGCCCAAACCCCCGAATTGGCCGAAGTCACCCTGCGTTTGCCCAACCTCACGTTTCCCGATAAGACTTCCATTTTCCTGGGTGATCGCGTGCTGCGGTTGATGTCGCTGCCGGGTCACACCGCCGACGGGATCGGCATCTACGTCGAGGGCGATAAGATTCTTTTTTCCGGCGATGCGGTCATGCCCTTGCCCTATATCTTTTGGGGCGACCGCATCATCATGCAAGATACGCTGCGGCTGATCAAGGAAATGAACCTCGAAAACATCGTCCAGGGACACGGCGACGTCTTGCTCAAGGGCGAGATTGACGAAACGCTGGACGCCTCCGTCGCCTATCTCGAATGTATTTTCGACCGGGTCAAGGGCAAGCTGGCGAATCGAACGTCAAAAGAGCGCTTGGTCAACGAGATTACGCTCGAATCCTGCGGCTATTCGCCGATTGCCCTCGACGGTCTGGTCAAGCAGCTTCATCGCAGCAACCTGTTGAGGGTCTACCAGACACTGACCGCGAAGAACCGATAGACAGAAACCCGTTTTCTCCCCTTTGGTGGAAAACGGGTTTCTGACTTATAATCGAGGATGGCGTCACAACAGACGTTGGCGCACTCTGACATGGAGATGTTCAAATGGCAAGCAAAAAAATCCGCGTGATCGCGTTCGGCCTGGGGCCGATTGGCAGCGGCATCGCGCGGGTGGTCGCCGCGCGCGAAGGTTTCACCATCGTCGGCGCGGTGGACATTGATCCGGCGAAAGCTGGCAAGGATGTAGGTTCGGTGATCGGTTTTGATCATCCTATGGGCGTTCCGGTTTCGGGCGACGCGGCGCATGTGCTGAAGAAGAAAGCAGACGTCGTCATCCACTCGACCGGTTCCGTTCTGACCCAAGTCGAGCCACAGCTCGCGGCGATCATTCGCGCTCGACACAATATCGTTTCCACTTGCGAGGAGCTATCGCAGCCATGGACACATGGGCCGGTCGCAAAACGGATTGATGCTCTGGCCAAGAAATTCGGCGTCACCGTTTTGGGCACCGGCATCAATCCCGGCTTTATGATGGACACGTTGCCGATCCTTTTGACGGGTGTGTGCCAGCAAGTGAGTTGCGTGCGCGTGCGCCGCGTCGTGGATGCCTCCAAGCGACGTTTGCCGCTGCAAAAGAAAATCGGTACCGGCTTGACCGTTGACGAATTCAAGGCCAAGGCAGCCAAAAAGGAAATCCGTCACGTCGGACTGACCGAATCGGTCGCGCTGGTTGCTCGCACCCTGAACTGGAAGCTCGACAAGATTGAAGAGACCATCGAGCCGGTCGTTGCGTCCACTTCGGTCAAGACCGAATATTTCGAGGTCGCGCCAGGTTTTGTGACCGGCGTCCGCCAATTTGGTTACGGCATCCAGAATGGACGGCGCGTGATCGAATTGGATCTCAAGATGTGCGTGGATGCGGGCGAATCGGTGGACGAGGTGTGGTTGGAGGGCAAGCCGGAAATCCACTCGGTCATCCACGGCGTCCACGGCGACCTCTCGACGGCTGCGGTCGCGGCCAACTCGATCCGCCGCGTCGTCGCCGCGCCCCCCGGCCTGGCGACCATGGCGGACATTCCAATCATTTCAGTAGCATGAAACGCATAGTCGTTCTCACCACCGGCGGCACCATCGCCATGCGCGCGCACGACCAGGCAAGCGGCGCGATTCCGTCGCTCGCGGCCGCAGATTTGCTCAAGGGCCTGCCGCGCGAGGTTGCCGAGACGCGCATCGAAGAGTTTTCCAATCTGCCGAGCGCGCATTTTACCGTCGAGCAAATCTGGAACTTGTCGCGCCGCATCGCCGCGCTGGTCGCGGACGACGCCGTGGATGGCGTGGTCGTCACCCACGGAACGGATACACTTGAGGAATCGGCCTATCTCTGCGATTTGACTGTGGATTCGGCCAAACCGGTCGTTTTTACCGGCGCAATGCGAACGGCTTCAGAGGTTGGCTATGATGGCTTTGCGAACCTCGCGACCGCGCTGCAAGTTGCGGAGAGTGCGGCCGCGCGCGGCTTGGGTACGCTCGTCGTTTTCAACGACGAAATCCACGCCGCGCGCTGGGTAACCAAAACGCATACGACCGCGCTGGATACCTTCCAGTCGCCCGGCGCCGGCCCCATTGGCCGCGTGGACTACGACGGCGTCGAGATCACGCGCCAACCCCTCGCCCGCGAGTACATTCCTGCCGACCGGCTCGAACCGAATGTTTTCCTGCTCAAGCTGGCCGTTGGCATGACGGCTGAGTTGCTCGAACATCTCGTCGTTTCCGGCGCGCGCGGCATCGTGCTCGAAACGCTCGGCGGCGGACGCGTGCCGCCGTGGTGGCTGGCGACCATCGAGCGCGCGATCAAGAACGGCATACCGATGGTGATCAGTTCCCGCGTCGGAGCCGGACGCACGGTGGATCGCTACGGCTATAGCGGCGCGCATCGCGATCTCGTCCGCCTCGGCTGCTGGTTTGCCCATGGCCTCAATGGGCAAAAGGCGCGCATCAAGCTCATGGCTGCGATCGGCGCAGGCGAGGCGGCGAGGTACTTTTGAGACGAAAAGGGCGCAAAAGAGGGCGAAAGGGCAGGAAGGTCCTCGAAAAGGGCGCGAAAAGGGCCGAAAAGATGGCCCATTTGGATAATTGACTATTCTGCTCGCTCTGATATAATAACGCCGTAACCTGAATCTCACGTGCCGTGACGCACGCTATTTCTTGTGGCCGAGAAGCCCATGGACAAGCGCATTGACGCGCTTGAGCCATGGGCTTTAATTTTCTCGGAAAAGTTCGCGAAAGGGCACGAAAGAGCGCGAAAATTGGAGTCACTCTGTTGCATCCTGAAATTCTTAGCATCGGAATCTTGATGGGTATTGCGTTTGCGGCGCCGCCCGGCGCTGTCACGGCCGAGACGTTTCGCCGCGGGGTGCGCGGCGGTTTCCCTCTCGCTTTCGGCGTCCAACTTGGCTCGTTGGTCGGCGATGCCACCTATGCCGCACTCGCGTTGGCCGGGCTGGCGGCCCTCGCCCAAATTCCCGTACTTGAGAACGCGCTCGGCGCGATTGGCGCGATGTTTCTGATGTATCTAGCATGGACCTCACTCCTCACCCCCGTACCCCCTCTCCCCTCTCCTGAAACTGATCCTTCGACTCCGCTAACGCTCCGCTCAGGACGTTTCAGGAGAGGGGAGAGGGGGCTTGGGGAGTGGGGTGAGGCATATGCGTTCCTCAGCGGCCTCGCGCTTTCGCTCACGAATCCCTGGGCGATCGCGTTCTGGCTCTCTCTGGGCGGCGTGCTGGTGACGTTGGGCCTGGTCGGCGCATCGGCGCAACAGGTGGCGCTCTTCTTTGCCAGTTTCGCCTCGTATCCGTCATCTGCGGATTAGCGCTGGGCGCGTTTGGAATCATGGCAGCCAGCCGCGTCCTGTTTTCGATTCTCGGAAATCCACAGTAATCGTTTCTACTCACGTTGTCATTTCGAGCGGAGCGAGAAATCTCGTTAATGTCGCGCGAGATTTCTCGCAAAACCGGCTCGCAATGACAAGGGCTGAGCGGTAACCAATAATCTCTGAAGGAGGAGACATGCTAGACACTAAAGAAACGTTTGTGACCCTGCCCGAACTCCAACCGTTGGCAAGTCAGGGCAAAGCGCCCACGCGACTCGCGTCGCCCAAAGAGGTGATCGAGTACGCCAAGGCGAACAAATTGCAGATCGTTGATTTCAAGTTCGTGGACCTGCCCGGCACGTGGCAGCACTTTTCGATTCCGATCACCGAATTGGAAGAAGACCTTTTCGTAGATGGCATCGGCTTCGACGGTTCGTCCATCCGCGGCTTTCAGCATATCCACGAAAGTGACATGCTGTTGATGCCCGATCCGACGAGCGCGGTCGTTGACCCCGTGTGCAACGTGCCCACGCTGACCATCGCCTGCGACGTCTACGACCCGGTCACGCGCACGCCCTACTCGCGCGATCCGCGGCATATCGCGCAGAAAGCGGAAAAGTATCTCAAGCAGCTTGGGATCGCGACCACCAGCTATTGGGGCCCGGAAGCCGAGTTCTTCATTTTCGACAACATCCGGTTCGATCAGAATTCGTACAGCGGCTATTATTTCATAGATTCTGACGAAGGGGTCTGGAATAGCGGGCGCGATTCGGGCACGCAGAATCTCGGACATCGCCCGCGCTTTAAAGAGGGCTATTTCCCGGTCCCGCCCGCCGACGCGCTCCAGGACGTTCGCTCCGAAATCATCCTGCGCCTGATCCAAGCCAACGTACCGGTCGAGGTGCACCATCACGAAGTCGCGACCGCGGGGCAGTGCGAGATTGATATGCGGTATGGTCCGCTGACGACGATGGCCGATAGTCTGATGATGTACAAGTACGTCGTCAAGAACGTCGCCCGCGCGCACGGCAAGACTGCGACGTTTATGCCCAAGCCGCTGTTTCAGGACAACGGCTCCGGCATGCACGTTCACCAAAGCTTGTGGAACGAGGGGACGAATCTCTTTGCCGATCCGAACGGCTACGGCGGCTTGACCGAAATGGCGCGCTATTACATCGGCGGCTTGCTCGCCCACTCGCCCGCACTGCTCGCCATCTGCGCGCCGACGACGAATTCGTACCGCCGGCTCGTGCCCGGCTACGAGGCGCCCGTCAACCTCGTCTACTCGAAACGCAATCGCAGCGCGGCGGTCCGCATTCCAATGTATTCGACGAATCCGAAAGCCAAGCGCATCGAGTATCGCCCGCCCGATCCGACGGCGAATCCATATCTCGCGTTTGCCGCGCTGCTGATGGCAGGGTTGGACGGCGTCGCGAAAAAGATGGATCCTGGCGCGCCGATGGACGTGGACCTCTACGATCTGCCGCCCGCGAAAGCGAAAAAGATCAAGCAAGTTCCCGGGTCGCTGAGCGAAACGCTCGACGCCCTCGAACGCGATCACGATTTCCTGCTCAAGGGCGACGTGTTCACGCCGGACGTGATCGAAACCTGGCTGGAGATGAAACGGAAAAAGGAAGTGGACGCCGTTCGCCTGCGCCCGCATCCCTACGAATTCTACATGTACTACGACGCGTAACCCTCCCTTACCCCCTACAGGAGAGGGGGATGCCAGAAGGGCAAGGGGGTACGGGGTGGGACATACTCAGCTGCGCGAAGATCTGCAAGGCCATGATGCCTTCGGCGCGAAAGCAAGTTGCTTTCGCTCTGAGGGCTTTTTATTTCCTCGTTGCCACAGGAGTTCGACTCCTGTACCAACGCAACCTCTGAAGATTGGAGACAAGCAACATGGATGCTGTAACGACGATCAACGCCGGAGATACGGCCTGGGTTCTCATCTCGACTGCGCTCGTGATGATGATGACGCCCGCGCTCGCTTTCTTCTACGGCGGCATGGTACGCAAAAAGAACGTGCTCTCGACGCTCAACTTGAGCTTTATCATCATGGGCCTGATGAGCGTGCAATGGGTGCTAGTCGGTTATAGTTTCGCCTTCGGGCCAACGCTAGTTGGAATTATCGGCGATTTGACTTTTGGCGGCTTGACGAATGTGGGCGCGGATCCCCATCTTGGTTACGCGCCGACCATTCCGCACATTGCGTTTGCAGCGTACCAGATGATGTTCGCGGTGATTACGCCCGCATTGATCACCGGCGGG
>JACQYF010000076.1:0-1346 GCA_016208315.1 Chloroflexota bacterium | reverse complement strand
GCTGGTTCGTCGAGCGCGTGCGTTTCAAGGCCTTTCTCTTGTTTACACTGCTCTGGGCCACGTTGGTCTATGATCCGGTCGCGCACTGGGTCTGGAATATCGGCGGAGTGCTCCGCCAAATCGGCGCGCTGGATTTTGCGGGCGGCACCGTCGTACACATCACCGCGGGTTTTTCGGCGCTGGCGTTTGCAGCGGTGATCGGCGCGCGGCGCGGGTTTGGCAAAGCGCCGATGGAGCCGCATAACATTCCGTACAGCATTCTCGGCGCGGGGTTGTTGTGGGTGGGCTGGTTCGGTTTCAACGGCGGCAGCGCGCTGAGCGCGAATGGCGTGGCGGTCAACGCGGTCGTCACGACCAACACGGCAGCGGCAGCGGCCGGTCTCGTCTGGATGTTGCTCAGTTGGCGGGACGACAAGCCGAGCGTCCTCGGCATCATTACCGGCGCGGTCGTCGGTCTCGTCGCCATCACGCCGGCCGCGGGCTATGTCACACCCCTCGCAGCCATCGCGATCGGCGGGATCGCCGCGCCGATCAGTTACTACGCGATCAAGTTTCGACAGCAGCGCAATCTGGACGAATCGCTCGACGTGTGGGCGTGCCACGGCATGGGCGGCATGTGGGGCGCGCTCGCGACCGGTCTCTTCGCGACCAAAGCGGTGAACGAAGCAGGCGCGAACGGCCTCTTTTACGGCAACCCCGCGCAGTTGTTGATTCAAGCCATCGCGGTAGTCGTCGTAGTTGCGTTCGCTTTCGGAATGACGTTTGTGATTGCCAAGGTGCTGGACGCGCGCGTCGGCTTGCGCGTTTCGGAGAACGAAGAAGAAGTCGGCCTCGACATCAGCGAGCACGGCGAACGCGCCTACGCATAGGGAGATCACCATGACCAAGAAAATCGAAGCCATCATCCGTGAAGAAAAACTAAACGACGTGAAAGACGCGCTGCGGAAAATCGGCATCGTCGGCCTGAATGTGTGCGAGGTGCGCGGACACGGGCGCGGCGGCGGAATCGTGCTGGCCGGACGAACGGGCACGTACCAGGTTGACCTGCTGCCCAAAATTCAACTCAACGTCGTCCTGAGCGATCACAATGTCGAGAAAACGGTTGACACGATTTGCGAGGCCGCCCGGTCGGGCAAGAACGGCGACGGCATGATCTTTATCTATCCGGTCGAAGACGTGATCCGTATCCGTACCGGCGAACGCGGCCGCGAAGCGCTCATGTATCCCGGCGATATTGACGAGCAGCGGGAAAAGGGCGGGAACGGGCACGAACCTCACCCCTCTCCCCCTTCCCCCTCCCCCCTCTCCTGAAACTGAACTTCGTTTCAGGAGAGGGGGGAGGGGGA
>JACQYF010000075.1 GCA_016208315.1 Chloroflexota bacterium | reverse complement strand
TCGCCGCCGGCGTTATTTCGCTCCGAAGACGACGGCGATACGTGGGAAGGCGTCAAAGGCATCAACGAACACCCCAAGTATGGGCCGCCGCTTGAGGACCAACAAGGGCCGCCCGACGGTTCCACACTGCATTCCATCATGGTTGATCCGCGCGATCCCAATCATATGTACATCGGCTTGTCCTCCAACGCGAGTGGCGTGTTCGAGACGACGGACAAAGGCGCAAGTTGGAAGCCGTTGAACAAGGGCGTGAATTGTCTGGAAACTTATGGACTTGAACCGGAGGCCGAGGTGGGACAAGAGCCGCACTGCCTGCGCATCCATCCGCTAGACCCTGACCGGCTATATCAACAAAGTCATTGCGGGGCCTATCGCATGGATCGCGCCGAAGGCGTTTGGGTGCGCATGGGAGAAAACTTGCCGAAGGAAAATAACATCAGCGACTATTCTTTTCCAGTCGTCCTCCATCCGCGCGACCCTGAGACGGTTTGGCTTTTGCCTCTCGACGGCGGCTTCCCGCTGGGACGCGTCACGCCGAACGGCAAGCCCGCGACCTACATCACGCGCGACGGCGGCAAGACGTGGAAACGCCAAGATCGAGGTTTTCCGAAAAAAGATGCATGGCTCAGTCTCAAACGTCAGGCGATGACGGCAGATACGCGCGATCCGGTCGGAGTCTATTTCGGCACGACGGGCGGCGAAGTCTGGGCGAGTTCGAACGAAGGTAGGTCGTGGTCGCAAATTGCCAACTCGCTGCCGGAGATTTATTCGGTCGAAGTGGCGGAGTTGGCGCCGTGAAAGTGTACGTACCCAGCTCGCTGCGATCCTATACCGGCAAGCAGAACGTCGTCCAAGCCGACGGCGCGACGCTCGCGGATTTGCTATTCGATCTGGATCGCCGCTATCCGGGCATGCGCTTTCGCGTGATTGACGAACAAGACCACATCCGCGAGCACATCAGGATTTTCGTCAATCGCGACGTAGCGCCGAATCTCGCCGCGCCGCTCAAGCCGGACGACGAAGTCCGCTTCATCATGGCGATCAGTGGCGGCTGAGCCAAGTCGCAAGTCACAGGTCGCAGGTCTCACGTCGCCCTCGCGGAACCTATGACCGGTGGCTAGAGACCTGTGACTTGCGACCTGCGACTTGTGACCTGCAACATGCTCGACATCCACGACCTCTCCACATATTACGGACCTATCCGCGCGCTCAAGGGCGTGGCGCTGAACGTCCAGCACGGCGAAATCGTCGCGCTCATCGGGGCGAACGGCGCGGGCAAGACGACGCTGCTCAATACGATCGCCGGACTGCTCAAGCCCAGACAGGGGCAAATCCTTTATCAAGGACGTAATATCGCGGGCGATCCGCCGGAAGCGATCGTGCGCGCAGGCATTAGTCTCGTACCGGAGCGCCGCCAAATCTTTTCGACGTTGAGCGTGCGCGACAATCTCCTACTCGGCGCGTACGCGCGCGCGTCATCCGACGGCAACGCGGTGGAAGTGGATGTGGCCCAGATGTACGCGTTGTTCCCGGTCTTGGAGCAGCGCAAAAGCCAGATGGGCGGGACGCTTTCCGGCGGCGAGCAACAGATGCTCGCCATCGCCCGCGGCTTGATGAGCCGGCCCAAGCTGCTGCTTCTGGATGAGCCGTCCGTCGGTCTAGCGCCCCTCATCGTCCGCGAGATACTGCGCATCGTCGCGGACCTGCGCACGCGCGGCACGACCATCATGCTCGTCGAGCAAAATGCCCGCGCTGCATTGCAGGTGGCTGATCGCGGGTACGTGCTGGAGAATGGGCAGATCGCGCTAGAGGGAAGCGCGGAGGAGTTAGTTCGGAACGCGAACGTACAGAAGGCGTATTTGGGGAGACAGGGAGAGAGGGAGAAAGGGAGAGGGAGAGACGCGTAGAGACCGGTGTCTCCCCCTCTCCCCCTCACCGCAGTTCCGGCAGAATCTTTTCGTAATAATCCAGCGATTCGGGATTGACGAGCGCATCGCGGTTGGAGACGGTCCTGCCGTTGACGATGTTTGTTACGGCGCTTTCGACTTTTTTCATGTTGAAGGTATACGGAACGTCGGGCACCTGAACGATGAGCGCCGGCACATGGCGCGGCGAAGCGCTTTCGCGGAGCGCAGTCTTGATTTTGTTTTTCAATTCCTCTGTTAGCGAAACGCCGTCCATAAGCTTCACAAAGAGAATCACCCGCTGATCGCCGTGCCGCTCCTGCCCAATCGCGAGACTGTCCGCGACCCCATCCACTTTCTGAACGATATTGTAAATCTCCGATGTGCCAATGCGCACACCCGACGGCTTCAAGACCGCGTCCGAACGGCCGTAGAATGTGACGCCGCCCGTATCGCCGTGGATGACGATGTAATCGCCGTGCCGCCAGACATTCTTGGTCGAGTAGTAATTAAAGTAGGCGTTTCGGTATTTTGAGCCGTCGGGATCGTTCCAAAAGTAAATCGGCATCGAAGGCGCGGGCGCTTCGCAAACCAGCTCGCCCTGCTGGTCGTAGATGGGGTTGGCATTCTCGTCGTAGGCCTGCACCTTCATCCCCAACGCGCGGCCCTGCAATTCGCCCGCGTACACCGGACTGATCGCATTGCCCGCCGCGAAGCAGCCGTTGATGTCGGTGCCGCCGGAGATCGAATTGAAATGTAGGTCTTGTTTGATCTCGCGGTAGACGTATTCAAAACCTTCCGCCGAAAGCGGTGAGCCGGTCTGCGAGATTTCTTTCAACGCCGACAAATCGTAGTCGCGTCCCGGTCGCACGCCTTGTTTCATCAGATTGTGGATATACGTTGCGCTCGTGCCAAAGATCGAGACTTTTTCGTCCTGCGCGATTTTCCACATGGCCGCGGGGTCAGGATACGCGGGATTGCCGTCGTACAACACAACCGTCGCGCCGACCGCCAGCGCGCTGAGCATCCAGTTCCACATCATCCAACTGCACGAGGTGATGTAGAGCATTCGGTCCTCGCGCTTGAGATCGGTTTGCAACAACTGCTCGCGTAATTGGCCGATCAGCACTCCGCCCGCGCTTTGGACCATACACTTTGGTTTGCCCGTCGTTCCCGACGAGAACATGATATACACCGGATGATCGAAAGGCAGTTGATCGAATTCCAGCACGGGTTGTGTTTCTTTGGCCATAAAGTCAGACCAATGTACGGCGTTCGGAATCGAACGAATGTCAGGATTTTCCGCGGCGTATGAGACGACGATCACTTGTTTCAGCGAGGGAATTCCCTGAGCGAGTTGCGCGGCATTGGGAATCGTGTCAAAACGCTTGCCTTTGTAGAAATAGCCATCGGCGGTAAAGAGCACTGTTGGCTCGACTTGCCCCAGGCGGTCGAGCGCGGCTTGCGGCCCAATATCGGTCGCGCACGACGACCACGTCGCGCCGACGCTCGTCGCCGCGAGCATCGCGATGGCGGTTTCCATCAGGTTGGGCATATAGCCCACGACCCGATCGCCAGGTTGCACGCCCAACTCGCGGAGCGATTTCGCCACGCGCGCGACCGCGTCGTAGAGTTCGGCAAAAGTTAATTGGGCCGCCTTTTGCGTCTCGCCCCTAAAGACCAACGCGGGCTGATCGTCGCGATACCGCAACAGATTCTCGGCGAAATTCAAGCGCGCGCCTGGGAACCAGCGCGTGCCAGGAAACTTGCTCAGGTCCTCGACGACTTGCGTGTAAGGGCGCGACGCTTTGATCTCGGCAAAATCCCAGACCATCGCCCAAAAATCCGGGATGTGCTCAACCGACCAATCCCATAACTGCGCGTAAGAGCGAATTGAAAGCCCATACTTGTCGTTCACCGTCTTGATGAACCGCGAGAGATTCGCCTCCCTTGTCCGTTGCTCAAAAGGTTCCCAGAGTGACCGTTTCATCCTCTCCTCCCTCTCTTACTCGATGAATTGACGATCCGTCCGACTAGATCCATTATACCCCGAACCACGAAAACCCCACAACTGGATATTGACACGCGGAGCCATCTGCTGTATAATATCCCTAGCGAACGATGTTCGGAATACAGAACACACCCCAACTGCGGAGATGGCCGAATGAAAGCGTCGAAGAATGGGAATAGCACTGGCGTCCTTGTCCCCGCCGTAGACCGCGCGGCCCTGATCCTTCGCGCGATTGCGTCGAGTAAGACACCGATTGGAGTTTCGGAGCTGAGCCGCCAACTGGGCTTGAACAAGAGCACGACCCACGACATTCTGAATACGCTCTGCCACCATCACCTACTCGAACGGGACAGCACCAAGACGTATCGCCTCGGCTATGGTCTGGTTGAACTGGGACATCACGTGGGCGAGCACATGGACTTGCGGGCGGCCTCGCACTCGCGCCTCGTCCAACTCGCGCACGCGGTCGAGGAAACAGTTTTCCTCGGCACTTATCACGAGGGGTATGTTACGATTATTGACAAAGAGGAAGCGCCGCACGATGTCAAGATCACTTCGCCGCTTGGCCGCCGTTTGCATTACTCGGCCGCCGCGTACGGCAAAGTCTTCCTCGCCGCCATGTCCGATTCGCAAGTCAACCAATTGATGAGTGACGACCCGCTCCACAGTTACACGCCAAAATCCATTACGAAGCCGAACGCCTTTCGCGCCGCCCTGCGCCAAGTGCGCGCCCAGGGTTACGCGCTTGACGACGAAGAGTACCTCGCCGGCGTGCGCGCCGCGGCCGCGCCGATCAACGACGCGCACGGCAACGTCGTCGGCGCGCTGTGCGTGGTCGGCTTTAGCACGCGCTTGTCCGTCGAGCGACTGGAGCGAGTCGCAAAGCAAACGCGCGATGTCGCCCAAGAAATCTCGTGCGAGCTAGGCGCCACGGAATATCCAATGTGGAACGGGGTAGGGTAATTAGAGATTGGAGAATAGAGATTGGAGATTGGCAATCTCCAATCTCCAATCTCTATTCTCATGGATGGAGCAGATGAAACAAGTTTTGCATCTCCGTGTCAACGGCCAAGACCACCAAGTATACGTGTCCGTAAACAAGACATTGCTCGAAGTGCTGCGTGAGGACTTGAACCTGACCGGAACCAAGCACGGTTGCGAACTCGGCGAGTGCGGCACATGTACCGTGCTCGTGGACGGCGAGCCGGTCCTGTCCTGCCTCGCGCTACCCGTCGAGTTGCAGGGCCGCGAGATCACGACTGCCGAAGGGATGGCCGAGGGCGCGACGCCGCATCCGCTGCAAACCGCGTTTGCCGAACTCGGCGCGGCGCAGTGCGGCTATTGCACCCCCGGCATGTTGCTCTCCTCGAAATCCTTGCTCGACAAGAATCCGCATCCCTCCCGCCCGGAGATACAACACGCGCTCTCCGGCAACCTCTGCCGCTGCACGGGGTACAGCAAGATTTACGAGGCGGTGGAACGCGTTGTAAAACGTAAATCGTAAAACGTAAACTGCTACTGGCAAGTCATTACGTTTTACGTTTTACTGGATCAAACGTGACCATGAACAATAATAATCTAACCATCATCGGCAAGCCGCTGCTCAAAGTGGATGCCATGCAAAAAGTGACCGGCGAGACGCGCTACGCCGACGACCTCTCGCTGCCGCGCATGTTGTACGGCAAACTGCTCCGCAGCGTCTACCCCCACGCGCGCATTGTCGGCATTAATACGTCTCGCGCGGAACAACTGCCGGGCGTTTTCGCGGTCATCACCGGCAAAGCATTGCCGATCAAATATGGCATCATGCCGAGCACGCAAGACGAAGAGGCACTGTGCGTGGACAAGGTGCGCTTTGTCGGCGATCCGGTCGCGGCGGTCGCGGCGATTGACGAAGAGACCGCCGAGCGCGCCCTCGAGTTGATTGACGTCGAATACGAACCCCTCGCGCCAATCATGACGATTCGCGACGCGCTCGACGAAAAGCTCCCGCGCATTCACGGGTACAGCGACCACCACAACATCCACAAGTTCGTCTCACTCGAATTCGGCGATTTGGCCGCGGGGTTTCAAGCGGCGGATCACGTTCGCGAGGACACCTTTTTCTACGAAGGCGACACGCACCTGCCGATGGAGCAGCACGCCGCGGTTGCCCAATTTTCCTCGGATGGGCGGCTGACACTCTGGAGTTCGACGCAGACGCCGCACTATGTCCACCGCGCGCTTGAAAAGACGCTGGAGATGCCGCGCGGGCATATTCGCGTCATCGCCACGCCGGTGGGCGGTGGGTTCGGCGGCAAGACCGACCCGTTCTCGCACGAGATCGCCGCGTGCAAGCTTTCGATGCTCACCGGGCGCCCGGTCAAGATCACGTTGACGCGCGAAGAGGTTTTTTACACCCATCGCGGCCGCCATCCGGTTTTGATGTGGGTGAAAAGTGGTGTAAAAAGGGATGGCCAGATTACGGCGCTCCATTTCAAAACGATGCTCGACGGCGGCGCGTACGGTTCCTACGGCATTGCTACCACCTACTACACCGGCGCGCTGCAAACGGTCACCTACAAGATTCCCGCATACAAATTCGAGGGCTTGCGCGTCTTTACTAACAAACCGCCCTGTGGTCCCAAACGTGGACACGGCACCCCCCAGCCGCGCTTTGGTCTGGAAATCCATCTCGACAAGATTGCGCGCGACCTCGGCCTCGATCCCGCCGAAATGCGCCGCAAATACGTCGTTGACGACGGAACCAAAACGGTCAACCATCTCACGATCACAACCTGCGGCTTGCGCGAGTGTATTGACGCTGTGATAGCGGCGAGTGGTTGGAGAGAAAAGAGATTGGAGATTAGAGATTCCAAGTCTCCAATCTCCAATCTCCAATCTCGAACAAAGCGCGGCCTGGGACTCGCGTGCAGTTCCTACCTCTCCGGCGCGGGGCTCCCGATCTACTGGAACGAGTTGCCGCACTCGGGCGTGATCGTCAAGGTGGACCGCGGCGGCGGAGTCGCGGTGTTTTGCGGCTCGACCGATATTGGACAAGGATCAGATTCGCTGTTAGCATATATCGCGGCAGAAGAGTTCGGACTCAAACCCAACGATATTCACGTTTTCACCGCAGACACCGACCTCACCCCCGTTGACCTCGGCAGCTATTCATCGCGCGTAACGGTAATGACGGGCAACGCGTGCATTCAAGCCGCGCGCAGCGTCAAACAAAAAATCTTGGCGGCGGCAGCCGAAAAACTCTTCGTGCCCGCCGCGAGTCTCGTCATGCGCGATGGAATCATCGTCTGCGAGGACGATGAAAATCGGCAATTGAGTTTCGTCCAGGCAGTGAATCTCGCCGAAGCGAAATTCGGCACGCTTAGCGGGACCGGCAGTTACAAGCCGCCCAAGCGCGCGGGGCCGTTCAAGGGATCGGGCGTCGGGCCGTCGCCATCGTACAGCTACGCCGCGTGCGTGGCCGCGGTGAGCGTGGATACCGAAACGGGGGTCGTCACCGTGGATAAACTCTATCTCGCGCATGACGCCGGACGCGCGATCAATCCGCTTCTCGTCATCGGCCAGGCGGAGGGGAGCGCGTACATGGGTTTGGGCGAGGCGCTGATGGAAGAATCCGCGTTCCGCAAAGGGATGCACAAGATTCCTTCGATGCTTGACTACAAATCGCCGACAACGCTCGACACGCCCGACATTCAAACGATCCTGGTCGAGACGATTGATCCAGAGGGGCCCTACGGCGCGAAAGAAGCCGGCCAGGGCCCGCTGCTCCCCGTCCCGCCCGCGATTGCCAACGCGGTCTTTGACGCGGTCGGTGTCCGCATTGACGAGGTGCCGATCACACCCGACAAGGTTTTGAAAGCGCTGGAAGAAAAGGCCAAGGGGCGCGCGCCGCGCGTCGGTCCAAAGGATTTTCCAAATATGAAATACCCGGAGCCGATCAAAGTCGAGCCGCCGGAGAATGCCCCGCAGTTGTGAGTGTGGGAGTTTGGGCGTGGCGCAACGGAAACCCGCACGCAAACTAGAGTTCGTCTGAGTAGAGGAAGATAGAGCCATGCTGCGTTTACCACCATTTGAATACCTTTCCCCCAAAAGCATCGAAGAGGCGGTACAACTGCTAGATCGTTACGGCAGCGATGCGTTGCTCGTCGCGGGCGGCACCGACCTTTTCCCGAATATGAAGCGCCGCCAATTCGAACCGAAATTCCTCATCGGGCTGAGTGGGCTAGCCGAATTGCGCGGCATCCACAACGGAAACGGTCTCACCATCGGCGCGAGCACGACATTGACTCAACTATCCAACGACGAAACTATCAAACGCCACTATCCCGCGTTAGCCACCGCCGCGAGTCTTGTCTCTTCGCCGCAACTTCGCAACGCGGGCACCATCGGCGGCAATCTCTGTCTCGATACGCGCTGCAACTATTACGACCAAACCTACTTTTGGCGCAAAGCCATTGGCTTTTGCATGAAAAAGGATGGCGACATTTGTCTCGTGGCGCCGGGCGGCCCTCGCTGCTGGGCCATTTCGTCAACCGACTGCGCGCCCGTAGCGATCGCGCTGGATGCGCGCGTCCGCTTGGTCGGCCCGAACGGCACGCGCGAGATTCCCGCCGCCGCGCTCTATCGCGATGATGGGATGGATTATCTGACCAAAGCGCGCGATGAAATCCTCACCGACCTAATCCTGCCTCCCAGCGATGGAATGCGGTCCACTTACCTAAAACTCAGACGGCGCGGCTCGATTGATTTTCCAATCCTCGGCGTGGCCTGCGCGCTGCGTCTTGCGCCAAACGGGACCGTCGAGCACGCTCGAATCGTACTCGGCGCAATTGCTTCTCACCCCGTCGAGGCGACCGAGGCCGAGAAAATCCTCATCGGACAAGAGCTTGAACCGGACGTAATCGCCGCCGCGGCGGAGGCCGCGTACAAGCCCGCCAAACCGATGGACAATGCCGACGCCGCCTACGCGTGGCGCAAAAAGATGGTGCGAGTGTACGTGGAACGGGCGCTAAACAAAGTCAAATAGGGGGGAGCCAATGGACGTTACGTATTTCGACCGCGAGATCGAAACGGCAGGTCGCGAGAATTTGGAGTTGCATCAGACGGCGCGGATGCAGGCACTCTTGAATCAAGTGCTCGCGTCGAATCCGTTCTACGGGCAGAAACTGCGCGACTCTGGAATCACGGATGCGCGCGAGTTCAAATCGCTTGACGACATGCGATGCCTGCCGTTTACGCGCAAGCAAGATCTTTTTCGCGTTTGCTGTCGGCCCGTTCATCGCGTGGGGGGCGGGGTGGGGCGGCTCGGAAAAGATCGGGGCGCTCACGCGAACGGGCGGCGCGCAGGATTCGGCTCAACGCTTGCAGAACCTGATTGACCTCGGCGCGACGGCGTTGTGCTGCACGCCGAGTTACGCGCTGCATCTCGCGGAGGTCGCGAAGAAAGAGAATATCAATATTCGCGATTCGGCCGTGCGTAGCATTGTCGTCGCGGGGGAACCGGGGGGCAGCATTCCAGGTACCAAAGCGCGCATCGAAGAATCGTGGGGCGCCAAGTTGTACGATCACACGGGCGCCACCGAGATTGGCGCATTCGGTTTCACGTGCTTGGCGCAGTGCGGCGTGCATTTGAACGAAGGCGAGTTTTTCGCCGAGGTGATCAATCCGCAAACGCTCGAACCGGCGGACGAGGGAGAACTGGTTCTCACAAACCTTGATCGCCTCGGCTCGCCGATCATCCGGTATCGCACCGGCGACCAAGTCCGCCTGGCGCGCGACAAGTGCGAATGCGCGCGCACGTTCGTGCGGATGGATGGCGGCATCATCGGTCGCATTGACCAAATGCTGATCGTGCGCGGCGTCAACATCTTTCCGAGCGCGATCGAGGCCATCGTGCGAACATTCCCTCAGGTGACGGAATTTTCAGTGGAAGTGGACCGCATCGCCGAAATGGACGAATTGACCATCAAAGCCGAAGTGATGGATCAAAATCCAAAAGCAGTGATTGATGCGCTAGCGCGCGAAGCCCATCGTCGTCTCGGCTTGCGCGTCGGCGTCCAGCTCGCCGCGCCGGAGACGCTGCCGCGCTTTGAATTAAAAGCGCGACGGTTCACCGACAAGCGGAAGAAATAAACCATAGACCCGAAGGGTTTCTGCAAAGCACCCCCGAAGCGAAGCGGAGTGGGGCAAAAACCCTTCGGGTCTGACCAACTCCCCCTACCCCTTGCGCTCGAACTCCACTAAAATCCCTTTGGCCACCGCGTAGAACCAATAGTCAAGCGGTTTGCCGTCGGTGGGCGGCGGCTGGGCGGGCAGTTCATCGCGCGCGAAAAAGCGCGCCTCCGCCACTTCGTGCGCTTGCGGGGCCATCTCGCCGCCGACAACGTGGGCCGCGAACGTAACCAGCATGATACCCACGTTCGCGCGACTGTACACGCGCAGCAGTTTGTCCACGACGACGTCGAAACCGGTTTCCTCTTTGACTTCCCGCGCCGCGCCTTCTTCGAGCGACTCGTCAATCTCGACATAGCCCGCGGGCGGTGCCCAATAGCCCGCCAACGGCGCGTTCACGCGATGGACGAGCAACAACTTGTCGTCACGCGTCGTGACCACAAGCGCGACCGGCACGGGGTTGCGATAGACGATGTAGCCGCAGCGCGGGCACATCGGGCGCTCGCGCCCCGATTCGCTTCCGGTTACGAGTTCGCTACCGCACTGCGCGCAGAATTTGACCGGCATAGGATTTTTCCACGAATGGCGCGGATCACCCTCCCACTCGCGCAAAGAAACGCGTGAATGCTTCGATCCCTCGATAGTACGTAGGTAGGTGCAGCTTTTCATTCGGCGCGTGCAGGTTGTCGTCGGGCAGACCAAAGCCCAAGAGGACCGAATCCACTCCGAGCCGCGTCTGAATCATGCTGACAACTGGCACACTGCCGCCTTGCAACACGAACACCGGCCTGACTCCAAACGTTTCTTCCAATGCGGCGGCCGCCGCGCGTGCGCCCGTGGTATCACGCTTGACAAGGACGGGCGAACACGTGGAAATTGTCCTCAATTCCCAACGCACCGTCGCTGGGGCGTTCTGTTCGAGATAGTCGCGCAGTTGCTGCGCGATTTCCGTATCGTCCTGATAGGGAACCAGCCGCATCGAGATCTTGGCCATCGCTTTAGCCGGCAGGACCGTCTTGGCGCCTTCGCCGGTAAATCCTGAGAGGAGTCCGTTGACTTCCAAGGTCGGGCGCGCGCCGAGTCGTTCAAGAGTCGAATAGTCCTTCTCGCCGTAGAGCTGGGGTGCGCCCGTCATCTTGCGCCACTCTTCATCCGAGTGCGGGAGATGCGCAAGGTCGGAACTCTCATCCTCAGAGAGGACGCGAACCTTGTCGTAGAATCCCGGCAGGGTGATATGTCCGTTCGCATCGTGCATACCGGCAACCAATTCGCACAACGCTTGAGCCGGGTTGTGGAGCGATCCCCCAAACACACCCGAATGCAGATCGTGCTCTGGGCCATAGACCCACAATTCAAAGTACGATAACCCGCGCAGCCCGTAGACGAGCGATGGCTGGTCGGGCTTTTGGATTCCCGAGTCGGCGTTGAGGGCGATGTCGCACGCCAGTTTTTCTCGATGCTCCTGCACAAACGCGTCGAGACTGGGCGAGCCGATTTCCTCCTCGCCTTCGACGATGACCTTGACATTGATCGGCAACCCACCGGACGTAATCAGAGATTGAAGCGCTTTGAGAAATGCGTGGACGTTGCCCTTCATATCGGACGCGCCGCGGGCATACAGATTTTCGCCACGCACCGTTGGCTCAAACGGTGGCGATAACCACTCGTTCAGCGGGTCCACGGGTTGCACGTCATAATGCCCGTAGACCAGCACGGTGGGCTTGCCCGGCACATTGAGCCATTCGCCATACGCGACCGGATGCCCGCGCGTGGGCAGAATGGCTACATTCGAAAAACTCATCCCTTTCAGTTGCTGCGCGGCCCATTCCGCCGCGCGCTGCATATCGGGCTTGTGCGCCGAAAGCGTCGAAATGCTGGGAATCGCGGCGAACTCGATCAATTCTGCCAGATACTGCTCGTGATGACTCTTGATCAACTCAATGGCGTGATTCAGATTAGACATATAGTCTCCAACGTGAGTTCCCATGAGTTCCTCTGAATTTCTCTGAGGAACTCATGGGAACTTTTCCTAGACGTGTCTGAGCCGCGGGTCGAGCGCGTCCCGCAGCCCATCCCCCAACAGATTAAAGCCGAGCACGGCGAAAAAGATTGCCAGCCCCGGAAAGGTTGCCATGTAGGGATGGCTAAAAATATAATTGCGCCCCTCGCCCAGCATCGAGCCCCATTCGGGCGTCGGCGGCTGCACGCCCAAACCTAGAAAGCCAAGCCCCGCGGCAATCAAAATCGCGGAACCTAGATTGAGCGTGGCTTGCACAATAACCGGCGCCACCGCGTTGGGCAGAACGTGCAGCAAAATGATTCTGGCATCGCGCACACCAATCGAACGCGCAGCTTCGATATACGTTTGCTCGCGAATGACCAACACCGACCCGCGCACGAGACGAATAAACGACGGGACCGCGCTGATGCCAACCGAGATGACAACATTCTGCAATCCGACGCCGAGCATCGCGACGAGCGACAGGGCCAGCAGAAAGCTGGGGAACGAGAGTAATATATCCGCAATGCGTTGAATAATCAAGTCGGCCCATTTGCCATAGTAACCGGAGATGGCGCCTAACGGCACTCCGACCGCGAGACCGAATCCAACGGCGAGAAAACCAATCGTCAGCGATAGGCGGGCCCCATAGAGCAAACGCGTGAACAAATCGCGCCCCAGATAATCAGTTCCCAGCCAGAACTGCGCGCCGGGCGCGATCAATGCCTGCGAGAGTTTAAGTCTTTCGGGGTCCTCTCTCGAAAACAACGGCACAAGCCAACTGAGGGCGAACAAGAGCACGAGAATCGCCAACCCAAACATGGCAGAGTGACGGCGACGAAATCTGCGCCAGAGATCGCTCGCACCGCGCGCCGAGGCGTAGGTTTGAAATGGCTCCGTGCCGGCGGGTTGGCGCGCCTCCGCGAGGTTGGCTCTCGGATTATCCATAGTGAATTCGAGGGTCGAGGTATGCGTACAGTACGTCCACGGCGACATTCAGTAGAATGAACATTGCCGCAAAGATAAAGACGACGCCCTGCACGACCGGATAATCGCGCGCCGAAATGGAGTCAAGCAACAATAGCCCAATGCCAGGCCAGCCAAAGACCGATTCGGTGAGCACGGCGCCGCCGAGCAGCGTGCCGAACTGGAGACCCAAGACTGTGACGATCGGGATGAATGCATTTTGGAGCGCGTGCCGAAATACGACGGCGCGCTCGCGGACACCCTTGGCGCGCGCCGTGCGAACATAGTCCTGGTGCAACACTTCGAGCATGCTCGACCGTGTCATGCGCGCGATCAGCGCGATCGAAAATGCCGCGAGCGTCAGTGCGGGCAGGATGATGCTTTCTAATTCTTCGTTGCCCGCCGCGGGCAGCGCTCTCAACTGGACGGCAAAGACGACGATCAGCATCAAGCCGAGCCAATACACCGGCATCGAGACGCCAAAGAGTGTGACGACCGAAAGCGCATAGTCCAAAATGGAATTGCGCCGCGTCGCCGCGATCACGCCCGCCGGAATCCCGATCAGTGCGGCAACCGCCATGCTGACCACTGCCAGTTGCATGGTCGCCGGCAGACGCGCGAGCACTTCGGCGAGGACCGGCTGCGCGGTCCGCGCCGAGGTCCCCAGATCGCCGCGCAGGAGGTTGCCGAGAAAACTCACGTACTGCACGATCAACGGTTCGTTCAAACCGAGTTGAATACGCAACCGCGCGACATCTTCTTCCGTCGCGAGCAAGCCGGCGATCACCCGCGCCGGATCGCCCGGTAGCATGCGCAGGATCGCAAACACGATGATCGTGATGCCGAACAAGGTGACGACCGCGGCAATGAGACGTTGCTGAAGATAGCGGAGCATAGTTGGATAGTTGCATAGTTGGATAGTTGCATGGTTGGATAGTTGCATGGTTGTGGACCATGCAACTATCCAACTATTGCACGATCAAACTATTGAACTGGTTCTGCGTAGATCGCGTAGAACTTTTCGTTCGGGCGATAGGTCACGTTCTTGACCTTTGCCGAGTGGACGATCGGGAACGCCTGGTTCCACAGGAAGATCACCGGTGCGTCATCCCAGATCTGCTTGTTGATTTCGCAGTACATCTCGGCGCGTTTCTTCGGATCGGTCTCGCTGTCCGCCGCCTTGATCTTCTTGTCCACTTCGGTATTGGTGTAGAAATGGGTCGCGAGTCCTTTGGGAACGTGTTGGTCAATGCTGAAGAAAGTCATCTGCTGCGACGCGTCGAGAAAGCCCGGCGCCCAACCGAGAAAGTGCAGATTCGTCGTGTTCTCCGCGACCGGCTTGGTGATCGTCGCCACGTACGCGGGCCACTCCATTGTCTTGAGGTCGGTCTCGACGCCGACTTCCTTCAAGTAACCGGCGACCGCCTGAGATGCCTGAAAGTCCTGGACGTAACGACCGGTCGGCGAGATGAACGCGAGTTTGAGCGGCGTCGTCACGCCGGCATCCTTGAGCAGCGCCTTGGCTTTGTTGACATCATAGGCATACTTGCCTACTTTGCAATAGCCGAACAGACTGGGTGCCATCGGTGCCTCTAGCTCATAACCTGCGCCAAACATGACACTCTTGAGGATGGCTTGCTTGTCCACCGCATAGTTCAGCGCCTGGCGCACTTTGGCACTGTCCAGTCCCTTCCAGACATTGTTGATCGAGATGAAGATGATGCGGTTGCTCGGCGCGATGATCACCTTGACCGCCGAGTTGCGCTCGAGCGCGGGAACGTCGGAGATGGGCGGCAAGATGATCGCATCGACCTGACCGGCGAGCAGCAAGCTCTCACGCGTCGCGGCTTCGGGAACGATGCGAATCGTCACGGTGTCGTAGAACGGTTTCTTGCCCCAATAGTCCGCGTTCTTGGTGAACACGACTTGACTGCCTTTCACATGCTCCTTGAAAACGTAGGGACCGGTGCCAATCGGCTGAGTGATGTTCTTGTACGTCGCCGCGGTCTTTTCGATCAGCGTGGGCGACAACATCCCGGAGGTCGTCATGGAGAACGCTTGCAGCAGCGCCGGGAAGGGAGTCTTGAGCGTGATGCGAACGGTATTGGCGTCCACCGCTTCGACTTTGCCGATGGACGCGAACGGTCCGCGCGTGCCGACTTTGACGTCGGGATCGAGGATGCGTTCGACGTTCATCTTGACGGCGGTCGCGTCAAACGGTTTGCCATCGTGGAATTTCACGCCTTGCTGCAAGACGAACGTGTACGTCAATCCGTCTTTGGAAACGTCCCACGATTTCGCGAGTAACGGCTGGGTTTCGCCCTTGTCATCAATCGTCACCAGCGTCTCTGCCGAGTAATCCACGACGTTAGAGACGGTGGTCGTGGTCTGCCCGGCGGGATCGAGCGTGTCCATGTCCACGCCAATCGCGATGCGGAAATTCGTCGCGGCGGCGGCCTTGGTCGGTTCCGGCGCCTTGGTGGCGGGAACCGCGGTCGGCGCGGCAGTTGGCGCAGTTGTGGCGGCCGGCGCCGAAGTTGCGGCGGGTGGCACGGCAGTGGCCGCGGGCGCCTTGGTGGGCGGGACCGCGGTCGGGGGTGGCACGGGCGTGGGCGGTGCGGCGCACGCGACGGCCACAAGCAAGATGGTGAATCCAACAATAATCCGTGCGAGTGTTGAACGAGACACTTTTCTCCTCCTTCGCAAATGGTTGCCCGACGTTGGGCACTCAGGCGTGTCATTGCAAGGAACGACACTCACAATGACAAATTAGAACCAGGAAAAAATCACCTCCTCTTCTGAAAAACTCTACTTCCGCATGACCTTCCCGGCCATTACGTCACGCTGTTTGTCGCGCGCGACAGTCACTTGCCCATTGACAATCACGTACTCGATGCCGCTGGGAAATTGATACGGCTCACCGTACGTCGCGCGGTCGGCTATTGTGTCAGCGTTGAAGACGAAAATGTCGGCGGCGAGACCGGTCTGGACGCGTCCGCGGTCGCGTAGGCCGAGCATGTCCGCAGACTGCGAGGTCATGCGTCTGATGGCTTCGGGCAGCGTAATCACCTTGTTCTCGCGAACGTACTCACCCAGCACGCGTGGGAATGTGCCGTAACTGCGCGGATGCCGTTTGCCTTGGCCCAGAATTCCGCGCGGCGCCAGCGCAAGCCCGTCGGAACCGACGGTCATCCAGGGCTGTTGTAAGCCCAATCGTACGTTTTCCTCGCTCATCATAAAGCTGATCATTTCGGCGGCAGCGTTGCTCTCAATGACTAACTCGAGAATCGCGTTCACCGGATGTTGACCGCGCGCCTCCGCGACTTGAACAATCGTCTGCCCTTCGTACTCGACCTGCGGTGGAAACAGTGCGAGGAATACGTCGTCGTAGTTTGTTGCGACGCCTGCGCCCGCGCGCATGTCGTCCGCAATTCTATTACGTATCTTCGCATCGCGCAAGCGCGCGATGAGACTTGGCACGCCTCCCGCAAGCGCCCAGTCCGGCAAGAGCGCGGTTAATGTCGTGCTGCCTGCCGCGTACGGATACATGTCCGCAGCGACGCGCAGTCCCGCCGCGCGCGCGTCCGCGATCATATCAATCGCGCGCGGCGCTTTATCCCAGTTGGCTTGACCTGCCGCCTTGAAATGCGACACCTCGACCGAGATGTCCGCGTCGCGCGCGATCGTGACGGCTTCGCCGATCGCAACGAGCAGTGTGTGGCTTTCGCCGCGAATGTGGGAAAAGTACAGCCCATCGTGCGCAGCAACCTCGCGCGATAGCGCGACGATCTCATCGGTCTGCGCGAAAACACCGGGCGGGTAGATCAAGCCGGTGGAAAGTCCCCACGCGCCTTCGTCCATGGCTTGCGCGATCAAACGATTCATGAGCTCGAGTTCGTCTGCGCTTGGCGCAGCATTGCTGAAGCCCATCGTCGCGATTCGCACCGTGCCGTGCCCGACGAGCGGAATCACATTGACCGCAATGCGATGGTCGAGCCGGTCGAGATATGCGCCGAACGATGTCCAGTCCCACGCGAGACCGAGATCGAGAAACGCCGTGTATTCGCGCAGTTGATGTTTCGTCGCGGGAGCAAGCGGCGCGGGCGAAAAACCGCAATTGCCGATTACTTCGGTCGTGATACCCTGGCGAATCTTGCTCTCGGCGCGCGGATTCACCGGCAGCGTGAAATCCGAGTGCGAGTGCATATCAATCAAGCCCGGCGCGACGCAGAGACCGGTCGCGTCGAGCGTTTCGCCCGCGCCCGCGACGGTCAGATCGCCAAGCGCATCAATGCGCGCGCCGACAATACCCACATCCGCACGAAATGCGGGACTGCCGCTGCCGTCGAGGACGTGACCGCCGCGAATCAAAAGATCAAACATTGCCGCCCGTATCGAAAATCTGCAGTAGCTCTGTCAGCGCCCCGGGCGCGATTAGCATTACATTCGCCTGGATGGCGCGCAGATGTTGTTCTAATCGCACTTGCTCAGTTCCCGGCGGCGCATAAACGCAAAAGAGAACGTCTCGGCTCTCCGCCGTGATGCGCGTGCGAAAATCAGGGCCATAGACGATACTTGAAACGACGCCCAGCGAATCGGCGACGAGCATATCGTTGGGCTTGCAGGTTTGCTCTTGACCGTTCAGCAACACATAGCGCTCGGCGCCCGTGGCGACGTTCAATGTGATCGGCGGGCGCAGCGCGTCCAGGTCGTGTCCGGCCGTCAAGAGCATGTTCTTTAACTCGGCCATGAACATCGCCTCGACGAGCGCAGAGACACGCGGGATGGATTTCCCCTTGAGCGCAATGGACTCGAGTTGCAGTTGAACGTGATAGGTTTTTTTGAACGGTTTGAGATAGTCGTTATAGACCAGGATGGTCGGATGTGTCTTGATCGCGTCGCGGTCGGCGAATCGCGCGCGAATTTCAGTTTCGAGCATTTGCTTTTCGCGATTGAGGGCCGCCTGTTCGGCGGGATTGGCAACCTGTCGCATGGCGAGGATGCCCATTGCCGCGCCGGGGTACGTTGTTTTGAAAGCGCCGGATACGGTGAGCATTCGAGTTATCCCAACGCGATACGGTAGAACGCCGCAAGATGGTCAGCCAGCCCCTCCAGAAGATCGCGTCCCAATTCCACGCTGGCGGGACGTGGGTCACCCAAGACGCCGAGCGGCGAAAAGTTTTCCCATTTGATGGCAAAGCCCGCGCTGGAGGATGGGATGTTTTGGGCGAGCGCGAGGAAATCGCCGACAAAGCCCGCCTGTGCTTGATCCATGTGAACAAGGTCGGGCCGCTCGTTTAACACCAAGGAGGTCTCTGAGCAGCCGGCGTGCGCGCCCGATTCTCCCGCGGACACGCCATACTTATAGGCAATCGCATCCTGGACTCGCGTGAATTCGACCAAATCGAAATAGCCCACGACCTTGGCGGGAATCTCCGTTTCCAGTTCGGGGAGAATGCGTTTGACAGTGGCAAAGTTGCCGCCATGACTGGGCAGGAGAATAATGGCTTGAAAACCTTGATTCGCCAGCGAGTGACAATACGCGCGGGCGAGCGCGGCCAGCAAATCACTCGAAATGGAAAGCGAACCGGGGAAACTGAGATGGTGCTCCGAGCAGCCCGGTCGAATCGTCGGCGCGACAAGGGTACTGCCCAATTTCTCGGCGACGCGAACCGCGAGCACATCGCCAAGTAGTGTGTCGGTGACCAGCGGGAGATGGGGTCCGTGCTGCTCGATCGAGCCGAGCGCGAAAATCACGCGCCGGTATCCTTGTTCCATCGCCACTTTGATCTCCTGCCAAGTCATTTCCTCAATGCGTAGAGTCTTCATTGGTTTTCCACTCCGGCAATACAATCTACCTCGATTCGCCGCATTAGACGCGACGAGCCGACCGTCAGGAGCAATGCGACATCGCCCTGGTGGTCGGCAACGTTTCCGCGGCGAATGGCTGTGATGAGGGCAAAAATGGTAAACCTCCGGAAGGGTTACGTAGAAATCTTGAGTGGATTTAGCGCCTTTTCCATCAATAGCTCGTAACCGCTCTTGTTCCCGAGAAGCGCTTGTTTGGGACGCTGGCTCCACACGGTTTCAGGACGGCTCTGCACGATGAAAACATTGTCGGGAAACGCGAGGTCTTTGTCAATTGCCCATTCGACATCCATCGCGCAGCCATAGTGGTCTTCGATGCGTTTCGCGACGCGAACCAACTCCAACAACTCGCGATCGTTCATGCACGGGATGGTCTGTCGGTCCGAATCCACTTCAGAGTGAATCACTCCCTTTTCCGCTTGATAAACACATTCGACCGCCTTGGCGGAGATCGCCCGCTCGTTGATCTCGAAGCAAACTTTATCCACCACAAATTTGTCCGGCGTCACCGCGCCGGAGACCACCGCCTCGCCAAAGCCCCAGCTCCCTTCGACGACCACTCTGGAGGGATCGCCGTTGATCGGATTGAGCGTGAACATGACGCCCGATGTTCGAGAATTGACCATTTTTTGGACGCCGACGCTGATCAGTACCTTGTCGTGCGGAAAATTCATCTTGGCGCGGTAACCGATGGCGCGCGCGGTAAAGAGACTCGCCCAGCATTTTTGCGCCATCTTGACAACTTGATCGAGACCTTTCACCCAGAGATATGTGTCCTGCTGTCCCGCGAAGCTGGCATTGGGCAAGTCCTCCGCCGTCGCGCTGGAACGCACGGCGACGGGCAAATCTTGCACATCGCACGAATCGCACAGCCGGTAATAGTTTTCGGCGATCGCGCGCCGGATCGGCGTGGGCACCATCGCCTTCATGATCAGCATTTGAATTTGCTCGCTCGAATGGTCGAGCGATGGGATACTGGTCGGATTGACGTGCGACAAGATGGTTTGGATCTCGTTCGCAATGCCCGCGCGGGTGATGAGTTCGAGGTAACTGTCTGTCGTGATCGCGAAACCGGGCGGCACGCGAATGCCCGCCTTGAGCATCTCTCCCAGACTGGCGTTCTTGCCGCCCACGGTTGCCAGCGAGGTTTTGCTGACCTCTTCGAATCCCAACACATACGCCATTACGCATCTCCTAAGAACGGATTGCTTCGCGAAACGGATAAGCGGATGACCGCATTCCCAATCCGTTTATCCGTTTCGCCGAAGGCAATCCGTTGTTACGCGCGTTTGATGATCGTGACGACGCCGCGGTCGCCATCCACGCGTACCCAGTCACCCGTCTTGATGACCTGGGTGGCCCGGCCGGTGCCCGTCACCGACGGCACGCCGTACTCGCGGCAGACGATCGCCGCGTGCGACGTGATGCCCCCGATGTCCGTCACGGCCGCTTTGATCTTGGAGAACACGGGTGCCCATGCGGGGTTGGTGTTGGGGACGACCATGATATCGCCCTGTTCCAGCGTGGTGATTTCGTCGAGCAGCTTGAGGACGCGCGCCTTGCCCTCGATGCAGCCGGCGGAAGAGGCGAATCCTTTCAGCTCGTTGAGGTCTCCACTCTTGGGCGTCGCGCCTTCCAGCCAATCGTTGACGCGATCGGTCGTTACGCCCCACAGCATGACCGTGAACGGCTCGGCGACGACTTCGGGCGGCACGCCGAGCGCGGGCGGCGCTTGCCACTTGGCCGCGGCTTCGAGGATCTTTCGGCGTTTGGCCGCCTTATCGGCCCAGTTGAGCGTCGGGATGTTTTCGCCCAGCGCCCAGGAGGTCGCCAAGTCTTCGATCAGCGAGGGGATTTCGAGGCGATTGAACATGAAGAAATCATCTTCGTCCTTGAGCACGCCCTGCTTGACGAACAAGCGACCGAATTCGCGCATCTTTTCGAACCAAATCGTGTGGAACCAATGCTCGACCCAGAAAAGATGGTCTTCGGCATAGCGATAGATGGTGCGCGTATTCTTGAACGCGCCTTCGAACGACTGGCGGTCTTCGTCGGACTTGATGAGCTTGCGATACTCGGCGATCATCGCCTCGCGCGCGGTGGCAATGGTGGTTAATGACCGTTCGATGCGCTCACCGCGCTCAAGGCGCTCAAGATAGCCCTTGATGTAGCTGAACGGCACATCCAGCTTGTCAATCCAGCTTCCCTCGTAGTGGAACCAGCCGCTGCCGCACGAGACCATGAACCACGGGTCCTTGACCTCGTCCATGCTTTCCAGCCACATCCGGCCTTCGTCCAATTCGCGCAGACTTTCGATCTTGCGCGCGGCAGGTCGGTCGCTCTTCAAGATGCTCGCCACGCGCGGTTGGCCGTACGCGAGGCGGGCTAATCGGCATAGCTCTTCTTCGGGGCGAAACATGGAGACGTCCGCGCCCGCGACCATCTTGCCAATCGCGCTCTCGCTAATGCCGGGGAAGAGCTTGCGCGCGACATCGGCGAACATGAGGTAGGCGAGATAAGTGACGTTGAGGTAGCTGAAATGATACTGCCAGCCGCGATAGATGATGTTGACCGCGTTGTTGAACGCTTCGATCAGGTCTTGCGCGGGGCCGGCATTTGGGACCGTCGTGGCGGAGTCGAAATCGGGGACAAAGCGCGGGAGTTCGGATGGAATCTTGAGATTCTTGAGCTCGTTGCCCAGCGCCTGCTGGCGGGTCCGCCATTGATCCCACAGATGATCATAGTTCTCGAACACGGGAAACGTGCGCGTGGGGAACTTTTCGGCTTTGGCCTGAATCACGTCTCCCGGCGGCGGCGCGATCGCGGTGATGTATAGGTAGCAGCCGAGCATTCGGTGGGCCACGCCCTGCGCCGGCGGGATACAAAAGACGCGTGTCGTATGTTGCGAAAGCGCGATCTGCCAGGCCTGGTGAAACACCTCGTCGAGGGGCACCATCGGGTCTGGCGCGTGGATCTTGTCCGCATACCAGAACTGACCGTCCTCCCATTCTTGCCTCTCGGCGGAAAACAGACGATGAGCGGGATACATTTCCTCCCACCCTTCCATTTCCTTCGGAACCGTAACTTCCCAACCGTAGGGAAATCTTGTCTTCTCCGGCATTCTTTCCTCCTTCGCTTTGGGAGAATTTGATTTTTTGTTCGATCCGATCGAGTGTGCTGCCCAAGTTAACTATGCGATTAGTTCACCTCCTGAGTATAACCTTTTCAGCTCGCCCAGCGATTGCCAGAGATAGTCGGGGCTGGCGGCGTTCAGGGAGGCCGGTGCGCTTTCTCCTCCCTGAACAAATGCCACCCTGATCCCTCCATCCCTGGCGGCCAAGACGTCCGACACGCTATCGCCCACGAACAACGCGTCGGCGTTCTTGGCGGCCAGATGTGCCAGCGCGATCCTGATTCCCTCGCCGCACGGCTTGACCAGTTCGACGTCGTTGCGCGTGATGACGACGTCGAATAGTCCCTTCAATCCCAACCTCGTCGCGCCCAACTCGACCGCTTGCCTGCCGATGTTGGTCACCAGACCCAGTTTGACGTGTCGCTCGTCCTTCAGAAAAGCCAGAACCGTTTTCGCGTCCGGCGCTAACGACCAGCGCGACGCGGCATCCAGATCGTAGCGGTCGTACACGACGTCAATCGCGCGCGCCACGTCGCGCTTGTCCAGTCCTCGTTGAGCCGCGAGCAGAACGGCATTGTTCCGCAGCGCGGCATAGTGACGTTCCCACGCGGACGGATCAAACCCCAGCCCAACCAGCAGACGCTCAACCTCAGTTACAGCGCCCCGCAGATCCCACTGAAAATCCACCAGCGTGCCTTCAAGGTCAAACAGGATGGCTTGCATCCGCTTATCCGCTTATCCGTTTCGCGAAGCAATCCGTGTCAATGCATCCGCGACGGCTTTGCCGAACTCGGGCGTGTTGATGTGCGCGTCGACCGTGATGATTTCGATCTCCGGGCTGAGGCACTCGCGCAGTGTGTCCGCAAATACCTTGTCTATTTCCGGCGCGTGCAATTGCCCACCCTCGACGCTGAGCGAGGAGAAACCTTTGCTCGGAATGACGAACTTGACCTGCTTTGGCTTGGTGTGCTTGTTCAACTTGGCCGCGACCGCGGTGGCGACCATCGCCATTTCCTCGGCGCTCGTCCGCGCCTGGACGCGCATCGCGTCCTGCACGAACAGTTTACGCTCGGCCAGCTTGCGCGAGGCCCACAACGGGTCGTTCTTGTCTTTGCGCTCGATGGGCCCGCAGCTCAGCATATCGAATCCACAGGGAGAGAGGATGTACGGGACGCCGAGCCGGCACGCCGCTTCCAGCCGGTCGGGCGCGGAGGCGCGATTTCCGCCGAGCAGGTATTCGCCATAGTTGGCGGGGACCAGGTCAACGAACGCATCAAACAACCCCTGCCCCACCAAGTCCTCGACCGCGCGATCTCCCAGCCCCGTTGCGTGGAAAGAGACGACGTTGTAGTTGTCTTTGATCTCGGCGCGCACGTAACCCGCGCCCTTGTCACAGAAACCAAACTCGGTCATGGCGACCAACGGCTTGTCCGAGCGCGCGAGCGGTTCGTACGATTCGACCATGCCGCAGATCGCGCCCGCGCCGTTAATCATCAGCGTGCGCACGAGCGAGTTCATGCCGACGGTATCGGTCACCGTGTGCATGACCGTGATGTCGCGCACGCCAAAATAGTCGGCGAATTTGCCGGCGTAGGCGGGCATCGCCGCGACGCTCGAGATCAGCACTTTGGGCAAGCCGAACGGGAGCGCGCGCATGACCGTGAGCGACAGAAAAGTGCCCGTCATGCCCGCGACCGCGATCACGCCTTGCAGCTCGCCCGCCGCGTACAACTCGACGGCTCTTTTCGCCATCCCTTCGGCCATAGTCGAGATAGCTTTGTCGCGTTCCTTGGCCAACATCCCGCGGACCGTTTCGATGCTGCTGCCGCCCGCGGCCGCAATCTCGGCGGGCGTGATGTCTGCGGCGAGCGCCGGGGCCAGCGCGCCGGTGCCGATACTGACGTCGGCGATGACGGCCTCGTGCCTGCGAGCTTGGATTTTCTCCTTGAGGAGCGCAAGCCCCTCTTCCCTTTCGTCCAACATTCCGATGACGAGAATCTGCACGTCCGGCTCTCCTACAATCCCAGCTCGGCCCAGCGGGCTTGGACCTTTTTCGTCAATTCGGCATCGGGCGCTATTGGGATCGGCTTTTCTTTCCACTCATACGGGATGGTTGCATCCATGATAATGCGGGACGTGATTTCGCGCGCGTCAATCGGCAAGGATGGATCGAGCGGCGTCGAGCGGCCGCGTTTGATGAATTCGGCCCGCGCGGGATTGAAACGAAAGCTCAGCGCATAAAGGACGCGCGGCAGATCCCAGGCATCAATATCTTCGTCAACGACGATAACGGTCTTGAGTCCATACGCGCCCATTTCGGTCGAGATCGCCGCGGTACCGACGTGCGCCGCGTGACCGGGATACATTTGCTTGACCGAGATGATCGCGATAAAGCGACCCGCGCCTTCCGGCGGGCAGTACACCGACTTGATGCCGGGCACGTGCATCTGCTCCAATTCCTGCCACAACGTCGCGCCATAACTCAGCGCCATCGTCATGTGCGTATCGGTGACCGCGCGCCCAACCGTCGTCAGCCAGAAGATCGGATCGTTGCGATAGGTCACGCACTTGACTTTGATGAACGGCCGCGGCGTGGTGCCGATGCCGGAATAATATCCGGTGTACTCGCCAAAAGGTCCTTCGGGCAGCATTGCCACAGGGTCCACTTCGCCTTCGACGACGATTTCCGCGGTGGCCGGAATCGGCAGGTCTACGGTTTCGCCTTTGACGACATCCAGTGGAAAGCCGCGAATCGCGCCGGCGTAATCCAATTCGGATTCGGACGCCGGGATGCGCGCCGCGCCCAGCACGAACAACAAGGGATCGCCGCCGATGACGGCCGCGACGGGCATCGGTTTCTTCAGCTCGGCGTATTCCTTGAGCATCATATCGGCGTGTTTGCCCTTGATGAACTGCGTACCGAGCGTTCGCTCGTCGAGCATTTGCAGGCGATAGGTGCCTAGATTCACCCAACCGGTCTTGGGCGATTTGGTGACGCAGTACGCCGTGGTTCCGAAAAAGCGTCCGCCGTCCTTTGGATAGACCTTGGGCACCGGGAATTTGAAGAGGTTGACCTTGTCGCCCATATCAATGTTTTCTTTGCAAGGCGCTTTGTCTACGAACCGCGGCGGCACTTTGGTCTTGGTCCGCTTGACCCATTCGCGCATGATCTCGACGAGACTCGTCTCCTTGGGCATGCCCATAATTAGCGCCAGGCGATTCGTCGTCGTACACGCGCTCGTCAATACGGGAGAGCCATAGTCTTTAACGTTTTCAAAGAGCAGGGCCGGTCCGCCTTTTTCTTCATTCAGTTTCGCTATGTGGCTTAGTTCCAGATCCCAATCCACTTGAGCCGTGACGCGCTTGAGTTCGCCGTCTTGTTCGCAACAGGCGATAAACTCTCTTAGATCCCTCACCGTAACCTCCTGGGAAAAATGTATCGCTTGGCTCGCGCCACGGGCCAACGCCGAAATGAAAAAAGGCAGACGAATACTGTCTGCCTGGCGCACGATCTATTAGAAATGGAAACCGCCGAACGTGGACGCGTCGCGCGAGGGTATTGCCGAATCGGCTTGCGTACAAGCCGCACAGTCGGCGAATGAACCGGCACGAAAACTAGACGAACGCAACATTACGTCCCTCCTTCGCAATCACGACGAGGCGAAACGCACCGAGTAACACCGCAATCGTCACGGTGTCGGGTTTGACTTCATCGGCCCTGAAGTCAGAACGATGTTGCGAGTATTATACGGGGGCGAGCGCGTTGGCGTCTACTACCCGTAAGAGTAGTTTTCGTACCTATCGGTGTATTCTTGTCTACATCCCTTTCGCAAACTCCGCTTCGCGTTGGCGCAGTTTAAAGCGTTGAATCTTGCCGGTCGCGGTCTTGGGTAACTCGCTGACGAACTCGATCCAGCGCGGATACTTGTACGCCGCGATTTTGTCTTTGACGAATGTCTTGAGTTCGGCCTCCAGTTCCGGCGACGGCGCGCAGCCCTGCTTGAGAATGACGAACGCTTTGGGCTTGATTAGTTCGTCCTTGTCCATCAGACCGATGACGGCGCATTCCAACACAGCGGGATGCGAGATTAACGTAGCTTCGACTTCGACCGGACTGACCCAGATGCCGCCCGCCTTGAGCATATCATCCGAGCGACCCTGGTACCACAGATAACCGTCCTTGTCCACCAAGTACTTGTCGCCCGTGCGAATCCACTCCCCTACAATCGTCTCTTTCGTCTTGGCGTGTTTGTTCCAATAGTACGCGCACGTGGAATCGCCGCGGATGAGCAGATTGCCCACTTCGCCCTGCGGCAACTCACGATCTTCTTCATCCACAATTCTCGCGTCGTAACCCGGGACGATTTTGCCGGACGAACCCGGGCGCACTTCTTTGGCCCGATTCGAAATAAAGATGTGCAGGATTTCTGTCGAGCCGATCCCGTCGAGGATTTCAACATTCCACTTGGCATACCACTTGTCGAAGAGGGCCTTGGGCAGCGCCTCGCCCGCGCTCACACACAAGCGCACCGAACTCAGATCGTAGGCCGAGGTATCTTCAGCCGCCAGCAAGCCCGCGTACGCTGTTGGGACGCAGAAGAAGAGAGTTGGCTTGTACTTGGTGACGACTTCATAGATCGGTTTGGGTTCCGGGCGACCGGGATAGAGGACCGTCGTCGCGCCGACGTAAAAGGGGAAATACAGTCCGTTGCCCAGTCCGTAGGCGAAGAACAATTTGGCGACCGAAAAGGTGCGGTCGTTTTCGTTAATACCCAGAACCGACCGCGCGTAATTCTCGGCGCAGTAAATCATGTCGTGCTGCAAGTGGACCGCGCCCTTCGGGAACCCGGTCGTGCCGGAGCTATACAGCCAAAAGCACGCGTCATCGCGCGCCGTATCGGCAGGCGCAAGTTCGGGCGACTCGTTCTTGATCCACTCGGCGAACTGGATTGTGCCGGCAGGAGCATTCTGAGCGCCAGTCGAAGAGCCAACCACGATCACGTGCTTGAGCCATTTCAGCTTTTCGCGGATCGGCGCGATGTTCGCGTACAGCGGCTCGCTCACGATCAACGCGACCGCGCGCGAATCGTTGAGCAGGTACTCGTAATCGGGAGCGCGGAGCAGCGTGTTCGTCGGAATCGGTATCGCGCCCATCCGAATTGCGCCGAAGAAACTGGCGACGAATTCGGGCGAGTCGAGCAGCAGCAACATCACGCGCTGCTCCATCTGTACGCCTAGTTTGAGCAGCGCGTTTCCAGTGCGGTTCATCATGGCCGCCACGTCATTGTACGTCAACGTTTGATCGCCGTACAGGATCGCGGCTTTGTCGCCGCGTCCGGCTTCCAGATTGGCATCCACGAACGTCGTCGACGCGTTGTAACGCTCTGGCGAAGCAACAGCACCCATTTCTCCTCCTTTGGAGTTTTATAGTTGCATAGTCGTATGCGCTGACTATCCAACGATGAAACTATTCAACTAAACAACTTGATTGCATTGTCGCGGAGTATCTTGCGCTTGACTTGATCGCCAAGCGGCAGCGCCTTGAATCGTTCCAAATTCGCGCCCACGTCCTTGACGCCAGGCCCGGGCCAGTCAGAACCAAACAGCGTTTGATCGGCAATCTCTTCGAGACGGGGAAAATACTCGAGCAGATTTTGCGGCGGAATGCTCGAAATGTCAAGAAAGACGTTCTTGCTGCGGCGAAGCAAAAAGAACGCTTCGTCCATCCAAAGCGGCCGCCCGCCGTGCGCGAGGATGATTTTCAGCTTTGGAAAATCTACGATTAGATCGTCAATATGAATCGGTTGGGCGAACTTGTTGCGCGCCTTGGGGAAGATCGAAGTGCCGGTGTGGAACATGACCGGCAGGCCGAGCGCTTGCGCGCGCTCATAGATCTGCGCTTGCTGTGGCAAGTTCTCGCGATACGCGTTCGGATAGACCAACTGGTGCGGCGGATGCACCTTCAACATGCGGATACCCAAATCCGCGATGCGGTTGACCTCCGCCGCGCAATCTTTGGTATAGCGCGGGTGAACCGAACCGCAGGGAATGAGCCGGTCGGGCGAGTGCTTGGCGTAAGCGGCGACCCAGTCGTTGACCTCGGCCGTAAAGCCCATCACGTTCGGACTCACATAGTTGATGAGCACGGCCTTTTCAACGCCGACGCTATCGAGGTATTTCAAAAAACTAGCCGGGCTGGCGATGAGATCGAGCACCTCTTGCCAATCGGCATGATGTGCGCCGAATGACTTGGCCGCTTCGGCATTCAACATTTCGAGCGGCTGGATGTGGATGTGAACGTCAATGGCAAGCATAATGGCAGGTAGACAGGTAGACAGATATACAAGGAGACAAGTCACGTGTTTACGTGTCTACCTGTTTACCTGTGTACCTGTGTACTTCCTCCTTATCGCGTCCAAAATCCTTGCGGATCGTAACGCCGAATGATGGCAAGTTCCTTTTCCGTCGGCGGCTTGGTCTCGTGCGCGTCCGCCGCAACGTTCAAGTCCCAACCCGTTTCCGAGCGCACCGATTCGATCGTCTGTCCCGGATGATACGAGCGCAGAACCGCTTCCCCGGTCGCGGGATCGAAGCCGAGTACGCACAATGTCGTGATGACGGCGCTCGGCCCGCCGCGCGGCAGCCCGACGCGTTGTCGCCAGCCGTTTCCCTCGCCATAGCCCGCCGATGTCACGTAGCTGACGCGTTCGACCAGCCGCCGCTTTTCGTGCGCCATGATGACGACGAGCCGCTGGGATAAGCTCGCAATATCCGCCGCGCCGCCGGAGCCGGGCAACTTGGTGAATGGTTTGTAGTCAGGCGTCCCGAGGAACCGAGGGAACTGAAACGGAGTGCCGTCGGAACGCGACTCCGCTTCGCTCCGTCGCTCACTACGAACCAAAGACCAATCGCCGATATACGACGTATTGAGATTCCCAAATCGGTCGAGTTCCGCGCCGCCGATAAAGCCCAGGTCCACGCAGCCCTGTTGGAGCAGCCCCATGATGTTGATCATGCGCGTGGCCCACTGCGCGTTCGTGATGTTCGGCGGATCGCCCATCGTGTAGAGCAATTCAGGCGACGGCGTATCACGCACCAAGCCGCACTCGAACAAGCCAATCGCGTTTGGCGCGTGCACCTCTTTCGCCAGCGCGAACGCGATCAGCGGCAAGCGCATGCCGCAGAACACAACTTCACCATCGCGGATTTCGCGCGCCGCCGCGGCAACCATCAGTTCTTGTGGAGAGTAGTTCACAGCCAGCCCTGTTTTCACTTTACAACATCAAATGGGATTCTTATCTCACCGCCCACATAGCGAACGACGGCCGTCCACCGCCCTGCCGGACCCGAAATATAGAAGGTTGCGCCCAAATATCCGTTAGCGAGAATTTGAACGGTAACGTTATAGGCCGTCCGGCGAGCTTGCGCTCAGACTCGGCGTCTTTGTCTGAGGCGTCGCGGTGCGCGTGAGCATGGGCTTGGGAGTGGCTGTCAGCGAAAGTCGCGGAGTCGGCTTGATCGTCGTTGGAAGCGCCGACGGCGTTGCTACTTTGACGGCTGTATAAATCACGCGCACAATGCAACTCTCGGTTTCCACGCGCCCCAAACCTTCCAGTCGGACGTCAATCGTGTACTCTACAGTGCGAACCGGCTCGTCAATGTTCTTGCTCGTGACGTTGATGTGCGGCCCTGCGCCGTACACGGTAAAACCCGGGGCGCCGGCAGGAGGCCCGATGGGTCCCACGGCGATCTCTTGCGCGTTAGGATCGCCCAGCAAGCCCGCAGACCCAACGGCAGAGACCACTCGAAATTGACTCGGCGCGCCCGGCCCGCCTGCCACGCGTAGATTGATGTTTCCGGCTTGACCGTGATTTAACACGAGCGGGTTGGGGTCACACTCGACGTTCCAATCATTCCCCCGGCCGCCGCCAATGCGATGGTCCTCAACTTCGCCCTGCGCAAAGCTACCCGTACCCGTCCAGTTCGAGTCATTCACGGGCCGCTCGGCAAGCATCCCCCGGAGCCACGCTTCCAGGGTGCCTTGCGCAAGGGCGAATTCTACCTTGATGAGCGTACTCTCGCCCGGGGCGAGATTGATGCTCTGGTTCTTCACCACCCACTCTTGGACTTGGCCGAGATCCTGCCAGCGTCCGTCGCCATTTGAATCGGCAAGAAGGTTAAAGTAGATAAGACCATCCGCCGCCTCTCTGCTCTTGACTGCCCGAAACGTAACAGAGACCATGCCCGCGTTCACGAGCGCCTCTACCAAGCCGTCGTCCATTTCGTCTCGGTCCACGAGGTTTGCGTCCGCCTCGGTCGTCGGACGCGACTCGAGAGTACCTAGCCAGAAGCGAGTTGGGTCTACAGTTCGCGCTCCATTGCTGGCGCGGAGCGTGGGGAAAGCTGGATCAGGCGCGTCGCCAAAATCGTTGACCTCGGACTGGCTTTTTACCACATCGAGCGCCGGCGCGATCAGCGGGGGCGTCAAACTGCACGCTAAGCCGAGACCGACTAGCACCCCAACTGTGAGATACCATCGAGTGATCTGCATTGCGCCCTCCCGGATCAACGACGGATGCGATCTACTTTGCCCGATCGCCCAACTGCGTAACTATCGTCCTCGCTTCTTGCGGCTACTTGTTTACCTGTGTACCTGTTTACGTGTATACCTACCCCGTCGCGATCACAACACCTTTCGTTTCGAGATAATACTCGAGCGCTTCCGGCCCGTGTTCGCGCCCAACGCCGCTCATCTTTGTGCCGCCGAACGGCATTTCGTCGTAGCCGATATGGAGCGAGTTGATCCAGACGTTGCCCGCTTGGATGTTCTCCGCGGCGTAGCGCGCTTTGGTCAGGTCGCGCGTAAAGATGCTTGCGCCCAAGCCCCAGATCGAGTTGTTCGCCATCGCGATGGCTTGGTCCAAATCCTTAACGCGCCAAACAGGCAGCGCAGGCCCGAACACCTCTTCGGTGACCATCTTGGAATTGACCGGCACATCGGCAAGCAAAGTTGGATTGAGGAAATAGCCCTTGTCGAACCCATCGCCTTGCGGTCGCGAACCACCCGCCAGCACGCGCGCGCCGTTGTTGACCGCGTCGGCCACTTGCGCTTCGACTTCTGCGCGCTGGACCGCGGTGTGCATCGGTCCCATAAAGACGCCTTCCTGCTCGCCTGGGCCGACTTTCAACTTTTGCACGCGCGCGGTCAGCCGGCTCACAAATTCGTCATAGACCTTGTCGAACACGTACAGCCGCTTGACCGCCAGACACGCTTGCCCGCAATTAAAGTATCGCCCGATCCATGTCGCACCCTCGGCGCGTTTCAAGTCCGCGTCGTCGCAAATGATCAGTGGGTCGCTCCCGCCGAGTTCGAGCGTGATGCGCTTCATCCCGCGCCCCGAGATTTCGGCGACGCGCTGACCTGTATCGCTCTGGCCCGTGAACGCGACGCGGCGCACCTTGGGGTTGGAGATCAGTTCCTCGCCAACGACGCCGCCAGGGCCGGTGACTATATTCAGCACTCCGGGCGGCAATCCCGCCGCGTTCAAGAGCTCGACGATGCGCGTCGCGGTCAGCGGCGTCGTGCTCGCGGGCTTGTGAACGACCGTGTTGCCCGCGACGAGCGCCGGACCGAGTTTGGTGCCCATCAACGTGATCGGAAAATTCCAGGGCGAGATCGCCGCGCACACGCCCATGGGCTGCTTGAGCACCATACCGTACATCGTCATATCGGGCAGCGGCACGTATGCGCCGCGATAGGAGGGGCCGAGCCGCGCGTAAAATGTCATGCCGTGCAAGAAATGCTCGATTTCCGTTTCGGCTTGCTTGACCGGCTTGCCCTGCTCACTACACAGCAGCACGGCTAGCTCGTGCAGATTCGCTCGCACCGACTCGATGCCTTTGAACAGAATCTCGCAGCGCTCGGCCGTGCTCGTCAGCCGCCACTTTTTGAACGCGTCATCCGCGGCGTCAATTGCGCGCTGGGCATCCTCACGCGTCCCTTTCTGCGCGACGTCAACCAGTGCGCCCGTCGCGGGATTGCGAATGTCGTACGTCTGATTGCTTACCGATTCGACGGACTCGCCGCCGATAAACATTTTTGCCATCGTGAATCTCCTTGCTGAACGTTATTGATGCGGATGGCGTCCGACCAACACTTCTTCTCTGCGGATATCGACAATTATAGGACGGTTCATTGCAAGCGCGTCTATTGTCGCGCGTCCTGTCGAGGAAAGGCCTACCAGACACGGACCATCCCACCTAAAATGCTCGGACCACGGATAGTGCCGAGGATTGTATAGCTCGACGACTTCCCGCTCGCCGGGTCCCGCACCAATTGACGCGCCGCCTTGCGGAGCGAACATGAAACACACGCGAGTGCTAGATTGTCGAGAGCAGTCTGACCGCCCGCAGTGACGGGAACTACATGGTCAATGTGGAAAGTCGCTTCTTGGCCCGCCTGTGCCAATCCGCAATACTCACACCGCTCCCCTGCCCTTGCAATGACTGCCTGCCTCAATGTGTCCGGGATTGACCGCGCAGGCATCAAGATGTTTCTCCGGCAACCCGCTGCGCACGTATTCGCAAGAGCGTGAGGAATTCTGCAAGATTGACAAGACCTTCAGCCTCCCAGCGCTCGGCGTCCGAGAGGATTTCCCCATTATCTTGCCTGTCCAGCAGTTCCTGCAATCTACGATTCACGCCCTCGGGCAGTGTGAATCGTTGCAGATCCGAAGGCAACTCCAACTGAAGCAGAATTTGTTGCGCCATTTACTCTCCACCTATTCCGCGGTCCCCACGACCACCGCTTTCGTCTCGCTGTAATAATCCAGCGCCTCGCTGCCGTGCTCCTTGCCGACTCCGCTCTGCTTGAATCCGCCGAACGGCAGCTCGTCGTAAATGATCGCCTGCGAGTTGATCCAGGTGTAGCCCGCTTCCAGTTGCTCCGCGGCGCGATTCGCCTTGTTGATGTCGCGCGTCCACACCGACGAACCCAGCCCATAGATCGAATCGTTCGCCATCGCGATCGCCTGGTCCATATCACGCACACGCCATACCGGCAGCGCGGGGCCGAACACTTCTTCTTGCGCCACACGCGACTTTAGGTCCGCATCAACAATCAGGGTTGGTAAGTAGTAATACCCATTTACCAATTCCTTCTCTTCCGGTCGTGTCCCGCCTACCAACACCTTGCCACCGAGCTTGACCGCGTCCGCTACTTGCTCCTCGACCTCTTGCCGCTGAAACGCCGAATGCATCGGACCGATAATGGTCCCTTTCGCCAGCCCATCGCCGACGCGCAGTTTTCTCACTTTGCCTGCGAGCTTGTCGAGAAACTCTTCGTAAACCTTGTCGAAGACGTACACGCGCTTGATCGCGAGACACGCTTGACCGCAATTGTAATAGCGGCCAACCGATGCGGCGCTCGCGGCCTCGTCAATGTTTGCGTCGTCGCAGACGATCATCGGATCGCTGCCGCCGAGTTCGAGCGTCACGCGCTTGATGGTTTGCGCGGCGACCTCCATCACGTGCCGCCCCGTTACCGTCGCGCCTGTAAAGCCGATCTTGCGAATCTTGGGATGGGAGAGGATCGCGTCGCCCACCGAACCGCCCGGTCCCGTCACGATGTTCAGCACGCCGGGCGGCAGGCCCGCCTCGTTCAACAACTGAATCACACGCAAGTCGGTAAGCGGCGTCGTGCTGGCCGGTTTCACGATCACCGCGTTCCCCGCGACCAGCGCCGGACCGATCTTGTTCCCCATCAGCGACACGGGGAAATTCCACGGCACAATCGCCGCGACGACGCCGATGGGACGCTTCAAGATGATGCCGTATTTGCCATCGTCGAGGTTCGGCACGTAGCCGCCGCGCAGATTCTTGCCGAGTCCGGCGTAATGCTCGAGCGTGTGGACGAATCGCCTGATCTCCAATTTCGATTCACGAATGGGCTTGCCCTGCTCCATCGTCAGAATGCGCGCCAGTTCGTCCTCGTGCTCCTTTATCTTGCGCGCGCCTTCGCCCACCAGTTCGCCGCGTTTCGCGCCCGGCGTCGCCCACCATTTCGGAAACGCGCGTTCCGCCGCGTCCACCGCGCGTTCGACATCCCGCGCGCTGCCTTTGGGCGCGGTGTCCACCAATTCGCCATTTGCCGGATTGTAGACTGGATACTCTTCATTGGATTCGGCGGTAACCAGTTCGCCGCCAATAAGCATTTTTGCCATACTAGTACACTCGCAGAATGAATAACAACTGGCCCACAATCAAAAGACCGATCAGCGCCAATGGAGGGAGCAGTGGTAACGAAGTGACGATCAGCGATGCTCGCGGTTTTCTCAGCACGAACAAAAGCCATGCAATCAGGGCACACAGAATGGGGAACACTGGATACGACCAAACTATGCCGACGAATATCCACGGCTCTGGTTGATTTACGGAGCCCGGGGCGTCAAACGCCATAACGGAAAGGGCCGCGATGAGCAGCCAGGGAAAGAGAGAAAGCAAGGCGAGCGCCTGGGTCAAAAGCAGCCACGCGATCACTCCCCAACGTCGCCCATCTGTCTGCGCTGTTGCGATGGTCATGTTCTTTAATATCCGTAATCCACCGGCGCGGCATACCGGTGCTCCTTCAACTGCAAGCCACGCCAGCGCGCCTCGCCCAATTTCCCCAAATACTCGGCGCGATTCTTCACGCCAGCCACCCAACCACCCAACCACCTATCGTTCCCATCCGCGCTCCGCGTTTCGCGATGATATTCGTGATAGAATTCGTGGTCGCGATTGTAGTGGCCTTGCACGGGCGAGGGATGCGCGCCGCCCGGCTCGTGGACGACCGCACATACCTTGAAGCTCGGCGCGAGCACGCGGTTGGGGTCGCTCACGATTACCTCGCGCGGCACAATTTCCTCGGCGATGATAATCACGCGTTTGCTCGCGAGCGCGGCTTCTTCGCTGATGCCGAGATTGCCCCACGCGTGCGCGTTGCCGTCGGCGTCCGAGCGTTGGACGTTAAGAATGGCAACGTCGGGTTGGAGCGCGGGGACGAGCAAGACCTTTTCGCCGCCAAAAGGCGAAGTTGCCTCTTTGAAGCTTGGATTCGTCTTGAGCAGATCAGACCCGAGGAGCGAATAGGTCGGAATGTACGGCGCGCCGTAGCCGCCCGCGAGAAGCGCGAGCGAAATCGTAAAGTTGCTGTGGTCCCAGATTTCGACTCGGTGCGGAACCCCCTGCTCCGTCGCGCGGCGATAATTGTGTCCCAAGCCCGCGCTGACGTTCCCGACCCACGCGGCAATCACCTTGCTCACGCAGCCCGCGCCAATCAACTGATCGAACAGCATATCCGAAATGGGACCGACCAATGTCAGCTCGCGTTTTTGCTGCCGAATGCTTTCGTGCCCCGCCGCGAACGGAATGAGCGATTCGAGCGCAGCACCCATCACGACACTCGAGCCGTCCGGCACGAATTCCGCGATGGCGTCGCGCATTGAGGTCAGTTTGGTCATCCGTCTTTTGGCTTTTCGCTTTCCACTTTTGCCTTGGGGTCGTCCCACTTGACGGCTTCAAAGACGCTGCGACAGTTTCGACAATAATACTGCGACGTCATCATCTGTTGTCCAAACAACGCAATCATCTCCGTCTCGCTCGAATCACAGAACGGGCACGCTACCTGCTTACTCCCAGACTCCCACACTCCCATACTCACTTCCGCGCTTCTACCCGCCGCGTCGCCGCATCAAACCGCGCCCACGGGAAGCCGCCGTTGTACTGCCAATGCCCACCCTCAATCCGCATCAAATGCCCCACCTGGCTCTTGGCGATCAAAGGGCCGGCGCGATTCAACAAGCGCGTCCGCAAATTGTCGTTATCCGCGTCGAGAATGCCTGCGTGAAGCAGCCGGTCGTCTTCGGAACGACCAAACCAACACAGCGCCTGGGGCAAAATATCTTCTACGCGATTCGCGAGGTCAATCCCTTCCTTCGCATTGGCGGCGAGCCGTTTGAACCAACTCTCGCCGTGCAGCCAGTGAAAGCGTTCCTCTTGCAGAATCTTAACCGCGCGCGTTCGCAGCGGCACGTAGCACGAATTCTGCGCGGCTTCCAGCGCGACTGTCAACGCGCCGCCGATCAGCACGTTCGCCGCGACAAACGTGGGCCACGTCGAGAAAGGTTGATCGAGAAAAGCGATGGACGCATACAGCTCGCGCGGCGCTTCGTCGGGAATGCCGGGGTCTACCTCAGGAAACTCTTTGAGCAGCGGCAAGAGCGCGCGGGAATGCCCCAACTCGTCTTGCGCCATCGCCGACGCGGCGACCGATGCTTCGAGGGTCGGCGCGCCGTCGCACCATTCGGCGTAGCGAATGCCCAAGAAGCGCTTGGTATCCGCTAGCGCCAGAATAAAGTCGGCGAGCGCGCGGCGGGTGGAATCGGCGAACTCTTTGGGATTGCTGATTTCAAGTGTCATGGTGACTTTCAAAGCAGTAAACAGTAATTGGTAATTACCAATTACTGTTTACTGCTTAAGCTGGATCAATCACATGTACGACGGTTTCGCGCGGCACGGCGATCATTTCGATCCACGCCCATTCGTTGTAGGTGTTGAATGCGTAGACTTTGGCGAGATCGTCGTCGGGCGCGGTGACGTTGCCGACGTAGTGCAATGGCTCCTCGTACTTGAAGCGCGCAAAGACCTCGTAGATTTTGTTGTTGATTGGCATGGTCATACGGCGATTCCCCAACTCTGCAAGAGTTCGCGCCCATGCTCGCTCAGACGCGACTTGGTCCACGGCGGATCCCAAACGATTTCGATTTCCACTCGGGCCACGCCCGGTTCTTGCAGCAGCCGCGCGCGAATATCGTCCAGTAACATATCCATCGCCGGGCAGCCCATTGCGGTGAACGTCAGCTTGACGCGCACGCAATCGCCCTCACGCGCCACACCGTAGATCAATCCCAAATCCACAACACTCATTGGGAACTCGGGATCGTTCACCTCGGCGAGCGCGGCCCAGATGCTCTGTGTATCAGACATTCATTTCCCTAAACCCGCGCTGTATCCGCTCCACGTAATACTCGTTCATCGGCCCGCGTGCCTTCCAGCGTTTCATCACGTCTTGCCACGTCACCGCGCCATTTTCCAGTTCCCAGCGTTTGTTCTTCGCATCGAAACTCGCGGGGAACGGACAGGTCACGACGTATTTCTGCGTTTCCTCGTCCAAGCGCGCGGGAACGTTCAGCCCTAATTCCTCGCAGAGCGGCACCGCGGTCTTCATCCAGGTCTGCCGCAGCGTATCGTTCGAACTGGCCTTGATGCCGTAGGAAAGTTGGCCGGTGTGCTGTTTCAAATCGTCCGGCAAGCCGAACCATTCGACGGTGAGCAGGAACATCCAGTCAACGCACTGCTGCAAGCGCTCGCGTCCGCCCGGTTCTTGCGCGATGCGGCGCATCCAAATCTCGCCGTGCCGCAGGTGAAAGGTTTCTTCCTTGTCCACCTTGACGAGCGCGCGCTTCCACGGGCCGTAGGTGGAATGCTTGTAAATGTCGCCGAGCAGCGTGATACCCGCGCGATCGTAGAACGCGTTCGCGACGACCAATTCTTCCCACGATTCAAGCGGCACGTCGAACGCGTAGGGATACTTGAACTGCCGCGCCTCGCGCTCGTAAACCAGGCGGTCTTTGTCCACGCCCAAATCCTGGAGCAGACGATAGCCGATATGCGCGTGCCCCATTTCGTCCTGAATGATCGCCAGCGCGGAAATCATCGCGTTGACCGAAGGCGCTTTGCGCGCAGCGTAATAGTACGCGGGCGCGCTGACCAATTCGGTGTCAGCCGAAACCGTGAGGATGCGAATCAAATCCTCTTTGTATTGGTCGGTCATGTGGTCTTCGGACTCGATTAACTGCTTATTGGACAGTCGCTGCTTGAGCGCCTCTTCGCTGATGTGTGGACTCATGCAAACTCCCGTAGCAAGTACCCAGGGAAACAGGTATACAGGCACCCACACATGTCCACCTGTTTACTTGTGTACATGTCTACTTTCCCTTGAAGGCCGCCTTGCGCTTTTCGACAAACGCCGTGATCCCTTCTTTCGCGTCCTCGCTCTTGAACACTTCTTCGATCACCATGCGCTCGAAGGCCAGTCCTTCGGCGAGCGGCATTTCGGTTCCTTGATTCACCGCCAGCTTGATGCGCCCGATCGCGAACGATGCGCCGTGCGCGAGCTTGCTCGCGTATTCCATCGTCTTGGCGGCAAGTTCTGCTTGCGGAAACACACGGTCCACAACGCCGAGCGCGAGGGCTTGATTCGGCGTGACGGGCTGGCCCTGGATCATCAGATCGAGCGCGCGGTTCTTGCCGATCAGACGCGCGAGGCGTTGCGTGCCGCCGTTGCCGGGGAGCAAGCCGAGCGTCACCTCGGGCAGGCCGAGCTTGAAATCGCCATCGCCGCAGAAACGCAAATCGCACGCCAGCGCGGTTTCCAAGCCGCCGCCCAGCGCGTGCCCCCCGATCATCGCGATAAAAACCTTGGGGACGCGCGCGATCTGCTCGAGCGTCTCATGCTCGGCGCGGATCATATCCATGTTCGATTGCAGAGTACCGGAGTTGAAGAATTTGATGTCGGCGCCCGCGCTAAAGAATTTCTCGAGCGCGCTCTTGACGACGACGGCGCGGATGCCTTCGTCATTTGCGACTTGGGCCACCGCCGCGCTCAGTTCGCGGACAAACGTCAAATCGTAACTGTTCGCGGGCGGACGATCGAGGGTGAGGACGCCAACGGCGCCTTCGCGGCTGACGCTGACAAACGGGTCGCTCATATTGACTGGCTCCACGGGAGAATTTTGAACACATTCCGTCGCCGGAAACACTTTCGGGGTGATTCTACACGCGGGGCAAGGCGTTGTCAATGCCTCACCCCCCTCCCCCGCACCCCCACCCCCCTCTCCTGATTTTGAACTGCAAATCAGGAGAGGGGGGAGGGGGCTGGGGAGAGGGGGGTGAGGTTATAGTCCCAGGTACTGTTTCTTTACCTCTTCGTTTTCGAACAGCGTGTGCGGGGTGCCCTCAAAAACGATGCGGCCTTTACTCATCACGTAAATCCGGTCGGCCAGCTCGAGCGCGAGCGGCAGACTTTGCTCGACGAGCAAAATGGCCTGGCGCTTGGCCTTCAGTTCGATCAGCAGCCGCGCGATCTCGCGGACGATCAGCGGCGCGAGGCCCTCGGTCGGCTCGTCCATCAGCAGCAGATCGGGATTCGACATGAGCGCGCGCCCGATCGCGGCCATCTGTTGCTCGCCGCCGGAGAGTTGATCGCCGTGATGGTGATCGCGTTCGCGTAGGCGCGGCATTTGCTGATAGACCATCGGCAAATCCCATGCTCCGCCATTCTTCTTTCGAGCGCCGAGCAAAAGATTTTCGCGCACGGTGAGATCGGGGAAAATGCGCCGGCCCTGCGGCACGAGGCCGATGCCGCACCGGGAGATGCGGTCAGAGGACAAGCGCGTGATATCGCGGTCTTTGAAAACGATGGCGCCGGCGCGCGGCGGCGTAAAGCCGATGATGCTGCGAATCGTGGTCGTCTTGCCCGCGCCGTTGCGGCCCAGCAAGCAGACCACCTCGCCCGGCTCGACGTGGAGCGATACACCCTGTAGAATGTGGCTCTCGCCGTAATAAGTGTGAATCTGGTTGACTTGGAGCATTACACCTCAACAGAGGCGATTGAAATCGCGGCTACCACTACACAAAGCCGACCTCCGTCGGCTGGGGACTAGCCCGCGAAGGCGGGCTTTGTGTGGTTGTTGCTGCGATTTGAATCGCCCCGTGTGCCCAAATACACCTCGAGCACGCGCGGGTCGTTTCGCACTTGATCTACCTTGCCATCCGCGATCACTTCGCCATAGTGGAGCACCGTCACGCGCTCGGCCAGACCGAACACCACGTCCATGTCATGCTCGATGATGAGGAGCGTCAGCGTGCGCGGCATCTCGCGCAAGGTCGCCATCAAGCGATTCGTTTCCGCGGGCGACATGCCGGCCGCCGGTTCGTCGAGGAGCAGAAGCTTGGGTTGCGTCGCAAGCGCGATCGCGACCTCCAATTGCCGCTGCTCGCCATACGACAGATGGCGCGCCACCGCGTGGCGTTGTTCGATCAGGCCAACTCGGCTCAAGCTTTCTTCGACAATATCAGCACGCGTAGATTCGGCGGGGGCAAACGCGGGCAGACCGATGCCTTTCACCGGATGCCCCGCCAGCCGCACGTTTTCCCAAACGCTCAACCCCAGAAAGAGATTGTTGCGTTGAAAGGTGCGCGCCATCCCCAGACGCGCGCGCTGATACGGCCGCCGCGCGGTAATGTCCTCGCCTTCATAGTAAACGTGGCCGCTGCTCGCCGGCAGTTCGCCGCTGAGGAGATTAAAGAGCGTCGTCTTGCCGGCGCCATTCGGACCGATGATCGCGCGGCGTTCGCCTGGCGCGACGCTGAACGACACGCCGTTCACCGCCGTCAGCCCGCCAAAGTGCTTGTGGAGCTTTTCAACTCGCAGAAGGTCCATTGCTCTCCGCCTTTTGCGGCCTGCCAATGCGCACGCGGCCATCGGCTGCCCAACCGCGTACCAGGCCCATGACTCCGTGGCGCGCCGCAAAGACAAAGAAAATAAAGATCAACCCCATGATCGTCGGCCACCGGTCGGTCGAAGAAGAGACGATGTTCTGCAGAATGAGGATGAACGCCGCGCCCAACGCGGGGCCGACCAAAGTTCCGGCCCCGCCAATAATCACCATGATCAGGACTTGGCCGGAGGCCGTCCAATACAATTCGTTGGTGGAGACAAAGCGATTGAACCCGGCGTAGAGCACGCCCGCGATCCCGGCGAAAACTCCGGCGATCACGAATGCCGTCAGTTTGAAACGCGTCGTGTTATAGCCGACCGCGCGCAAACGCGTTTCGTTCTCGCGAATCCCGACCAGGGCGTGTCCGAACTGCGAGCGTACGATCCAACGCAGGGCCGCGTAGGCGAGCAGGAAAACCGCGAGCACGAGAAAATAGCGCGCCGTCGCGTCTTCAAAGACAAGTTGAAACGCCAAGACCTCGACGCGCGGTCGCGGGATGCCCGCCAGTCCGTTCGATCCGCCGGTCACGTCGGTCCACCGGTCCGCGATCGCATAGACCATCTGGCTGAACGCGAGCGTGAGCATCAAAAAGTAGACGCCCGAGACGCGGATCGAGAAAAAGCCGATGACGACCGCCGCGCCGGCCACCACCAGCAAGGCGAGCGGCATAGTGATCAAGAGGTTGGGCGAGAGATTGAGCGCGAGGTATCCCGCGGCATAAGCCCCGATGCCGAAGAAGGCGGCATGCCCGAACGACACCAGCCCGGTGTAACCGACGAGCAAATCGAGACTCATGGCGAAGATGCCAAAGATCAAGACTTCGGTCACGGTCTTGACGATGAAACTTTCCGCGGCAAAGGGCAGGATGACAAACAAAATGCCCATCGCGAGGGCAATGACTCGAACGGGGTTTAGGCGCGGCATGCTAGGTTTTCCGTCCAAACAATCCCGCCGGTCGCAGTAACAGCACCGCGGCCATGATGACGTAGATCGAAAAGAGCGCATAGTCCGGCAAGAGCGCGCGGCCAAAGTTGTCCGCTTCGCCGATCAGCAAACTGCCCCAAAACGCGCCGCGCAGTGTCCCCAAGCCGCCCACCACCACGACGATGAGCGCCTGGATCAGCGTCCGCGCGTCCATCCCCGGTTCGAGACTGACCACCGGCGCGGTCATCACCCCGCCAAAAGCCGCCAGCGCCACCCCCACTGCGAACACAATCGAGAAAACCAGAGAGATGTTGATGCCCAGGCCGCCGACCATCTCCGCATCCGCGACGCCCGCACGTACGATCGCGCCGATTTGCGTGCGGCTGATGACGAGGCCCAGCAGAGCCGCCAGAATCAAACCGACGCCGATGCTGAACAAGCGGTAGATCGGGTACTGCCGGCTGCCAAACGGAATCGAAGCGGCCAGCTCCGGCGGAGGCGGAAGCGCATGCACGTCGCCGCCCCAGCCCGGGACCGCGCGCACGAAATCGGCGATGACCAGCGCCAAGCCAAACGTCAGCAAGACCTGGTCGAGATGTCCGCGCCCTTTGAGTGGACGCAGCAGAAGCCGTTCGCTGACCAACCCAACCACGCCGACGACTATGGGCGCGATCAACAGGGACAGCCAGAAATTTTGGGTGGCGCGAAAGATCGCGTAACCGACGTACGCGCCCAGCATGTAGAATGAACCATGCGCGAGATTCATGACATCCATCATGCCGAAAATAATAGAAAGCCCCGCCGCCAGAAGGAAAAGCAAAACACCGGAAGCGAGGCCATTCAAGAACTGTACGAGAAACAACTCGAGAGTAAGATTCGCCATTGAATGAATCGTCAGGCAACCGTGATTTCCCTCATTTCCTTCATTTCCAGGGCAATCAGGAAATAACGGAAATGAGGGAAATGGTCGCCCGTTCTGCTACATGTTTTCTGGGTCTGAGATCGGCGCGTCGGTCTTGCCAATGATCGAGTTTTCGAGCTTGCCGCCGTTGTCCTTGACTTGGCGGAAATAGATCTGGTTCACGACATTCTGCGTCTTCGGGTCGAAAGTGAACCGGCCGCGGGGACTGTCGAACGAGACGCCGCGGATGGCGTCCATGAAAGCGTCCTTGTTCGAGGTGTCGCCCTTGACCTTGTTCAGCGCCTCGACGATCACGCGCGCGGAATCATAGCCCTGCATGGCAAACACGTCCACCGTTTTGCCGGGGAACCGCTTGGCGTAATCTTCCATGAATTTCTTGTTCGTCGCGTTCTCAAGGGCCGTGGACCAGTGCAGCGAGGTGTACGCGCCGAGCGCGGCTTTACCCTGATCGGGCAACACGTCCGTTTCCGTGAGGAAGCCCGCGCCGACGATCTTCATGTCTTTGCTCAAGCCGAATTGCTCGAACTGTTTGACATAGTTCAGCGCGTCGGAGCCGGAGAAAAAGCTGTACACCGCTTCGGCTTTCGTGGCCGCGAGCTGAGGCAGAAAGGCCGAAAAGTCGTTGGTGCCGAGGGGCGGCAAGACATCGTTGCCCATCACCGTGCCGCCGGCGGCCGTGAAGGTCGCCTTGAAATCCGCCGCGCTCTCGGTGCCAAAGCCATAATTGGACGCGCAGATCGCCACTTTTTTCGAAACGTTTTTGGCAACCCACTCGCCGAGGGGATAACTGATCTGGTAAGAAGAAAACGAAGAGCGGAAGATATAGGGACTGAAGCGCCCCTTAGCCGCGCCTTTTTCGCCCTTGCGCGTCAACAGATTTCCGCCCGCGTTGGAAATCAGCGAGACCATCTTGGCTTCGTGCAGCGGATCGCGCAGCGCGTAAACTACGGCCGTGCTCACGATGCCCGTGAAGAGGTCCACCTTGTCTTGCTCGATCAACTTGGTGAGCTTGCGCAAAGAGATCTGGGCGTCGTTCTCTTCGTCTTCCTTCACCCACTCGATCTTGCGCCCACCGGCGACGGAATTTACGCTCTCAAAATAGAGCGTCATGCCATTCGTGATGCTTTCGCCCAAAGCGGCGTACACTTTGGTGTAGGGCAAGATCGAGCCGATCTTAAAGGGCACACTGGGCGCGACAGCCGGCGCCGGCGCGGCACAGGCCTGTAACAGGGGGCCGACGGTTAAGGCGCCCGCGCCCACCGCCATCGTCTTGATAAAGTCGCGTCGCGTCATGCGATCGTTTGACATCCTCTCCTCCTTCAGAACAAATAATAGCCGTGTTCGTCATCCCGAACGATGCGTCGGCTCTTGCTGAGGTCCTTTACCCGTTATCCGCGTTCATTGCGGAAACAAGGACGAAGAGTCATCACCCCCTCTCGGATGCGACTTTAGGACAACTTGAAGGATACAAGCTGTCCCACCACGCGGGGCAGTATAGCAGAAACCGAGATGGGTTGTCAACACTCGTTTGGGCAGTTTGGACCGAGTATTCTTTCTATCAGGTTTCGCCGGACCGAACGCGCGGGGAAAACGGCTCGCGCTTGCTCTTTGCGCTCCGCGCGTTTTGATGTATAATCGAGGTTGCCTCGATTCATAATCGAGCCAACTCGATGCATAGTCGAAGTAACCTCGATGCATAATCGAGTCACCCTCATGTCATCCAAACCGAACTCGGAGATTCACATTCTCCTCGCCGACGCTGATGCACGGTTGCGCGCCGCGGCACGACGGGCATTGGAGCGAATGGGTTTTACCGTCGAGCCGGTCGCGGATGGCGCGGACGCGCTCGCCCGTTTTTCGCCCGCCGAGTTCGACGTGGTGATCACCGCCATTCTCATGCCGCGTCGCGATGGCTTGGAAGTGCTGCGCGAGATTCGCGCCATCAGCCCCGAGACTCAAATCATCCTTATCGCCGAACCGGCCTCCATCGGCTCTGCTGCGCTCGGGCTGCGCGACGGCGCGTTCGCCTATCTGCTGCGACCGCTGGAGGACCTCCGCCTGCTCACGCACACCGTCGAACGCGCCGTGGAGCTGCAGCAGCTTCGCCGCCTCGCGGCGAAAGGAGAGACGGACCACGCGCAAATTCCGGTCGAGCCATTGCCCCTTGTCGCCGCGCGCGACACGGACGAGCCGGCGGCCTGGGCGGCCCTGCGGGGCCTGACGGATTCCATTTGCGCCGGTAAACCATTGTCCGCAACGCTGGAGGCGCTTATGCAGTCGAGCGCCGCGCTTTTCGACGCGTCGCACGCGGTGGTGCTCCTCTCGCACGCGCCGGTCGGCTTGCAGCTTTATGCGGCACACGGATACACGGACACCAGCGCGGCGGCGTCCGACTATGTCCAATCCATCGGCGACGCGTTTGCTTGGCGCGTTGCCACGGAGCGCAAGACGCTCCAGGACGCGACGTCCACCAGCCGTTTCATCGGCACGCCCTTGCTCGCGCGCGATCAGCTTCGCGGTGTGCTGGTCGTTTACCCGATACGTCAACTGACGATGCGCCCGGACCACGTCGCGCTCTTTGAATCGCTGGCCGCGCAGGGTGCGATCGCGCTGGAAATGGCCCGGCTCGCGGATGAAAACGAACGGCTCTCCCCCACCGACCCTCTGACTTTGACCTTAAAGCGCGCGGCCTTTCTGGAAATCGCCGACCGCGAATTTCGGCGCAGTTGGCGGTTCGATCAAGCGCTCGCCGCGATCGTCCTGGACATTGACGGGATGGGCGAGATCAATCGAAAGTACGGCCGTCCCTTTGGCGATGACGTGCTGCAACGTGTCGCCGGCGCGTGTCGCAGCACGGTCCGCGCCTTTGATCTGCTCGCGCGCTATGAAGAGGACGCGCTGGCGGTGCTGCTCATCATGACCGATCACGCGGGCGCGCGCGGCGCGGCCGAACGGCTGCGCGTCGCCGTCAGCTCGCTGGACTTGGCCGACGCGAGCGGCCCCGTGCGCGTGACGGCTTCATTCGGCGCGTGCGCTTATCCGCGTGAAGGGTGCGCCTCCGTCTACGACTTGCTCGATCTCGCGCAGACCGCCCAACGCGCCGCACGGCGCGGCGGGCCAAACCAAATCGAGTTCGCTTGATTCCATTCAGTGTCCCATGGAAACTGAACTGCAGCGCTTGAAAGGCGCGTTCGTTGCCATCATCTCGCACGAGTTGCGAACACCTTTGACTGAAATTATTACCGCGCTCGAACTGCTTGAGAATGGCTATGGCGGATCGCTGACCGAGCAACAACGCGGTTACGTCGCCATCGCCGGCCGCGCCGCCGAGCACCTGAACATGCTCATCGGCGATCTCATCGCCTTTGCGCAACTGCAAGCCGAAACGCTCGAAACGCGGCGCGAGCCGACGGACCTTGCCGAGTTGGTGGCGCGCGTCGTCGAGCAGCACCGGCCGCGCGCGCAAGCCAAGCAGTTAACGCTCTCGTTCAGCGCCGCGCCCCGGCTTGGCCCGATTCCGGTGGACCGCGCGTTACTCACGCGGGTCGTGTCCAATCTCATCATCAACGCCATCAACTTTACGCCCGCCCAGGGATGCGTCTCGGTCCATGTCGCTCCGGAACCGGACGAGGTGCGCATTGTAGTTCAGGACACCGGGGTCGGCATCGCGAAAGAAAAACAAGCGCGGCTCTTTGAGAGTTTCTACCAGGCCGCTGATCCTCTCACGCGCCAAGTGGGCGGCCTGGGCATCGGCCTCGCCTACGCGCGACGGATCGTCGAGGCCCATCGTGGTCGAATCACTTTTGAAAGCGAAGAGGGGAAAGGGAGCACGTTTACCGTACACTTGCCGCTGAAATAAGTATGGGAGTATGGGAGTATGGGAGTGTGGGAGTGTGGGAGTACCCCCATACTCCCATACTCCCATACGTGCAATGGAATGACGAGACAAAATTTGGATAGTCACCCGCCAGTCGAAAACAAAACCGCGCCGCCGCCTACCACTCCCGAGCCAGCCACCGAGCCGGAATCGTTTATCCCGCGCGAGGTGGCCGACGAGCTGCGCCGTCGCTACGCGGACCTTTCCGCGCTCTACGTGACTGGCGCAGAGTTGAGCGCCACGCTGGAATGGGAGCCGCTCATTGAGAAAATGGTGGACGCGGCGATCCATCTGGTCTGCGCGGATGACGCCGCGCTGGTGCTGATTGACGAATATCACGGCGATCTATACATCGCCGGAGCCAGCCATTTGCCGGAGCACGTAATCGCGCAAACGCGGCTCAAGCCGGGCGAGGGTGTGGTCGGCTGGGTGATGGGGCATCGCGAAGCCGTGCTCCTCGTTGGCCCGGTGGATGCGCAACAATACCCAAAGTTCTTTGCCAAACCGGACCAGATCGGTTCCGCGATTGTCGTGCCGCTGATTCCGCCCCCGGTGGCGGGACGGCCCAAAAGTGTGGTCGGCGCGCTCGCCATCAATCGCCGGGTCAATCAGCCGCCACTCACCCAGGACGATTTGGAACTGGTTACGGCGCTGACCACCCAAGCGGCCGCGGCGCTCGAAAATGCCGCACTCTACAAGCAAATGCAGCGCAGCAATATCCAACTGGCAAACCTCATCGAGATTGGCCGCCAGCTCACGTTTAGTCTGGATCTCGACCGGGTGCTGCGCGTGATCTTGGAAAAAGCCACTGAATTACTCCAGTGCGAAGCGGGTTCGCTCTTGCTGGTAGACCCTGACACGGACGAGCTGATCTTCAAGGTGGCACTCGGACCCGCAGGAACGCAGCTCAGCGATACGCGGCTGCCGCCCGGCGCGGGTATCGCGGGCGCGGTGGCCCGCAGCGGCAAGCCCTTGATCGTCAACGACCCAAAAGCGGACCCGCGCCACTATGTAGACGTGGACGCGAGCACGGCCCAAGTCACGCATTCTCTGTTATGCGTTCCACTCATCAGCAAAGAACATACCATCGGCGTTTTAGAGGTCTTGAACAAAACCGACGGCACGCCATTTGACGAACAAGACCGCGACTCGCTCGCCGGCTTTGCGATCCAAAGCTCGATCGCGCTCGGGAACGCGCAGCTTTACTCCGATCTCAGGCGCGCCTTTACGGAAACGGTCAAAGTGATCACCAACGCGGTCGAAGCGCGTGATCCGTACACGGCCGGGCATTCGGAACGCGTCACGACCATCGCGTTGGAAACCGCGCGCGAGTTGGGCTGGTCGCGCGAACAGATCGAGGTTTTGGAAATCGGTTCGTTGCTGCACGATATTGGCAAAATCGGCGTGAGCGATGCCATTCTCCTCAAGCCGGGGCCCTTGACTGACGACGAATGGGCGGAGATGAAAAAACATCCGGTCTTGGGCGCCAAGATGTTGGAATCCATCAGCCAGTTGCGCCAGGTTCTGCCCTATATCCTTTATCATCAAGAACGCTACGACGGCAAGGGGTATCCGTTTGGGCTGGCCGGTACGGAAATACCGATTGAGGGGCGGATGCTCGCCGTCCTGGATACCCTGGATGCGATGACTTCGAACCGGCCCTATCGGCCCGGGCTGACGATGGAAGACGCTATCGAGGAGATCAAGGTCAATCGCGCTACGCAATTCGACCCGGATATTGTGGATGCGTTGCTGCGCGTCGTGGCCGGCGGCAAACTGAAACTGCGGCCAATGCTGCCGGCTATCCAGGAAAGCTCTGGACACGCGGAGGGTTTAGAGGTATAATGGCCGCGTGACGCGTTCCACGAGGCGCAAGTTTGACGGGTTTGCTGATGGCAAAAATTCTGGTTGTGGACGACGACCCCGCGCAACGCGCTCGGTTGAAACACACATTGGAGGCCGCCGGTTACGCCGTAGCCACCGCGCCGGACGCGATTCAGGGCTTGGTCGCGATCACCCGCGATCCCCCTGATCTCATCCTCTCCGATATCCTCATGCCGCGCATGGACGGTTTTACGTTCATCCGCGAAGTCAAGAGCCGTCCCGATTTTCGCGTCATTCCCTTTCTGTTTGTGACTTCGACGCTGGTGTCTGACGACGATCGCCAATTCGCGCAGATGCTCGGCGCGGAGGCCATCCTCGCGCGCAGTGACGACGCGAACGCCGCGCTGGGCATCGTCGAGTCGTGCTTGAAACGGCACACCCGTTCCCCGCGCCGCCACGCCGACGAGTGGTCGGATTGGCAGCTCCCCGCGCCCGCTCATCCGCTCGTCGCGGAGCCGGTCCAACCCGCGCCTTCCCCGCGTTTGGAAGAGCAGGTGATCGAAGCATTGCCGGCCAAGTCGCTTGAGCCGGCTGAGCCGGAACCGCCGCCGGTCGAAGAGCAGCGCGAGTTTTTGCAGCAATATGGCGAGCAAAAAACCGTCCAGCTCGAAGCGAAAATCGTCGAGTTGGAACAAGCCAACCTGACCCTCGAGCAGCGCGCCCAGGAACTCGCCGCCGTCGCCGCCGAACGCGACCAACTCGTCCAGCAAGTTCAGGCGCACGCGTTGGAGTTGGAAGCGCGCGTCGCCGAGCGCACGGAAACCATCCAGAACCTCGCCGAAATCTCGCGCCTGATCAACGCGACCCTCAATCCCGAGCCGCTCCTCGACGAAATCGTCGAGCGCGGCGCGGCGCTGATTCATGCCGCCGAATGTACCCTGTTCCTGTATAATCCCGACGCGGATACCTACCACGGCGCGGCCAGTTCCGCGATGGCGCGTGACATGATCCGCCAGTTGTATTTCTCCGCCGGCACGGCGACCGCAGCACAAAAGATCGTCGAGCAGCGCGCCGCGGCGGCCATCTGCAATCTGGATCGTAACGCGCACGCGGTCTGGAGCTTACTGCCGCGCCGGGCCGTGCCCGTCGGTCTGGAAGGCGATGTCGCGCTCATTGTGCCGCTGACCATTCACGAGCAGGTCCACGGCTTGCTCGTTTGCGCCGATCGTTCGACGGAACGGATTTTTAGCGCGGAAGAGATCGAGGTCATTACACAGCTCGCCGATCAGTCGGCTCTGGCGCTGGAGAATGCGCGTCTGCTTTACGAGTCGTCGCGGCGGCTGGAAGAACTCCGGCTCGCCGAGGAACTCCGCGCCGCCACGCTCACCCAAGTCGCGGTCGAACGCGACCAACTGATTCGCCGGGCCACCGCGCACTCGCGCGACTTGGAGCAGCGCATCCACGAACGGCGGCGGCATTTGAGCGCCCTCGCCAATATCTCCAAAACGATCAACGCGACGCTCAGTCCCGAAGCCGTGCTCGACCAAATCGTCCAATCGGCGTGCGCGCTCGTCCACATGGACACGTGCAATCTGTTCTTGTTCAATCCCGAGACGAACACGTTTCACGGCGCGTCGAGTTCGACCATGCCGCGGGACTCGATTCGCAAATTGTATTTCTCGGCCAACAATGGCTCGCCGCTGCAAGCCATCGTTCAAGATCATGCGGCGGTGGCGCTGACCGAAGACGGCCGCGAACGATCGGTCCACAATTTTCCAATGCTCGAAGAAACGTTCCACGCCAAGGCCGCGCTCATCACGCCGATCGTGGCGCGCAACCAGGTGCTGGGCATCATCCTCTCCATCGCGGAAAACCCACAGCGCGTCTTCAAGCCGGAGGAAATCGAGCTGTTGACGATCTTTGCGGACCAGGCCGCGAGCGCGCTGGAGAATGCGCGGCTCTTTTACGAAGCCACGCGCGCGCTCGACGAACTGAGCGCCGCGCAGCAGCAGTTGGCGGAGGCGGAAAAACTGGCCGCCGCGGTGGAGCTGGCCGGCGCGGCCGCGCACGAATTGAGCCAGCCCCTCACCGTGATTCTCACTCAGATGCGGCGCATGAAACCGAGCATCGCATCGCCGGATATTCAAAAGGAACTCGTGCTGATCGAAACGCAAACCCAACGCATGGTCGAGATCGTGGACCAGCTGCGCCGCATTACACGCTACGAGACCAAACCCTACGTCGGTTCGACGCAGATTCTGGATTTGCCCCGCTCGGCGCGTTCCGCTTCGCCTCCGCCCACTTAACCGCGTGCCTCAAGCCGAACTGACCGATGTCGTCGAGCAATCAAAATAGCCATGGACAATCCAAACCCACACGCCCCCCGCCAAACCTCGGATTTGTTATCGGCCATCTCGCCAAATGACGAAATGAGCTCCAGTCCCTGGGAAGACCTGAAAACCGTCCTCAAGCACGCCGAAGAAGCGCAAGCCGCCGGCGATCGCGCGCGCGCCTACGCGTTCTATGCCCGCGCCACGGAACTCGATCCCAACCATCTCGGCGCGTGGCTGGGCCGTGCCGCGACCACTTCGGACCTTGACGACGCCATCACGAGTTGGGCCAGCGCGCGCGCGCTCGCCCCGGACCATGCCGAGGCGCGCGAGCAACTCGACCGGCACGTCACGCAAAAAATTCAAGAGAGCACGATCGAGCAGGTTGAATCGCTGATTTCACTCAGCCGCTGGCTGGCTGACGTGGGGCAAAAATCCTCGGCGTATGTCCTCGTCAAGCGGGCAACGGAATTGGACGATACAAATGAGCAGGGCTGGATTTGGCGCGCGGGTTTGACCGATAACCCCAAGGAAATGATCTCGGCTCTCAACCAGGTTCTGGCGCTCAAACCGGACAATCAGCAGGCGCAAGCCGGCTTGGAATGGGCTTTGGCGTTTGAATCCGGCGCGCCGCCGTCTTCGCCGGATGCTGCGGAGGAGGCGTCGCGCTTGGTCGAGCAAGGACAAGCGGCGCTGCAAAAGGGAGACAAGACACAGGCGCACGAATTGTTCAAGCACGCGACGGAACTCGACGCGCAGAATGAACAGGCGTGGCTGTGGCGCGGCGGAACGACGGCGGACATTGACGACGCGCTGACGTGCATGGAACAGGCGCTGGCGATCAACCCGGAGAACGAACCGGCGCGCGAGGCGCGTGCCTGGCTGCGCGTCAAAAAACTGCGCGAGAGCGCCAAGGCGCAAGCGGAGGTGCTGCCGCCCACGACGCGCGCGCCCACGGTCGGCATGCCCACCGTGAGTTCGGCGGACTGGCGCCGCAACCGCGGCACCATCCTCGCCATCTTCATCATCGTGCTGCTGATCGTTTTCCTGGTGTTCGTGCTGCGGATGCAGGGGTAAACATGAGGCAACGAAAGTGGCGGGGTTCTTCCCGCCACTTTCGTTGTTACCCTACTACTTTGGCAGTGCAATTCTGAACTTGGGCAGCCCGCTAGGCGCGTAACACCTTTCGTTTCCGAGACTTGGCCGCGCTGATTCGTGACCGGAGCCGGCTCTTTCTGCGCCCAAGGGGGCGGACCTTCATAGTATAGTGTGTCCGTATCAATGTCCGCGCCATTTGGCCAGGTGAGCACACCGTGATCCACAAAGACGCGTCGAAACATGCTAGGATCGCTGCGAAGCGGTTCAAAGACAGGTCCAAACAAATATGGTTCTAGATCAATCACGCGCTGTGAACCGTCTGTAAACGTCACACGCACGGCGAACCCAGCCAGAGGTTCGACACTCGTGATTTCCACGATGTCGGGATACTTGCTGACGACCATGTCTTCCATACGTCTTTCCTTTCGACTTGATCAATCGAGACCCTCAATCCATTCAACTTTTTCGTGCCGACGCGCACGCTCCCAGTTATCCATCAATTGCTCTCGATGGAGCGCGAGCCATTCGAGAATAAGGCGATAAGCGCGTCCCCGCAGTTTACCGCTCAACACTTCTCCATTCAGGATCGAGATCTGCGCTTTCTCGCCCGCATATTCGGCATGAAAATGCGGGCCATGCCTTTCACTGTACCGCATCATGACGTGTATTCCATAAAATTGGCTAACGGTCGGCATGGCGCCTATTCCTCTAATTGTTTCGGTCTGACTATTTTGACAATGTCACATTCGAGGGGTGCGCGCTCTCTAGCGCGCTGGACGGCGTTAGAGGACGCCTATCCTCCTCGTCTGTCATATTGCCAGACTACTCACGCCCCCTGCTTGATCTCGTTCAGCAGCCCGCCCGCGAGCACGATCTTGACTTGCCGCGGCGTTAGCGCATGCTCCAGCGCGATTTCGGTTCCTTTGGTTACGTTCACCAACGTGACGCGCTTGCCCCGATTCAACTGCCCGCCGATGTCCGCAATTTCGAGCACATCCCCCTGCGCGATCTGGTCGTAATCGGCTTTGTCCGCGAAGGTGAGCGGGACGATGCCAAAGTTGATCAGGTTGGCATAGTGAATGCGCGCGATGGACTTGCATATCACCGCTCTCAGGCCGAGGTACATGGGCGCGAGCGCCGCGTGTTCCCGCGACGAACCCTGCCCATAGTTCTCGCCGCCGACGACAAAGCCGCCGCCCTTTTCCTTGGCGCGCTTTGGGAATTCGGGGTCTACCCGCGTAAACACGTACTCGCTGATCGCCGGCACGTTGGAGCGCAGCGGCAGAATCTTGGCCCCCGCGGGCATGATGTGATCGGTTGTGATGTTGTCGCCGACCTTCAAAAGGACCTCGCCGCGCACGGTGTTGGGCTGGGCGGCGGCCAACGGCAGCGGCTTGATGTTGGGCCCGCGCAGGATCGCGACCTTCTCCGGTTCTTTCGACGGCGATAGGAGCATATTGTCGTCAAGCATGTACTCTTCGGGCAACTCAACCTTCGGATAGGCCCCCAATTTGCGCGGATCGGTAATTACGCCCGTCAACGCGGACGCCGCGCACACTTCGGGACTACAAAGGTAAACTTGATCGCCCGGCGTGCCGCTGCGGCCCTCAAAGTTTCGATTGAACGACCGCAGACTCACCGCGCCGGTCGGCGGCGCCTGGCCCATCCCGATGCACGGCCCGCAGCCCGATTCGAGAATGCGCGCGCCCGCGGCGATCATATCGGTCAACGCGCCGTTGCGCGCAATCATCGTATAGACTTGCTTCGAGCCGGGCGTGAGCGTCATCGAGACTTCGGGGGCGATGGTTTTGCCGCGCAAGACAGTCGCGGTCAGCATCAAGTCCATGTACGACGAGTTGGTGCACGAGCCGATGCAGACCTGGGCGACCGGCGTACCCTCAACCTCGCTCAACGGCACGACGTTGTCCGGACTGGACGGCTTGGCAATCAATGGTTCGAGGGCATTCAGATCCAGTTCGATCATTTCGTCGTAGGTGGAATCGGGATCGCGCTGCAACTCCTGCCAGGCGGCTTCGCGGCCTTGCGCGCGGAAATATTTGCGCGTGTTCGCATCGCTCGGGAAAATACAAGTCGTCGCGCCGAGTTCCGCGCCCATGTTCGTGATCGTCCCGCGCGCCGGCACCTCCAAATCCTGCAAGCCCTCGCCAAAATATTCGAAAATTTTCCCGACGCCGCCTTTGACGGTGAGACGGCGCAGCATTTCCAGAATAATATCTTTGGCCGTAACCCACGGCTGCAAACGCCCTTTGAGATGGACGCCGACGATTTTGGGCATTGTGAGATAGAATGCGCCGCCGCCCATCGCCACGGCAATATCGAGGCCGCCCGCGCCGATGGCGAGCATGCCTGCGCCGCCGCTCGTCGGCGTGTGCGAATCGCTGCCGAGCAGTGTCATCCCCGGCGCGCTGAAACGCTCGAGATGCACTTGGTGGCAGATCCCGTTGCCGGGCCGCGAAAAATAAATGCCGTATTTGGACGCAAAGGTCTGCAAAAAGCGATGGTCGTCCGCGTTTTCAAACCCGGTCTGCAGCATATTGTGGTCCACGTAAGAAACCGACACTTGGGTCTTGACCTGCGGAATGCCCATCGCCTCGAACTGCAAATAGGCCATCGTGCCGGTCGCATCCTGCGTTAAGGTCTGGTCAATCCGAATGGCGATTTCTTCGCCCGGAACCATCTTGCCGCCGACGAGATGCGAGCCAATTATTTTGCGCGCTAGATTCTCACCCATTTCTTCTCCTTCAAGTATCAAGCAAAGATTTCTTTCACGGCGCTCTCGAAACCCGGCACGACATCCGCGCCGTCAAGCATGTCGTTCACCGTCAACACGCGCACCTCGGCAAGAGAATGGTACACGGTCACGGTTTGCGTTTTGGGGTCAACGACCCAAACCAAACGCGTGCCCGCATTGATCCACTCGACCACTTTGGTCTGCACTTCGCTCGCGGTATCCCTTGGAGATACCACCTCGACGGCAAGGTCTGGCGCAAGGGGCCAATATGCTTCCGGCATTCCTTCCTTGGGAATACGTGCCTTTGAAATGAAAGCCGCGTCAGGAGCGCGCACCGTATCAGGATCATAGGCGAGAACAAAGCCGGTCTCCGCAGCGCAAACAACACCCAACTGCTTACTTTCGACAAATGCTTCTAACCGCGCGCCTATCTTGAGAGCCACAACGCCGTGTCGTGCGCCTGCGGGAGTCATCTGAATCAGTTCTCCTTTCACCAACTCATACCGATAGCGACCGCGCGGCAATCGCAGCAACTCGTCGGCGGTCATGAGTTTCGTCGCAACAACCATAGTACCCTCCACTGCAAAACATTATACTCTGATTTATGGATGCGGCAAGCGCGCTTCTCTCCTTTTCCATTTTCGTCAGCGACCGGGTTCTATGCTATAATCCCGCCACCACTCCAACTTCTAACTTCCAACTTTTAACTTGCAATTTCCAGGTCTCTGATGAAACTCGGCGCGTTCACCTTTGTTCTCCACACCCACATGCCCTACGTCCGCAAGGCCGGCCGCTGGCCCCACGGCGAAGAAATACTGCACGAAGTGATGGCCGAATCTTACGTGCCGCTCCTCAACGCGCTGAACGATTTGAAGAGCGACGGCATCGAGCCGCGACTCACGATTGACTTGACACCCATCCTGCTCGAACAACTCGCCGACGCCGATGTGAAGAACGATTTCGAGTTGTACCTCGAAGAGCGCCTAGCGCTGGCCGAAGCCGAAATCGCGGCGCACGACAAGCGGATAGAGATGCATCTCTCCTACCTCGCGCGCTGGTATCGCGATTGGTACGCCAATATCCTTTCTTCGTTCCGCGACCGCTACGGGCGCGATCTGGTCGGCGCGTTCAGGCAACTGGGCGCGGCGGACAATCTCGACATCCTGACGAGCGCGGCGACGCACGGCTATTTGCCCCTCTTCGAGCGGGATTCGACGATTTACGGGCAACTCAAGACTGGCATCGAATCTTCGCGCGCCTTCCTGGGCCGCGCGCCGCGCGGCGTCTGGTCGCCCGAGTGCGGCTATCGCCCTGCCTACATGCTCGAACGCCGGTATAAACCGGGCCTGGAAACCTTCTTTGCCGAACTGAATCTCGGCTATTTTTTCACCGATGCGCACGTCATCACCGGTGGGCCGATTCGGCTACCCCGCCCAAGTCTCACTCAAGCTCCCGAAATCAGGGGCGCGGCGCTACCCGCGCGCAAATTCGTGGTCCACGCGGACGATCGCCCCGAACCCAAAATTCGCACGACGATGCGCCCCTATTACGCGCAAGCCGCCAACGTCGCGGTCTTTGGACGTGACGAGCGAACCGGGCAGCAGGTCTGGAGCGCGGCCCAGGGCTATCCCGGCGATTTTGTCTATCGCGAATTCCACCGCCGCGACTCGAACAGCGGTTTACACTACTGGCGAGTCACGGCGGCGAATAGCGACCTCAGCCAAAAAGAGTTCTACGATCCCTATCCGGCCTTTAATCAAGTCTCGATGCACGCGGATCACTATGTAGATTTGATTCGCCTAATGGTTCGCGCCCAATATTATCAGACGAAAGAGCGCGGCATTATCGTCTCGTGCTACGATACCGAGTTGTTCGGGCATTGGTGGTTCGAAGGCGTGGCGTGGCTCAAGCACGTTTTACGACGCCTCGCCGAGAGCGAAGATGTAGAACTGACGACCGCCGGCGCATATCTCGAAGCGCATCCGCCCGCGCAAGTGTTAGCGCTGCCCGAGTCCTCGTGGGGCGCTGGCGGCAATCACTCGACCTGGCTCAATGCCGAGACCGAATGGCTGTGGCCTCTGATTCATTCTGCCGAACGCGCGATGGAGGAATTGGTAGCCAGACATCCGGCGGCAGAGGGCGACCTGCAGACCGTCCTGAACCAAGCCGCGCGCGAACTGCTCCTCATGCAATCGTCCGATTGGCCGTTCCTGATTGCGACCGGGCAAGCCAAAGAATACGCTAGCAGCCGCTTTCACCAACATCTTGCCCGCTTTAACCGGCTCGCCGCGATGGCGCAGCGCGGTACGCTCGACGACACGGACCGCCGCTTCCTCGATCACGTGGCCGAGCTCGATAATCCGTTTTCCGCGATTGATTACCGAGTGTTTGCTGGGAGGGAGTAGATACGTAGACAAGTACACACGTAAACAGGTCGTCACCCAATTGACAATACCTCTACCCGCATTATAATGTGCCTTGCCTGTTTACTTGTTTACCTGTTTTCTGATCCATTGGAGTTGCTACATGCGAATTCTGCTTTACACCGGCAAGGGCGGCGTGGGCAAGACGAGTATCGCCGCGGCAACCGCGCTGCGCTGCGCCGATCTGGGCTATCGCACCGTCGTGGTGAGCACGGATGCCGCCCATTCGTTGGCCGATTCGTTCGACACGCACATCGGCAACGAACCCATCGAGATCGCGCCGAATCTCAAAGGGCAGGAAATAGATATCCTGCATCAAATGGAAAAATATTGGGGCACGGTTCAAGAGTGGTTTTCCACCGTGCTCGCGTGGCGCGGCGTGAGCGACCTGATCGCGGACGAGGCGAGTGTACTCCCCGGGATGGAGGAACTTGCCAGTCTGTTGCAAATCGTCTACTTGCACGACGCGAACGAGTACGATGTGATCATCGTGGACTGCGCGCCGACCGGCGAAACGCTCCGCCTGCTCTCGCTGCCCGAAGTCGCCAAATGGTATCTCACGCACATCTTTCCCATAGAGCGGAAAATGATGCAAGTCGCCGGGCCGCTCCTCCGCAGCATGACCGACCTGCCGATTCCGGACGACAAGTTGTTTGACTCGATCAAAGAGCTGATTCTTCAATTGGACCGGATGCACCAACTGTTGGCCGATACGCAAAAATCGTCCGTCCGCTTGGTGCTGAATCCTGAGAAAATGGTCATCAAAGAGGCGCAGCGAACCTTTACTTACCTCAACCTCTTTGGCTATTCCACCGACCTGATCATTTCGAATCGCATCATCCCCGCGGCGGTCGGGGATCAGTATTTCGACGCGTGGAAAGGATCGCAGGCGCGCTACGGCCACCTGGTCGAAGAAGCGTTCGCGCCGGTCCCCATTCTCAAAGTTCCGTTGATGGATCAAGAGGTGGTGGGCGTCGAGATGTTGCGGAAGATGGCGGCGGCGATCTACGGCGAGGCCGATCCGGCCACGGTCTTTTACGCGGGGCAGCCGCAGAGCATCACAAAAGACGACGGCCACTATCTGCTCAAGATCCGGCTCCCCTTTATCGGGAAAGAAGATTTGAACATCGCGCGCAACGGCGACGAGTTGGCGATCACGCTCGGCAACTTTCGGCGCAATGTCATCCTGCCCCGCGTGCTGGCCCTGCTGGATATCCAAAAGGCCAAGTTTGAAGGCGATCAGTTGGTCTTGACGTTTGTGGATGGCGCCGACAAAGTTAAAGCCCGTGCAGCCGGCTAACAAATCCGCGACTCTGCTCGCGGCCGCGGTGTTCGCTGCCTCCGCCGCGCTCTACATTCACACGGCCGCGCCCACCCTGGGCGGCGCGTTCGACAGCGAAGAGTTTCAACACGTCGCGTATACGCTTGGCATCGCGCACGCGACGGGCTACCCGCTTTACCTGATCCTCGGCAAAGTATTCACGACTCTCGCCCCGCTCGGCAATGTCGCCTACCGGATGAACCTGCTCTCGGCGCTCATCGGCGCGGGCACGGTCCTCTTGGTTTTTTTGAACTCGATGCAATTGACGCGGCGACCGTTGGCTTCGCTTGCCGCCGCAGCGCTCTTCGCCACGAACGCGGCGGTTTGGCGGCAGGCCGGAGTTGCATCGGTCGGCCCGCTGCATCTTTTCCTCGTCGCCGCGATTTTGTACGCGCTGCTGCGGTGGTATGCCAAGGCAAGGGCGGGTCCAAGCCCCGCTCCTACGATTGCCGCGTTCCTGTTCGGTTTGAGTCTCACTCATCATCGCTCCACGCTCCTGCTCGCTCCCGCGATTGCGCTATTCGTTTTCCTCGTGGATTCGAATCTGCTTCGCAGGCCGCGTGATTGGGCACGAATCGCATTTTCGCTGCTCGCGCCGCTCTTACTCTATCTCTATCTTCCCCTGTTCGGCCACAATTCGCCGTGGTACAGCAACACGCTAGAAGGATTCCTCGCTCAAGTCTCGGGCGGCGATGCGGGCGATTTCATTCGCGCCGCGCCATCGCAAGTGGCGGAAGGCATCATCCTTGTCTCGCAGTACCTTTTCGATTCGTTTGGGTATGTAGGACTTGCGGTGGTCATTGTTGGGGCAATTTCGAGTGCCAGAAGGTCATTGCGAGGGCAGGTTGTACCCGTCACGTTATTCCTCGGCTTGTGTACCCTCATCTTCTCCGTCTGGGGCACAATCTACGCGGGCGAACCGGACCGCTATCTTGTTCTGCCGTTCGTCTTTTTGATTTACTGGTTCGCGCTCGGCGTCGCCGCACTAGAAAATCTCGCCGCTCAACTCCCATACTCCCACACTCCCACACTCTTTCGCTCCCACACTCCCATTCTCGCCCGCGCCTCCCTCGTCGTGATACTCGCCCTCTCCCTCCTCCTCCCCTTCGGCGACCGCTACCGCGTCGCAGATTGGAGTTCCTTCGACCGCGTGTACAAACAGTGGGATGAGATTTTCTCACTGCCGCTGCCGCGCGACGCCGTCCTCGTCGGCAACTGGGGCCAACTGAACGCGATGCGTTATATCCAGCGCGTCGAAAACCGCCGGCCCGACTTGCAGTTCGTCGGCACGTTGTACGATCCCGCGCCGCAGACACAAGCCGCGCGCGCCGCGCTTGCCAACGATCAAGCGCTTTTCCTCGCGCCAGGAATTCCCTTGCCGACTGGAAACTACCGCTACGGACAACTGGGGCCGCTGCTACAAGTGCGCGATAGACCCCAGACCGCATCGCCAATTTCGGCTTTGAATTCGGTCAGGGTCAACGAGTCGCTTTCGCTCGCGAATATCGAGGTGACGACTGCGCTCGAACCCTACGCGCCCACACGCGCGATCGCGCCCAATCGTACCGCGCGCATCGCGCTTACTTGGCGCGCTGACCAAGCGGTCAAGAATTTCATCGTCCGCATCGGCTTGTACGATCCGGAGGGCCGTTTGGCCGCGCAGAGGGACGAGCCGCCGGTGCGCGGCCTGTATCCCACGTCGCAATGGCAGCGCGGCGAGTACGTGAGCGATGTCCATAACTTGTTGATTCCCGCCGGTTCGCCGCCCGGACAGTACACTTGGCGCGTTGGGCTTGTCGACGCGGAGGCAAAAACGCCGACGAGTGAGAACGTCGTCAGTGGCTCGCTGATCATTGATCGCGTGACGAATCTGACGCGCGATCAGGTGTTCATTCAACATCCACTCGATAATGCGCTCGGTAATCGCCTCGCCCTATGGGGCTATGGCGGACTCGACGGCATCCATCGGGCCGGCCAGAAAATCGGCATCTATTTGCTGTGGGCTGTACGCGAGACAATCGGAGAAGATGTGCCCATACAATTCGCGCTCTTGGATGCTGCCGGCAAAACAGTAAAGACTTGGCAGCGCGCGGCAATTGATTTTTATCCCACGCGCGAGTGGCAGCGCGGCGAGCTGCTCAAGGCGTATTATGATTTGGAATTGCCCGATACACCCGGCGAATTTACCTTCGCGGTGGGCCTGGATGGGCAGCCAGTTGCGCCGATAGCCACGCTCCAGGTTGCGCCGTAGGACAAATTGACAATTTGTCCTACCCCCTGTAATATCCAGAGCACATGAACGATACGCGCCCCCAACTTCGCCTGCCCGACGAGCGATGGGCCAAATATCTCACCGACTATAACGAAGGACTCGGACTCGTCTACGAGCGCCTCGTCCTCAACGACTACCTCGACCGCATCGTCAGCCGGCATGGCATCCACACCGTTCTCGAAGCGCCGATATTCGGCATGGCCGGCGTCAGCGGCATCAACAGCGTGCGTCTCGCCCAGCGCGGCTGCGCGGTAACGCTTGTTGACGATCATCCCACTCGCCTGATGGCCATCGAGCGCATCTGGAACGAGCTGCAACTGCGTGCCACCTTCGTTTGCCATTCCGATTTCACGCGTCTCCCTTTTCCTGACGATTCGTTCGATCTCACGTGGGAATGGGCCGGGCTGTGGTATCTGCCGGATGCCGAAGGATTGCTCCGCGAGCTAGCCCGCGTTTCGCGCAAGTTGGTATTCGTCGCGATGCCAAACCGCGTCCAAGTGGGCTATCTGATGCGCAAGTATCTGCTCGAACGCGATTTTGTGAATTACGTGAACGAAGGTTGGGCGGACATTAAGCGGATCAAGAAAGTAATTAGGGATTTGGGATTAGTAATTAGCGAAGAAGGCGTGCTCGACGTGCCTCCGTGGCCCGATACGGTGATGCCGGCCGCTCAAGTGCTTCAACGGCTCGGCATTCGCTCGAAAAAACTGGACGCGCAATTCTCCGGCACGGGTTGGAATTGGTCCACGATGGACTATTACCTCGGACGCCGTCCCGAATTGAAAGCGCAAATTGACCGCTATACTTTTCTCGAACACGCGCCCCTTCCCTGGCAACTGAAAGCAATTTGGGCGCACCACCGATACGTGCTCGCGCAAGTGAAAAGTCCAAAGTGAAAAGTCAAAGTTCCAATCTCCAATCCCTACGGGACGCTTCGCAGTCTCCAATCTCCAACCTCCAACCCCCAATTTCCATCATTATCCCCGCGTATAATGTCGAGGGCAGCATCGGCGCGACTTTGAACGGACTAAGCGAGTGGCAGGGCCGCGCCGAGATCATCGTCGTGGACGATGGTTCGACTGATTGCACTGGCGATATTGCCAAGCAGGTCGGCGTGCGCGTGATTCGGCATAGGCATAACAAGGGGCAGGGCGCGGCACTCAAGACCGGCATCCGCGCGGCGGCGGGGAATATCATCGTGATGATGGACGCGGACGGCGAACACAGCGCGACCCAAATCGCCGCGCTGCTTGACGCATTCGACGACAATGACATGGTAGTTGGCGCGCGCGGCAAAGGTTCGAACGCGCCGCTCTTGCGCCGTCCCGGCAAATGGGTTCTTGCCCAAGTCGCAAACTATCTCGCGCAGACCACGATCCCAGACTTGAACTCGGGTTTTCGTGCGGTCCGCAAAGAGGTTGCGTTGCGATTCTTGCACATCCTGCCGAATGGCTTTTCGTTCTCGACGACCTTGACCCTCGCGCTCTTCAAAGCGGGCTATAATACCGCGTACGTACCGATCACCACCAAGCCACGTGTCGGCAAGAGCACCGTCAACCCAATTAAGGACGGGTTCGCCGCGATAATGCTCATCATCCGCATCATCGCACTCTTCGATCCGATTCGCGTCTTTGTGCCAACCAGCTTCGCTCTTTTTCTCGTGGGTCTGGTTTATTGGATCGCGTCGGGCATCTTTCGATTCAACGCCCATATTGAACCGGCGTTCCACATTCCTACCGGCGCACTGATGATGATCGTCTCGGCCGTAATCGTCTTCATGTTTGGCATCCTCGCCGACCAAGTCGCCGCGATTCGGCGCGAAAAGTACGAATAAACGCAAAGCGTAAAACGTGATGCGTGAATTTACGTTTTACGTTTTGCGTTTTACGTCGGAGGAGTTCGCCTTGGCTCTTGCCACCTACGCTAACATCGCGAAAGCGGTCATCAACAACAGAATCGGGCGCGTCGAACTGCCCAATATGTGTACGTTCATCGTGACGTGGCGCTGCAACTTGCGCTGTTTCATGTGCGACGTGTGGAAGAAAACCGACCACGACGATATGAGCGTAGACGAGATTCGCCGCGTGTTCCAGCAGATCCCGCACCTCGACTCACTCCGCATCACCGGCGGCGAACCGTTCCTGCGCCGCGACATGACCGAAATCACGCGCGCCATCGTCGAGGAGAACGATCCGACCATCGTTCACGTCACGACCGCGGGCATCCTGACCGAGCGCATCCTCGAATATGCGCAAGCCGTGGGTTCGAAGAAACTGCACCTGAAACTCTCGATTGACGCGGTTGGCGCGCGGCACGACGAAATTCGCGGCTATCGCGGTCTTTACGACAAGGCGATGAAAACGCTGCACGGCTTGGTCGAGTTACGCGACCAGTACGGCTTTTACCTCGGCGTGAACCAGACGATTACCGACCGCAACTGGGACCACATCGAGCCGCTGCGCGCTGAGATGGCGAAACTGGGCGTGAGCGTCCACTATGCCATCGCGACCGACCACTATACCCTTTACCGGATCAACACCGACAAGGAAAAAGACGTCCCTGATATGAAGTCGGTTTCGATGTCGTCATTCACGCCGGAGCAAATGCAATACATCTTCAATCAACTGGACCGGCGCGACGGCATACATGATATTCCCGAATGGCTCGTCCAGCGCTACTATTTGCGCGGTTTGAAAAACCGCTTGCTCCATCACATCGAGAGTCCCAAGCCGCAGTGCATCGAGCTGCACAACCACATGCGCCTGATGCCAAACGGCGATGTGATGACGTGCGTTTACTATCCAACCGTCGTCGGCAACCTGCGAAAACAAACGTTGGAACAAGTTTGGTACGACCAAGCCGCACAACAGCAACGCGCCGTCGTCCGCAAATGCCCCGGTTGCTGGGCCGGCTGCGAAGTCAAGCCGAACGCGATTTATACGGGTGATATCGTCAAGGCGCTGTGGATAGGCGGCAAAGGTAACGCGGCGGAAATTCGTTGACCTGACAGCCACCGGATGATATAATGGCAATGTGAGCATTGGAAGAAAGGAGCGTGTCCTTATGACTGTCGCCGAACAAGTCGTCCAAGCCCTCCAACAGTTGCCGGAGCCGCTTCAGTTTAAAGTGCTCGATTTTGTCGAATATCTCTTGGCGAAGGCGCAGGGCCAAGCCGCACAGGATGACGAGCACACCTGGTCAAATCTGTCTCTCTCCCTTGCGATGCGGGGCATGGAAATTGAGCCAACACCTGAATACACAGCAGAAGACATGAAGGAAGTTTTTGCATGAAGAAGGCAGAATCGCCAAGTAATTCTCAATACTAACTTGGCAGCGCGCATCACTCGTGGTAAAATCAAGCCGTGAGGTGAGGAAATGGTCTATCCCGTCAATTTGCCTGCTAACCTGGATCAGAAGGTCAAAGCGATTGCCGCTCGTGAAGGCAAACGCCCCGAGGAGATCATTCAGCGCGCGGTCCAAGACCTCGTCCGCCAAGCAATCGCCAGCAATTCTGAATTAAAACGCTCAGAACAACTTCATGCCCGCATTAAGGCACAGCTGCGGCAGCGCAACCCTGCGCTCAAACGCCAACTCTCACGGCGCACATTAGTCAAACAGATGGATCAGCTCTCGGAAAAGGCAGCAAACGGCTTGCCTTTCGCAACATGGCAGCAAGCACAGTCGTTCATGCGAGGACAAGACCGCTTTGATGAAGGCCGCTAGCTCAATGGTTAGAGCAGCACTCATATAAGGTGCATGTTCCAGGTTCGAGTCCTGGGCGGCCTACTACATTGATCCGACGCGCGGGGACACCGTCTCCGCGCGTTTCCGTGGAGTAACATGAAGGTTTTCTGCATCGGCCTCGACGGCGGGACATTTGATTTGATTCGCCCGTGGGCCGCGAGCGGCAAGCTGCCCACGTTCAAAAAGATTATGGACGGCGGCGCGTGGAGCGAGTTGCGCTCGACGGTGCCGCCCGTTACCGCGTCCGCGTGGTCGTCGTTCATGACCGGCAAGAACCCCGGCGCGCACGGCCTGTTCGATTTCATGCAGCGCCGCAGCGGCTCGTACGATCTCGCGCCGGTGTCCGTCCTCGACCGGGATGGCAAAGCGGTGTGGGACTTGATTGGCGAGGCGGGCAAAAGTGTGATCGTGATGAATGTGCCTGTAACGTGGCCGCCGCAACCGGTCAACGGTCTCCTCGTCACCGGAATGCTCACGCCCCGCGGCGCGGAAAACTTTACTTACCCGCGTGAATTGGCAGAAGAACTGAGATCAGAGATCGGAGATTACATCGTCTATTCGGACGAAGTGTATTCCAAGGGGCGCGGCGAGGTCTTTCTCAAGGCGTTGAAATACTCTGCCGCGCAGCGCGTCAAAGCCGCCGAGCACCTGATGACCAAATACCCCTGGGATTTCTTCATGCTCGTCTTTCCCGAAAGCGATACCGTCTCGCATGGCTTGTGGGCCTGCTACGATCCCACTCACCACGAACACGATCCTGCCGAGGCCACCCAATTCCGCGACGGCATCCTCGAAATCTACCAGCACATTGACGGACTGCTCGCGCGCCTAATCTCCAATCTCCAATCTCCAATCTCTATTCTCCTGATGAGCGACCACGGCCACGGGCCCGTCCGCAACTTTCTCTACGTCAACAACTACCTCGCCCAACTCGGCTACCTCAAGTTCAAAAGTGACTTGGCAACCGGCCTCAAGCGGCTGGCCTTTCAACTCGGCATCACGCCAAGAACTATTTACCAATTACTACTTACTCTTGGGCTAGGCAAACTGCGCCGCACGCTCGACAAACGCCGCGGTGGGCGCGGGCTGCTCAAGCGCTTTTTCCTCTCGTTCGGCGACGTGGACTGGGCGCGCACCCGCGCGTACTCCATCGGCTATATCGGCGAGGTACACATCAACTTGCGCGGACGAGAGCCGCAGGGGATTATCGAACCGGGCGCGGATTACGAGCGGACGCGCGACCAGGTGATTGCGGATTTGCGCGCGCTCAAGCTGCCCGATCATACGCCCCTCGTCGAGCACCTCTGGAAGAAAGAGGAAATCTACCACGGCACGCACCTGGCGCAAGCGCCCGATATCCTGTTCCTGCCACGCAACCTCGAAACGATTGCCTTTGGCGATTTTGAATTCGGCTCGAACAAGATTGTCGAGCCATCGTATGGCGTGTCGTCGTCGCATCGCATGAATGGGATGTTCGCGGCGAGCGGCGCGGGCGTAAAACCCGCGGGCGAATTTGCCGGCGCGCGGCTAATTGACCTGGCGCCCACGATTCTCCATTTGCTCGGCCTGCCCGTCCCAAACGATATGGACGGCCGCGTGTTGACCGAAATTCTCGCCGACAGCCGCGCCGTCGAGTACGGTGGCTCGTCGGAGGGACGCGCGGAGATTGCAGACGGATACTCTGCGGAAGAGGAAGCAGAGGTCATGGAACGCTTGCAGGATTTGGGGTATATATCGTAGAGGGAGCTGGGTGATTCGTGGTACTTGCCTTCGGAGTGGGTTACGCGTACAATCCGCATATGGTCTGTTATGCAGAAAGAATTCTGCATAACAACCCCAGAAGGGTCTTATGCGGAAATGCGTCCGCATAAAACATAGTTGGGCGGCACGTTGTATAATCGCATCATAATAAGAGAGACTGGAGGAGTCTTTCGGCTCGCAATAAATCAGCAAGGAGAGGCCTCATGAAATTTCTTCTCACTTCCGCTGGCATCACGAACACGAGCATCCACGATGCGCTGGTCGAGCTACTGGGCAAACCGATTGCCGAGTCCAACGCCCTCTGCATTCCCACCGCGTCGCACGCCAACCCGGGCGGTGCTGGCCAAGCATGGAAGTTCATCACCGGACGTGAGCCGAGAACCCCCATGTGCGAGCTGGGTTGGAAGTCCTTGGGAGTGCTGGAGCTCACCGCACTGCCCAGCATCGCTGAAGAGCTTTGGGTCCCCGGGGTCCAGGAGACCGACGTTCTGCTGGTAAATGGCGGCGATCCGTTGTATCTCTGCCACTGGATGCGCCAGTCGGGACTGGCAGACCTCTTGCCGTCGCTGCGTGCGGTCTACGTGGGACTAAGCGCCGGGAGCATAGTCATGGCGCCCCGCATCGGGGAGGACTTCGTCCGCTGGACTCCGCCCACTGGTGGCGATGAGACGCTGGGAGTGGTTCCTTTTGCGATGTTTCCGCACCTGGATCACCCGGCTCTCCCGGAGAACACTATGGCCGACGCGGAACGATGGGCCGCCGGGGTGCGGGTGCCGGCGTACGCGATTGACGATCAGACCGCCATAAAAGTGACCGATGGTGCCGTCGAAGTCGTCTCCGAGGGGCATTGGAAACTGTTTCCGCCCTAATAAGGAATTGCCTGAAGAAGCATGGCATAAAGGAGCCGCCTAACCTCGGCAATATCGAACCGTTGAACAAATGCTCATCAGCCGGCTAAACATTTTGAGGAACACGCTGCACATCTTTGCCGCTTACTCAACATTATCTCGTCCCGCCCACCAGCGGGTAACGGGGATTCACGGACGAGGAAAAAGCCGCGATGAGGAAGCGCGCCAAAGAGCTGAAGGCGGAAGCGCGTGCGGAGAAGGACAAGGCGGAAGGGGAAAGCGCCGTGCTCGCCAAGATCGCCGAGATGCCGGAACCGGATCGCGCCATGGCCAAGCGGCTCCATGCCATCATCAAAGCCAGCGCGCCAGCCCTCTCGCCGAAAACCTGGTACGGGATGCCCGCGTATGCCGACAAGGACGGCAAGGTCGTCTGCTTCTTCCAAAGCGCGGACAAGTTTAAGGCGAGGTACGCGACGTTCGGCTTCAACGACACGGCGAACCTCGACGAAGGCGCCATGTGGCCGACCTCCTTCGCGCTGAAGCAGTTGACCGCCGCCGCCGAGGCAAGGATCGCCGCGCTCGTGAAGAAAGCGGTGAGCTGAGGTGCTGCTCGAATGCCTGAACTCTTAATGACAATTCTCATTGGTGTGGTGGGCGGCTTTGCGGTGGGTCTGCAATCTCCGATTTCAGGCGCGATGAGCCAGCGCGTGGGCGGGATCGCCAGCAGCTTTATCATCCATGTCAGCGGCGCGTTTCTATCCGGCGCGCTTTTGCTTTTCCGCGGCGGCGAGCAAATCCAAAACTGGCGCACGCTCTCCTGGTACATGCTCGGGGCAGGCATGTTCGGCGTTATTCTGTATCTCACGCTCAGCCACACGCTCCCGCGCCTAGGCGCAACGGCTGCCGTTGTTCTGATCATCATCGGACAATTGGCGGTCGGCATGGTCGTTGACCACTTTGGACTGTTGGGCGTCGCCATTCGCTCGATAGATGGATGGCGCGTGATGGGGACGGTACTGTTGATTGTGGCCGCGTACATGATCGTTCGCTAATTGGCGGTTGCCCTTTTTTTCGATTGTGCTATAATAGCGCCCAAGAATGACTATGACTCTAGGATTATTCCTGGCTCATTCTCACTACCATCAAGCGCACGATGATGATGCGCCGTTCCGCCGCGCCAGAGAGTAATCGCGATTACTGCCTTTGAGTTCTGGCGTGGAAGCATCCACGCCATTTTTATTATCTGTGTTGTCTGTGTTCATCAGTGTCCAAAAAGGAGCTGAAAATGCCACCCAAAATCCAACCCCGCGTGCCGCGCGGGATGCGCGACATCCTGCCGCAGAAAATGCTCTTGCGCCAGTACGTGATCGGCCAGGTCGAGAGCGTCTTTCAGCGTTTCGGTTTCGAGCCGCTGCAAACTCCGGTGCTCGAACTGCGCGAGACGCTCCTGGGCAAGTACGGCCCCGACGCCGAGAAACTGATTTACGACGCGCGGCATCGCGAAGGTAAGGAAGAATTGTCGCTGCGCTACGATCTCACCGTGCCGCTCACGCGCATCGTCGCGATGTACCCCGAATTGGTCAAGCCATTCAAACGCTACCAGATCGCGCCCGTCTGGCGCGCCGAGCGACCGCAAAAGGGCCGCTATCGCGAATTCTATCAATGCGACGTGGACATCGTCGGCAGCAAATCCATGCTGGCCGATGCGGAAATGATCTCGGTGATTTACGCGGTGCTCACGCGACTGGGCTTTAAATCGTTCGTCGTCAAGATCAACAATCGCAAAATCCTCACCGGCATCGGCCAGTACGCGGGCGTGCCCAAGGAATTGCTCGCCGGCTTGTATCGCTCGATTGACAAGCTGGACAAGATCGGGAAAGAGGGCGTCCGCGCGGAAATGGCGCAGAACCAAATCCCGCCGGATGTGATTGACAAGATGATGGAGTTGATTGCCCTGCCGCCCAATGCGTTTGGCAAACTCAGAGAACTCTTGGCGAATGTGCCGAGCGCGATGGAAGGCATTGATGAACTGGAGCAACTGGCGACCTTCCTCGGCGATTCGGGCGTGCCAATTACTAATTACCAATTCGATTTCGCAATGGTGCGCGGGCTGGCTTATTACACGGGCCCGATCTACGAGACCATCGTCACCGAGCCCAAAATCGGCTCGTTGACCGGCGGCGGGCGTTACGACGAACTCATCGGCTTGATGAGTAATCAATCCATCCCCGTGACCGGCACATCGTTTGGCATCGAGCGGATCATTGACGTCATGGAAGAACTGGCGATGTTTCCCCCGCAAGTCGGTAAAACCGTAACCCAAGTTTTCGTCACCGTATTCAACCGCGATTTCTTCGGCGTGTCCATTCGTCTCGCGAACGCCCTGCGCGCGGCGGGACTGAACACCGAACTCGCGCTCGACGCCGATGGGCTGGGCAAGCAATTAAAATACGCCGCGGCCAAAGCCATACCGTTCGCCGTCATCGTCGGGCCCGACGAAGCCGCCGCACAAAAAGCAACTTTGCGCGACTTGTCGTCAGGGGAGCAAACGGCGATTCCGCAGCCGGACTTGGCCGCAACGATTGCCGACAAGTTGTAGGGGCATTGACACGCGTCTGAAAAATGGCTATAGTCAGAGTTGCAAGTGCCACGTGGCACGCTCGTGGGTGACTCACCGATTTCTTCCCACGTTATACAAATGGACGCCTCGAACTCTGGCAAGCCAGTGGCGTAGTCAATTGGACTAGACCACTGCCAACGTCTTTCAACACCGCTTGTGCTTGACAAGCCGGTCGCCGACCGGCTCAACATCGGACACCGCGCCCATTCTCGTACTGAACTTGTAGCCGAGGCAGGCGTTGTGTCCGATTTTCCTTTCTGTAGGTCCCATGTTTTCGTCGGTCAAAGCGGTGGATTCTCCGCGGCCATCATCGAATCCGAGATAAGGAAATGCAGGTCGTGGAGAGTTCGGAACTAGACGCCCTCGCCAAAAAGCGTCACAACGCGACGAGGGTCGCGCGCCTTGAACGCACGGCATACCGCGCGGATTCCGAGTTGGTGCAGCAGTGCCTCGACGGCGATCAGGCGGCCTGGAAGGAACTGGTGAGTCGCTATGCGCGGCTGGTCTATTCGATCCCGCGCCGCTATGGCCTCGCGGCAACCGATGCCGACGACGTCTTTCAGAATGTCTTTACCATCGTTTTTCGGCGGCTGGGCACGCTGCGTAACGAGACGCGCCTTACGGCGTGGCTGATCACCGTGACCCACCGCGAGACCATGCGCCTCGGCAAAGTTCTCCCGCGTTCAGACGAACTGGACGAATCGGCCCCCGACGACGACGCGCCACCCCTCGATCAAGTTCAGGCGTGGGAGCGGCAGCATCTCGTCCACTTGGCTCTCGACCAACTGGGCCCACCTTGCCGTGAACTTGTAACCGCGTTGTTCCTCGATTCCGAAACCCCGAATTACGAAAAGATCGCCGCGCGCCTGGGCCTGGCGGTTGGTGGAATCGGTCCGACGCGGGCACGCTGCTTTAGAAAGTTAGAAGCGATTTTGATCGCGCTGGGATTCGACGCAGGTTCGTGAGGAGCGAGTGGCTACCCATCCGATCACCGACGCACAATTGATGGCTTATGCGCTCCAGGCGCTTGACGAGCCGGAAGTCAGCGCCGTTGCCGCGCACGTGGCAAGTTGCGCGGAATGCGCGGCGACCGTGGCGCGCGTGCGCGCCGTGCGCCTAGTATTGCGCGCGGATGACTCTGAGCTTCCGCCCGCGGCGACGCTGACGCGCGCGTTCCAACTCTTGTCACGCTCGAATGGACATGCGAATCGCATACCGGACGCGATTCTTCCGCCGCTCCCCGCAGTCCAACCGAGACGACGATTTGTTCTCGCCCCGGCACTCGTCGCGTTGACGCTGGCCCTCGCGATCTTTTTTGGCGCGACAAGTCTCATTACTTTCGCCCAGGACACTCTGCCGGGAGACACGCTCTATCCCGTAAAGACGACCATCGAGAACGTGCAGTTGACCCTGGCCCCGGACGAAACGCGCAAGGCCCAGGTTCACCTCGACATCGCCAATCATCGGATCACCGAAATAACGGGCCTGGCAAGCCAAGGCCGTTATGCAGAAATCCCGGAAACGGCTCAATCCTTCGAGCAGCAGATCAAAAGCGTGACCACCAAGTTAACGCGCGCGGATCGCCCGGATGCCAACACCACGGTCACGCTCGCCGAGCAAACCAACAAGGTGTTAACCGAGTACGCGAGTGTGTTGACGACGCTGAGCCAGACCGGGCCGGATCAAGTCAAACCGGCAATAGATCGCGCGCTGAATTTTTCGCAAACCGAAAAAGATGCCATACAAGAACAAATCCTGAGCACGCCTCCCACTCTTCCAATTCCAACGTTGACACCCTTGCCCCCGCCGACGGAGACGCGACAGCCGCCGGCTACGCCGCCTTCCTCGCCTACGCCCGCTCCACAAGCGACGATCACTCGACCGCGCGAAACGCCAGGCCCGGCGGTGAATGAACCGACAGGCATACCAACATCGGTCGCGCCAAGCGCGACCGCGCCGGCGCCAACTGCTACGCCGATCCCGCCCTCGGCCACTCCTGTACCGCCAAGCCCGACCCCGTTACCGCCGACGGCAACTCCATTGCCACCCACGGCTACGCAAGCGCCGCCGACTGCGACTCGTGTACCGCCATCGGCGACTCGACTCCCACCCACTGCAACCGCCGCGCCTCCGACACAGACGCCCTTGCCGCCGACTCCTACAGCCGCGCCTCCGACCATGACTCCGGCAATGCCCACGCCAACTCTAGCGCCGCCCACGTTGGCGCCCGAGCCGCCGACCGCGACTGCGGTGCCACCGACGCCAACCGCGGTGGCACTGCTTCCGACTCCGGAGCCGCCCACGGCAACACCAGTGCCACCCAGCCCAACGCCCGCGCCGTCGAGTCCGCCACCGGAGCCGCCCACGGCAACGCCTTTGCCACAGCCGACAGTTATCCCTTTGGCCGCGCCAACGGCGACAACACCGGCAATGATAGCGACAGCTACATCAGTTCCCGTGTTGTTGCCCACTTCAACTGTGGGCGCGTCGCCATTGCCGACCACAACCACCAGCGCGTCACCGGTCGCCTCTCCCGCCGCAAGTCCATCGCCCGCGGCGACGAACGTGCCGTCGCCACAACCGGCAACATCAACCCCGTGATAGCCGCTTGATCGTCCCCCCCCATTTGCGAAGAACATACAAGGTCTGGTACAATCAGTGTACCTTACTCGTCGGAGTCAACATGCTACGCATCGGCATTCCGCGCGCGCTCCAGTTTCTGCAATCGTATCCTTTGTGGCGAACCTTTTTCGAAGAGCTGGGCGCGCAAGTCGTCATCTCCCCTCCAACGAATCGCGAGATCGTTTCGGTCGGCGCGCAGCGCGTGGCCGACGTGACGTGTTTGCCGGTCAAGGTCTATGCCGGCCACGTCGTCTGGCTGCGCGATCACGGGCAAGTGGATTTTGTTTTTGTTCCGGCAATTCGCAGCGTGGAATGGGGCGCACTGCACTGCAGCAAGTTTCAGGGTTTGCCGGATTTGATTCACGCCACGATCCCGGATGCTCCGCCGCTGCTCGATCCCGGCATTGACGTCCATCGCTACAAGATTTCCCCCAGCCAAGCGTTTCACCGCCTCGGCGCACAGTTTACGCGCAACCCATTCAAGGTGCGACGCGCATGGCAGCGCGCGGGCGAGGTGGACGCCGCGTTTCGCGCGCAGATAGTCGCCGACCAACTCACGTACCTCGAGGCCCTCGCGCGCCTTTACCCGGACGATTGGGCGACCACCCCCGCGACGCGCGATCAGAAACCGCGCTTGACGATCGCGCTGGTCGGCCATCCCTATTGCCTGCACGACGATTACATCAGTCACAATCTCGTCACGCGTCTGCGCGCGCTCGGCGCGCGCGTCGTCACGAGCGAGATGGTTTCGCCGGAGCAGGCGGGGCGCGGAATTCAGCAGACGACCGGGCAAAAGCGCTGGTTCTTTGAGGATTGGATGTCGGGCGCGGCGGGACATTATCTGCTCGAGCCCAATGTTGCGGGTCTCATCGCCGTGATGGCCTTTACCTGCGGCCCGGATTCGGCGATGGTCGAAACCATGACACGCCGCGCGCACGCTTTGGGCCGCCCCTTTATGAGTCTCGTTCTGGACGAGCACGGCAGCGCGACCGGCATGATCACGCGGCTCGAGGCATTTGTGGACATGCTGACGCGCCGCGACCCCGCACAAAACGCGCTCGCCATTTCCGCGGAGTGCGATCGAACCGCGCCGGTCGCTCTGCCGGCGGTCCTGCGGCAACTCAACAATCCCGTCGTGGGATTCCCACGCATGGGCACCTCCGCCATCCCGATCAAATCGGTGTTCGAAGGGATCGGCGTGCGCGTCGAACTGGGGCCATCGCTGAGCAGTCGCACGGTTTCGCTCGGCGTGCGGCACGCGCCCGAGTTCATCTGCACCCCGTACAAGTACATTCTCGGCAACATGATCGAGATGTTAGAATCGGGCGCGGACACGCTACTCTACATGGACGGCGCGGAGTTGTGCCGCAACAGCAGTTACACTCAAATGCTCAACGATGTGCTGCACGATCTCGGCTACAAATTCGAACTCGTGAGCACGGCGATGTTTGCAACCGGCGGCGCGTTTGCGCTGCCCCAATTTCTCCGCCAGTTCATGCCCCAATTCTCATGGTCGGTCGTCCTGCGCGAGATTCGGCTCGCGCTCGCCAAGATGAGCGCGCTCGACGAAATGGAACGCCGCGTGCAATTCATTCGGCCGCGCGAGGCGACGCAGGGCGGCGTGGACAAGGTCTGGGAAGAAGGTTTGGCGCGCGTGGATCAAGCGCGCGACCGCGACGCGCTCAAGCTCGTCGAGCGCGACGTACTCGACAAGATGGGCCACGTCGTTCTCGATCCCACGCGGTCGCCCGTGAAAATCGCGACCACGGGCGAATACTATGCGGTTCTCGAGTATTTCTACAATCTCGACATCGAGCGCGTGTTAGGGCGACTCGGGGCCGAAGTCCATCGCACGATCATGCTCGCCGATTGGGCGAAACTCAAGCTGATCCTCGAGGCACTTGGACTGAACAAATCGGAAATTGATACAGCCGCCAAGCCGTACTTGCGCTGGAATATCGGCGGCGAGGGGCTGGTGACCGTCGGTCAAACGGTGCTGCACGCGCGGCGCGGCTTCGATGGTCTGGTCGAGCTTTTGCCGTTCACGTGTATCCCCGAAGTGACTGTGCTCAACATCCTGCCACGCATCAGCAGCGACTTGAACCTTCCCATCATCTCGTTCATTCTCGACGAGCAATCCGGGCAAGCGGGGATGAAGACGCGGCTGGAAGCATTCGTGGACTTGCTCAATCGCCGGCGCGAAATTCGTCTCGCGCCATCTCAAGCAGGGGGAAGCTTTTCATGAACGTCTATCTCGGCCTTGACGTGGGGTCGGTGACGACCAAGTTGGTGGTTTTGGACGAAGCGTATCAAGTTTTGAATTCGCTATATTTGCGGACGCGCGGCAAGCCGCTCGAAGTCGTCCAGCAGGGTTTGCGCCAGATCGGTCCCGGATTCCCTGACCACTTGACCGTCGCGGGCGTTGGCACGACGGGCAGCGGACGATACCTCGCCGGCGCGGTCGTCGGCGCGGACGTCATCAAGAACGAGATCACCGCGCACGCGGTCGCCGCGTCGCATTTTGTGCCGGGCGTGCAAACGATCATCGAGATCGGCGGGCAGGATTCGAAAATCATCGTGCTGCGCGATGGCGTCGCCGTGGATTTTGGAATGAATACGGTCTGCGCGGCCGGCACGGGCGCGTTTCTCGATCAGCAGGCCTCGCGCTTGTGCATAGACATCGAGACCGTCGGCCCGCTCGCGCTGCAATCCAAATCGCCCGTCCGCATCGCGGGCCGCTGCACCGTCTTTGCCGAATCGGACATGATCCACAAGCAGCAGATGGGCCATCGCGTCGAAGACATTCTCTACGGCTTGTGCCAAGCGATGGCGCGCAACTATTTGAACAATGTGGGTTTGGGCAAAGAGATTCGCGAGCCGATCGTGTTTCAGGGCGGCGTCGCGTTCAACAAGGGAATGGTGCGCGCGTTCGAAGAAGCGTTGAAAATGCCGATCAACGTGCCGCCGTATCACGGAGTCATGGGCGCGATCGGCGCGGCGATGCTCGCGCGCGAAGCGATGAGCCGCAACGGGCATCACACGCAATTCAAAGGATTCGGAGTCAGCGAACTGAATTACCGCACGACCTCATTCGAGTGCCATCACTGCGCCAACCATTGCGAGATCGTGCAGGTGACGGTAGACAAGCAGCTCGTCGCGCGCTGGGGCGGCCGGTGCGAGCGGTGGGAACTGGCGGAGGTGGGGCAGCCAGCAGCCGCTGCCGAATGTCACTAACTCACCTGGCGTATCGTCATTCCTCGCTTCGCTCGGAATCTCGCGTGTGCGACACCAGATAGTTGCCAAGCGCGGGGATGCCGTTGACGACGCGCAACCCCAAGGCCGCCCACCGCGGCTCCAGCAGAATCGGTTGCAGGTGGCGACCCAAGCGCAGCCGTGCCCCGAACTCGCGCTCCCATTGCGCGGCATAGCCGTGGAGCATGTCTGCCGCGTCTAGCTCGCCCGCAAGATAACGTCCCCCGTGCTCAGCCGCGACGATGCCGCTTCGCAGCGCCATCGCAATTCCATCTCCCGCCAGTGGAAACATCAAGCCGCCGGCATCGCCAACCATCAAGACGTCGCGTTCCACGACGGGCTTGGCTCCAAACAGAATTTGCGCGATGCTCAACCACTCGGCGTCAATCCGCTTGCCGCCCGCCGATTTACTGCCACGAATATTTCAATCTATCAAATGTATTGACAAAATGAAACTATTTGTGTATAGTGGGTATATCGGTTTAGAAGCATGGAGGACCTATGGCAGAACCCAACCATTCTGAGATGGACCTGATCGCGCCGCTGACGCAACTCTCCGCCGCCGATTTGGAACGCGCCGGCGGCAAGGGCGCGAATCTCGGCGAGTTGGTCAACGCCAACTTGCCGGTTCCACCCGGCTTTGTCCTGACGACCGCGGGTTATGCGCGCTTCGTCGCGCAAAATCGCTTGGACACCACGGTCGCCCGCGTGCTCGGCGAGCAGACGGGCAATGGCGCCGCGATCCGGGACGCGTTCGAGCGCGCGGCGATCCCGTCTAAAGTCGTCCGCGCAATCAGCGCGGCATACGACGCGTTGGGCCGAGGCCCGGTGGCCGTGCGGTCGAGCGCGACGGCCGAGGACCTGCCGGAGGCGGCGTTCGCCGGTCAGCAAGAGACTTTTCTCAACGTCGTGGGTACCACGGAATTGCTGGATGCGGTTCGGCGCTGCTGGGGGTCGCTGTGGGGCGACCGCGCAATAGCGTATCGCGCGCGTTTGAAACTCGACCAGCAGACGGTGAAACTCGCCGTCGTCGTCCAAAAAATGGTCGAGCCGGAGTTTGCGGGTGTGATGTTCACCGCCAACCCGGTCTCGGGCGCGCGCGACGAAATCGTCATTGACGCGAATCCCGGTCTTGGCGAGGCCATCGTCTCCGGCTTGGTCACGCCCGACCATTTCGTCTTGCGCAAGCAAAGATTGGGTTGGAAGATCGCGGAACGGCAAGCGGGGCGGCGCGAGGTCGTCATCCGATCGCGAGCAGGCGGCGGAACGGAACACGTCGCCGGACGTGATGCGGCGGACCTGCCGAACCGCGCGCTTCGCGATCTGGCGCGTTTGGGCGTAGCCATCCAGCGACACTTTGGCAGTCCCCAAGATATCGAATGGGCTTGGGCCGAGGGCAAGCCATTCATCCTCCAGGCGCGTCCGATCACCGCGCTGCCCGAACCCGTACCTCATGCGAACAAGGTGCAGCGATTGCTGGCGGCCAATTTCGGCGAGATGCTGCCGATTCGACCCTACCCACTCGACATGGGGACATGGATACCGGCCCTCGCGAGCGCGGTGGAACCGATTTTTACGATATTGGGATTGGACTGGACTTTGAGCCGGATGTTCGAGACCGAGGATGATGTCGTCATCCGGTTCTCCAGCAAACTTCCTCGGCCAACCTGGAAAACCTTGTTGACGCCCGTGCGGTTGGTCTCGCTTATCCGCCGCTACAATCCGGTCCGCTGGCAGTCTGATCCCCTGCTGGCCGAGGCGCAAGCGCGGGCCCGCGAGCTGGAATCGCGCGACGTGCGCGCGCTCGCGTGGCAGCAGTTGGTCGCGACGGTACATGCGGCGCAGGCGATTCCGTTCCTCGCGGCGGGAGAGGTGCGGCGGCGCTATTTTCCGCGGGCGGCTTTCGCGATCGCGCGGCTGCGCGTTTTGCTCGCGCTTGCGGGACAAACCAAGCAATTCGCCCTGCTCCTCTCGGGGGCCGAAAACCTGACCGTGACGGCGAACCGCGCCCTCGAAGAACTGGCCGACCGAGTTCGATCTGACTCTGACCTTACCGATATTTTTTCTGCTTATGGTCCAAACGAATTGTGGGCCGCGCTCGAAGAGCAGCCGGCCGGCCGCGCCTTCCTGGTCGCGTTGCGCGCATTTTTAGATCGCTACGGGCATCGTGAATCCATCATCAGTACTGCGCTGCAACCGACGTGGAAGGATGCGCCGGAGCTGGTGCTTGGCATCGTGAAAAGTTTTGTCGCCCATCAGCCGCCGCTTCAAACCGGCCAAGCCGACTGGGAGCGGGCGCGAGACCTAGTGCTGCGGCATCCGTTGCTGCGAATCGCTCCGTTTCGATCCGCGTTCCTCGAGCTTCTTGCCGAGGCGCGTGCTCTGTTACAGATCCGCGAGGACACTCATTATTATGCGACGCTGTCGCTGCCCTTGTTCCGGCGGACCTTGCTCGAATTTGGCCGGCGCCTCGTCAGTGCAGGCGTGCTCGCTACGCCCGAAGACGTTTTCCATCTCAAGTTGGACGAAATAGAACAGATTGCCGACGAGCGGTCGCTCCCACCAGCTCTAGCCGCAGACCTGCGTGCCGCGATGCTGCGGCGCAAGGAAAAGCGCGCCAAGCTTGAAAGCACGCCCTTTGTGGATCCGCGGCTGTTTTTTGTAAGCGCAGTCGAGGGTGACGCGCTCCTTCGCGGTACGCCGGGCAGCCCGGGCGTCGCGGAAGGGCCGGCGCGCATCGTGCGCGATGGCGCCGAGTTTGACAAGCTGGGCGCGGGCGATGTGCTCGTCGCGCCCTATACGAATCCATCTTGGACGCCGCTCTTCCAGCGCGCGATCGCAGTCGTCTGCGACAGCGGCAGCCCGGCGTCACATGCGGCCATCGTCGCGCGCGAGTATCGTATCCCGGCGGTGATGGCGACGGTGACGGGAACGCAAACGCTGCGCGACGGCGACCGGATTAGGGTGGACGGGAATCGCGGGATCGTGCAGTCGGCCGCGTGACCCAAGGGAGGCAATATGTCGTCGAAAAAGATCAACCAAGCATCGCGGCGGGAGATCGAGAACGAAATCATCGAAGCTTTTGTGGAGATGGTCCTAACCCAAAAATTCGCCGATATGCCGAAATGGATTGACTTGAATCTGACCGTGTCTCAGTTACGCGCCGTCTTTTTTCTGGCGTTTCGCGGTTCGCTGACGATCGGCGAGTTAGCCAAGCTGCTTGGAATGGGCAATCCCGCGGCGAGCATCCTCGTCCAGCAATTGGTGCAGCAGGAACTAGCCGAACGATCGGAAGATGCCAAAGATCGCCGGCGGACGCTGGTGCGGCTCACGGAACGCGGGGCCGAATTGATGCGCGGTCGGCGAGAACAGCGCGAAGCGAAATTTCGCAATTGGCTGAGCCAACTGAGCGACGACGAACTGGCCGGACTGCGGCAGGGCCTTGTGCCCCTGGTCAAACTGGTACAAGCCGATCTCGCAGCGCCCAGCCCACGCACCGAACCGGCCGGCGATCGTTGACGGCGGCATGTTCGTAGTGAGCGACGGAGAAAAGCGGAGTCGCGTTCTTGGCGCACAAAGCGACACTCCGCAAAAAACGCTCCGTGTCTGACTACGAACCAACGCCCAACTTTATGAGCAGGAATACACAGGAATGGATAAAGCGAACGTGCGTCAAGCACCGCTAACTCACTTTTCCGAACTATCGCGCCGGCAAGCGCTCGGCGTTCTCTCAGGCGTGCTGCTCGGCATTCTGCTCGCCGCGCTCGACCAGACCATCGTCGGTACGGCGATGCCGCGCGTCATTGCACACCTGCAAGGGCTAGATCGTTACGCGTGGGTGTTCACCGCGTACATGCTCACCTCCACGGCGAGCATGCCCATTTGGGGCAAACTTTCAGACCTCTACGGGCGGCGGTGGTTTTTTCTAGGCAGCATGGTCCTCTTTCTCTTCGGCTCGATTCTCTCGGGCGCGTCGCAGACGATGAATCAACTGATCGTCTTTCGCGCCGTGCAGGGCTTGGGCGCGGGCGCCATGCTGCCCCTCGCGCAAGCCATTATCGGCGACATCTTTCCACCCGCGGAACGCGGCAAATATCAAGGACTCACCGGCGCGGTGTTCGGCCTCGCGTCGGTGATCGGGCCGGCGGCCGGCGGGTACATTACCGATAACCTCGACTGGCGCTGGATCTTTTAGATCAATTTGCCCGTGGGCTTGCTGGCAATCGTCGTCGTTTACTGGACCCTGCCGAGCATTGCCGCGGCTGCGCGGCGCGTGATTGATTACCTCGGTTCGGTCTTGCTGGTGTTGGGGATTGTGCCGCTGCTGCTCGCGTTCTCGTGGGCCGCCTCGACGTTTGCGTGGACTTCGGTCGAGATCGTGGGCCCATTGGCTCTGGCGGCCCTGATGATCGCGCTGTTCATTTTTACCGAGCGCCGCGGCGTCGAGCCGATCTTGCCCTTGGCCCTTTTCCAGAATGACATCTTTAGCGTGTCCGCGCTCGTCTCGTTCCTTGCCGGGGCCGGGATGTTTGGCGCGATTTTGTATGTGGCGATTCACGACGTGTTTTTCGTCGGAACGATTGTGATGGCCCTGGCCGCGATCGGCTGCTTGTTTCTGCGCGAGATCCCTCTGCGCCGCTCGGTTCGCGGCGTCCAGCGGCCCACGGATGGGACCAGCTAAAAGCCCGCCTCTTTTCTGAAGCGGGCTTGAAGTGCGCGACTCGTTCACATGGTGAGGGTGGCTGACGGGGCTCGGACCCGCAACCACTTGATCCACAGTCAAGTGCTCTACCATTGAGCTACAGCCACCATGCGCATCGAATTCTGGTGGATTCGACAGCGGCAACATTATAGCACAGATAGGCGCGCCATACAAATGCGAAAACGGTCACGCCCGAAGCGCCTTTGACGCTGTTTGACCCGCGTGTTATAATCGCCGGGATTGCAGCAGCGCATGATCGCGATCGTTCTCCGCGTACGTCGCCATCAAAGATGGCGCCGCGTCCTATCCTACCTTCAGGAGGCAGCGTTGAAATTCAACTTTCCTCAAGAATGCTACTACGACCGCGCGAACCATCTGTGGGTCAAGTTGACTGCGCCGGCCCAAGCCCTCGCCGGCATTGACGCGCTCGGCCTGGAAGCGCTGGGCGACCTCGCCTACCTCGCGCTGCCCGAAATCGGCGCGCAAGTGACGCGCGCCAAAGCGATGGGCACACTGGAGGCCGCCAAGATGACTGGCGAGTTGATCGCGCCGATCAGCGGCACTGTGGTCGCGCGCAACGAACGCGTCCTGCGCGATCCCTCTCTCGTCAATCGCGATAACTATGGCGATGGCTGGCTCGTCGCGATCAGCGCCAGCGATTGGACAGCAGAATCGGCGGACCTGGTTTACGGCGATCAGGTCGCCGCGTGGGCCGAACAAGAAATCGAACGGTACCGCAGCCAGGGCTGGATCAATGACTGAGTGGCGGCTCATCACGGACGACGGCGTTTCGGCGTCGTTCGGCTTGGCGGCGGACGATGCGGTCACGCAGCGCGTCGGCGCGGGCCAATCGCCCCCCAGTCTCCGGCTCTACACCTACCGCTCGCACTGCGCGCTCGTCGGACGCTTCCAAAACGTGGAGAATGAAATCCACGTGGATTACTGCCGCGCGAACCATATCGCGATCAATCGCCGCCCGACCGGCGGCGGCGCGATCATTATGGGCAGCGACCAATTGGGCGTGGCGCTGATACTGCCGGGACACTCGGACGATGCTTACAGCCGCGCGCGTGAATTGATGGAGCGATTCTCCGAGGGGTTGGTGCGCGGTTTGAATAATCTCGGAGTACAGGCGAGATTTCGGCGCAAGAACGATATCGAAGTGAACGGGCGCAAGATCGTGGGCCTCGGCATTTACCGCGCGCCTTCGGACGGGCTGCTCTTTCACGCTTCGCTCCTCGTTGACCTCGACGTGCCCCTCATGCTGCGCGTGCTGGATACGCCGTTCGAGAAAATCTCTGATAAAGAGATCGCGACCGTTGCCGCGCGCACCACGACAGTGCGCCGCGAAGTCGGCTGGGCGATTCCGCTGCAACAGGTACGCGCGTGCATCGCGCAGGCATACGCGGAAGCATTCGGGGTCTCTCTCGTCGCGGGCGATTTTTCACACGAGGAACGTCAAGTCATTGCCGCGCTCGAACAGGATAAATATCTCACCGACGGCTGGACGTTTCAGACGACCGAGGTTCCCGACGCGTTTGGGTCGGCGAAAGTGAAAACCGCCGCCGGCTTGCTCGACGTCCGCGCGACGCTCGCGGGGCGCATGCTGAAAGCGGTCTTTATCGGCGGCGACTTTTTTACCGCCGAAAACGCGATTGCCGCCCTGGAAGCCGGGCTGCGCTGGCACACGGCGGAACCCGGCGCGGTCGCGGCAACGCTCGAAAAGAACTATGCGCGCTGGCAAACCGAACTCTGCCACATCCCCCTCGCCGATCTAGTTCAAGCCGTTCACACAGCAGTCCAGCGCGCGAATATCGCGGACGCAAAAGCCCGCGCCGACCCCTACGGCTGTTTCGTCAACCCCGGGGGCGCGGCGTGATCGCGATTGACCCCGAGTGCCTGCGCCTGCGCCGCGCGCATTTCCCCGACCAGATCACTTTTCACGCGCCCGGCCTCAAACGCTATCGCACCTCCGAGTACGCCAATCACGTCGCGACCGAATTCATCCCCATCAGTGTCACGGGTGCTGCGTGCGCGCTGAACTGCGATCACTGCCAAACGACCCTGCTGCAAGGCATGCGCGATTTGTCGCGGTTTGACGGCTCGCTCTTCGATCTCTGCGCGACTCTGGCGCAGCGCGGCGCGCGCGGCATCCTGGTTTCGGGCGGCAGCGACCGCCGCGGATGCGTCCCGCTGCGCGATTTCATTCCCGACCTGGCGCGTGTCCGCCGCGAACTGGGGCTGGCGATTCGCGTGCATCCCGGTCTGCCGGACGAAGAAACGTGCGCGGCCCTCGCGCCGCTCGGCGTGGATGGCGCGATGATTGACGTCATCGGTCACGCAGATACGATCCGCGAGATCTATCATCTCGACGCCACGCCGGAAGATTACGACGCGGCGCTCGCGCGCCTGGAGCAACATCGCATCCCGACGATCCCGCACATCATTCTCGGCTTGCACTACGGGCGAATGCTCGGCGAGTGGCACGCGCTGGAAATGATCGCGCGTCATTCGCCCAAGGTGCTCGTGCTCGTCATCCTGATGCCGCTCTCCGGTACGCCGATGGCGCAGACGCCACCGCCGCCCCTGAGCGACATCGCGGGATTCTTCGAGACCGCGCGCAAAACGCTCCCGCGCATTCCCATCGTGCTTGGCTGCGCGCGCCCGCTCGGCGAAATGAAGATCGCGATTGACCGCCTTGCGATTGACGCCGGGCTAAACGGCATCGCGTATCCCGCCGATGGCAGCGTCGCCTACGCGCGGGCGCGCAACCTCGAGCCGAGTTTCATCAACGCGTGCTGCGGGGTGACGTGGTGAATGAGTGTGGGGGTGTGGGGGTATGGGGGTACTCCCACACCCCCATACTCCCATACTATCAATGGAGCAATCATGTCGAAGATAACAGTTCCCGCACATCTACAAAACGAGTATTACGCGATAAGCCCCGAGCACGTTCGCATCAGCAGCGCGGCGGCAATCGCGCTTGGACTGAAATCGGGACGCGTCTTTCGCGACGCGCATTGCGGCTGCGTGAATCTGCTCGAGCATTATCCGCAGGGCTGTTTCGCCAACTGCGTTTACTGCGGCTTGGCGCGCGAGCGTCCGGGCGTCCCCGAAGACAATACCTTTATTCGCGTCGCCTGGCCGTTGTATTCAACCCAGCTCGTCGCGGACAAAATCGCGGAACGCGAGCGCGAGGGCCGGATCGGGCGCGTGTGCGTTTCACAGGTGCAAGACCATCGCGCGAACGCCGACATGATCGAGATTCTCACGCGCGTGCATGACGCCGCGCCCGCCGTGCCGCTCTCGGCGCTCGTCAGCGCGACGCTTTTAGACGAGGAATGGCTGCGCCGTATCCAGGCGACGGGCGTGGACATTATCGGCATCGGGCTGGATGCCGCGACCGAGGATGTGTTCAATCGCACGCGCGGCAAGGACGTCCGCAGTCCGCACGATTGGGATCACCATTGGCAGATCATCCGCGCCGCGCGCCGCCTGTACGGCCCGCTGAATGTCAACTGCCACATCATCGTCGGCCTCGGCGAGACCGACCGCGATCTCGTGAATCTGTTCGCGCAACTCCACGCCGAGCAGATCGCCGCTTTTCTTTTTTCGTTCAACCCGGAGCCGGGCAGCGCGATGCAAGACCTGCCGCGCCAGCCGATCCGCCGCTGGCGTCGCGTCCAACTCGCCAAATACCTGATCGAAAACGACCGGCTGACCGCGCACGCGATTCAGTTCGACGCGCAGGACAATATCGCGGCGATTGATGCGCCTCCGCAAACGCTTGCGGAGACGATTGTTGCGGGGCGCGCGTTCATGACCAACGGCTGCCCCGACCGCAGCGGCAACATGACGTGCAACCGGCCCTACGGCTCGTACCGTCCGGGCGAGGAATTTCGCGATTATCCTTTCGTTCCCACCGCCGACGACTTGCCCATCATCCGCGAGCAGTTGGGTTGGGATGCCTGAACCGATCCGCCTGATCCAACTGGGCTTCGCTCCCTATTGGCAAACCCAAACAGTCTTCCATGCGCTCGCCGAGGCGATGACCGACGAGTCGTCAGATGCCATCATTATCTGCCGGCCTTCTTCCCCTTACCTGTCCCTCGGCTTTCACCAATCGTTTGATGCGGTCCTCGACCGCGCGGAATGCGCGCGTCGCCAGCTCCCCGTGATGCGCCGTCAGGTCGGCGGCGGCGCGACGTACCTCGACGCGAATCAGATTTTCTATCAATGCGTCTTTCATCGCAGCCGCGTGCCCCCGGTCTCCGCGGCGATTTTCGCGCGCCTGTTGGAAGCGCCCGTCGCGACACTAAGACGGCTGGGGCTAAACGCGCAATTGCACGAGGTCAACGAAATCGAGGTAGACGAGAAACGGATCGCGGGTACGGGGGGCGGACAGATTGAGGAGGCGTGCGTCGTCGTCGGCAACCTGCTGTTCGATTTCGACTACGAAACAATGGCGCAGGTTTGGCGCGTTCCGTCGGAGGCGTTTCGCGATTTGGCGCGCGAGGCGTTGCGCGCCAACATCACGACCCTGCGCGCCCAGTTGGGCGAAATCGCGATTCCAACGGTCGAGAGAATATTGATCGAGGAATACGCGCGCGCGTTGGGGCGGCCACTCAAGCTCGATCAACTCACGCCCGCCGAATGCGAACAGATGCGGAATATTCGCGAAAAATTGGAATCCGAAGAATTCTTGAATCTACAGAGCACCGCCTCGCCCAAGTCGCTCAAAATCTCGGCGCGAGTTTCGATTGATTATGTTTGACATTACATTTGTGGGCCACTACACCAAAGACACCATCGTCTATCCTACGCGCACGACCGTCGTGAATGGCGGTGCATACTATTACGGCGCGCACGTCGCCGCGCGTATGGGCAAGCGCGTCGCGGTCGTCACCCGCCTGGCGCGCGAGGACTGGGGCGCGTTAGACGATCTGGAGCGACTTGGAGTGACGATGAGGGCGCGCGAGACTCCCGCCTCGACTCATCTGCGTTTGACCTATCCTACCGACAACATGGACCAGCGGACGATTGAAATGACCCGTTCCGCCGGCCCTTTCACGCTAGACCAGCTCGAGGGCATCGAATCGCGAGTGTTCGCGATCGTCGCTTCGTCGGCGCGCGGCGAAGTGTCACAAGAGGTCGTGGAAGCATTGGCCGGACGCGGGGCGATGATCGCGCTGGACGTGCAGGGGTTTATCCGCGTCGTGAGCGATGGCACGCTTGGCTTTGATGATTGGCCGGGCAAAGAGCGCATCTTGCGCCACGTCAATGTGCTCAAGACCGACGCCGTCGAAGCCGAACTGCTGACCGGCGAATCCGATCGCTACAAGGCCGCGCGCCGCCTGGCAGAATTCGGGCCGCGCGAGGTTTTGTTGACGCACGGCGGCGGCGTCCTCGTCTGCCATGATGGAGTAATTGACCAAGCCCCGCTCGTGCCGCGCGAACTACGCGGCCGCAGCGGTCGCGGCGATACCTGCACGTCGGCCTATCTCTGTCGCCGCTTGAGCGCGCCGCCGGAAGACGCGGTGGTCTGGGCCGCCGCGGTGACCAGTCTCAAGCTGGAAACCGAAGGCCCCTTCCGCCGCGACCTGTCCGAAGTCGAGGCGTTGTATCAACATCTATTGCCGCGACGGCAACGAGTGGATTAGGATTAGGATTAGGATTAGGATTAGGATTAGGATTAGGATTAGGATTAGGATTAGGATTAGGGTGCATTGCTTGACAGCGTCCCGCTTTCGCATTATACTGGCGACGAGAGGTGAGGAGAACGCAACTCAGCGCCTGCGCCTGTAGCTCAAGTGGATAGAGCGCCAGTCTTCGAAACTGTCGGTTGGGGGTTCGAGTCCCTCCAGGCGCACTGGTTTTTGACAACGAAATCCATTCGCGATATACTGGAAGCAACTGAATAGCACCTTCGGGGCAGGGTGAGTCTTTGTAGGTGCGGGGTAACCCCGCCCAAGAGACAATTCCCGATCGGCGGTGGTAGTGAGATAGTTTGATAGTTCAATAGTTGACGAGTCCGAGCATCAACTATCCAACTAGAAAACTAGAAAACTGTGAAACTAACTAGAGCCCGCGAGCCGAGTCCACTGCGGTGGATGGAGCAGGATCCGGTTGAGCCGGAGCCGACGGTATAGTCCGGAAGAGAGAAGGTCTGACGAATACGTCTGCGCGCTTGCGCGCCGGCAATCGTTTGCGTGTGATGCCCCGATGTATTTTTTCGTACATCGGGATTTTATTTGCGCCGATTGTCCGCGTGGCGATGCGTCCGTGCGTCCCCCTGCCCCGGTGTAGGGGCGACCCTTGTGGTCGCCCACGCCGGGTTTTTGTTTTGGAAATGGACAACCATACCCTCATACGAATCGAATCGGTCAGCAAGCATTACGGGCCGCCGCGCGATGGCGTGTTGGCCTTGCGCGATGTATCGCTCGACGTGCGCGCCGGCGAATTTCTCTCCATCATCGGGCCGTCCGGCTGCGGCAAATCCACGCTCCTCCGGCTCGTCGGCGATCTGCTCGCGCCGAACGAGGGCCGCATTCTGATTGACGGGCGCACGCCCGCGCAGGCCCGCCGCGCCCGCGAGACCGCCATCGTCTTTCAGTCGCCGACGCTGATGGAATGGCGCAGCATCGCGAGCAACATCCAACTGCCGCTCGAAATCCTCAAGCTTGCGCACGCCGAACGCGAACGCCGCGCCGCCGAGCTGCTCGACCTGATCCGGCTGCGCGACTTTGGCGCGCGCTATCCGCACGAGTTGTCGTCGGGCATGCAGCAGCAAGTGGCGATTGCCCGCGCGCTCGCCTACCGCCCTGCCATTCTGCTGATGGACGAACCGTTTGGCGCGCTGGACGAAATGACGCGCGAGCGTCTCGGCCGCGAATTGCTCGACATCTGGGACCGCACGCGGGTGACGATACTTTTCGTCACGCACAGCGTCGGCGAAGCGGTGATGCTCTCGGACCGCGTGGCCGTGTTGACGCCGCGTCCTGGGCAGATCGAGCGCGTGATCGAGGTTGACCTGCCGCGCCCGCGCACGGTTGACCTGCGCGAAGCGCCGCGCTATGCCGAACTCGTGCGCGCCGTGCGCGCCGCGCTGCGCTTGAACGGGAATGGACGCAAATGACCGAGGTCATGAGTTGAACCGCGAATTGCCTGCACGTCGCCTACTAACCTGGAATCACGAAATGCGCCTACCTCCCTGGTTTCGCACTCACCTTCAGTACATCACGATTCCATTTGCGCTGACGCTCTTCCTGCTCCTGTGGCAGACTGTCGTCGTCGTCAATCGCTATCCGGTCTTTATCCTCCCGACGCCGGCCCAGGTTGCGGCCAGTTGGGTCTACCACTGGGAGCAGGGCATTCTCTCGCGGCATCTCAGCATCACCGTGCTCGAGATCGCGGTCGGCTTTGGCATCGCGTTTGTCTTCGCCGTGGTGGTTGGCTACGCGCTGGCGAAATCGCCGCTGCTGGAGAAAATCGTCTCGCCGTATCTCGTCGCCTCGCAGGCCGTCCCGATCATTGCGCTCGGCCCGCTGCTGGTGATCTGGATCAACACCGGCCCCCTGCAAAATGCCCTGATCGCCGCGCTCATCTGCTTTTTCCCGATGCTCGTCAACACGATCGTCGGGGTGCGCGGCGTGCGGCCCGAATACCGCGAACTGATGCGCTCGTACGCGGCCACGCGCTGGGAAATCTTTGCCAAGCTCGAGGTGCCGGCCGCGCTGCCGATCTTTTTCGGCGGGCTGCGGGTGGGCGTAACGCTGTCGGTGATCGGCGTAACGGTCGTCGAGCTGTTGTGGGCGGATCGCGGGCTGGGGTTCCTGCTCAACTTTGCGCGCGGCGCGCTCGACACGCCCTTAATGTTTGCGACAGTCATCACACTTTCGAGCATGGCGCTCGGCTTGTACATGGTCGTCGTACTATTAGAACGGTTAATAATTCGATGGCGGAGGACAAATCCATGAAGTCAAATCTTGTTCGTTGCATGATCATCTTGGTCGCTTTGAGCGGCGCTCTATTGCTGGCCGCGTGCGCTCCCGCGTCAACGCCGACGACTGCGCCATTGCCCACGACAATCGCACCCACGACCGCGCCGACCGCGCCGCCCACCCTTTCGGCGGCGGGGCTGACTGAAGTGACGGTCGTCATGGGCTATATTCCCGACGTTCAGTTCGCGCCGTGGTATGTCGCCGAAAAAAAGGGATACTTTAACGCCGAGGGTCTCAAAGTCAAATTCACTTGGGGCTTTGAGGTAGATGGCATCAAACTGGTCGGCGCGAACCAGGCCGATTTCGCGCTGCTCGGCGGCGATCAGGTGATCCAGGCGCGCGCCCAAGACATCCCGCTCGTGTATGTCGCCAATTTCTACAACGGGTTCCCGTCGAGCGTCTTTTCGCTGAAAGAGAAAAACATCAAGACGCCGAAAGATTTGGTCGGGAAAAAAGTGGGGCTGCCCGCGTTTTGGGGCGCGAATTACACGGGGTGGCGCGCATTGTTGTACGGGGCCGGCATCAAGGAATCGGATGTGACGGTGCAGGATATTGGCTTTGCTCAGGTCGCGGCGCTGACGCAGGGCATCGTAGACGCCGCCGTGGGATACTCGAACAATGAGCCGGTGCAACTGGCTTTGGCGGGGAAAGAGATCAACGTGATCCAAGTTGCGGACTTTAGCAAACTGGTCGGGATCGGTCTGGTGACGAACGAAAAGACCGTCGCGGAAAAACCCCAACTCGCGCAAAAGATGGTGCGCGCCTTTTTGCGGGGCTTGCAGGACACGATCGCCAACCCTCAAGATGCGCTGGCGATTTCGGTCCAGAACCTACCCGAAGCCGGTGGGCAGAACTTGCCAAAGACCGAAGCGGTGCTCAAGGCCTCGATCAAGCTCTGGACAAGCCCGCGTCTCGGCTACGTTGATCCCGCCGATTGGGCCGCATCGGCCAAATTCATGAAGGATGCCGGATTTATCAAGAGCGACATTGACGTGACCAAAGCGTACACGAACATGTTTCTGCAATAGCAGCGGATTTTGTAGAGACGTTACTGGCAGCCACCCTGGATGTTGGCGCCGCCGCCGATGAACGTGTTATTGCTGATCGTGCAACTGCCACCCGACTGCGGCGTGTTCGACACGTCAATGTGCGTCGGGTTGGACGACAGCGTGTTGCCCGTCACGCTCACGCTGTAAACGTCATGCATCTCGATCCCTTGCTTCAGATTGTTGTTGACCCGATTGCCGCGCACGACAATGTTCTTGGCGCCCGTCGCCACCACCAGCCCGATCGTGTTATCGTAAATGTCGTTGTTCTCCAGCGTCACGTTGTACGCTGGCGTCTTGTTGGCCCCGCCGTCATGCACCGTGATGCCCGGCCCGTTCGAACCCGAGCAGTCTTGATTGCCGGGCGGATTGGTCTTGGGCGACTCGCAGGGGCGAAAGCCGTGGACCTTGTTGCCGGTGATGTAGATCGGCCCATCGGCGCCCTTGACGTCTATCGCATTCTCGCCGACATCCGCGCCGCCGACGAACTCGTTATCCTCGATGTACACGTTCTTGATGCCGCGCGTATTTTGGCCGAGTTGGATGCCATCCGCGCCGATGTCGCGGAAGGAATTGTTGCGAATGATCACGCCATCCACGATGCCGCCCGCGCCGGGGCCGGTGATATTGATGGCATGCACGCCGTCGCCGGCGACATGCGTGCGGATGCTGTCAAAGGTGTTGCCTTCGATCAGGACGTTCTTGGCGTTCGTGATCACGATGGGGACTTGTTTGGAATTGCGGAAGGTGCAGTTGCGTATGACTTTTTGGACGCTGGCATCGGCATCCACGCCCCCGTCGAGTTGGAACAGCCGCGTGGTGTAGCCGTCGTAGACCTTGCCATCGCACAGCACGCGCGCGCTCGGGCCTGGGAGAGCTACCGAGGACTCGCCCTGGTTAACGAACGGCAGGAAAAGCCGGTATGTGCTTGCGGCGGGCGCTAACGCACCGCTCCCGTCCGCGGCGGGCGATGCTGAGATGATCGGAGGAGTGGGATTGGCAAGCGCGGGCCGCGAGGGGCTTGCATATCGTATCAATACGAGCGAGAAAACCACGAACAGGAAAACCCTCTTCATCGCGTGACTAGACTCCACCCGGCTGTGCCCGGCAATTTGTACGCCTGCGCGATGCGCGTGCGCATCGCGCAGGCGTACACTATTGTCGGTTCTTGCCAGGATAGAGTCAGTCAGCGCAACACTGATTTTTCAGTCGGTGTTTGTCCTACAGGCGTGGGGAGCAGGGGAGAGGGGGAGAGGGGGAGATTGGGAAACCGAGAGGTCGCGGGAAAAGATTACAACGGACAACGGCGAAAGGAACGGACAAATCTCATGGGGCGCGTCCGTTTATTTCGTTCTTGTCCGTTGTTATCCTCCCGCCACCGCCTTCCGTGCCCCCGCCAGCTTCTCCGCGCCCTGCGCGTCTGCCAGCGCGAGCGCATCCAACAGCCGCACCACGCGCGCGACGATGCCCGCATCTTTGTTGATTGCCCGCGCCGCGCGGTACGCGGCAATGGCGTCCTGTAGGGGCGACGTCACGTCGCCCAGGTATGTGGGCGGGTATGCGGGCGGGGACACGGGCGGGGATACGGGCGGGGTGACCCCGCCCCTACATCACGCCAGCCCGCACAACGGAGGACTTTGTGATTGTTTTACGGCTCGTCGTACAGGCGAGCCGATTCGATGGCTGATCTCGCTGCGGGAAGGTTCCCGGCATAGTGGTGAGCGAGGCCAATGCGATTGTAGTTGGAACTGTGAGGTTTTCAGAAGCCTCACAGGTCTGGCACGCGCCTCACCCCATAGACGACACTCGCTCCGGCAGAATCTTGTACGTCACGCGCACTTCGCCGGGGCGTTTGGGGTATTCGTACTTTAGCAAATCAGTTTTACTTGCAGGAATCTCAACTGGCATTGTTCCTCCTCGAAAATCAGACGAAGTACGCACAACCTGTCTACTGTTTACTGTTTACCGTTGACTGTTGACTGCCTACTGCTCGCCGTCCCCATGCCCATCCAATCGCGCCCACCACAATCGCTTCGACCAGCGTCAGCACGACGAGCGCGATCGCGGTGTCGAACCAAAAGCGCAACGGGTAAAATTGAATGAGACTGTCCGTGTAGGAAAACAGCCACGTATCGCCCTCGAAAAAGACGCGGTGAAAACCGGTGAAGAGTGTGTTGAACCCCGTTGCAGCAAACGCGCCAATCGCGCCAAAGAGCGCGACGGTCAACAGCGCGCCGGTCAGCAACCCGCGCGCGGCAAGCGCCCGCGTTGTGGGTCGGGCTGCTAGCCCGACCAAAGCCACCAAGAGTAAAACCCCGTCCACCGCGTGAAATATCGTCACCTTCTCGATCAGCACGCGCACATCAACCATGTGCTTGACCTCGCGGTCGTCGTAAACCCCCAGCGCCTTGAATTGCTCCAACGTCCGATTGCCGCGCTCGTACTCGATGGATTCCGATGCGTAATACCGCCGGTCCTTGTCGTCGAACCGCTCCGCTTTGGGAAAGTCCGGCTTGCCGTACTCGTAATCGAGATATTGCGGCGTCAGAAACACAAAGATATTCGAGAGCACGAGGAACGGTGGAAGGCCGACGACCAGAAGTAGCGTGAGTAGATTCAATAACGAGCGTGGCATTTTATCTCCATTTATGATTTCAGATTTAGGATTTAGGATTTGAAAACCCAGCTCCCGTCGTGTCTGTAAATCTTAAACCATAAATTCGCTATGGTGCGCCCATCGCATAACGCAAGATAATGTCGTTTATCAGTGATTCCACGGGCGCGTGGTCGTCGGTGAAGATGGGTTCGGTTTGCGTCGCGGCGCGGACGGTGGGCAGCGATTGCGCGGCGACCGTGCGGAGCATTGGATCGCGCAGCGCGGCGACGATGGCGCGGAAATCATCGCCGCGCGTCGGTTGGCGCGTGGCGACGAGGAGCGTGTTCGCGTTGTTCGGATGGTCAATGAGATAGACGCTCGGAAACACTCGGCGCATCGTCGCGGCGAGCGCATCCACGAGGCGATAATCGTTCGCAGTGCGCGCCGCGTTGAGCGCGACGACGCCGTTCGGCGTGAGGTGCTCGCGCACGGCGGTGAAGAATTCGACCGTCGTCAAGTGGAACGGGATGTACGGCTGGCGGTAGGCGTCCACGGCGATCACATCGTACTGCCCCGCGCGCGTCTGCAAAAAGTTGCGCCCGTCGTCGGCAATCGCGTTCAAGTTCGGCATGGTCATCGCAAAATACTGGCGTCCGACGGCGATAATGCGCGGATCGAGTTCGACGCCGTCAATCGGGATCGCGCCGTAGACTTGCGTGTACTCGTGCGCGACCGTGCCCGCCGCGAGTCCGATCATCAAGACGCTGCGCGGCGGCGTGTTCGACGCAAAGAATGGCGCGATCAGAAACAAGTCCCAAATGCCGCCGCTCAGTCCACCGCTCGCGCGGTACGCGGATTGGTACGCCTGCCCCTCGTTCACCGTCAGCAGCCGCAGGTCGCCTTCCGCGATCACTTGGATATAGTTGTACGGCGATTCCGTCTCGTAGATCAGCCCCGGCGCGGCTTTGACCACGCCGCCCGAATCGAGCGCGGCGACAATCGCGATGACGAGGAGCAGCGCGGAGTAGCGCGTCGCGGGCAGCTTGCCCGCCTCAAGCAGGATGCCGGCAATCGCGCCCGCGAGCAGCAAAATCGAAAACGCGAGGAACGTGCCGCGCGTGCCGAGGATCGCGAACAACACAAACACCGTGCCGAACACGCCGACGATGCTGCCCGCGGTCGAGAGCGCGTACAAGGTTCCGGCAGTTGCGCCGCTCGAAGATACGTCGCGCGTCGTCAGACGAATCGCAAAAGGCGACACGCAGCCCAGCAGCGTGACGGGGATGAAAAACAAGACAAGTGTGCCGGCGAATGAGGTCAAGCCGAGACCGGCGTCGAATTGCGCCAGCGCAGAGATCGCGAGTTGCAGAAAATGGCGCGCAATGTACGGCAGCAGGCCCGTCGCAAAGCCCGCCCAGGCGATCGCGCGGTAGAGCGTAACGGGCCGCGGGTCGCGGTCGGCCCAGCGTCCCCCCAGGTAATAGCCAATCGTGAGATAGATCAAAATCAAGCCGATGATGTTCGCCCAGATCAGAATCGAATCGCCGAAAAAAGGGCGCAAGAGCCGCGACGCGGCCATCTCGATGCCCATGCTGGACACGCCGCCGAGAAAAACCATCAACATCAGGAAATAACGCTTCAAAATTCTCCTTGTAGGGCAAATTGCCAATTTGCCCTACGGGATTATATCTGGATTGAGGGAATCCGGCAATCTCTTGACACTCTCTGCGAATCATGCTACACTTTTTTCGGCTCTGGAATTCCGAGGTTGTCGAGGCGTACCATGAAACATTATCGCGCGGTTGGGGTGGTGTCTCTTCTTTTGGTTCTGTTTGTCGTTGGTCGCAGCGCGAATCCGCTCGCGCCGAGCACACCGAGCGCGACCGCGAGCAGGTTGGTCTACGATGCGCCGGTCACGCTGACGATTCGCAACGGCGCGCTCTTGCCGGGTACGACCATTGCCTACGGCGGCAAGACCTCGACCGGCGCGGCCCGCGTCCTCATCGCCGGACTAGACGCTGCGAAGCAGATCGGCGATACGCTCGATTGGCAGGGCGCGCCCGCGCCGAATACGAACGTCAAGCTGAATACCCGCGTCATTTCGTTCGACGATAAAGGAGTCAACCTCGTCGGTACGGCGCATATCGAGGTGGAAAACTTTATCGTCCAGCCGGGCAATCTACCGGCGACCGCGCCGATGGAATTCAACGCGCCGGTGACGTATTCGCTCGCCAAGAACGCGTCCATTCCCGGCTCGAACGTCGCGTTTGTCGCGGCGTCGTCCGAGGGCGCGCAGTTCTCCGGCATCGAGGGCTATCCCTATCGCAAGACGCTCGATTCGCTTCAATACACCGGGCAGCTCAATTCCAAAGTCTTTCTCAAACTCGATCTGCGCGTGCTCAATTTCTCCGAATCGGGCGTTGTCCTGGGGGGCACCGCCAACCTCAAGATCGAAGCGCAATAGATCACGCAGAAGACAGAACTATCCGCGAATCACGCGAATCTCCACGAATTTTCCCTGTCATTGCGAGGAGCGTTTTTTGCGACGAAGCAATCTTCCTCTTCGCATCGGCGTTACACTTGGTTGATGAAGATTGCTTCGCAAAAACCGCTCGCAATGACATTCGCGAAGATTCGCGAAGATTCGCGGATAAACCGAAAGGGGTGACCTGGTCGCCTCTTTTTTTTACACGCCGGTTACGAAAAACTCATGTGAGATTCAGTCGAGTACGCGAGAATAGGATCGAACGATGGACGATACCTCAATTCTCGGAGGACACCATGAACCCGCTTTTGCGTTTAGGCGTCTCGATCCTTGCCCTTGCCTTGTTCATCGCCGCGTGCTCGCCCGCAACCTCGGCCGCGCCGGCGACCCAAGCCGTCTTGCTCTTCGACATCGGCATGCACATCGAACCGTTCGGTTCCACTCCCAGCGCGCTGGTCACGCGCAGCAACGCGCAATCCCGCGCGGCCAATCCCGATTACAACAATGCCGTGTTTTTCCAACGCCATGTCCAGGATATTAACGCGGCCGCGGCGATCGCCGAAAAGCACGGCGGGCGCTTGACGATCCAGACCCAATCCCCTTTCACGACGATGGCGATCAAATCGAACGACCCGATTCTGGCCGACCTGGCCGCGCGCGGCCACGAGATCGGGCTGCACTTTCACGAGGACGCGCATCTCGGCAAGAATTCCGAAGCATTGCCGGTCGAAACGTGGTGCGCCGTGATGAAAGAGGAAATCGGCTACATCCAGCAGGCGGGCGTCAAGCAGCCGGTTCGCTATTGGAGCGGTGGCAATCTCTATGCCGGTCTGCTCGACGCGGCCGCGTGCGCGGGTCTGAGCGTCAACAGCGACTGGAAGAATCCCCGCACCCAGGAGACCGATCCGCAGTTGATCGGCCTCAACCCCTGGCGGCCGGCGGGCGGCGCAACCGAAAGCGATGTCTCCGCCTTTGCCCGCCACGACCCCAACGGCAAGATCGTTTTTCTGCCGGAAGGTTTGTACGCCCGCGAGGATTTCGCCTCAATGCGGCGCTCGGAAAATGCGGGTGGAGATGCCGCGTATTTCGAATTCCTCAAGACAAGCTTCAACCAATCGCTCCAAGCCGCGCAGCCGGACAAGGTCAACGTCTTCCACTTTACCGTTCACGCGGGCGAATTCCGCGGCGACCCGAAGCAGCCGTTCGCGGTGATTGACAAGTTTCTCGCCGAGGTGGTTGATCCCGCTGTTCAAGCCGGCAAGGCCAAGTGGGCAACCTTTTCCGAAATGGCCGACGCCTACCGCGCGTGGGAAACCCCTAATCTCCACCCTCCAACTTCCAACCTCCAACTTCCAACTTCCAATTTCCAACCCTTCGACTTCGCTCAGGGCAGGCTTCCAACTTCCAACTTTACTTTCGCCGTCAACGTTCACGATACGGGGCACGTGGACGAAAGCGCAAACACCGTCCTGCGCCTTATTGCGACCTTTGAGAAATACGGCGTGCGCGGCGATTTCTATCTGACCGCGCCCATCGTCGAGCTCTACGCCAAACAGCGGCCCGACGTGATCGCGCGACTGCGGGATAGCGATATGACGATCAGCTATCACGTCCGCCCGCCCCATCCCCTTTACGCGGGATTCGACCAGCGGCTCAAAGGTCTTGACGATCAGCAACTCGCGGCGACGCTGCGCGATTACGAAACCTATCGCCTCGACCCCGCGACCGGCAATCTCGACAAGAGCCAACCCGGCGGTTATACCTACGTCGCGCAAACATTCGGCCGCAAGCCGGTCGTCGCCTCGACGCAGAGCGGCGACCCGCGTATTCGCCAAGCCGCGCTGAAATTGTTTTCCGAGTTGGGCGCAAAGATGACGGTACTCTATCACGAAGAGGGCACTGACTTGGATCGCCCGCTCGTCCAGCAGCAGGGCTTGTGGGTGCGCCCCAGCGATTTCAGCATCACGCGCTGGTGCCAGTCGGGCAGCGAGCCGTTTTGGTGGAACATGCTGAATACGCCAAAAGCTGCCGAGTACAATCCCACCGAACATTTGAAACAGCAACTTGCGAATTGGCAAGCTGTGCGCGCCCCGTTCATCACGTCGCTCATTCACGAGAACAATTTCGCGCGCAGCGGCCCCGAGTCGTGGACGGCGACATACTATAGCAAAGACAAAAGCCAGCCGCTCGCGCCGCCGTACAACTTGAACGCGCCCGACCCCTCGCGCGCGCGGTCGCCAAAAGAGCAGGACGCGATCTGGAGCGCATACGAAGAGATGATCGCGTTTGCGGCGCAGAATCTCCGCGTCGTCACATCGCAAGACATTGTCGAGTTGGCAATGAGGCCGTCAGGTTGATCGGCAAATTGCAGCTTTTGACATGTCGGGCGACCGAGGTCGCGGCAACACAAACGCAAAGCCGACCTCCGTCGGCTGGAATTAGTCGGCGGAGGCCGACATTGCCATGAGTTGCCGCGACCTCGGTCGCCCGACTCGGTGACTGCAATTGCCAATCCTTGCCGCTTATAGTACAATCGCCTCCGTTGGTCGAGGCGATTTGCCATTTCAGGAGGACCGATGCCTGACGTTGAACCGAGCGAAATCAAACTGGTTGACGAAGCGCTCAAGACGCCGCAGGAAGCGCACATCGCGATTCGGGTTCCGGCGCGGCACAATCCGAATTTGCAGCAAGTGATCGCACGCGTCAACGCGCACGAAGAATTGTACGCGCTCTGGCTGTCGATGAACGTCAACGCCGTCGAACGGCTGGGGATGAGCGATCACGGGCCGGTCCACTT
>JACQYF010000074.1 GCA_016208315.1 Chloroflexota bacterium | reverse complement strand
CTGAGGTCTGCCCCGCTGAGGTCTGCCCCGTCGAAATGAACGATAAGCTCTAACAGAGATTGATACGAACTGGAAGCTGTATGGACGTCCACGCTCGTCAACGTACGTCGAAATGAACGATAAGCTCTAACAGAGATTGATACTCGGCAGTTTGCAAAGCCATCATTTTCTGTGCGATAGTCGAAATGAACGATAAGCTCTAACAGAGATGCAAAACTCCCAACTCCCAAAAAACAAACTCCCAAGAATGAGAGAGGGAGAATGGAACGTGGGACTGGCTTGCTCCAAGAAAGGCTAACACTGCAAGGCACTTGGGGCTTGGCATGCAGAGGAGAATTTGTTCAACGGCGAGGGGGAACGATGGTGGAGAAGAGATCAGGCGAAGATAAACCATTTGACATCCGGGAGCGTACATTCCTGTTTGCCGTGGCAATCGTCAAGTGGGTTCGGATGTTGCCCAGAGATTTTGGAACGCAAGTCGCTGCCAGGCAGTTGGTCGAATCTGCGACTTCGGTTGGGGCTAATGTAGAAGAGGCGGATGGCGCAGATACTGCCAAGGATCGCGTTTACAAGTGGACGCTGTCCCGCAAAGAGGCGCGCGAGTCGCGCTATTGGATTCGCGTGATCTGCGCCGCGAATACCGGCTCGCCCGAAGCGCAGACCCTGGAGCAAGAAAGCGCCGAACTGATCAACATTCTCAGCGCCATGATCAACAAGGGCAAACGCTCCCTCGCCGCGGATTAGGTTTGCGTGCCCCCAGCCGGGAGCGAGCGCATTTGCGCTTGCTCTCGCGTACTCTGCCCTTTTGATTTTTGGGACTTGCCGTTGGGATTTGGCTAGCTGGTTTTTGGGATTTGCCGTTAGCCCGGTTGGTTCTTGCCTTATTGGGATTCGGGTTTTTGTCCCATTGGGGACTTGCTCTTTGGATTTGCCCTTTGGCCTTTTTGGGAGTTCGCATTTTGGGAATTGGGAGTTTCAATCTTTGGGATTTGGGAGTTTCAATCTTTGGGATTTGGGAGTTTCAATCTTTGGGAGTTGGGAGTTTCAATATTTTGGGAGTTGGGAGTTTCAATCTTTGCGATTTGGGAGTTTCCCTTTGTTTGTATCAGCCATCATTCCGCTGACCGCGCTCAACGTTCCTGACCCGCAACCCAACCGTTTCCACGGACGCGCCGCGCACGCACTGTTCCTGGATTTGGTGCGCCGCGCGGATGCCGAACTCGCGGACAAGCTGCACGAGCCGCGCGGCGACAAGCCGTTCACCGTGTCTGCCGTGCTGCCTCACTCCCTCTCCTCAGCCCCCTCCCCCTCTCCTGGAACTGAACTTCGTTCCAGGAGAGGGGGAGGGGGTGCGGGGGTGGGAGTGAGGTTTACCACCTTCGAACCGCGCTTGTCGCACGTGCTCGGGGATTCGGTGCTGCCGAATTTGCCGCGCGAGATACGGCTGGGAACCGCGCTATTCACAACAGGCACGCCAATCACAGATCGCGCATTGCATCCGTGGGCCGGAACAACCGACGCAGGCGCGCTCGTGGAGAGGTGGTTTGGCGCGGGGCAGCGGATCGAACAACGGGTGGATTTGGAGTTCGCCAGTCCGACCGCGCACCGGCAGATTCATCGCAACATGCTCTTTCCGCAGCCCGCGGCCTTGTGGGGCGGCTGGCTCCGCGCGTGGAACGCGGTCGCGCAGCCCACATTCGAGGAAGATTTGATAGCCCGCGTGGAAGCGGATGTGGCGATCAGTCGCTATACGCTGAGAACCGAGGTCGTGGATTTCGGCGAATATCGCGAGGCGGGGTGGGTGGGCAAGTGCGGGTTTACGATATTTTCGGACGAGGTCGCGCTGCGGCGCGTGCTGCACCTGCTGGCGGACTTTGCGTTCTACTGCGGCACGGGGTACAAGACGACGCAGGGCATGGGGCAGACGCGGCGAACCAGTGAACAGTGAACAGTGGACAGTGAACAGTCCCACGGGACGCCCTTTGGGCATGAACAGTATTCGGCGTCCCGTTACGTAACGGAGATTTTGTGTGTTTCTGTGTGATTCTGTGGCTAAGAAACTAGCCAAATAGTCATATTTCGCCGCCGGGTGTTTGCGCCTATACTGAGCGTATGCGGAACCTTAATTTCGGTTTGGTCTTTATTTTGCTGGACGCGGCGCTCCTGTTGATCTTGTGTCTCTTTTTCAACGTCGCGATTTCTGCCACGCCCGTAGAAACGCAAGCCGTTGACGAACCTAAAATTCAAGAGATCATCGTCATTCAAGTCGTCGCCACCAGCCCGCCCAAGCCGACCGCGACAAACACGGCCATTCCGCCGACAGTTTTCAGCACGTCCGCTCCCACGCGTCCCCTCCAACCTTCGCCGACCCGCCGGCCCTCGCGGGTCGCGACCGAAGAAGCAACCAAAGCGCCCTATGTCTTCGCAACTCCGATCACTAGTCCTGCGACTCCTCGCGGTAGAAAGTGAACAGTCTGAATACTGAACACTGAAAACTGTTGACTGCTTACTGTTCACTGTTCACTGCTTACTGTTCACTGCTTCCCGTCCCGTAATCCAGAGTTCCTATTGACCCTCGTCCAGAGTACCTTTAGAATCTAATCGCTGCTTGTCGCTTCCCCTGCATCGCCGCCGCATGCGCCTCCAGTCGCACGCCCAAAACTGCTCGCGAGGTGTGAGATAAAGTCCTTTGTTTCCGCGCGTCTCGTCTTTGCGGTACTTGCCTTTGCCGGTCTAGTCGGAGTTGGGTCGTGTCTATTGGTCGCATGGTTCGGCGTAGGTTCGAGTTTTCAAGGCAGCCACCTTGACGGCGATGCGCAGCCCGTCGGAGTTCAGGCGCCGTCTAGCGCAGTGCAGATCGTCGCCGTGACCCTCGCGCCGGCCGCGCTCAAGAGCGGCGAATTGCTCAACGTGAGCATCACGGTCAAGAAGACCTCGCTGAACGCAGGTGGGCTGCTCAACGTGAGCATCACGGTCAAGAACAACTCGAACGTGCCGCTGGCTACCCAGGACCCTCAACCGGGATTCGTGTACGAGGAAGGCGAGACGTTCTACACGCGCGGCTTTCCCGATGTTCAAAGCGCGTTTCGCGTGGGGATTGATTTCGACGGTCGCACGGGCATTGACCACCCCTATCGTTGGGGCTGGGGCGCGCCGCTCGCGCCGGGCGAGACACGCACGATTACGGGCGCGATTCGCATGAAGCAACCGCAATCGCGCAGCTATTGGGTGGGATTGGTTCAAGAACGCGTCGCGTGGTTGCAGGATCGCGAAGGCACGCAATTGGTCAATGTCGTTTCGGCGGGCACGGTTACGCCGCCGACGGCTACCGCCGTGCCGAAAACCGCAACCGCGACGCCGACGAATGCGGGCAAGCCGCAAATCATCGCCGTAACACTCGCGCCGACCTCGCTGAACGCGGGTGGGCTGCTCAACGTGAGCATCACGGTCAAGAACAACTCGAACGTGCCGCTGGCTACCCAGGACCCTCAACCGGGATTTGTCTACGAAGAGGGTGAGACGTCCTACACACGTGGCTTTCCGGATGTTCATGGCGCGTTTCGGGTTGGAATTGACTTTGACGGTCGCACGGGCGTTGACCATCCCTATCGCTGGGGTTTGGGCACGCCGCTCGCGCCCGGCGAGACGCGGACGATCGCTGGCGCGATTCGGATGAAGCAGGCGCAATCGCGCAGCTATTGGGTAGGACTGGTTCAAGAGCGCGTCGCGTGGCTGCAAGATCAACTGGGCGCGCAGACGATTCGGGTCGAAGGGCCAACTGCGACGGCGACCGCGACCGCGATGCCGAAGAGCGCAACGCCGACCCTGACCGCAACTGCCGTGCCCAAAACTGCAACGCCAACGGCAACCGCGATTCCGAAAACTGCCACCGCGACGCCAACGATCCCGACCGCGACGCCGACGAATGTGGGCAAGCCGCAGATCGTCGCCGTGACGCTCGCGCCAACATCGCTCAAGAGTGGCGAGCTGCTCAATGTGAGCATCACGGTCAAGAACAATTCCAGCACGCCGTTAATTTCGCAAGACCCCCCGCCGGGATTGGTCTACGAAGAAGACGAGACGTTCTACACGCGCGGCTATCCTGACGTGTACGGCGCGTTCCGCGTCGGGATCGAGTTCGGCGGTCGCACGGGCATTGACCATCCCTATCGCTGGGGGTGGGGCGCGCCGCTCGCGCCGGGCGAGACGCGGACAATCACGGGCGCGATTCGGATGAAGCAGGCGCAATCGCGCAGCTATTGGGTAGGACTGGTTCAAGAGCGCGTCGCGTGGCTGCAAGACCAACTGGGCGCGCAAACGATTCGGGTCGAAGGGCCAACCGCGACGCCGACGCCTACCCGGACGAATACGCCCGTACCCGGATGGACGTCCACGCCCATTCCGATGTCGTATTACGGCACGCTCGCCGTCCTTTCACCGCCGACGGATCGCCCGGCCGCGCAACATGCGGACCTCAACCTCGCGCTGCGGAGTTATGCGCCGGTCGGCGCCTGGTTGGGGCTGGTGGACTATTGGGGCGGCACGGATCCCGGCGCGCCGCAACTGTACGGCGTTTTCGCCGACCAGCGTACTCCGCAATTCAATGCCGCGTATCGCGTTTACGACTGGAATTGGGAGTGCAACTGCCGCGGCGCGCTGATGAACGATTGGGATGTAATGCTCCTGGGATTCCAGGCGAATCCAAACGAGACGGTCCACGTTCCGGGCCGCTCCGGCACGATGGCCAACGGCTATCACGCGCTCGTGCTCTACGCCGACGCAGACCGCGTCACGCTCAAGTATACTCCTGACGACAATGTGATCTGGGGATACACGATTCACCTGGAAGGGATTGCCACCGAGCCAAGCTTGATTTCGCTTTACGAATCGCTCAACAGTATTGGGCGGCAGCGCTTGCCCGCGGTGCGCGGCGGGCAGATCGTCGGACGCGCGCGCGGGACCGAGGTCAAGGTGGCGATTCGCGATACGGGCGCGTTCTTGGATCCGCGCTCGCGCAAAGATTGGTGGCAGGGCCGTTAGAAACTTTCGTGGCTACTACTCAGCCATGGTTCTCTTATCCGCGAATCCACGCGGACGGGGTTCGTCCGACGAATCTTCGCCAATGTCATTGCGAGCGCTTTTTGCGAAGCAATCTTCTATTCGCGTGATTCGCGTGATTCGCGGAAGAATTCGTTGGCGAGGGTAGTATGTAACTCGAGGCATCATCATTCTCCAATTCAAATCGGTCCGACACTTCATCGCCTGGGTCGCCCTCTTGGGCGCGCTCGGGCTGGTACTCGTATCCTTCCTCGATCTCGCCGTCAAATTTTTCGAGGTCAAGAACCAAGCCGTTCCCGCAGAGACAGAGACGCCGGTCTCTGCCAAGATCGCGTATTACGTTCCGCCCCCAACGGCGACCGATACCCCGACCCTCGCGCCGACCTCTACCCGTAGACCCACATCAACGCCGACGCGCACGCGTACGCCCACGCGCAAGCCGACCGCCACGGCAACCGGCACGCCCACTTTAGCCGCGCGCGCGATGCAGAGCGCAATCACTCCGACGGCGACCGCGCTCAGCACGCCGACGATTCCAACGGTTGCCGCGTCGTATCCCTGGCTCGAGGTCATCTCGCCGCCCAGTGACCGGCCCGCCGCGCGTCATGCCGACTTGAACCTCAGCTTGCGCGCTTACCTTCCAGTGTCGGCCACCCTCGCGCTCGTGGACTATACGGGCGAGACCGACCCTGGCGCGCCCCAGCTTGTGGGCTTGTTCGGCGACCCCCCTATTTTCAAGGCCGCGTTTCAAGTGTATAATTGGGATTGGAATTGCGATTGTCGCGGTACCCTCCTCACAGACCCCCAAGTTACCCTCGTCGCACTCAAATCAAGCCCGGCAAAAAATCTGCGCGTGCCGGCCGCCGGTTTCGAGATCGGGAACGGCTACCAGGTCTTGGTGGCGTACGCCGATCCCGAGCGGATCGCACTGAAATATACGCGCGAAGACAATGTTGCCACGGGCTATACGCTCCACGTCGAAGCGATTGCCGTGGACCGCGGACTGGTTGCAAGTTATCAGCAAGCAGACGCCGCCGGACGCGGCGCGCTGCCGGCCCTGCGAGCCGGGCAGACGTTTGGCGTGAGCAAGGGCGATGAGATTCGCATCGCCATCCGGGACTCTGGCGCATTCCTGGACCCGCGCTCGCGAAAGGACTGGTGGCGCGGCCACTAGCCCAATCAATCGAAACATGCTCCCCGCGCCATTCGTTACTATTGGCAGAGACACAAACCCGCTTGAAAAAGCGAGTTGACGAAAGCGAGGTGATGGACTGCTTCTATCCGTTTACTTACTCCCATCTCGTTCGAGTTCCCTAGAAGGAGCAATTCGATGAGACGTAGCTCGTTCGTCATCGCAGCGCTGGCTGCGATGCTCGTCATAGGTGTCGCGTGCGCCCCGGCTCCGACGGCCGTTCCGCCTACGCCGGTTCCGACAACGGCCCCGCCCACGGCGCCACCGCCGCCCACGCCCGTACCCGCGACCACCGCGCCAACGCCAGCGCCTACGACCGCGCCGACTGTCGCACCCACCACTCCACCCACGCCGGCGCCAACCACCGCGCCGACCGCCGCGCCGACAACGGCGGGCCAAGCCGACGCTAGCACGCTGGTCGCGTTAAGCACGACGACCGCGCCCAAGCTCGAAGCCCTCGCCGACGATCCTGGCTGGGCCAGAGCGCAAGCGTTGACCATCAAAGTTTCCGGCGGCCAAAATCTCACCGCCGGCGCGACGACCGCGACGCTGAAGGCGGTTTACACCACAGACACAATTTACTTTTTGCTGCAATACGACGATCCAACGAATTCAGTCCGCCGCAGTCCTTTCGTCAAACAAGCCGATGGCACGTGGAAAAAGCTGACCGATCCGGATGACAAAGGCGGCGACAACAACAAATACTATGAGGACAAGTTCGCCTTCATCTGGACCATCAACAACTCGATCAAGGGATTCGATACGGCCGGCTGCTTTGCGGCCTGCCATGCCGGCGAGCCGGGCAAGCCATACGGCAACAAGTACACCAACGCGCCCGGCGAGACAGGCGACATCTGGCACATGAAGACCGTTCGCACCGGAACCGTCGGTCAGGTGGACGACCAATTCCTCGACGATACCAAATACAACAAGGACACGGCCCCTGAAGCGGGTCGCAAGAGCGACGCCAACACCGGCGGCGGATACAAGGACATTGTGCTCAAGGACGGCAAGCCCGAGTTCATGAACAAGGACGCCAAGCCGGCGAACGCCGGCGGGACGTACTGGCTCAAAGACGCCGACAAGGTCGCCTTCGACGACGCCAAGTTCAAAGCGAACGACGACGTGGCTTCGATCTTGGTCGCGCCCTATCAAGGCGACCGCGGGGAAATCCCGGCGGCAATGGCGTGGAAAGACGGCAAGTGGACCTTTGCGTTCAGTCGCAAGCTCGTGACCGGCAGCAAGACCGACGTTCAGTTTGACAACCTGAATTCGACCTACTTGTTCGGGTTTGCGATTTTCGACAATGCGCAGGTGCGGCACGCCTACAACACCGGCGCGCTCCGGCTCCGGTTCAGCGGAGCGACCGCTGTGCCCACCGGCCCGGCAACCACGGCGGCTACTACCGCGGCGACGCGGGCCGCGACACCCGGGGCTGGCGTACCCAAAGCGATCCCGGTAAACCATGTGGGTCGCCCGCAATGCCTGATCTGCCATCTCACCGGAGTCGCCGGCGCGCCCAAAGTGGCCGCGGCGCCTGATCATACCGCCTTCAAAGATGAGACGGCCGTCTGCATGGCCTGTCACGTGCAAGCCAAGTAAGACGAAGCGAGTCACCAACTTGATAGCTTGGTGATTCGCCGAACCACAAAAACCTGTCAGGTTTTGCAGAAACCTGACAGGTTTTTTTCTTTGCCGCCGACTTGACAGGCCCGATGAAAATTGATATAATTGTACTAGTTATATTAGTACAATTGGGAGTAGGGATGGAGATACGAATTGATCCCGATGACACGGTACCCATTTACCTGCAAATCGTCCACGCGATCAAGCATCAGGTAGCGACCGGACGCCTCAAGCCGAGCGAACAGTTACCCACCGTTCGTGAGCTGGCGGCCGATTTGCGGCTCAACCCCAACACGGTCGCGCGGGCCTACGATCAGCTCGACGGCGACGGCGTGATTAGCACGCAGCAGGGCCGCGGCACCTACGTGCGCGAACGGCCCGACGCAAAGCACCTGATGCGCGTGCGGCAGGAACAGCTCAAGGCGATGATGGACAACGTCGTAGGCAAGGCGCTCAGTCTCGGCTACAGCGCCGAAGAGGTCCGCGCCGCGTTCGATACTCAATGGGAGCGATGGAAACATGCGCAGAAAAAGTAGCTGGTTGCGAAAACGGGACGACCAAGATGAAATCCAAGGAGCAGAAAACATGTTGAAGAAACTGGATCTATTCAAAGGCACGAAAGCATCGGGCGACGGGAGAGAAACCAATCCGATTGCCGGCGTATTGGCTGCCGTGATCGTCGTCCTCGGCATCATCGCGAGCGGCCTGGCCGGCGACTTTAGGCGCGAGACTTTTCCGCTGTGGTTTGTTCTCTCGTTCTTGCCGGCGACGTATGTCATGTTCGCGCTCAAGATCGCGAACCAATGGGAAAAGGCGGTCGTGCTGCGATTCGGCAAATTCCAGCGGCTGGCGGGTCCCGGAATGTTTTGGATCATCCCGCTCGTAGATACGATCCCGAGTTGGATTGACCATCGCGTGATCGTGACGCCGTTCAGCGCGGAGAAAACGCTCAGCATGGACACGGTGCCGATCAACGTAGACGCGGTCTTGTTCTGGATGGTGTGGGACGCGCAGAAAGCCGCGCTCGAAGTCGAAAACTATCGCGAGGCGATTGCGTGGGCGGCCCAAACCGCGCTGCGCGACATGATCGGCAAGACCATGCTCGCCGATATTTTGGTCGGGCGCGAGAAACTAGATGCGGAATTGCAGCGCATCATTGACCAGCGCACGACCTCGTGGGGTGTGGCGGTGCGCTCCGTCGAAATCCGCGACGTCATCATTCCCGCCGCGCTCGAAGACTCGATGAGCCGCCAGGCGCAAGCCGAACGCGAACGCCAAGCCCGCGTGATCCTGGGCGAATCGGAACAACAGATCGCGCAATCGTTCCGCGCCGCGGCAGAGGTTTACGGTTCGAATGCCACTGCGCTTCACCTGCGCGCGATGAACATGCTCTTCGAAGGGTTGAAGGAAAAGGGCGCGCTCGTCATCGTCCCGTCCACGGCGGTCGAGACCATGGGGTTGGGTGGGTTGAGCGGCATCACCGCGTTGGCGCAGGGCAATGGCAAATCGCCAGGCGAGGGAATGCCAGACAAATAGCTGCTACTGCATTTGTGGTAAGTGATGGGTAGAAATCCAGTCCTATTTACGGAGGACACGTACCTGCTTTCCTCGGATGTCAAAGACGCGAGTTAGCCGTATAGTCTGATAACAAAGGAGAAACACATGAAGGCACGCTTTGGGATCGCCGCGCTGGTCGCGGCAATCATTTGGGCGGCCGTGATCCTCGCGGCGGCAATGGTGATGGATGGATCGCCGCAGTTGCCGCGTCTCTTGTCGCTTCTGGGTGGTGGCGCCGCGGCAACCATCATTCTCCTGGGCGGGATGGCAGCCCAGGAAAAGTATAGGGGGTAACCCATGTTGACCTTTGGCTTTGGGATCGGTACTTTGCTCGTCGTGATCGGCATCATCACGTATCTGCTCGCGCCGCGCGTTGGACCGAACCCGTTCTTTGGTGTGCGCGTCGGTTATTCGTTCGCGAGCCGCGAGGTGTGGGACAAGACGAATCGCCTCGGCGGAAGTTTGATCGCGCTCGTCGGCCTGGTCTTGGCGGGGCTGGCCGCGGTGCTGCAACTGCTGAACGTTGCCGCGCGCGATGGCATGACGATTTTGACGACCGCGTTATTCGCCACGCTGCTCGGCGCGGTAGTTTGGATGTTTCTCTACGCGCGCGGCTTGGCGCAGGGGACGATGATCGCGCGCGAGGTAACGCCCGTGAAATTTCGGTGGGCGTATCTCGCGCCGGTCGTGGTGACGTTCGTGCTGCTCATCGCGTTGGCGGCCTATTTCTACCCGGCTCTGCCTGCCGACCGCCTGGCAACGCATTTCGACTTTAACGATCAACCCAATGGCTGGTCGACGCGGGACGGCTTTCTGCTGAGTTTTCTCGGCATGGCGGCTTTGTTCGTGCTGCTCGACGCGGCGGTTGTGTTCATCGCCACACGCGAACCCTTGATCGCGTTCGGACGCTGGGGTTCGACTTGGCGCTTGGATCCTGAACGCGGGCTGATCTTCGCGGGTATCGCGTTCGCGTTGACCAATCTGATTTTAATGGCGGCGTTGTGGGACGTGGCATGGTTCAACACTCGCGGCGTGCACGCCTTTCCGCTGTCGCTTTTCCTGTGGATGATTATTCCGCTCATCGTAATTTTGGTCGGCCTGTTCTTCCTACTTGGGAGGCGTTCCTCATCTCCGTAGGGGGTGAGTTGGAGGTGCAACCATGTTGAAGGAAACTACTTTTACCAAAGATGAACGCGTCAACGCCATGCTTGCCCACGCGGGCATCCTGCTCGGCCTTTTCAGCCGCGGCACGCTCGGCATCGTGTTCGCGCTATTGATCTGGTGGACGCAGCGCGGCAAGTCGCAATTCGCCGCGCGCCAAGCCGCGCAAGCGACCGCTTACCAATTCCTCGGGCTATTCGTCGCGCTCTTCGTATGGCTCAGTTGGGGCGTTCTGCTTGCCGGCTCGATCTTTGTCCCGGTCGTTCTCAATCCCAATAACCCGGAAAGCTTGCAACCGTTCACGATGATTCCCGCGATGGTATTGATGATCGTTCCGTTCGCGGTCATGCTTGGTTGGGGCATCTACGGACTCTCCGCGGCCGTCCAGGTCTGGCACGGCAAAGATTTCTCATACCCCATCATCGGGCGGTGGTTCAGGTAGGGCCGCAATTGACAATTGCCAATTGAACATATAGTATAGCCGACATTATGGAACCGATCATCAAGGTGCGCGGGCTGGGCAAGACCTATCAATCGAAAGAGCGGGCGAATCTGTTCCGCTCGAAAGTGAAAAATATCGAGGCCCTAAAACAAGTGGACCTCGACATTTTTCCGGGTGAGGCGTTCGGTTTGCTCGGTCCGAACGGCGCAGGCAAGACGACACTTATCAAATGCCTGACGACGCTCCTTTTGCCGACAAGCGGAACCGCCTACATCAACTGCTATCAACTCGAACGGGACGAGAACGCCATTCGCGCAAGTATTGGCTGCATGTTGATGGGCGAACGCGGCTTGTATTGGAAGCTCACCGGACGCGAGAACCTCGATTTCTTTGGCGCGTTGTACCGCATTCCGCCGGACGCCCGCAAAAAGCAGGCGGACAGGATTATCGAGCTGCTGAACCTCGGCGAGATCATTGACCGCGCGGTCGAGACTTTGTCGTCGGGACAGAAGATGAAGCTGGCATTCGGCAAGGCGCTCATCAACGACGCGCCCATTCTCATTCTCGACGAACCGACCAATACGCTCGATCTGCCCAACGCGCGCGAACTGCGCGCCATCGTCCACGACCTGAACCGGCAGGGGCGCACGGTCGTCTACACGACGCACCTGATGAGCGAGGCCGAAGAGCTGTGCGACCGCGTCGCGATCATTGATCGCGGCGAGATTATCGCGCTGGGCGCGATTCCCGAATTGAAGGCGAGCTTGAATCGCGACGGCGTCACCAAGATCGAAGGCGTGATTCCGCGCGATGCTTATCGCGCCGCGCGCGCGCTGGAGGGAGTTTCGCGCGCGGCGTTATCGTCCAAGAATGGCAGCCAGGAGTTGGTCGTCGTCAGCCCCAATCCCCGCCAAATCCTGCCGCAGTTGATTCGCGCGTTGATGGAAAACGGCGCGGTGCTCGAGCAGATCGCGCCGACCGAGGTCACGCTGGAGGATGTGTTCATCGCCAAGACGGGGAGGACGCTGGAGGAGGACACGCGCGTAAAGTGAGTGTGGGGGTGTGGGCGTATGGGAGTTAGGGGTCTATGATGTCGAAGGTTTGGTCTTTGCCGCGCAGCGTGAGATTGAAATGATTGAGAACGTTGCGCCCCAAGAGAAAGACGGGATCTGAAATTGCAATCGCGCGAACCCGCTCAATGGTGTAACCGTTAATCTTGAGTGTGATAAGATAGAGTAGATTCAAAGCGGGTCGCCCATCGTAACCCGCGGTAGTTGTCTCGTCGGCGCGTTCGAGACCGAGAGCAGCGATCAGGTGATCCGGAATGCATGAAAGGTCTGCGGCTGTATCTAGTTGCGCGAGGGCCGGAACAGTTCGCGCAGGGTCATCAGGATGCTGGATGACGATCTCGAATGCAGGCGCGGGTGGATTGAATGCAAAGCTGTAGGGGTGCATTAGAATACCGTTCTGCGAAATGGAATGCGATAGACCGGTTCGGATTCCTCGATCTTGTGCAGAAAAATCGGCCCGTAGCCGTACTGGCCGTAAACGCGCTTGACCAACGTTTGTTCGTCTTTGTCAATGCCAATGAGTTCACCATCTCGAAAGCAAACAAACTCGCCGCGATGGGTATTGAGCAGTTCTGCTTTCATGGCGAGATAGGCAGCGCGGTCGCGTTCGGCTTTGGCTAGTTCCAGTTGACGGTTCTTTTCGTAATCCCACCATTTGAAAAGTTGCCGATACAAGTCGTATGGAACGAACGCGCCAAGGGGCCTGCCCTCTCGTTCGATCACAACCGGTTCTTTGGTCTGCGCAAGCTCTTCCAGGACGGTCGCGTAGGCGGCGCGTTGTTCGTGCAAGTCTATGATTCTCATCGCTCACCTCGTTTGCAAGTATAAGAGATGCTGGGAGAAAAGTCAATGGATTTGATCGAGGTCGTCCCCGGTCTTTCGCTCATTCCCGGAGAGAACAACGGGCGCTTTCCCTTTTCGCACAGTTTTCTTGTCGAGGGCACGACTCGCGTCTTGATTGATGCGGGCTGCGGCGAGCGCGTCGTTGACGCGTTGCAGCAAGCGTACCCCATTGATTTTGTCATTTCGTCGCACTGTCATCCCGATCACACCGCGCTCAATTGGAAGTTTGCGGGCCAGCCCTTGTACGCGCCGCAGTACGGCGTCGAGACGTTTGGCAATTTCGATTTGCTCGGTCCGCGGTTTGCCGGCGCGGGCAGCACGGTAGGCGAGTGGCGCAAGTTCGTTACGTCGCAGATGAATTTCAAGACCGCGCTCCCTACCCACACCTATGGCGACGGCCACGTTTTCGATTTCGGCAAAATCTCCCTCGTCGCCGTCCACACGCCCGGGCATACGGTTGACCATTTCTGCTTCTTCGAGCCAAACCACAGTATCCTGCTCTCGTTCGACATTGATCTCACCGCGTTCGGTCCCTGGTATGGGCATCCCGAATCGGACATTGACGCCTTTGAAGCATCCATTCGCAAAGTGATGGCGCTCAACCCGCGCGTGATCGTCTCCAGCCACAAGGGCATTATCGCCGACGATATTCCCGGGCGCTTGCAGCGCTACCTCGACGTGTTTGCGTCGCGCGACCGCCTCTTGCTCGACCTGTTGCCCAAGGCGAAAACGCTGAACGATTTGGTCAATCTCTCGCCGTTCTACCAGGGCCATCCCTATGCCGCTCCGCTTTTGCGCTACTGGGAAGAGCAGATGATCCGCAAGCATGTAGAGCGATTGGCGGCACGCGGCCAGTGGTCGGTGAACAGTGAGCAGTGAACAGTAAACAGTAAACAGGTTTCGCAGCGCGCTTTGGAAATCTGAAATCTGAAATCCTAAATCTGAAATCCTTAATGACCCTAACTCGTTTCACTCTCTCCACCCATCTCCAACTCATCTGGCATGTCGCGCTGATGCGCTTTCGCATCATGTCGCGCTATCCCGGCTTTCGCGTCTTCGACATCATCATGCCGACCTTCATCGCGGCGATGCCGATTCTGCTGGGGCAGGGCATCGGCGGCAGCGCAGCGCAGGCCGCGGCGAATTTCGAGCGGAATACCGGGACCGCGAACTATATCGCCTATCTCTTGATCGGCTCGAACGTGTTTATGATGGTGAGCGGAACGCTGTGGAACGTCGGCTATTGGCTGCGCCGCGAGCAAGAAACCGGCACGCTCGAAGCGCTCTACCTTGCTCCAACCGGGCGCGGCTCCATTCTCACCGGCATTTGGCTCTATGGCATGGCGCGGATGCTTTTCAACTTTGTCGTCGCCTTCACGTTCGGCTCAATCGTCTTTCAAGTCAATCCACTGCAAGGCGATATACTGCTCGCGCTCGTCTTTCTACTCGTCGGCTTTATCCCGCTGTCCGGGATCAGTCTGCTTTACGGCGCGATCATTCTGCGCATCAAAGCGGCGAATGCGCTAATCCAGTTGGCGCAGTGGATCATCTCGTTTCTCATGGGGCTCTTTTTCCCGATCACGATTTTTCCCGCTTGGCTCCGCATGGTCGCGCTCTTGTTCCCGCCAACGTGGATGAACAACGGCGTACGCGCCAGTTTGCTCGGCCTCGGCTTTTTCTTCGAGCGATGGTATTTCGATCTCGCGGTGCTTGGCGTTTTTTGCGTCATAACGCCGTGGCTGGGCTATCGGCTCTTTACGCGGACGGAGCAAGCAGTGAGAAGTAGCGCCGGAGTCGGCGAGTTTTAAAAAATGAGTCAAGCTGCGGTTACACAAGGCAAGGGATGCGCGCGGTGGTTCGTGCGCGAGGGGCGGCTGCGGTCCGGCTGGCGCGTCGCGTTGTACTTGGTTGTAGCGCGATTGTTTGAATTGCTCGCAACGCTGGCTTTGGGCCTAGTGCTGGGGCTGGTGATTGGGCTGATTCTTTCGCAACAAGGCGCGACGCCCGACGAGATTGGCAGCCGCGTTCTGGCATACTTTCAAAACGTGTACGATAACCCACCGCTGATTCTCAGCTTTCTGGCGGAGCGCCTCGTCGTGATCCTTGGCGTGGTTTGGCTGTTTCGCCGGTTCCTCGACAAGCGTTCGCTTCGCTCGCTAGGATTCGAGTTGACTCGCGGTTGGTGGCAAGAGTTCCTCCGCGGCTTTGCCTATTCGACGCTCGGTTGGGCGGTCATCTTTGCGCTGTCGCTCACGTTCGGCGCGGCGACGATCGTCGGCCTGGAGTGGAGCAGCGGCAATTGGGGCGCGGTCGCGGGCGGACTTGGCTACGGATTGCTGCTCAACATCCTGGTCGGTTTCGCCGAAGAGACGGATGCGCGCGGCTATGTGCTTCAGAATCTCGCGGAAGGAATTCGATTCTGGCCCGCAGTCCTCATCTCGTCGCTCTATTTTGGCCTGCTCCATTTGCTGAATCCCGGCGCGGGCCTCACGTCCACGGTGGGTATTTTCTTCGCGGGCGTGTTGCTCGCGCTGGGCTATTACGCGACGGGGCGGCTGTGGTTTTCGATCGGGATGCACGCGGCGTGGAACTTTGCCGAGGGTCCCATCTTTGGTTTCCTCGTGAGTGGGTTGGACATGGGTGGCCTGTTCGAATTGCGAATCATCGGCCCGGACTGGCTGATGGGCGGCGGATTCGGCCCCGAGGCGGGCGCGCTCGCGGTCACGGTGGAAGTTGTGATGATAATCGGGTTGTTTCTGTGGGCACGAAAGAGACAATTGACAAATGGCAAATGAACTTCGGACTTTAAACTTGGAACTTGCCACTTTTCTTTCTATGGTGCGCAAGCAGCTCGTCGTGATGACGCGCTACCCGGTGGATTTTATCGCCAGCTTTGCGCAGATCTTTCTCATCATCCTGATTTTCACCTTTTCGGCGGTCATGTTCGAGCCGGGTGGCATCAGCGCGTCCAGCGGCACTGCCGGCAGCAGCGGCGCGGTAATGATGTATGGGTTTGTGTTGTTCATGTTCGTCAGCGATACGCTCTGGACGATTGGTTACAACATTCGCGAGGAGCAGTACCAGGGCACGCTCGAATCGCTGTACCTCACCCCCGCGTCGAAATTCGCGTCGCTTGTATCGCGCGTGACGACGATTGTCGTCTGGACGGGGATCCTTACGATTGCCGCGGTGCTCTTTGTCCAACTCTTTTTGGGCCGCTTGCCATTTCACAATCCGGGGCTTGCCGGCCTGATCTTGCTGTTCAGTCTGTCCGGCACATTCGGCTTGGGATTCATGTTCGCGGCGTACACGCTGATAGTGAAAGAGTCGGCGCAGACGGCGGCGAATTTCTTGCAGTTTGTCTTGATGATTCTGTGCGGGATGTTTTTCCCGTTTCGCGCGCTGCCCGAGTTTTTGCAGTTTGGCTCGCGCCTCTTGCCGCTCAGCTACTCGGTAGATGCCTTTCGCTCGACGCTGATGGGCTATCCGCCCGGCTTTCCCGAACTTGCGCCGATTGACGTGGAAATCCCGATTGTCATCGCGTTCGGAATCGTCGGTCCGATACTGGGCTACTGGGTCTATCAGCGCGCCGAGCATCACGCGCGTACTTCTGGAAGTCTGGCGGAGTTTTAAGATGATTCGACGGAGGTCTACCAATATTGGTATCGAATCAAATAAACGCTAACCAACTTTCCAAGTCAATGGTCGTTTGGAGGCGCACGGGCAAAGAGCATGGCGAGAATGATGGGTTTCGGGTCAACTCGCCGGAAACAATTGCCGCGCACCTAGACCGCAAGCTCGCGGAATATCGAGCCGCGCCGCAAGATGCTTGGCGTTGGTACCAAGTGGACGAGGGGTTGATTGTCGAGAGGTTCGGTTTGCCCGCGCGAGGACCCTTCCGAGCGGACACCCGTTTTTATTATCTGCTTGAAAGAGGAATAGGTGTGATGGAGAACTGCTATTTTCGCCCGCCGAACGACCATTGGCGGTGGTATCTCCATTTGGCCGATATTTATTACGATTCGTCGCGGGTGTGTTGGATTATGAAGGACTTGTTCTGCGACATTCTCGTTGACCACGATAAAGCGCATCACCGTGTGCTCGACCTGGATGAACTAGGCGACGCATTGGAACAGGGCCTGGTAACTCCGTCAGAAATGGTTCGAGTTTTGCGAAACGCCGATGCCGCATTGGAAGACATTGCCGCGGGCAAGTTTCCATTCCCGGAAATTATTAGGGCGCACGAGGCATGCCGCGCGTTGGGATGGGATTCAGTCGAGATATGATGGCTGTCCGGATTGTGATTTTTCTCCTCGGCGGGTTTCTCGTCATTCGTACCGTCTTATCGGCGATCAAGACTTTTGTAGTCGCCCGCAGCGAGCCGGTCTTTTTGACGCGCACCGTTTTTCGGTCCGTGCGCTTTTTCTACAACCTGCGCCTAAATCGAGCGAGGGGTTATGCCGACCGCGACCGCATCATGGCTTCATACGCGGCAATTAGTTTGCTCGCGCTGCCCCCGGTTTGGCTTATCATTGTTTGGATTGGCTACGCCGGCATGTTCTGGGCGCTGGGTGCGCCGACCTGGACGGACGCGTTTCGCCTCAGTGGTTCGTCGCTGCTCACGCTTGGTTTTCAAACGGCAAACGGCTTACCCGAAACCGCGCTGATGTTTTCCGAAGCGGCCATCGGCTTGGTTCTGGTCGCGCTGTTGATTTCCTATCTGCCGACCATGTACTCGGCGTTTCAGCGCCGCGAGGCGCAAGTGACGATGCTCGATGTCCGCGCGGGCGCGCCGCCTTCCGTGATCGAAATGATCGCGCGTTATCATCGCATTCACGGCTTGGATCGTTTGACCGAGGTTTGGGACCGATGGGAGGAATGGTTCGCCGATGTCGAAGAGAGCCATACCTCGCTCGCCTCGCTCGTCTTCTTTCGGTCACCGGACGCGAATCGTTCGTGGATAACGGCGGCGGGCGCGGTGCTCGATTCGGCGGCCTTTGCGGCGTCTACGCTCGACATCCCCCGCGACCCGCAGGCCGATTTGTGCATTCGCGCGGGCTATTTGGCTTTGCGTCACATCGCCGATTCATTTCACGTTCAATATAATTTGAACCCCAAGCCAACCGACCCGATCAGCATTTCGCGCCAAGAATTCGATGTGGTCTACGATGATCTCGCGAGCCGCGGCGTGCCGCTCAAACGCGATCGCGATCAATGCTGGCGCGATTTCGCGGGGTGGCGTGTCAACTACGATACCGTGCTGCTTGCGCTTGCCAATCTGACGATGGCGCCCTACGCGCCCTGGTCGTCTGACCGTTCGCTCATCGGTGCGAGAAAAATAGACAGGCAAAATGAACCTAACCGATAAGCGAGTTCTCGTTACCGGCGCGAGCGGCTTTATCGGCGGGCGCGTTGCTGAACGGCTCGCGCAGGAAGAGGGCGCGCGCGTGCGGGTGTTGGTGCGTGGGGAGGGCGGGGTGACCCCGCCCCTACAGGTCTGTCGCGGCGATATGACGGACGCGGACGCGGTCCGGCGCGCCGTTGGCGGGTGTGACGTCGTCATCCACTGCGCGGCGAAACAATTCCCACCCGGCATGCGCGCTCAATTCATCGCCGAAAATGTGGGCGGATTCGAGAACCTGGCGCGCGCGGCCCTGGAATGCGGCGTCGCCCGATTCGTCCACTTGAGCACAATCAACGTACACGGTTATCCACCACCGCCCGGATGCCATGCCGATTCGCCGCTGCGCGAATCGGGCGATTTCTACTCGGACAGCAAAATCGCAGCCGAGCGCGTCGCTTGGCGATATTATCGCGAGCGCCGTCTGCCGCTTGTCGTCGTGCGGCCCGCGTGTACTTTTGGTCCGCTCAGCGGCGCGTGGACGCTGACACCGCTCAGGCGCGTGCGCGCGGGCAAGCGCGTGCTCATGGACGACGGGAGCGCGCTGTGCAATCCCGTGTACATTGACAACTTGGTGGACCTAATTTTGCTCGCGACAAAAAGCGACGCGGCGATTGGACAAGCGTTCATCGGCTCGGACGGCGTAGGCATTTCGTGGCGCGAATTCTACGGCGCGTACGCGCGCATGCTCGGCATCCCGCGGCTCAATTCCCTGCCCCTGTTTGCCGCGCGCGCCATCGCGTTCGCCTCAGAAGCCGCGGCGCGGTTGAACGGCAAGCGCCCCTTCGTCGCGCGCCAAAGCGTCGAATTCTATTCGCATCACGTGGTCTACGATATTTCCAAAGCCCGAAAACTCTTGGGCCATGTCCCGCGCGTCTCTTTTGAAGAAGGAATGCGCCGGACCGAACGGTGGCTCGTGGACAGCGGCAAATTCCCTGAAATCCCAAGTCTGAAATCTGAAATCTGAAATCCTAAATGTCCTCGCCTCTCATCATCCTTACGAACGACGACGGCATCCAGTCGCCCGGCTTGCGCGCGGTCGCGCAGGCGGTGGCGGATTTGGGCGAACTGTTGATCGTCGCGCCGCGGCGGCAGCAGACCTCGATGGCGCGCGCCTTTCACGGGCGCGGCATTGCGCGCGCTATCGTCTACAGGGTGAATCGCCGCGCGGTGCGCGCGTACGATGTGCCGACCTCGCCCGCGGTGACCGTACGTCATGCGATTTTGTTGCTCGCCGACCGCGCGCCGGCGTTGGTCATTTCGGGCATTAACTATGGCGAGAATATCGGGAGCGGGGTGACGATTTCGGGCACGGTGGGCGCGGCGCTGGAAGCGGCCAGTCTGGGCGTGCCGGCGATCGCGGCATCTATCCAAACGGAGCTAAAATATCACCGGACGCACAGCACCGCGATAGATTTTTCGATTGCCGCGCAATCTACGCGCGAGTTCGCGCGGCGCGTGCTGACGCGCGGGCTGCCGCGCGGCGTGGATGTGCTCAATGTCAATGTGCCGGCCGGGTCAACCAAGACGACGCCGTGGCGATGGACGCGAATTTCGCGCCTCTCCTATTTTCGTTCCACCGTCGCCGAGACGCGGCGCGGCAAGCGTTTTACCGGTTACGAGTTAAACGTGGATCGGGGATTGGTCGAACTCGATTCGGATATTCACGCGCTGCTCTACGATCGCGTCGTTTCCGTTTCGCCGATGACGTATGATTTGACCGCGCGCGTGACGGCGCGGGCCTTGAACAAATGGGGCGTGTAGGGGCGGGGTCACCCCGCCCTGCACTGAATCATTCGGCCGCGAGGGCGGGGTGACCCCGCCCCTACAGGGAATCAGTCCGCCGGTGTGATTACCGCGCGCGGTTCGCGCGTCGCGAGAAATCGCGCGAGGACGAGGTAGGCGATGCCGCCCGCCAGCGCCGCGCTCGCCATCGCCGGCCAAAGGGCACGGGGCGCGATCTGATCGCTGACGATGCCGCCGAGGACGGGTCCCAGACCAAAACCGAGCGTCCACGTCAGGCCGAGAACGCTCATGTAGCGCCCGCGCATATCGGCGGGTGCGAGGTCGGCGGTCACCGAAGTGGCAGTAGGCGAGATGATCATTTCGCCCAAGGTAACTATGACCATCGCGGCGATGAAATGGGGGAACGCATTGCCGAACATGACGCTGCCGACGCCGGCCGCGTAGAGGAGCGCGCCGGTCGCCATCAACGGGAGGCGGGGGAGTTTTTGGGTCGCGCGCGTGATGGGGAATTGGAAAAGGACGACCAGACCCGCGTTCGTCGTCATCACCCAGCCAAAGTAACTCGCGCCGAGTCCGAATTGATCGTTCATGTAGACGGGCAGCACGGTCATCATTTGCACCGCGGCGAGAATGACAAAAGTGGTCGCCGCCGAAAAAACGACGAACGGGATGTTGCTCAGCACGGATAGGAAAGTGCCCGGGGCCGGTTGAGCTGGATCGCGCAGCACGACCGCGGGCCGCGTCTCGCGGATAAATAATACGCTGACGAGGAAGAACGCAAACGTCGCCGCGGCGCTGACCGTAAACGCGAGCAAGTACGAACGCGTCGCGAGAAAGCCGCCAATCGCCGGCCCGATGGCGATGCCGAGATTGCTAACGACGCGCACCAAGCCGTACGCCTGCGGTCGCTTGTCCGATCCGACCAGGTCGGCTACCATCGCGTCGCGCGCGGGTTGGTACATCGAGCCGAAAATGCCCAAGAGGACCGCCACCGCGGCCGCGCTGGCGAATGAATCGGCCAAGCCGAAGATGGGGAGCAAGATCGCGCTGGAGATGAGACTGAACAGCATCAGTTTGCGGCGGCCAAATTGGTCGGAGAGCGAACCGCCGATCAACTGCCCGGCGACCCCGCTGCCGGCCCACAACGTCAGCGCAAAACCAACCAGCGTCAACGACAAATTGAGCTGCTCGTGCAGGTACAGCGTCATGAACGGAAAGACCATCCCGTTGCCAAGCGAATTGATCAACGTGCCGCCGAAGAGGATCCAGAACTGGCGCGGGAATTCGTTCCAGAGCGCTTGCAGGCGATTGGACATTCTTGCTCCCAAGCACAAATACGGCGACTATACTCGGATTCAAAAAGAATGTCAACACGTTTTTGGATATTCGAATCGGGTGTGATATGATGAATGAAACCACCGGATCGCTGGTCAATCCCGACGAAATCGCCGCGCTCGCGGCAAAGTACGGGCCGCCGCGGCGCTGGTCGCGCCCGCTCGACGTGACGCCCGCGACGATTGCCGAACGCCGCGGCAAAAGGCAGGCCGAGGTCGTACTCGCGATGCCGCGTCCGGGGAACCGCGTGTTGTTGCACACCAAGCATTTCTATCCGCCCGGCGCGTATCGCTTGATGTCGGGCGGCGTCAAGACGGGCGAGCGCGTGGACGATGCGGCTCGGCGCGAGATTTTCGAAGAGACCGGCTTGAATGTGCCGCTGGCGCAATTCCTCGGCGTGATCGAATTTGAATTTCGCAATGGGATTGACCGCGTGCCGTTCGTCTCGTACGTTTTCCTCACGGGCGAATCGAGCGAGCCGCCGCACGTGACGGATCTAGACGAAGACATCGCCGATTTTCGCGAGGTCGAGTGGCGCGAGTTGACCGACGTGGCAGACGCGTTGGAGCGACTGCCGGACGATTGGCGCGATTGGGGAAGGTTTCGGGCCATACCACACCGATTGGTCGCCGAATTCATGATTTAGGGGAGGATCACAATGGACTATGGGCGATTGATCACGCGTTCGTTTCAGGTCATGTGGCGGTACCGCGCGTTGTGGCTCTTTGGGATTTTGCTCGCGCTGTTTGGCGGCGGCGGCGCGAATTTCAACGTCGGCAATTACAGTTTCGGGGACGGCGATGGTCGCGGCGGTCCTGGCGGAATCGCGCCCAACCTGCCGCCCAACTTTGCCGAACTCATCGTCGTCATCGTTGCCGCCGCGATATGCATCGCGCTCATCTTGGTCGTGCTCTCGATCATCGTGCGCTTGTTGAGCCGCGGCGCGCTCGTCGGCTTGGTGGCGGAATTGGAGACGGATCAGACGATCCCAACCGTGCGGCGCGGGTTTCGTATCGGCGCCGACCGTTTCAAGTCGTTGCTCGGCATCGCGCTGCTCGTGAACGTTCCTTTGTTCGTCGTGTCCTTCGCGCTCATTGTCATCGCGGCGGTTCCGCTCATCGCTTCGCTCATCCCGCTAATCGGCGCCGCGGGTGGACGCGCGCCGGACGAACTGATCAGGGTGGTGATCGCGGGAGCGTTTGGGTCGGTGCTGATCTTTTGCTGTGTCATCATCTTGCTGATCTTGGTCCAATTGGTGATTCGGCCCTTTTACGAATTCTTTGTCCGGGCGTGCGTGATCGCCCAGCGCGGCGCGATGGATTCGATCCGTGAGGGCTATCGCCTCGTGCGCGCGAATCTCGGTAACACCATCGTCTTGTACATTCTCCTCATCGGCATTGAAATCGGATTCGGGATCCTGATGATTCCGGTCGGGTTGATTCTCATCGGCATTCCGGTTGGGATCGGAATTGCCATCGGCATCGCCATGAACTCGGCGGTTCCGGGAATTATCGTCGGCGCGATCATCGGTATTCCGATGTTGCTGATCCTATTGTTCGTCTCCGGGCTATTCCGCGTGTTTGAATCTACGTACTGGACGGAAGGATACCTGGCGATGAGCGCGCCGCCCGCGACGGCGTAGGTCAATTTGCCAAATTGACCCACTGATGAATCCGCTTTCGATCTTTCTCTACTATGCGCGCAACAAGCGCAAAGCGCTGCCGCTGCTCGGCATCCTGGTGCTGGCGGTCTTTGGCATTTCGCTCTCGCTCGTGCTCACGGGCACGATGTTCGATTCGATCCGCGCGTTCATCTCGCCGTTCCACAAGCTCGTCATCGTAGAGCCGAATTACAACAAGCGATTCGCGCAAATTGATCCGGCAGTCCGCGCCGAGATTTACCGGAACGGTCACATCGCGCAATGGCTGCCCGAGCAGACGATTTACACCTACGGGCTGTCGCTCGGCAACCGGAGCGCGATTCCGATTTTCGCGGTCAACGAGGATGCTATGCCGGCCGTGCTCGCGGCGACGCAGGTGCGCGTGGGCGCAGGGCGATTGCCGACGGATCGCGCCGACGAGGTGATGCTGCACAGCACCGTCGCCAAATCGCGCGGGCTGTGGGTCGGCAGCCAGATCGGGCGGGATGCGGATAGCGACGACAATTTAGCGGGCAAGTGGACCATCGTGGGGATTAGCGAAGGCGACACGGTCTTGAACCTCGCGCCGCTCACCCGCGCGACGAAAGGGCGTCCGGCGACGGGCTTGCTCCTCATCCCGCGTGCGGGCGAGATGGACGCGCTCGTCGCGGAGTTGGATGCGATTGCTAACGAAAAGGTCGTCATGGAAACGCCCGCGTATTGGAATCGTTTCATTAGCCAATTCTTGAATCAAGTGGATTCCATTCTCACTTTTGTAAACGTCGTCATTGTGTTTGTCCTGTCGCTTGGCGTCGGTCTGCTCAACGTCATCTATTTTCGCCAACGGGTCGGCGAGTTTGGCATTCTGCGCGGCATCGGCTACAGCCGGCTGTTTCTGGCGCGCCGCGTCGCGCTCGAATCGCTGACGATCACGGTGCTCGCATGGATCGTCGGGATGGTTCTCTCCGCGATCGTGTACCAAGTCTTGAACGTGTTGATCTTTGAGCCGCAAGGCGCGACCCTGAGTCTGTTCAATATGCGCGCGCTCAGCGGCACGTTGCCGGTCCCGATATTCGTCTGGCTGTTCTCCACCGCGACAGTCGCGTGGCAATTGCGGCGGTTGGATCCGGTTGCTGTGATAGATCGTCGCGATTGAGAGAGGTGTCGGGGCGTACCCTTGTGGTCGCCCCTGACCGCGTGGCGCGCGCGGCAACGGGGCAAGCACAAGGCATTGCCCCTACGCAATCCAAACGCGTGCGCCGTCCGTAGGGGCGTACCCTTTTGGTCGCCCCCGCCCAGTCGGGGTGTCCCCGCCCAGTCCAGGGCGACCACAAGGGTACGCCCCTACACTTGAATCCGCCCCTACGTGCCACACGATGAATCCATTGTCTGTATTCACGTATTACTTCCGCAACAAGATCAAGCTCGCCCCCGTCTTCGCGGTGCTGGCATTGGCGGTGTTTGGCATTTCGTTGACGGGCGTGCTGACCGGCTCGATCATTGACGCCAGCATCGAAAAGGTCGAGGTCTATCGCGAGGCGGCGCAGGTCTCGCCGAGCGGACAAAAGGGGCACACCACGCTCGACGCGGTGACCAAGGCCGAGCTGCGGCGCGATCCGAACATCTACGCGCTCTATCCCGATATTCGCCTGTCCACCTATCTGCCCACTCTGGCGGGCCAGACGAGCACGCACATTTACGCGGTGGACGATCTCGTCTATCCCATCTTGATGGAGCGATTCAATCTCGAACTCATCGCCGGCCGCTTGCCGCGATCCGGCGCGGCGGAACTGGCGCTGCACGATGTCGTGATCAAGGGGCGCGATCTAGAGCTAGGCGACGTGCTCGATCCGAAAAATGACTCGCAAGAATTTCTGGCGGGTAAGCTGGAGGTCGTGGGCATCCTGCGCGGGCCGACCGTTATTTCGCTCGCGTCGCTGGACTATATCGCGCGGCGCAGCGAGTTCCGTAACTATGCGCGCTCGCTGCTGGCCTTTCCGCAACCGCAGGGCCAAGCCGCTTTGGAGAACAGTTTGCGCGCGCTCGATCAGCAAATCGTGCGCGTGTTCACGTACTCGGCGGAGATGGAGCGGTACAGCCGCGATTGGGCCTCGTTGGATGCCATCGTGTGGGCGATCAACAGTGTCGTCGTGGTCGTGCTCTCGCTCCTGGTCGGGCTGCTGAACATGATCTATTTCCTGGACCGGATGAACGAGTTTGGGCTGTTGCTCGGGATCGGCTATCCGCGCGCGTTCGTGATTCGCCGCGCGCTCGTCGAGTCGCTTGCGCTGACGCTGGTCGCGTGGGTATTCGGGCTGGTAATCTCGCAGCTCATTTATTCGATGCTCAACGCGGCCTACTTTGAACCGCGCGGGATGCTGCTCTCGGCGTTGAACTGGCGCACGATTCAATTCACTTTGCCGATTCCCATCATCGTCGGCATTTTCGCGGCGAGCACGGTCATCTGGCAGTTACGCAAGTTTGACCCGATTACGATTATCGAAAGGAGAGACTAAAACGTAAAACGTAAAACGTAAAAATTGGTTTTTACGTTTTACGCAGTACGTTTTACGCCACCATGCTCCAGGCGCACGAAATCAGTCTCGTCTATCGCAACGGCGAAGGCGCGACGTACGCGGTCAATCGCGTGAGTGTTGATGTGAACGATGGCGAGTTCCTCGGAATCGTCGGGCCATCCGGTTCCGGCAAATCGTCGTTATTGTATTTGATGAGTGGGTTGAAGCACGCGAACGAAGGGCGCATCGTTTTCGACGGCCGCGACTATTCCGTGCTGGGCGACGGCGGGCTGGTGGCCTTGCGGCGCGCGCGCTTTGGCTTTATTTTCCAGCAGCATTTTCTCATCAACTATCTCACCGTCCTCGAAAATGTTCTCGTCGGCGCGCTCGAGCGCGACAAGACGGCGCTGCTGCGCGCCAAGGAACTGCTTGCCGAGTTGGGCATGGAAGCGATGCTCAAGCGTTTTCCGTGGCAGCTTTCGATTGGGCAGCGCCAGCGCGTCGCCATCGCCCGCGCGCTCATCAACAACCCCGCCGTTGTCTTCGCCGACGAACCCACTGCGAGTCTCGACCAGGCGACCGGCTACCAGGTGGTCGAACTGTTGGCGCGTTATCGCGGCAAGGGCAGCATCGTCTTCGTCACGCACGATCCGGAAATGCTGTCGGAAGCCGACCGCGTGATTCGAATGCGCGATGGCAAGATCGTGCAGGTCACAGGTCCCAAGTCACAGGTCACAGGTTAATAGCAAGTCGCAAGTTGCAGGTCCCAGGTCTTAGGTCCCAGGTCTCAGATCGCAGGTTTCAGGCCGCAAGTGCCAAGGAGTGTGCGATGACAACTCAGAATTCATCGAACAGGAATGTTCCTCAGAGTTACAAAGATCTTGAGGTTTTTCAGTTGAGTCGAGCATTGGTAGTACGGGTACACCAGATGACGCTGGAGAAACTGCCCAAGTTTGAAATGTTTGAGGAGGGCTCTCAGATTCGACGTTCATCCAAAGGCATCAAGTCGAACATTGTCGAGGGGTTTGGCCGGAAGCATTACCGCCCTGAATACATCAAGCATCTGACTTATGCTCTTGCAGAATGCGACGAAACGAAAGAACATCTGAACACTCTATGGGAGACCGGTTCTCTTACCGACGAAACTCTGTACAAGGACCTCTATCAATGCTACGAGACACTTGGACGCAAGCTCTTCCGATTCCGCGAAGCGGTCATCGGCAGCGAACCATTCGACGAACCTGCGCCCTGCGACCCGTGACTTGAGACCTGAGACTTGTAACCTTTCCATTTCTTCCCCGTACATAGAGTAAGAGGTGATGTTGGAAGAGCAGCGGCTCGTGGAGCAGGCCCAACGCGGCGATCACAACGCATTTGCTCAACTGGTCGAAACGTACCAGACGCCGGTCTACAATCTGGCGTATCGGATGCTGGGCAACGCGAACGACGCCGAGGACGCGGCGCAGGAAACCTTTCTGCGGGCGTTTGCCCAACTGAAGAAATTCCGGACCGAGCAGAAATTCGCGACGTGGCTCTTGTCTATCGACGCGCATTACTGCATTGATCGCCTGCGCCGCAAGAAATTCCAGTGGCTGTCCCTGGAAGACGACGGGTTGAGCGAAATGCTGACGAGCGATGCTCCGGAGCCGGACGATCAGGCGCTCCGCCACGAGGATCAACGCGAGATTGAGAAACTGCTAGAGCGGCTTTCGCCCGCAAGTCGTCTGGTGGTCGTGCTGCGGTATTGGCACGATCAGCCGGTCGCGGAGATTGCCAAGACGACGGGCGATTCGGTGAGCGCGGTGAAGGTAAAATTGCACCGGGCACGGCAAATGCTGGCGCGAGAGATTTCGGGCGTAGGACAAATTGTCGAAGATCCCCGAAATGGAATGGAGGGGAACAATTTGTCCAACAGCGAGGTGAGCAAACGATGCGTGAATCACACGTGACGATGATTTCGCCGGCGCCGGGCTTTACGGCGCGCGTGATGGCGAAGATCGCCGAGCGGGAACGCGCGCAAGCACGACGGCGAGTCGTGATCGGCGCGGGGCTGCTGGCCGTTGCGGCGACCGCGTTGGCCGCACTGATCGGCGGCGCGCTCGTCGTGATCGCAGTCGTGTTTGCCGCCAACTCGGATGTGATCCTCGGGTCGGTCATCGCGTTGGCGCCGTTCGTAACGACCGGCACGGCGCTCGTCGAGGCGCTCTGGATTTCGGTCACCGTAGTCGCCCATAACGTTAGCGCCGCACAGGTGCTCGCCTATGCGCTCGCCGTTCTCGTTTTGACGCTCGTCTGGGTGCGCGTGGTTGCTGGCTCTTCCCCACGTCTCCTCACTCTAACCGTGGGAGGTTTTCGAAAATGAAACGCTGGTTTGGCTTGTTGGTTGCGCTGTTGCTGGTCGTGTTCGCGGCGACGCCCGCGTTCGCGCAAGAGTTTGGAGACGGTGACGACTTGTGTATCGGCGGCAACACGCGCGTGGCGTCGAACGAGACGACGCGCAGCGTTGTGCTGTTCGGCTGCGGGGCGCGCATCGCGAGCGGCGCGCACGTGCTGCGTGACGTGGTCTCGTTTGGCGGCGATGTCGTGATCGAAGAGGGCGCGCGCATTGATCGGGACATTGTGATCTTTGGCGGCACCGTGGATGTGTCCGGCCGCGTCGGGCGCGGCATCACCATGTTTGGCGGGAGGGTGATCCTTCAGCCCGGCTCGGTCGTGGAACGCGACGTGTTGGTCTTTGGCGGGTCTACGGACAAGAGGGAAGGCGCAGTGGTGCGCGGCAGTTTCACACGCGGCAGTGGAATTCGACAGCCCTTCCCCGGTTTCAGCCCGTTTGGCGGGTTTAACGGGTTTGGATTCTTGGCCGACTTGTTCGGCGGTCTCGTGACCGCGCTGGCGCTCGCCGCGCTCGGCGCGCTGATCTTGGTGTTCCTGCCCACGCAGACGCAGCAGGTGAGCAATACCGCCGCGCAGTCCGCGGTGCCCAGTCTTGGCGTGGGCTGCCTCACTTGGCTGATCGCGCCGCCGCTGATAATCCTGTTCGTCCTCACCTGCCTCGGCATTCCGCTGGCGGCGATCCTGGGCATTTTGCTGGCGGCCGCGGCGGTTTTCGGCTGGATTGCGGTCAGTTTGTTCATCGGCGAAAAGTTGCTTCGCGCGTTCAAAACGGTTACAATCGTACCGATTGTCGCGATGCTCGTCGGCTTGCTGGTTCTCTGGCTGCTAACCGAGGTGCCGATTCTCGGCGGGTTGATCACGATTTTCGTCGCCTCGCTCGCGCTGGGCGCGGTGGTGTTGACGCGATTCGCGGCGCGGGCGGCGGGACCGGCGTGAGAGCCGTTGCCGACGCGTCCGCATCGGTAACGGCCGTTACCGATGCGGACGCGTCGGCAACGGCTCTCACGCCGGTCCCGCCGCCCGCGCCGCCTGCGCCGCCCGCGGTGAATGAGGGGGACGTCTCGATCTAGTTGTGATAGTCTCGCAGGAGGAGGAGGGGTAGGGAAGCGGGGGAGAGAGGGAGAGAGGGAGATGGGGAGACGCGTAAAGGTCGGTGGCTCCCCTTCTCCCCCTCTCCTTGTCTCCCTCTCTCCCCCGCTCCCCTGCCAATTCGGGAGGTGGAATGACGCGACGGAATTGGTTTATTCTGGGCGCGGTTTTGCTTTTCTTGATGGGAGGTCTATGGGTCGCCGGTTCGACGCGGCATAACCCGATCGCCTCGGGCAACATTGTGGCCTCGCCAGTCAGTTCGGTCGAATCGGCGGTAACGGCCAAGGGCAGCATCGTTCCCGCGCGGTATGCGCGGCTGGCGTTCGGAACGAGCGGCACGGTCGCGCGGGTCTTGGTGAAAGAGGGCGACAAGGTCAAAGCGGGTGATGTGCTGGCGCACCTCGACACGGGCGATTTGATATTGCAGGCGCAAGCCGTGCAGGACGCGCTCGACGTTTCAGTGGCGACCCTCGCGCAGGCGAAAACCGGCGGCACGCCCGGCGAGATCGCCGCGGCAGAGGCAAACCTCCGCAGCGCGCAGGCCGCATACGATCGCGCGCAAGTCGGGCCGACCGAGGCGGATCTGGCGATCCTGATCGCGAATGTCCGCAAGGCGAAAGCGGCCGTGGAGATCGCGCAAGCCGCGTACGATCGCGTGGGCGGCGCGACTAACCCGATGATCGGGATGCTGCCGCAGTCGCTCCAGCTTCAACAGGCGCTCCTGGATTTCCAGATCGCGCAAGCCAATTACGAATTGAAAATCAAAGTAGATACGGCCACGCTCGCCGCGGCTGAAGCGGCGATTCACAACGCGCAGGTCGCGCTCGATTTGCGAACGAACGGAGCGCGGCCCGCCGAGATCGCGGTGAGCGAGGCGCGGGTGCGCCAAGCGCGGACCGCGCTGGCCCAAGCGCAAGCCGCGCTCGCAAAGGCGTCGCTGACCGCGTCGTTCGACGGGACCGTGACGAGCATCGCGCTGCGCCAGGGCGAAATGATTACCGCGGGCGCGCCCGCCGTTACGATTGCCGATCTGTCGCAGTTGCGCGTCGAGACGACGGACTTGGACGAATGGGGCGCGGCACGCGTCAAGCTCGGTCAGCCGGTCAAGGTCTCGCTCAACGCGTTTGCTTCCAAGATTCTGACGGGCAAGGTGGTCAACATCGCGTCGCAATCGGTCACGCTTTCGACCGGCGATACTTCCTACGTCGTCACCATCGCGCTCGACCAACAAGACCCGGAGGTGAGGTGGGGCATGACGGCGAAGGTGGAATTTCAGAAGCAGTGAACAGTGAGCAGTAAACAGTGAACAGTGAACAGTGAACAGTAAACAGTGAACAGTGAACAGTGAACAGACCAACTACTGTTGACTGTTGACTGTTGACTGACATGGTGAAAGACTTGACTCGTCTCACAATCTTGCACACCAACGACATTCACGGGCGGCTGGAGCAACTGGCGCGGATCAGCACGCTGGCAAAGCGGATTCGGCGCGAGGTTGAGGAGAGCGGCGGATATTGCGCGCTCTGGGACGCCGGCGATGTGGAAGACCCGACCCTGTTTGAAAGCCAGGTCACTAAGGGGAGCGCCGCGTTGGCGCTACTGCGCGCGGCGGGTTTTGATTTGGCGGCGCTCGGCAATGCCTCGCCGATTCGATACGGGCAGCAGGTCGTTCCGAATCTCGCCGCGCGTTTTGGCCGGCCGCTGTTGTGCGCGAACATGATTGATCCCGACACCAGCCAACTCGTCCCCGGACTCGAACCGTACACGATCCAGCCGTTTGGCGAAATCAACGTGGGCATCATCGGTCTGACCGCGCCCATGTCCATCTATTCCATTTTCAAACTCAGGATGGGCGATCCGGTCGCGATGCTGCCCGAGCTAATCGCGCAAGTACGCGCGCGGGGCGCGCAGACGATTGTGCTGCTGTCCCACTTGGGGTTTGACGTTGGCGCGGTTCCCGATAAACAGGTGGCCGAGCACGTGGCGGGACTCGATCTCATCATCGGCGGACACAGCCACACCCAACTCGATGCGCCCGTCATGGTGAAGGCGACACTCATCGCGCAGGCGGGCGAGTATGGACGCTTCTTGGGACGCGTTGACCTGGACATTGATCCGCGTTCCGGCAAGATTATTCAGCACCACGGCGAATTGATTTCGGTGGGTGAGGATATTCCACTCGACGGCGATGTGCTCGCGGCGCTCGCGGCGGAACACGCCGCGGTCGCGCAAATCCTGGCGCGCGTGATTGGCGAACTGTGCGCGCCGATTGATTGGGCGGCCGATCGCCAGTGCGCGGCGGGCAATTTATTCGCAGATGCGCTGTTGGATCATGTCCAAGGCGCAGAGATCGCGCTCACGCTTGCCGGACACTGGCGCGGTGGGCTTGGAGCCGGCGCGCTGACGGTGGGCGCGCTCACCGAGGCGCTGCGGTCGTCGGCCAATCCGGCGCGAGTGAAATTGACCGGCGCGCAAATTGTGGAATTCTTGCGCGCCGCGCTCAAGCCCGAGAATGCCGCGCGAAAACCCCGCCCGCTGCGCGGGGTCGCGGTAGGAATGCCCCACGTGGCGGCGATGACGGTCCGCTATGCTGCAGGTACATTGGAAATCGTCGAGGCACGCGTCGGCGGCGAGCCGTTGGAACCGCAGCGCGAGTACATCGTCGCCGCGACCGACTTGGAGTTTTCGGACTTGATCGGCTATTTCAGCGTGCCGGAAGATCAGATCGAGTACGAGGCGCCGATCATCATGCCAGAGATCGTCGAAGCGTTTGTGGCGGCGCACTCGCCGTTAAGCGCGCCGGCGGGGGGCAGGGTGGAAGCGGTAAGATGATCCCGTAGGGGCGTACCCTTGTGGTCGCCGCCGGGCTGAGGGCGACCACAAGGGTACGCCCCCGGGCTGAGGGCGACCCCGGGCTGAGGGCGACCACAAGGGTACGCCCCCGGGCTGAGGGCGACCACAAGGGTACGCCCCTACAACATTTCGCTCAGGATGGAGTATTTGTCATTGGTCGAATCCAACGAAAAGTCGCCGGCAATCGTTTTTGATTTGGGCGGCGTGTTGATTGATTGGAATCCCCGCCATTTGTATCGCAAGCTGTTGGATGGAGAGCAAGCAGTCGAGGAATTCCTGCTCAAGATCGGCTTTACCGAGTGGAATCACGAACAGGACAAAGGGCGTCCGTTTGACGAAGCGGTCGTCGAGCTGTCCGCCAAGTTCCCCGAATACCGCGAATTGATCGAGGCGTACGATCTACGCTATGCGGAATCACTTGCCGGTCCGATCCAGCCGACCGTCGAGATATTCCAGCAACTCAAGCACGCGGGCCATCCCCTGTATGCGCTGAGCAACTGGAATGGTGACAAATTTCGAATGGTCCGTCGTCAGTTTCCATTCCTCGATGCGTTCCAAGCCATCGTCATCTCCGGCGAGGTGGGACTTGCCAAGCCCGATCCGCGCATCTTTGACGTGCTGCTGGAGAAGATTCACCGCGAGGCAGGGGATTGTCTTTTCATAGACGATGCAGAGGCGAATATTGCAACGGCCCTTCGGATGGGCTTTGAGACGATTCATTTCAAATCGCCGGAGCAATTGAGGGACGCGTTGCGTGGGATGGGACTGATTCTGTGAGGAGGATCGCGTCTACAGATACCGCTGTCGCCGCAAATTCCAGAACGCGAGGTAACCCACCGGAATCGGCAGCCAGAACGCGAGGGTGCGAGAAAGCAGCAGCGCCATCATCGCGATATCTCTCGGCACGCCGAACGATAGGGTGAGGACGGCCCAACTGCCGCCCATGATGGCTAACTCGCCGGGGACTGCGCTCACAGTGGAAAGCACGCTGGCGGACGTATACACTAGAATGAGAATGTCGGGTGATATGGGCCAGCCGAACGCGAGAAACGCGCAGTACAGCGCGACGGCGCCGCTCAGATGGCGAACGAGATTCAACGCAAACGCGGGGATTACAAAGCGGGGCGCACAGCGCGCGCGGGGCATCCCGGCATAGAATTGATCGAGCGCGCGCTGCACCTGTTCGGCGCTGTAAATGGGGCGACCGAGAAACCACGTCAACACCCCATTCAGGCCGCGCGCCACGGCATGGACGCTGGTTTCGACCCACGCGCGGCGGCGGTAGAGCCAAAAGGCGCCCACCGCGCAGACCGGCCCACCGATGGCGAGCGCGAAGGTGACATTGCCGATCAAGCTGCCGGAGAGGCGCGCGTTCGCGACGCTGACCAGGCCCATGACCAAAACCAGCGTTCCAAAGAATAGCCCGGCGACATTTTCGATGAGATAGATTACGGCGACGGAACCGGCGTCCACTCCCTGACGCGTCAGGAAGAGCGCGCGGACGATCATGCCCGGCGCGCCGCCGGTCGAAAAAGTGCGGTTCGCCGCGGCGCCCGCAAAGAACGCTTGGGTGAGCGGCGCGAGCGGCACGCGCCGTCCAAAGATGCGCGCGAGAACGTGCGTGGTGGCGGCGCTGACGACATAGCGCAGCGTTTCCGCCGTCAAGGCCAGGGTAAGAAATAGAGGGTCGGCTCGACCCAACAAACTGAGGGCGCGGTTAAAGCCGATGAGTTGAGGAAAGAGGACAAAGATCGCGACCGCCGCGGCGAGCAAATAGAGCCATTGCCGGTGCTCGGCAATTCGAGTGCGCGTGATAATGTTGCTTCATGTCTCCGAAAGGGGATGGCGACAGTATACCGCAAGTTGGGGAAAAGCAGAAATTGGGCCGTGAACAGTGAACAGTCAACAGTGAACAGTGAACAGTGAACAGACCGACTACTGTTGACTGTTGACTGTTCACTGAATCACAGTCGCGTAATGAGCACCTTTTCAATCTTGGGCCCTTCCATACTTGTGACGGTGATGCGGACGTTGTCGGCGCGAAACTGCTCGCCTTCTTTGGGGATGTGGTGAAGCGCGTAAAGAACAAAGCCCGCAATGGTCTGATAGTCCGCGCTTTCGGTCAAAGCAATCCCCAGCTGCTCGTTCACTTCGGCCACGCGCAATTGGCCGTCGAACTGCATGCTGTGCTCGTCCACCATTTCGGAGACCGGCCCCCCTCCGGCCAGCTCATCGCCCAAGCGCCCGACGATCTCTTCGAGCAACTCCTCCAATGTGACCATACCCGCCGTTCCGCCAAACTCGTCAATGACGATAGCGATCTGGTTCTTTTGCGTCTGCATCTCGGCGAAGAGACTGCCGACGCGTTTCGATTCAGGCACAAACATCGGCGGGCGCGCAAAGGCGCGGACCGGCTTTTGGCGCGCATCCGCGCTTTCGGCCATCGCGCGCAGCACGTCCTTGATCGCGATAAAACCGGTGATGTTGTCTATCGTCCGCGCATAGATCGGAAAGCGCGAGTGGGTCGTCTGGGTGAACGTTTGCAGAAACTCGTCAATCGTAGTATGCTCGGCGATGACGACCATATCGGGCCGGGGGATCATCACTTCGCGGACGAGGCGGTCGTTGAACTCGAAAACATTTTGGAGCATGGCCTTTTCGCGCGGCTCCAACTCGCCGGAGGCCGCGGTCGCGCTGACGAGCATTTTCAATTCCTCGACCGAGTGAACGAGTTGGTGGCCCGCGGGGCGGTGCAGGCCGACGAGCCGCAGCAAGCCATTGCCGGCTCCATTCAAGGCCCAAATCACGGGACGGAATATGTTCTCAAAGATCACCGTTGGGCGCGCGACAAAAAGCGAGGTCTGCTCGGGATAAGCCAGCGCCACCGACTTGGGCGCGAGTTCGCCGATGACGACGTGCAGAAAGGTGATGATCGTGAACGCGATGGCGCTCGCGGCTACGGAATGAACGGCAGGCCCGACCAATGCGGGCGGCAGGAACGCAAACAGCGGCTCGATGAGGCGCGCCACGGCCGGTTCGCCAATCCAGCCGAGGCCCAAGCTCGCGATGGTTATGCCGAGTTGCGTGGCGGCGATAAAGCGGTCGGGGTCGTGGGTCACTTGTTTGACGACGCGCGCCGTGCCGATACCGGCGTTAATCAGCTCTTCGACCCGTGTGCGGCGGATGCTGACCAAAGCGAACTCGGCGGCGACGAAAAAAGCATTGGCAAAGATAAGAGCGATCACACTCGATAGTTTTAGGACTGTGAGCAGCGGTTCTTCCATAGAATCCTCCAAACCCTCTCCCTACCTCACCCTCTACCCCCTCGGTCCCCCTCCCCCCTCTCCTGGGCTGAAGTTCATGCCCAGGAGAGGGGGGAGGGGGAAGGGGGAGGGGGGTGAGGGGTGGGGGTATTCTACCACAAGGTGTATGCATTGACTACTTCGACCGCTCCCGGCAAGGTCATTCTGTTTGGCGAGCACGCCGTGGTATACGCGCGTCCGGCGATTGCCGCACCCGTCTTTCAGGTTCAAGCGCAAGCCACGATCGCCGCGACAGAGCGCGACCGCGTCGAAATCGACGCGCCGGACATCGCGCGCCGTTACGACCTAGAATCGGCCGCGCCGGAGGATCCCATCGCGGCGATTATTCGCTTGACGTGCGCGCAGCTTGGCGTCGAGCCGAAGCGTTTTTCCGTCCGCGTGTCCTCCAGCATTCCGGTGGCGCGCGGTTTGGGAAGCGGCGCGGCGGTTTCGGTCGCGGTGGCCCGCGCGCTGATGGCGTTTTTTAATTTCGCCCTGAGCGCAGATCAAGTGTCCGCGCTCGCCTATCAAGTGGAGAAACTCTATCACGGGACGCCAAGCGGAATTGACAACACGGTGATCGCTTTCGCCCAACCGATCTATTACGTGCGCGGCCAGCCGTTCGAATCCTTCCGCGTCGCGCGCCCGTTCCTGATCGCCATTGCCGACACAGGCATCGCCAGCCCGACCAAGATCGCGGTTGGCGACGTGCGCCGCGCGTGGGAGCAAGATCGTGCGCGCTACGAAGCGCTCTTTGACGAGATCGGCAGCATCGCGCGCGCCGCGCGGCGAGCCATCGAAAGCGGGGATGTGGGCGCGCTGGGGCCCTTGATGAACGCTAACCAAGAGCAGGCGCGGGCGATCGGGGTCTCGTCGCCGGAAATCGAAAAATTGATCGCGGCGGCGCTGGGCGCGGGCGGGCGCGGCGCCAAGCTATCGGGTGCGGGGCGCGGCGGCAATATCATCGCGCTGATCGAAGAGGGGACGCGCCCGGCGGTAGAGCACACGCTGCTGGCGGCCGGCGCGGCGCGCGTCGTCATTACAGAGGTGAGATAACGGCAAGAGGGGCCCACAGGCCCCTCTTTTTCTTTCAACTTACATTTGGCTCATGCGGTGACGGCTGCGGTCAATCTCTTGTTGTTCAAGCGCCTGCGTCACATCCTGTTCCTTCACCGCGCCCATCTCGACGAGTACCGTGCCGAAGAGCGGGGCCTGTCCGCCGCGCAGGCTGTTCGCTTGAACTTCCAATGCCTTTTGCACCTGGGCCTCGCTAATTTGGTGACCGTCCACCAAATACTGGCCGAGCAGTTTCATTTCCATCTTTACCTCCTTTTGCTGTTCCAGGATTAGAGCGACATCCTGTTCTTCAATCGCGCCCAGTTGCACGAGCACGTGGCCGAGCCGCGTGTTGGTTCCGGGAAGTTGAAGGATTTGAAGCTCCAGCGCTCTCTGAAGTTGGTCGGGTGTAACCAAATTTCCGTCAATCAGATAATCGCCGAACCGTTTCCGGTCCATACTGGCCTCCCGTCAAACGGGCGCGAATTCCCTGTAGCTGTATTAACGAGTGAGGGGTGAATTCGTTGCAGAGCCGCACAACCCGAAGGGTCTAGTCGGCGTGGTCTTGCGGGTTTTCCGCGGCAAGCCCTTCTGCTTGCGCGGCTTGGAGCAGCGTCTTGTCGCTGGTCACGAAGGTGAGGGAGAGTTTTTCTTCTTGCAGTGCCTTGTTCGCATTGAGTGCGAGGGCTAGCTGGACGGCATCATATGCCTTGAGGGGGTGACGCTGGGTCAATTCTGCCGCAGCAAGAATCAAAGCAGACGTGAGATAAGCTAGAGTGTACTCGCTCCGAAACTCACCGATGAATCTTCGATAGGCATCGTCGCCATCTGCCTTGGAAACGACCCGTCGGCGCACAAGAATTGCGAAAGCAGAAGCCACTTCGGCCACGGCGATTTCGGCAATCGTGATCGAGTTCAATTTCGCCTTTGTCTCGCCTTCGTGTGCCACACAGATGTCACGAACCCAAGCGCTACCCGATTCGTTGACGTATCGTTTGACTACTGCGCTTGAATCCAAGTAGTAGAAAGGCATAGGCTTCAGCGACGCATCTCATGAATGAGTTGCGATAATGGAGGATCAATGTGGGCATTCCACAATGCTGCCTCTACTTCACGTTTTCGCTCTTCGGGTAGTGCATCCCATTCAGCCGCGAGTTTCTCTTCCTCTGGCGTCATCGCGCGGATTGCGCCGGCGCGGCGCAAGATGTCCAGTCCGCGCTCGCGCTCCGACAGTCCGCTCAGGTCTTTGGGCGCGGTGCGCTTGCCGTCCTTTGGGGGCGCGACTTGCCCGCGCCGCTCGCGGCGAAGCTCGGCAACCTGCTTCTTGAGTTGCCGAACTTCTTTTTCGAGTTTCGCCAATTGCTCACGAGTCGTTGCCATCGTTCACCTCACGCTTTCATTCTATCCCATCACCCCGCGGGCGTCAATTCGATCTGCGCCGGCGCTGTCGGCTCTCGCTTGCCGTGTCCCGCTAGCCGCGCCATTACAAACACCCACGGCGCGCCGAGGCCGATCCACACCCCGATGATGGCATAGCGCAGCAGGTTGAACCATTCGTTCACGGGGAAAATCGCTTTGAGTCCGAGCCGCAGCCCAAAGACAACGGCGAGGCCGATCGCCAGTTTGACAAGCTGTTTCCACCAAATGGCGTGGGCATCAAAGCGCAGCCGGTCCTCTTCCAACGCCACGCTGCCATAGAATCCCAGAAATGTGCCGATGAGGACGGCGGTATCCACCGTCAGATGCAGGAACGCGAGCGCGAGCGAGACGATGACGACCAGCGCGATCTTGATCGCCAGAGATTGAGCGACGACCCACGGCGCGACGCGCGGTTCTAGCACCGCGTACGCGGTGACCAAGGCAACGCCGATGACTAGACCGGCGATCACATCTTGCGGAAAGTGGTCGCCCATATACATCCGCCCGACGGAAATGAGGAGCGGGATCCCCAGCGCAAGTATCCACCAAAGTGGTTTGCGGAGCTGCGTGGCGAGATAGCCCCAAACGGTCGCTGTGCCCTGCGCGTGGCCGCTCGGAATGCCATAACCGCTGTACTTGACCGGCGCGTACAGCTTGTCGCTCACCTGGTGAGGACGGGGCGCGGTGAACAAATCCTTGAGCCATTGGTTCGCGTAAAACGACAAGAGGAACAGGACGCCCATGCGCATTCCGAGTGTCTTGTGGAGACACCAGAAAACGACGGGCAGGAACATCAAGTAGAACTCTTCGTCGCCCAGAAAATTGATCGTCAGGAAGAACTGGTCGAACAGCGGATTGCGGAAGGTCTGAACCCACAATACGACGGCGAGTCCCCATTGAATCAAGTCGTTCATCGTTGTCTCCCGCGTGCCAGTATGGATTTTTGGTTTCGTTTTACTTTAGGCGCTTGTATGCGCGCCGGCGATGTTCGATGCCATACAGGATTATCTTCTGCGCGTCGTGCCGTACCCAGAAGAAAATACGATAGTCACCCACGCGATATTTCTGCAAGCCGCGCAAGTCGCCGGGCATGTGCTTCAGGCCAAAGCGAAGAGATTGCGGGTTTTCGGCGAGCCATTTCAACTTTTTCAGAATGCGACGAGCAACCGATGAATCCAACGCGCGAATATCGGCATCGAACTGCGGCGTGGTCTCCAATGTGTACATCGCGATGCTCCGGGGGGGGTGCTAGCGGCGACCACGAGTCGAGTGTTTTCTCGGTTTGGAAGGCCGGCTGATCTCGCGTTCTAATGCGCTCAGGGGCTTGGTCTTGCCTTCCAAGTGATCGGCGCGCGCCGCGCGCATTTTGGCGATAAACTTGGAGTCCTGGGAGAGCAAGAAATCCTCTAGCTCATCGCTGAATTCGGCAAATGATTCTCCGGCTTGCAGCATTTTCTCTACAAGTGAAGCGGGCAAGGTCACGGTTTCCATTGTGCGCTCCTTACTGCAATTTGTTTTCTGTTCACTGTTCACTGTTCACTGTTTACTGTTTACTGCTGACCGCCTTCTGCCGTTCCGTCTCCTGCAACATCTCCTCCGCGCTTTGGCGCGTTGTCGCGGTGACGCTGCCGAGCATTACGGCCATCTCTTCGACGCGCGCTTGCTCGCGCAATTCCGAAATCTGCGTGAGCGTCCGCTCGCCGACGATTTCCTTGTGGATGCGAAAGTGCGCGTCGCCGAACGCGGCGATCTGCGGTAAGTGCGTCACGCAAATCACCTGATGCTGCGGCGCGCCGTCGCGGCTTTGCGCGGTCGGCGTGAGCGCCCATAACTTGTTGCCGACGATGCCGCCCGTTCGCCCGCCGATGCCCTGGTCAATCTCGTCAAAGATCAGCGTCGGCGTATTGTCCGCCATCGAGAGGACCGATTTCATCGCCAGCATTAGGCGCGACGTTTCCCCACCGGACGCGATTTTCGCCAGCGGCTTGAGCGGCTCGCCCGGATTGGGCGAGACGAGAAACTCGACGCGGTCAATGCCCGTCGCGTCGAACGCGAGACGGTGTCCCTCTACCTCGACGCCGTCGGGATCGTCCGCGCGTTCCAGCGCCACGCCGAATTTGGCCTTGGCCATCCCCAAATCCTGCAACTGCGCCTCGATCTCGCGCGACAATCTCTCGCCGGCTTCGCGCCGCGCGCGGGATAGGTCGAGCGCCAACGAAGCAACCACTTGCAGCAGCTCCTGCTCTTGCGCGCGCAGTTCTTCGGTGCGCTGCTCGCTGTGCGAGATGCCGGCGAGTTCCGCGGCCGCGTTTTCGCCGAACTGTAACACTTGGGCAATATTATCGCCGTACTTGCGCTTCAAACCGTGAATCAGATCGAGCCGGTCGTCAATCTGGGCGAGCCGTTTGGGGTCGTGTTCCACCGAATCGCGATAGTTCCGCAGCGAACGCGCCAAATCGTCGGCCTGCGCGGCGGCGCTTTCCGCTTCGTCGCACAACTCCTTGACCGCCGGATCGTACTTGTTCAAACCGGTGATGGCTTGCAGCGCTTCGTTGAACAAATCCATCGCGCCTTTTTCGTCTTCGCCCGCGCCGTAGAGGGCGCGATAAGCGTGGTCGGCGAGATTGGCGCGCAGTTCCGCGTTGCCCAACAATTCGCGTTCCTGCTTGAGCGCCTCCTCTTCGCCGAGCTTGAGACGCGCCTCGGCGATTTCGTCCACGACGTAGGTGAGGCGGTCGACACGGCGCGCGATCTCGCGGGCATCCACCATGAGCTTTTTCAACTCGCTGCGGACCGCGCGCAGTTCTTTTACTTTTTCCGCCACCCGCGCCCGCGCCTCCCACAAGTTGCCATAGCGGTCTAGAAAATCCACATGCTCGCGGACGCGGAGCAGAGAGAGGTGCTCGCTCTGGCCGTGGATGTCAATCAGGCGTTCGCCGACGCGCTGCAGAATGTGGAGCGTCACCGCGCGGCCGTTGATGCGGCACACGTTGCGCCCCTCGCGATTGATTTCGCGCGTGATGATGAGCGTATCGTCGGGATGTTCGATGCCGATTTCGTCGAGGATGGGAAAAGTGGTCTCGCGCCCCGCGCCGTCGAGAAGGAACAGGCCCTCGACGCGCGTTTGGTCCGCGCCCGCGCGCAGGAATTCGCTCTGCGCGCGCCCGCCGAGCAGCGTGCCGACCGCATCCACGATAATGGACTTGCCCGCGCCCGTCTCGCCGGTCAGCACGTTAAACCCGCGGTGCAATTTCAGGTGCAGGTGCTCGATGATCGCAAAATTGCCGATGTCAATTTCAGCCAGCATATCATGCCCTCAAGCGCGCGTAGACCGTGCCGGTTGCCAGCACGAGGTAAATCCAAAAGCCGATGTTGAGCAAGCCGCGCGTCGCAAACCCGAACTGCCCAGTCAGCAGCGCGAGCAGAATCGTGGGCCCGCCGATATTGATGAAACCGCCGATAACGACCATCGCGCAGGCGATCAGCGCGATATACCGGCCGCGATGCCGGCGAACGACAAAGCGAACGCCTTCGGCGATGATGCCGCCCGCGAGGGGCGCGTAGAAAATCGCAAAGAACCACAGCCCGCCCAAAAGCGCGGCGATCAACCCGCCGATAAACGAAAGGATGAAACCGACGATGGCCGCGAGCGCATAGTCGAGCGGCGTGGCATTGTAGTAGCCGGCGCGCTGGGTGCCCAAACATTCTTTGCAGATCATGCCGACCGGCGTGCGGGTGAGACACCGAAGGCACATCGGTCTGCCGCAGCGATAACAACGCAGCAGCGTTTCGGTGTTCGGATGGTTCGTGCAATAGACGGTGGTCGTCGTGGAGGTAGAAGCCATAGGTTGCCTTACGAACAAAAATTCTCTTTTCTATTGTACCACAAAAGTCAAGTTTGAAACATCATCGCGAACCATCCGGCGAGGCAGAGAAAAGGGCCATACGGAAATACCGCATCGAGCGCGAGGCGGCGGTGGACGAGGGCGTGATATGCGAGCATGACGACCGCGCCCAACCCGCCGAGGAGTATGCCGAGGATGAGCGCATTCGTCACCGCGGGGTAACCGGTCACGAGGCCGATAAAAGTGGAGAGCGTCACATCGCCTTGGCCAAACGCGCCGCCCTTGACGTTCAAGCCGCGCATGCGTTCAAACAACTTGCCGAGCAAATAAATGCCCGAGACGAAAACCAACGCAATCACGCCGCCGAGCAGCGCGCGCACCCAACCCATCGCGGAAAACGGGCTGGCGAGCGCGGCAAAGAGGATTGCGGGGAGGATGACGACATTCAGGATGAGCCGGTGTTCGAGATCGGTCACGAGGACGAGCAGGAAAACGAAGGTGTAAATCGCAGTGAGCAGGAATTGGCTCGACGCGCCGTACCGTAGCCACAGCGCCGCGAACGCGGCCGCGCTCGCCGTTTGGACGATCCACGCGCGGAACGGTAACGGACGCGGCGTCAGTAGTCGGTCCGCTGCGCGGTTGACGATCATCCCGACGAGCCAGCCGAGCAGGACCATGAGGATAATTTCCATTTTTTGACAAAATCCGTTTCGCAGATTAAGATGCGGTCATGCTGGACCAATCACCGCCGCAAGTGAAAGGTGTGCTCGCCCCTCTCGATCGCTTGAGCTTGCTGATCAGTTTCGTGCTCGTCGGTCTGACACTCTCGCTCGTTCTCGATCTCCCTTCGCGCCGCATCGAATTCTCGTTCCTCGGATCGGAAGCAAGTGTGACGATGTCGGGCACCTGGCTGCTTGCCGTCTTGCTGGCGGCGCTGACCGCCGCGGGCGTAGACTCGATTGCGCGCACCCACCCGCGTGTTCATCTCGGCGAGAGCCGCTATATCTTTATCCTCTGGATTCTGCCCGCGCTGATCGTCATGACGACCACGGTCCTGTTGTCGCTGACGCAAGCGCGCGTCTATGGACTGATCGGTCTGGCGTTGGCAGGCGCGTTTCTGGTCGCGACGATTATCGGCGAATACTTTACCATTGATATGGACGATCGCTGGTACAGCGCGGCGCGCTTGGGCGTCAACCTGGCCGTGTACTTGATCGCGCTGATTCTGTTCGCGACGATCTACAGTTGGAAGATTCGCAGTCTCTATTCCGCGCCCGCCATCGGTTTCGCGGCGGGTCTGCTCGCGCTGGAGTTGTTCCGCGGCAGCGAAGCGGATTTCCGGCGCACTTGGTTGTACGCGATGGCGGTTGGCTTGTCCGTCGGCGAGATCGTCTGGGCGCTCAACTATTGGAACCTCACCGGCTTTACCGGCGGCGCGCTGCTCCTGGCCTTCTTTTACGGCTTTACCGGCCTCACGCAGCAATACCTCTGGGGCCGCCTGAACAAAATCGTCTTTGTCGAATTTGCGATGATTTTCGTCGGCGCGCTCGTGCTGTTGTTCTGGCTCAAGCCCCAGTGAGCAGTGAACAGTAAACAGTCAACAGTATTCAGTCCGTACTGTTCACTGTTCACTGTTGACTGTTCACTAGAATTGCTCCTCCGATCACCATCACCCCCCCCACTAACTGTAACCCCTCCAGCCGTTCTCCGAGAACCAAAAACGCGAGCGCGCTGCCCACCACCGGTTCGAGTGTCGCGACAAGACTCGCGTTGCTCGCCGGCACGAGCCGCAGCCCCGCGTTGTACAGCGTCAGCGACCCAAGCGTCGGACCCACGGCCAAGCCCAAGAGCAGAGCCCACGCGAGCGGCTGCGTGGCGACCCGAGCCAAACGCTCCCCGTTTTGCAGCGGCGCGAGAAAGACTGCGCCGAACAGCAGCGCATAGGCCAACGCCGTCCACAGCGAGTGCCGCGCTAGGACGAACTTGGTAAAGACCGTGTACAACGCATACGTAAACCCCGCGCCCAGCCCAAAGGCCAGCCCCAGCCAGTTCAAGCGGAGTTGTGCTGGATCATACGCTCGCGCGACGAGCGCGCAGCCCGCAAACGCCAGCGCGAGCGCGCCAAGTTTGCGCGGCGTCAGCGACTCACGCCACACGCGCCACGCGATCAAAGTGACGAACGCCGGCGCGGTATAGAGCAGGACGACGCCGGTCGTCACACTTGTTTGAACGACGGCTTGAACGTACAAAAAATAGAACGCGGCGACGCCCACGAATCCGTAAACGAGGTAGAACGCGACCGCGCGCCTGGAGATTCTGAGCATCTCACGCCGCGTCAGCGCCAGGACGGTACACAGCAAGGCCGCCGCGATGCCGGCCCTCAGAAAAGCGATCGTCAGCGAGGAAAGCTGAAAACTGTCATGCAGGATACGGAAGAATAGCCCCAGCGTCCCCCAGAGGCAAGCGGCGAGCGCGACCAAGAAGTAACCGCGCCGGTCCATTTCAGATTTCAGATTTCAGATTTAGGATTTTGGATTCTGCAATCTGCAATCTGCAATCTGCAATCACAGACTGACCTCCACCCCGAGGTTGTCGCGCTGCGCGGCGTCGTAGATCGCGCGCGCCACGGCGGCATCCTGCACCGCGTTGCCGACCGACTTGAAGAACGTGATCTCGTCCGCGCGCTCGCGGCCGCGCAATTTGCCCGCGGCAATCTCGCCGATCTCGGCGTAAATGTTCTCCGGTTTGATCGCGCCCTTTTCCAACGCTATGATCAGATCGCCGGCTTCGACCATCGCCCCCGTGTCGGAGTCAATAACGATCTTGTCAGCGCGCTTGAGCGTCTCTTCGTCAATCTCTTGCATCTTAGGCGTGTACGCGCCAATCGCGTTGATGTGGACCCCGCGCTTGATGTCGGCGCCGCTGAAAACGGGACGCGTCGCCGTTGTCGCCGTGCAAATGATGTCGGCTTCGCGGACGGCTTCGGCGGGCGAGCTTGCGGTGCGCATCTCGGGAGGTACGCCGGGCTGGCCGCTGATGTCGGCGATGAAAGTTTCGGCTTTGCCGGCCGTCGAATCAAAGATGTAAGCGCGTTCCAGATTCCGCACCGCGGAGATCGCGAGCAGTTGCGTGCGACCCTGCGCGCCCGCGCCAAAGATGGCCGCGACGCGCGCATCTTGCCGCGCCAGCAAATCGGTCGCGACGCCGCTGGCCGCGCCCGTGCGCAGCGCGGTGAGATAACCGCCTTCCATCGCCGCAAGCGGCTGGCCGGTGGCGGCGTCAATCACCACCACGAGCGCATGAATGAGCGGGAGATTTTTCGCGGGGTTTTGGTTGTGGATGGAAACGATCTTGACGGCCAGCGCATCTGAGGCGTGCAAGTGCGCGGGCATAAAGAGCGTAACCGCGTCGTGCTTTTGAATCGAGACCGGGACGCGGAGCGGTACAGTGGCCTGGTCGGTCGAGAGTTGCGCGAATGCATCGCGAACGATCGCGATAGCTTGCTGCATCGAGAGGGCCTGCTGAACGTCGGCGCGTGAGAGGATACGCATACTTTACCTCCGCGGGCGATTTTACCGCGTGTAGGACAAGTTGGCAACTTGTCCTACGGCGTATCACAGCCGCGGGGAATCTCCCAATGCGTCGTGATCGCCGCTTCTATATTCGGCGGTTGACAACTTGCCCACGGACGGCTCGTCAAATTCTTGCCCCTCAAGCGGATGGCGCAGGCATCTTCGACGAGCGTGAGGATGAGATTTCTGCCTTCAACTTTCCAGGTATACCGGCCAACGTCCTCGGTGCAGGTTGGATCGTTGAAGAGTTCGAGTCTATCGCCTGAAACCGTATAGGAACCGAGACTGCGCCAGCCATTGATTTCCGTATAGACCCGGTAAATGCCCTTGTCGAATCGTATCTTCCAAATCCCACCATCGTTCGCATAATCCGGGCAGCGCTTGCAGTGAATCGGTTCGCCAATGATCGGTTCCTCTTTCACATACGCGCCATCCAGATTTGTCGCGGTCGGCGGGGGGAGTGGAGTAAAGTAGGCGTACGGTGTCCGTTCCTGGATCGCAAACCAAATACTGGTCGGACTGGGCGAACTCTGTGGCGTGGGCGATGCGGAAAGAGTTGGCGAGGAGGTAGGCGACGTTACGTTGGGCGTAGTTTGCGTCGTGGGGATTCCCGTCGCAGTTGGTGTTGGTGCGAGGGGGGAACAGGCAACACTGAATAGCAGTAGGACGAATGCTTTAACGACGAACAAGCAAGTCGCGCGCGTCATCGGTAGATGGCATCTTTCCAGCCCTTGGGAACGAAACCTTCAAGCGTAGGTAAAGGAGCAAGTTGTGGTGATGGTTTGATTGCCACTTGTGGTCAATTCGACTGGCTATTCGCCGCGCCACACGGGCGCGCGCTTTTCGAGGAAAGCCGACATGCCTTCCTGTGCGTCGCAGGTCATGGCGTTCTCCGCCATCGTCTGGGCCATCAATTCATAAGCCGTCTCTTGTTCCGCATCAATCTGGAGATAAAACGACTGCTTGCCAACTCGCAACGTGAGCGGACTCGCGCTCGCAATCTGCCGCGCCAATTCGAGCACTTGCTCGTCAAGCTTTTCCGCTGGGACGACGCGATTGACCAGGCCCCACTCCGCGGCCGTGGCGGCGTCAATCATCTTGCCGGTCAGCAGCATTTCGAGCGCGCGCTTGCGCCCGATATTGCGGCTGAGCGCGACCTGCGGCGTCGAGCAGAACAGGCCGATTTTCACGCCCGGCGTCGCGAATTTCGCATTCTCGGACGCGATGGCGAGGTCGCAGGTGGCGACCAATTGGCAGCCGGCGGCGGTCGCGATGCTGTGAACGGACGCGATCACCGGCTGCGGGATGCGCTGGATCGTCTGCATCATGCGCGTGCAGACGTCGAAAATCTCGCGCTCCTGCTCGGGCGTGCGGTTGAGCATTTCGCGCAAATCGTGGCCGGCGGAAAACGCGGGCCCCGCGCCCTTGATAATGATCACGCGGCATTCGGGTCGCGCGCTCTGACATTCCAACTGCTCGGTCATCGCGTGCATTAGCCCGGTCGAAAGCGCGTTGCGCTGCTCAGGGCGGTTCATCGTGACGATCACGGCGGGGAGCGCGTCGGTGACGAGCACGTGAGTCAGATTGTCAGCCATTAGTTCATCTCCTCGCTATTTTGCTTCTTGTTTCGCTTGCGCCAGTTTCTCGATAAACGCCGCATGTTCGGGCGATGCTAATCCATTCTGGAGTTCGGCCAGGACCGCGGCCAGATCACCTTCAATCAATCTCGATACCGACAACCTCAAGCCGGGAAAGACCTGACTGTGAACCACCCCGGCGTCGTCCGACGGTAGAGCCACGTACTCGCCTTCGCTCAGGCGCAACCAGTCTATGCGTTTGGTGTACACTCGCCAGACAATGTATTCCTGGATACCGTTGCGGCGATAAGCTCTCAATTTGTCATGCAAGTCAATTGCCGCGCTCGTTCCCGCAATCTCGACGATCAGTTCCGGCGCGCCCTCGATGTAATCGTCGGCAGTGATGCGCGAATGTCCCCCGGAATCTGTCTCCAGCCTGAGCAGCGCATCCGGCTGTACTTCATTGTCCAAATCCAGGCGAACCGTGGCATTGTTGGCAGCGTCTACACCTGGGGTAGAAGCAGAATAGGTTCCCAACCATCCCACCAGTTCACCGTGAGCGCTACCGTGGCTCGCAGTAACTGAATGCGTGACATAGGCAACACCCTCAATCAGTTCTGCCTTTTTGACATGAGGCATCGCCTCGCAGCGCCGCTCAAACTCAAAGCGCGTCAGCCGGTCACCCGCTTCCAAGGGCGGGGGGAATTCGATATCGTCCTCACGCGGTGCGATCCAAATTTTCGGCTTGGTCGCTTGGTCCATAATCAAACTTCCTCGGAAAGACCCGAAGGGATATGCGCCACCTGCGGAGGCGAGGAAACCCTGCGGGTCTATTGGCGCGCTATTGTCCCGGCGTCTTCAACACCGTCTGAACTTTTCCCGGTTCGCTAATCAGCTCGGGCTGCGCTTCTTTCTCCTCCTCTTTGAACTCTTCCAGTTCCAGCGCGCGCCGCTTTTCCGGCAGCAGGCCTTCGGGGCGCACGAGCATCATGAGCACGAGCACGGCGCCGTAAATCATCAGCCGAAAGTCGGCAAACTCGCGCAAGAGTTCCGGCAAACCCGCCAGCGCCAACGCGCCGACGATCACACCCGGGATGCTGCCCATGCCGCCGATGATGATGAGCGCCAGCACGTTGATCGAGTACAGCACGTTGAAACTGTGCGGGTAAATGATCGCGAGTTTGCTCGCAAAGATCGCGCCGCCGATGCCCGCGAACGAAGCTCCCATGCCGAACGCCAACAGTTTCGTCGCGACCAGTTGGATGCCCATCGCTTGGGCCACGTCCTCATCTTCGCGCATCGCCATCCACGCGCGCCCGAGGCGCGAGTTCTTGACCCGCAACGAAACGAACGCGACGACGATGCAGCCCGCGAGAATGATATAGTACAATTCCTGCGGCCCCGCAAACTCAAACGAGCCGATAAACGGTTTCGGAATCAGTTCCAATCCACGCGAGCCGGCGAACCACGGCTTGAGGAAATCCGACAGCGCCAGCAAGCGGATAATTTCGCCAAAGCCCAACGTGACGATGGCAAGATAGTCGCCGCGCACCTTGAGCACCGGAATGCCCAAGGCAACCCCGGCAAACAGCGCCATCACAATCGCGATGGGCAATCCGATCCAAAACGGGAAGCCGCCGGCAAACGCGATTTCTGTCGAGGTGGAAGTCAGAATACCGACCGTATACGCGCCCACCGCATAAAAGGCCACGTAGCCCAAATCGAGCAGGCCGGCGAATCCAACGACGATATTCAGGCCGAGTCCCAGTAAAACGAATAGCCCCACGTTCACGAGGACTTCGCTAAAGAACAAGCCCAGCAATTGGGGCAGCAGCAACAAAATTGCCAACGCCGCGAGGTACCCGCTCCAGGTGATCGCGCGCCGCTGCGTTGCGGGCAGACGTTGGAACCCCGCGCGGATTTGCCGTCCGCGTTCGGCGCGCCCAAACTCGATCGCAAAGATCAGGACGAAAATGGCGATGGCGCCACTCGACGAGAGACCGCTCGACGCGAAGAGGAACGTGGTCAGCGGGTTGAGCGCTTCAAAGTTTCGGAAGGTGACCACCAGCAACTCTTGCAGCAGCCCGATCGAGATCACCCAAGTCATCGCGCTAATGAGGGCCTGCCGCAATGAGGGCCGCAGAAATCCGAGCAGTCCGGGCAGCGCGCCGACGACCGTTCCCAGAACCAAAAGGACGACGATGCCGGTCGCCATGTCCTGCTCGAACAACAGCAGGTTGAGCAGGGCGGGCGTCGCGTTGACAAACATCCCGCGCAGCGCCGAGAAGGAATTGAGCACGAGCGCGAGGAAAACGAGAAACAACGCGCTGGTCAAGCCGGCGATACCGGCCCGCAGAATCGCCTCGCCGCGCGACGGCCGCGCGTGCCCTTGAGTGGTGGCGAAATAGCCGGTGAGGAAAAAACTGACCAACACAAGCGTGCGCCCCATGTCAATGATATCGCCGATAATGTCGCGAGTCGCAAACGCCTCGATCATGCCCACCAGGGCGATAAAGATCGCGACAATCCCGCCGAGCACGCCAATCTTGACCGCGGCTGCGATAGTTGCGCGCGAGATGTTCATGCTTTCTTCTCCGTCAGGGTTTCACCCAGAATACCGGCGGGTCGAAAGATCAACACCAATACCAGCAAGGTAAAGGCGATGGCATCTTTCAATTGATAGGGCGCCGGAATCCCCAAACCATCGAGGAACAACGTTGGGCCCAGCGATTCGATCACGCCGAGAAACAGGCCGCCGACCATCGCGCCGGGGATATTGCCGATCCCACCCAAGACTGCGGCCGTAAAGGCCTTGATGCCCGGCACAAAGCCCATAAACGCCGTCACTTGATTGAACACGAGCACGTACAATACACCCGCCGCGCCCGCCAGCGCGCCGCCGATGGCGAAGGTGGTGACGATGATGTTGTCTATGTTGATGCCCATCAACGCCGCGGTCTCCCGGTCCGCCGAGACGGCCCGCATCGCCTTGCCGACGCGGCTGCGCTGGACGAATAGGTGCAGCGCGAACATCATCAACGCCGCGGCGACAATCACAAAAATCTGTAGAAAAGTGATGCGATAGTCGCTCAAGGTAAACTGGGTGTCTAGCCCCTCGATCGCGGGGTATACCTTGATATTGGCGCCGAAGAGGCGGAAAAAGGCATATTGCAGAAAGAAGGACGCGCCGATGGCCGTGATGAGCGGAACCAGGCGCGGGGCGTGACGGAGCGGGCGGTAGGCAATGCGTTCGACCAGCATTGCTACCAAGACCGAAGTCGTCATCGCGACGAGGAAGATTAAGAGCAGAGACAACACCGGATTTTCATTGACGAAACCGACTCGCCCCAAGAAATCTGCTAGAAAATAAGCGGCATAAGGCCCGCTCATAAAGACTTCACTATGGGCGAAATTGATCATGCGCAGGATGCCATAGACTAACGTGTACCCGAGGGCGATCAGCGCATAAATGCTGCCCAATGTGACTCCAAAAACCAACAGATCGAACCAGGCCCTTGAAGAGTATCGGCCTACGATCAAGGTCGTCGCAGAGCCAATCAATACAACGCCGACGATCAACGCGCCGATTACGTAGATGAAAACATCGGTCAGCTCCACGCGGGCGACTCGTTTTGCCAGCATTCCTTTACTCCCATGTTGCAAACTGTGGGTGAGCCGGGCCTGAGTAGGCCCGGCTCACGGTTTGCGCTGTTAGTGTTGTCGAGGCAGCGCCATTACGATCGTCGTTACGGTTTCCAGAAGGGCTTATCGGGCGTCGAGAGCTTGGTCACGTTGTCGTCCGTCACCTGATAGACCGCGATGACAGGCGCGCCGCAGTCACCGTTGGCATCGCAGCTTAACGTGCCGGTGATGCCCTTGTGATCCTTGGTGGCCTGAATCGTGTCGCGTAGTTTCTGGCGACCGATGTAGACGCTGCCGTCCGGGCCGGTCACCGCCGCTTTCTCGATCGCGTTGAAGATGATCGTCGCCGCGTCGTACGCGTGCGCGTGGAAGGCGCTCAGCGGCTTTTCGTTGTACTTTTTCTGGTGCTTGGCGAGAAAGTCCTGATAGCCCGCGGCGAAGGCGGAAAAGTCAGGGCTGGACTGGTACATGCCAACCGCCGCCTTGCCGGACGCCTTGTAAAAGTCGGGCGAGAACGTGCCGTCCGCCGCCATCAAGTTCACTTTTTCAAGACCCGGAATGGTCTTGGCTTGTTGAGTGATCAACGAGCCGGCCGCGATGAAGATGGGGTAGAAGATCAACTCCGGTTTCCCGGTCGCGATCTTGGTCAGCACGGGCTTGAAATCCTTGTCGTCGGGGCCGACGGCTTCTTGCGCCGTGATGGTTCCGCCGCCCTTTTTAAAGTTGTCGGCGAACACGGTGGCGAGACCTTGCGCGTACGGGCTGCCGTCGTGAATCGTCGCCGCCGTCTTGACGGCTAGTTTCTTGAGTGCGAATTGCGCGGCGACTGCGCCCTGCACGGTGTCATTGTGCGCCGTGCGGAAGTAGCCGGCGAAGCGCTTGGTGGGATCGGTGAGGTCGGGCGCGGTGTTCGATGGCGAGACGACCGAGAAACCGGCCTTCGCCAACGCCGGGCCGCCCGCGCGGATTTCGCTCGAGCATGACGAACCGACTACGGCGAGGATGGTAGCGTCCGCGGCGAGTTTCGCTGCCGCGGCCTGGCCGGCTTCAGCGCCGCAGCCGGAATCCTGCCCGTCGAGCTTGATCGTGCGATTGAGAATCTTGCCGCCCTTGTCTTCAATGGCGATCTCGATGCCGCGGCGCGAATCCACGCCCAGCGTGCCATCGGCGCCGGTCACGACGAGCATCCACGCGACGTGAATGGGATCATTCGGTCCCAATTTGACCACGCCGATTGGATCCGTCGGCGGCGTGAATGCGGCTGTCGTCGGGGCGGTGGTCGCCTTGGGCGCTTCCGTGGCCTTGGGCGCTTCCGTGGCCTTGGGCGCTGCGGTTGGCGGAACTGCGGTCGCCTTGGGCGCCGCGGTGGGCGGCGCGGCGGTCGGGACCGGCGTCGGCGCCGGGGCGCAGGCCGCGATGGCTGCCAACACGACGATCAGCAAAAGTACTAATCCGATCTTCGCTTTCATCTTACTTCTCCTCCTACAGTTATGCGAAATTGCATTCGGTCCGCGTCGATCTCCCTAATCGAACCCAATTCGACATGGGGCGGTTCGCTAGACCGTGGGCGTTACGCGGACAATCTACCTTCGGCGGTAGATAGAACCAACTAGAGAAGCGTGCCTCACCTCCTTGGCGTTGGACTGTCTCGCCTTTGAGACTGAAGAATCAATGTGCTATGTGAGAGGAGATTGGCAGATAGTGGCGGGGAAAGATGAAACGGCTCCCTTTGCCGAGTTGGGCAAAATTATAGTTGCCTTCCCCACCAGTGTCAAGCATGCCAACGAATAAGAACGAATAAACGAATAGGGCAACGAATAGGGCAACGAATAGGAACGAATAAACGAATAGCGCCCACTGCCACCTATTTCGAACTCGCCCGGCGCAGTGCTTCGGCAAATTGCTCTGGACCGATGATCTCTGCCAGCGCACTCAATTCGTTGGGCGACTCGGACCAAAGCCAGTCTAGGCGCAGCCAAAAGCCGGGCAGGACTGTCGAACGATAAACGCCATCTGTGCCCACGGCAACTTGCTGGTACTGCCCGTTTGTATCGAGCCGATAGAACCACGCGCGGTGCTGGTCGGGGCGATTGTCAATGATCCAATATTCGGGCACACCCGCTGCCTCGTACTGGTCGAACTTGTCCACGCGATCGCGGTGAACGCTGTCATCTGAAACGATCTCGACGACCAAGTCCGGTGCGCCGACGACCCGTTCGGGCGTGAGCCGGTCGAGGTGCTCGTTTGAGACAAAGAGCAAGTCCGGCTCACGGGAAGGTCCATCTGCCCAAAGCTTAACTTCAATTGGAGCGGTGTGCAGAACTCCCAATCCAAAGACGCCGATGAATAGTCCAAGGATTCGATCAAGAAACTCGCTCAATCTTTGGTGAAGGGGCTTGAGCGGCATTTGAATGATTACCTCTCCGTTCACCCATTCGGTACGCAGGTCCTCATTAGCCCATTTCAGGTATTCTTCATAAGTCATGCGCGGTCCCGATTCTTGGGTCTCCGCCGCGACTTCCACGGGAGGTTGCTTTACAACCATGCTTCACCTCCACTCATCCTACAATTGAGTACTCGTACTTGCCGCGGACCAACTGATTTTCGGCAAAGCGCGCGCTGCGGAACAAAGCGCGGCTCAAGCCCTCCGCTGGCGCGCCCGCGCGCGTCACCATATCGGCAACCATCACGCCTACCGCCGGTCCAAGCTTAAAGCCGTGCCCGCTAAATCCGGCGGCGACGAAAAAACCGCTGCCTTCCGGCGCCTCGTCAATGATGGGGTGCCAATCGGGTGTCACACCATAAATCCCCGACCAGCCGCCTTTGCTCAACGCCTGCTCCATGTAGGGATAGCGATTGCGAATGCGCTGCGCCGCGTCTTCGATGAACTCGTAATCGGCGGACTCGTTGTAATGATCGGGATCAATGTGATGTTCGGCTTCCCCCGCGTCAATCGAGCCGACCAGGGTCAGCGCCGATCCTTCGGGGCGATAGTAGATGTGGTTTATGAAATCGCCAGCGGTGAGATGTGCGCGGGTATGGGAGTGTGGGCGTTGAAACGTAGCCACTTGGTGACGACTGGCTTGAATCGGCAACGCAACGCCGACCATGCTGCCAATTTCCGGCGCCCAAGCATTCGCGCAATTCACCACCGCGCCTGTCGCAATTTCGCCCGCGGTCGTCTTGACGCCGGTCGCGCGCCCGCCGCTCATTTCGATGCCGGTCACGCGCGCGCCTTGATAGACCTCCGCGCCCAGTTTGCGCGCGGCATCGGCATAACTCGTCGTCGTAAACGCGGGATCGGCATAGCCGCTTTCCGGCTCGTACGCGGCGACGATCTCGCGCGTTCCGGCGATCCCGGGGTCTATGTCGTGCAGTTCCTCGGACGAAACAATCTGCGTGTTGACGCCAACGCGTTTTTGCATCGCCACGTTTTCCACCAATCCATCACGATCTTTCGGATCCACGAGCACGGCAAAGCCAGTCTGGACAAACCCCGCGTCGCCGCCGACCACCTCCGCGAAGTTATGGAACACGCGGAGCGAAAAGAGCGCCATCTTGGCCGTAATTTCATTCGAATAGTGCTGGCGGATGATGGCGGATGATTTGCCTGTGGACCCCGCGGCCAGGAATCGCTTTTCCACCAGCGCGACCTTTAGCCCGCGCCGCGCGAGTTGAAACGCCGCGCTCGTCCCGGTAATTCCCGCGCCGATCACTACGACATCTGCGGTCGAAACCATCAAACTCCTCAGTCGTAAAACGTAATGCGTAAAACGTAAACTCTCATCAAGTTTGTTACGTTTTACGTTTCACGTTTTACGATTCCCCAAGATACGCCTTTCGCACCATCTCGTTTTTCCGCAAATTCTCCGCGCTATCCTTGAGGACGATTTGGCCGGTCTGGATGACGTAGCCGCGGTTGGCGACCTGGAGCGCTTTGGCGGCGTTCTGCTCGACGAGCAAAATCGTGGTGCCTTCTTTGTTCAGTGTTTCGATGGTATCGAAGATGGCTTCGACCAAGACGGGCGCAAGCCCCATCGAAGGTTCGTCGAGCATCAAGACGCGCGGGTGCGTCATCATCGCGCGACCCATCGCGAGCATTTGCTGCTCGCCGCCGGAGAGCGTGCCGCCGAGTTGGAGGCGGCGTTCTGCGAGACGCGGAAAGAGGGAAAACACAAGGTCTAGATCCTTTTGGATGCCCTCTTTGTCCTTGCGCGCGTACGCGCCCATTTCCAAGTTTTCCAGGACCGTGAGCGCGCCAAAAATCTTGCGGCCCTCCGGCGACTGGCCGATGCCTTTCATTACGATGTCGTGCGGCGGGGTGTTTTCGATGTGTTCGCCGTCGAGGATGATGGTTCCGTGCCGTGGGTGCATCACGCCCGAAATCGTTTTTAGCGTCGTCGTCTTGCCCGCGCCGTTCGCGCCAATCAGGGTGACGATTTCACCCTTGTCTACCGTTAAACTGATGCCTTTGATGGCCTCAATATTCCCATAAAAGCTGTGAATGTCGTTGACTTCAAGCATCGCCATATATGCCAGTCTCCAGTTCCTCTTGGCAATTACTAATTACGACTTTTCTCCCGACAATTGGTAATTAGTAATTGGTGCTTGGTGAGGGGTTATGCGGCTTCTTGACCGTACTCTTTTCCGAGATACGCTTCACGCACGCGCGGATTCTTTTGCACTTCGCCGGGAGTGCCCTCCGAGATCTTGACGCCAAAGTCGAGCACACTCACGCGATCCGAAATCGTCATGACCACTTTCATTTGGTGTTCGATCAGGAGAATGGTCAGGCCCAGTTCGTCCCGGAGGCGGCGAATAAAGCCCACCATGGCGGAGGTTTCGCCGGGGTTCATGCCCGCGGTCGGCTCGTCCAGGAGCAGCAGCTTGGGCTCGGTGGCGAGCGCGCGGGCGATTTCCAGCCGGCGTTGGTCGCCGTAAGACAAGTTCTTGGCTAGCTGGTCGTCGCGGCCGCGCAGGCCCACAAATTCCAGCAGCTCGCGCGCGCGCTTGGCGACGCGCTTTTCCTCCGCACGCGTCGCGGGATCGTGCAGTATCGCCCCAAGCAGGCCCGCCTTCATCCGCGGGTGCTCGCCCACCATCACGTTCTCGAGCGCGGTCATGTTCGAAAAGAGGCGGATATTCTGAAAGGTGCGCGCGATCCGGGCGGCCGTGATGAGGTCCGGGCGCAGTCCGGCAATATTCACGCCGTCGAAGAGGATTTCGCCTTCTTCAGGCCGGTAAAAGCCGGTAATGCAATTGAAGAATGTGGTCTTGCCCGCGCCGTTCGGTCCGATCAAACTGGCGATCATCCCCGGTTCGATGGCGAAATCAACCTTGTCTACTGCGACCAAGCCGCCGAAGCGCTTTGTGACTTGGCGCGCCTCTAATAATGCCATAGGGTCTCCCAAGTGCGAAGTTGGAAGTGGCAAGTGTCTAAAGTTGACTTTACACTTTAGGCACTTTGACACTTTGGACTTTTTATGATCGTTCCTCTTTGGGTTGTACTGCGACGAAGAATTGATCCAATTGGGCCCGCAACATGTCGAGCGTTTCACTCATTTGCACGACATGTTTCTGCAAGCGATCCCATTCCAGTTCGGCCCCATACGCGTTGCGGAAGAAATGGAACAACTTGCGATACTCGTCCAGCCGTGCCAGGAGCCGTTTGTCAATGACGGCTGGGCGTTTTCCGGGCTGGGCTCGGCCCATTTGCGCTACAAGTTCGCTGTGCCAGTGCGGCGTCGCCGATACACTGCCGTCGAATTGAACCGCGATACGGCTAAGCAGGCTTTCTGCGCCGCGATAAAAGTCGTGGATGAGGCGACCCATCGCGCTCATTTCAACCCAGGTGGGAGGATCATGCATCTCCCCGGTGAGTTCGTTCATCTTCGCGGAGATGCGTTCCAAGGTTGTTAATTCGTCGGCGACGAGACCTTGGAGGGCGAGAATGGGATCGTCAGGCACTGCAACCTCCCGCAAGATGCGCGCGCGCATTTCAGGGTACGCCGTTTCCAGTTCCACCAGGTCTACCTTCAAGTTTGGCGGGGCGAGATCTTGCACCGCGCCATAGGCGTCCAGGAACTCAGCCGGTCGAATGCATTCCACGGCCAGGTCCAGATCGGAACCCGCGTGCCAGGGACCTTGACCGGCGGCGGAGCCAAAAACGATCACACGCCGCGCGCCAAAGCGCGTTCTTAACAACTCGATGCAGCGTTCCGCCACAGCCAATGCCTCAGCTCGCGACATCGGCGGCGCGGTCGCCAATGTGGGCGTGATTTCTCGCGTGGGAAGTTTCATCTTACTTGGGTATGGACCAGCGTTTCTCGACGTAACGCACAAACACCGAAAGACCCAGACTCATGATCAAATAGAGCAGCGCCACCGAATTCCAGGTTTCGAACGACTTGAACGTGCTCGCCGAGTACATCCGCCCGCGCAGGGTCAGTTCGGCGTTGACCGGCAGCGCGCCGATGGCGGACACGAGCGACGAGTCTTTAAGCATCGCGATAAAGTCATTTCCCAGCGGCGGGAGGATCGTGCGAATGGCTTGGGGGAGAATGACGTGCCGCAACGCTTGCCAATACGTCATCCCCAAGCTGCGCGCCGCTTCCATTTGCCCGCGCGCGATGGATTCGATCCCGGCGCGATAAACTTCGGATAGGTACGCGCCGTACCCGATGGCGAGTCCCAAGACGCCGCGCATGAAATCATCGCGAAAGATGGTCGCGGCGCTTTCAAGGAAGGGCGCATTGAGCGCGCTGGCAGCCGCCGCGATGGCGGTCGAGGCCTGGGGCGCGAGCACAAAGGCGATGTAAATCAACACGACGAGCAGCGGAACCCCGCGGATAATTTCGACGTACAAGGTGGCCAGCGTATAAATGATGGCGTTCTTGGAGACTCGTCCCAAACCGCCGATCAACCCAAAGACCAGCGCCAGGGCATACGCGACGAGCGTCAGCTGGAGGGTGCGAACGACGCCGCCCCAGAGAAAAGCAAAGGTCTCCTGATAAGACGCAGATGTGGTAATGAACAAGAGAACCAGCAATCCGCCGATGGCGAGGACAATTATCCACCACGGAATATTGCGCGGGATAGGAAGTAGTCGGCCTCCTTGCACGGGTGGCGGCTGGTCAATATGAATCGCCATGGGACTTGCCTGAGAGCGGTCGTTAACGTGGAGCCACCTCGTCGTGGCTCCACCTGCCGATTAGGGTTTGTAATCCACAAACCACTTTTTGTACGATTTGTCGAAGGTGCCGTTCGTCTGGATCGTCTTTATCCCGGCATTGAAGGCATCTATGAGCGTCTTATCGCCCTTTTGGAACGCAAATCCCAGGTCGGCGCTAACCAGGCCCTTGCCGGTGACCTTCATTTTGCCGGCATTCTGCGCCATATAGCCATCGGCCGCGGGTTTGTCAATCTCGACGACATCCACGTCTTTGCCGATCAACGCGGCAATGGCTTGGTCGAAAGTGTCAAAGCGCTTGAGTTGTTTCTTTTCGTCCGGCACGAGCGTTTTGGCCGTCTCCTCGTTACTGGTGCCGGTTTGAACGCCGACGATGTACTTGCCGCTCTTCAAATCCTCCGCGCCCGCAATTCGGTTCTCGTCCGCGCGCACCAAAAGCACTTCCTCATAGTGTAAATACGGTGCGCCAAAGTCCACCGTCTTTTTGCGCTCCTCTGTAATAGTGACTCCCGACGCGACCATGTCGAACTGCTTTTGGGACAGCGCGACGAAAATGGTGTCGAAGCCGGTGGTGATGAAGGTTGCCTTGCAGTTGACGAGTTTGCAGATTTCGTTGACCACGTCTACGTCAAAGCCGACGACCTCGTTCGTCTTGTTGACGAATTCAAAAGGCGGATATGTGGTATCGCTGCCAACTTTGAGCGCGCGGCCTTTGAGATCAGGCAGCGCAGCCGCTGGGGCCGCGGTAGGAGCGGCGGTTGGCGCGAGGGGCGCCTTGGTGGCTGGAACAGCCGTGGCTGGTGGTGGAACGGGGGTAGGTGTAGCAGCGGGTGCGCAGGCCGTTGCAATCAGCGCAAGTAAGAGCAGAGCACCCAACACGACAGTGTGTTTCATCTTGCTTCTCCTCTTCTAACCTCACATGATGATGTCTGCAATGGAACGCGAGCCAATAAGTCGCAATTACTTGTCTCGATTCACCTCCTTGTGGGGCGACTGAATCGGGCGGAGTATATCAGAGATGCTAAATGGTGTCAATTCTCACGTAGGACCAGGGTACTCCCCGCCAAGATTCAAGCAAAGGATATGCGGATTGTGTTGAAAAGTCAATGGGCGCGAAAAAAGTGCGACGCGCCGGTAAGGTGCGTCGCACTGGTAGACGCTGGGGATCGCCGCAGGCCGCTATTGTCCGGCGGCGCGAATTTGAATCGTCCGGGCGGTGACGTCGCTGCCCGTCTGGTCGCTCAAGACGGTGATGTTTTCACCCGTCTTGATATCCGCGGCGGCGCCGGCCATGGTCTTTTGAATCTGGGTCTGTGAATCCATGGTGACGGTGACGACGCTGCCATCGCGCTGGGTGAGTTGAATTTTGTTTCCGTCTACGCTCTTGACGGTTCCAATCAAGCCACGCCCAAACTGGCCTTGCATGCCGGCCATCGCCGGCCCACCACCCTGACCGGGCTGAATGGCGCCGCCTTGCGCTTGCTGGCGGCTCGTAAAGAATTCGGCGCGAATATTTTGAGCTTGCGCCTGTCCGTAATTCGATCCGGCCAAGAAGGCCCCCACGCCGACCGCGACCAAGAGCACGACGACGATACCTGCGACGAGCACGGTTTTCATTCTGATGTATCCTCCCTTAGGGTTTGTAATGGTCATAGTAAAATGTATCTATCAGCAACTTGCCGATGTAACAGATTAACACAAACACGACAAGCGGTACTTGGACATAAGCCACCCACACGTGCGACGGCACCAGCGGCAGCGGCGCAGTGGCAAGCATCCACGCCACGCCGGTCGCGACAACGACCCGGACAATCAGCGATCGCCAATGTCTGAGCGTAGGCCAAGATGCCATCTTGGCCTACTCACCTCGTCCAGTCCACCACGCGCTCATTTGAAAAGTTGTAGCGGATCGGATTCGCGTCGGTCACATTCTTGAGCACTTGCGTCAAGCCGGTACCGTCCAGATTGACGACGAAAAATTCCCACTTGCCATTGCGGTCCGAGAGGAACAAGATTTGCTTACCGTCCGGAGACCACGCCGGCGCGACGTTGTTGACGACCTGGAAGGACAATGGATCCGCGAATGTGACCGCCGTGACGTTGGCGCCATCGGCGTTTATCCAGTTGATTTCCCAATGGTCGGCCTGCCTAACCATAAAGGCGATTTTACTGCCATCGGGGCTGTAGACGGTTGACTGCACCGCGGGATTTTGCGTGAACAAATTCGACGCGGGCCCGCTGTTGGGCGTCGTGTCTGTCGTCAAGATGCCAAAGGTTGCGTCCGCGTAGGCCAGCGTGCGGTTATCGCCGGCCCAGGTGGGTGAGAAGCAATAGTTCGAGCACGGGGGCTGGAGCAGGTTGCTGCCGCTCGCATTCACGACGCCGATTTTCCAGTGAGGATTGGCGGCGAAGGTGAAGCATGCTCCGCGGAAGCAGAACTGGGTATCATCCGTCGAGCCGCCCCATTGCCGCGCAAAGGCGATCTTGGTTCCATCCGAACTCCACTGGGGTGAAATCAGTTTCTCCGAACCGAACAGCGCCTGCTCGTTCGTACCGTCCGCCCCCTGAAGGGGATCTCCGACGTTGACGAGAAAGAGACCGGCGGGCTGATTCCAGCGCGAAAAGATGATTTGCTTGCCATCCGGCGACCAATTCGGATCCAACCCGTACGTGACTCGCGTTAATTGCGAGCCGTCGCCGTTCACGGTAAAGATGTTGCCGCCGCTCGCGTCTTGGAAGACCAGTTTGCCTTGAATGGTGCCGGTCGGAACGCGCGTGGCAAAAGGATTTGGCAGCAATAAGAGCGGATTCACCGTCGGCGTCGGAGTCGGCGCGAAGAGCACGTTTGAACCGCTAATCGTGACGCGCACCGGAACGGGACTCGCATCTCGGTTGACGACGACCGCGAAAAACCGGCCGCCGAAGTTAAAGCCGCCAAGCCAGACCAGATCGTGATTGCTCGCTTGTGTATTCGCGCCGGGAATTGTTCCGTTGCCGACGGGCTTGGTCGTCGGATCCTGGACGTAGGCCCTGGCCTGTTCCGGAGTCAGGATCAAGAGCTGAACGTTGCGATTGCCGTTCGCGTCGAGGTCCACTTCCACTTTGGACCGGTCACCGGGGTAGTCGAAATAATACCAGCCAGTCGCATTCGGCGCGACCGTTTGCCACTGGCCGGTCGCATAAAATGGATCCTGCGGCCCCGTCCCAGTCGGCGCATCGGCGAAAACAGTTGGGACAACAATCGCAGTAAACAAAATAGCCAGTAAAATCAACCCTTTAAGCTGTTTCATCCTGTCCTCTTGGACTTGCCTACGTTTTACGTTTCACGTTTTACGTCTCACTCGTACCGCAGCGCATCAATCGGGTGCAAACCGGCCGCGCGGTTCGCGGGATAAAGGCCAAAGAACAATCCGACGCCCGCAGAGAAGATCACGGCTAACAGCACCGAATCAATACCCACGATTGCGTTGAGGGTGCTCCCGCCCATTTGAATCCCGGAAATCAGGCGGGCGATGATCGCGCCGAACAGAATGCCGATGAGGCCGCCCGAGATGCTCAGAAAAGTGGCTTCCACGAGAAATTGCGCCATAATGTCGCGCTTGCGCGCGCCGACCGCTTTCCGCAGGCCGATCTCGCGCGTGCGCTCGGTCACCGAGACGAGCATGATGTTCATGATCCCGATGCCGCCGACGACCAGCGAAATCGCCGCGACGCCGCCGAGAAAGAGGGTGAGAATGCCGGTGATTTGGTTCGCGGTGTTTAGAATATCTTGCTGGCTCTGAATTTGAAAATCGTCTTGAAACTGGACGCGGTGTCGCTGGCGCAGAACGTCGCTAATGTCCTGAATGACGACGTCTTGGAGCGAGGTATCGGTGATCTTGACGTTGATGACCGAGACGGAATTGCCCCCACGGAATTGACCGCCGCGATTCAAACGACTCATCGCGGTGGTGATCGGCACGTAGATCTGAGAGTCCTGGTTCATAAAACCCGTGCCGCCCTTGGCGGTCATCACGCCGATCACGCGAAACGTTTGCCCGTTGATCCGGATGGATTGATCCACGGGATCGCCGGAATCGAATAGGTCGGTAGCCACCTGCGCGCCGAGCACCACCACCGCCGACCGCGCGGTGACGTTCGTCTCCGAAACGAATTCGCCCTGAGCTACGCTGGCATTCAACGTATCCACGTAGGCCGGGGTCACGCCGAGGATTCGCGCGTTGGTGTTGTTGCCGAGGTAAGCCACCTGCCCAAAGCTCTCGACTTGGGGAACGATGCCGACGATGTTGGGCAAGCCCTCGAGCGCCTCGGCGTCTTCCAGCGTCAACGTCGCCGCAGAACCTTGGGCCGTCCGGACGCCGCCTTGATCGGTGGCGCCGGGACGGATGTACAGCAGGTTGGTGCCGATGCTCGTAATCTGACTGGTGATCGCGGCTTGCGCGCCCTGGCCGATGGACAACATCGCGATCACCGACATCACGCCGATAATGATGCCCAGCATCGTCAAGCCGGAACGCATCTTGTTCGCCGCGAGACTCCGCAGCGCAATTCGCGCACTTTCGATAAAGTTCATACGATCACTCCGTCCCGCACCCGAATGACGCGTTGGGCTTGCGCGGCGATGGCCGGATCATGGGTGACGAGCACCACGGTCAGCCGATTGTCGCGATTGAGCGATTTGAAAATACCCATGATCTCCGCGCCCGATTTCGAATCGAGATTGCCGGTCGGCTCGTCGGCGAGGATGATGCTGGGACTATTGACGAGGGCCCGCGCGATCGCCACGCGTTGCTGCTGCCCGCCGGATAACTCATTCGGGCGATGATGCACGCGATCCTTCAAACCCACCGAGTCCAGCGCGGCGAGCGCGCGTTCGCGACGGTCGGGCGCGCCCGCGTAAACCATCGGCAGTTCCACGTTGTCGAGCGCGGTCGTGCGCGCGAGCAAGTTAAAGGTCTGGAACACAAAGCCGATTTTCTTGTTCCGAATACTGGCCAGTTCGTCGTCGTTCAGTTTCGAGACCTCCACGCCGTCCAAGGTGTACTTGCCGCTCGTCGGCGTGTCCAGGCAGCCGATAATGTTCATGAGCGTGGACTTGCCCGAGCCGGACGGCCCGGTGATGGCGACCATTTCGCCTTGCTGCACTTGTAAGGTGACGCCGTTCAACGCGGGCACTTCGACCTCGCCCATTTTATAGATCTTTTTTACGTTTTCAATTTCGATGACTGTTGGCATACGCATCTCATCGGCCCATGAACATGACGCCGCCGGGGCCGGCGGGTACGGGCGCGCCGGCGTTGCGCTGTTGGGTACTGGTCTGGTTCAGCAAGACCTCGTCGCCTTCATTCAGGCCGTTGGTGATCTCGATCATCGTCTCGTTCGAAAGACCGGTGCCGACCGGCGTCTGAATGGACTGGCCCTTGAACGATACCGTCACGATCTTCTGATTGCCTTGCGTCCGCACGGCGCGCGTCGGAATGAGCAAAACATTTTCGCGACGGTCCACCACCACGCCCAGATTCGCGGTCATGCCCGGTCGTATGGACGCATCCGCATTGGTGAGGGCGACGGTAACCGTATAGTTCACCACACCCTGCGTGACCATGCCGACCGGACTGATCGCGATCACCTTGGCGTTGTAGGTTTTGCCCGGCAGCGCATCCACCGCCATTTGCGCGGTTTGGCCGACCTGTATCTTGGCCATGTCCACTTCGGCAATCGTCATCTTGACTTGCAAGTTGGAAAGATCCACGATCGTGACGGCCGTGCCCGTCCCGGCGGAATCGCCCGGGCTGAAGTTGACCGCGGCCACTTGCCCATCGAACGGAGCGGAGAGACTCGCCTTATCGAGATTGCGCTGCGCCTGTTCGACCGCGACCTTGGCGTTATCGAGCGAGGCTTGTGACGTCCGCGCCGTCGTGTCGAGGTTTTTTTGCGCCTGGTCGAGTGAGACCTGGGCATTGTCTACCGACGCCTGCGCGGTTCGCACCGCGGTATCGTTGATGCCGGCGGCCGTAATCCGATAGTTCGCCATAGCCGAATTGTAATCGGTAGTCGCCGTCTGAAGCGTGGCGGCTTGCTGCGTCATGCCAACATCGGCGCGCCAAGCGACGGCGTTATAGTTGCCCTGCGCCGTTTGCAGCGCGACGGTCGCTTTGTCCAACGCGGCCTTGGCGACGATCAATTGGTCGAGGTTGGTCGCGTTCTTGCCCTTGGCCGAATCGAGATTCGCCTTGGCGCTGGCGAGGTTGGCCTGCGCGGTCCTCAGCGCGAATTGCAGGTTGGCTTGGCTCGCATCGTAATTCGCCTGTGCGCTCGCGAGATTGGCTTGCTGGGTCTTGAGCGTAAGTTGCAAATCCGCCGTATCGAGCTGCATCAGCAATTGGTCTTTTTTGACTTTATCCCCGACCTGGACGGCAACCTTGGCCACGCGTCCCGACGACTGGAAGGCCATCGTCGCTTCTTCAGGGACGGAGACGTTGCCCGCGGCGTTCACCGTTGCCACGAGTGATCCGCGCGTGACGGTCGCGGTTTGCGCGCGAACCGTGGTTGCGGCGGCGCTGGCGGTGAGGCGCTGCCACCCAAACACGCCGGCAATCACGAGCACGATAACGACCACGCCGCCAATCACGAGAAAATTGCGTTTCATTCTACACTCCGTTCGAACTGGGATTTGAGTGATCCTCAAGATACATGCTTCGGCCGGGAATCAAGGCGGGGGTACTCGGCTCCAACACGCGAATCCATCTTGCTTTGATTTGGCCCTCGGCCGTCGGCGAACCGATCACCACAATCGAATCGCCGATTTTCAAATCGGTCAGGGTCAGTTTCTGGTGATTCTTGTCAATCCGGGTATCTCGGTCGAGGAGAATGACTTGAGATGCGCCATCGCGTAGTTCCAGCCGAATTGTCTGCGCCTCAAGCGCCGCAATCCTGCCGACGGCCCCATGACCACCACTGAAAAATGGGAGAAACCACGGGACTGGGCCGGGACCCAATCGTCCGCTGAGGCGACCCACATAAATGCCAGCGCCGAACATGATGCAGAGCGCCAGCACCGCCCCGCCGATCACCAGGCCGTATCGCAGCCACTTGTTTTGCATCGAGTCTGCCTAATAAAAGAATATTGCTCGCGAGGATTAAGAGCGCATTAGAATTGGATTAGGGAACGCCGCGACCTTGCGAAGGTTGCGTTCACATTGTCACCCTGAGCGGGTTTTGCGAAGGGTCTCCAATTCGGCGCGGGAGATTCTTCGTCGCAAAAATCGCTCCTCAGAATGACACCGTGGTGGTTATCTTCCATTTCGGGAGACCGAACGGTTCGGTAGCGCTGCGTCAGCCCACTGTTGGGCGAGCACGACGACGGTCAGCAGGGCAAAAACCGTCATGGCAATTTCGGAAATCGGCACCGACTCGACGAGCGCGAAAACGGCATCGGTTGAATAGCCGGCGAAAATTTCGGGTTGATTTGTAACGAGTGCGAAGAAATCCAGCACGCCGTTCTCCTGAAAGGCCAGGACCATCTCAAGCGCGAACCAAACCGAGAGCAACACGGAAAAGATCGTCGCCACCGCGATGAGCGGGAGACGCTTGCGCCGGTCCTGCTCCGCGGCCACCCGCAACTCAACCGCCGCCGTAATTCGCGCCGAGAGATCGCGCGGCGCGCCGGCGCGCGGCATCTCGCGCAGCGCGCTCTCCACTCGTCTTTCGCGCGCGACCCGCCCGCGGCACAGCGCGCACGCCGCGAGGTGCGCGTCCACCTGCGCGCGGTCATGCTCGTCCCCTCTCTTTTCGAGGTACGAATCCACTTCTAGGGCGGTCAGATGATTGTCCATCATGCGAGGCCCCCTTCCGGCGAACGAGATTTTGGGAGACGATAGGGCTGCGGCGCGGGGCGCGGTTCATTTTCCAAATTCAACTTGAGTTGGTGTTTTGCGCGACGCAGTTGTGTGCGCACCGTGTTCAGCGGCAGCGCGAGCGCCTGCGCGATCTCTTCGTACGAAAACTCTTCGACGTATCTCAACGTGATCGCCGTTTGGTAAGCGGGCGCGAGCAGGTCCATCGCGGTTTGCAGTCGGACTAGCAATTCCTGTTTTTCCAGACGCTCCCATGCTGGCGGCGCCTCGTCGGCGATGGATTCGCTCCGCGTCTCCGCTTCGCCGTCCGCGTCGAGGATCGAATTGCCATCTAGGTCGGTGAAAAGCAGCGGGTGTTGCTTGCGGGCTTGATCGCGGCACAGATTCACCGCGATCTGAAACAGGTACGGCTTGAACGGCAAATCCAAGCGGATGCGATCGAGAGCGGTCACGACGCGCAGAAATGTCTCTTGTGTGACGTTTTCCGCTTCCATCGGATCGCGCAGCAGCCGCAGCGCCAGGTTATAGATGGGCGTCGTGTAGCGTTGGACGAGCGCTCGAAACGCGCGCGGATTACCCTCTTTATATTGAGAGAGCAGTGTTTCGTCAGATAACGTCATCAACTGGCTTACGGGTCCCCTCTACTAACACGTAGATTGGCGAAAAAAGTTTCATTGTGGGGCAATTTGGCAAATTGCCCTACGGAACACCCGGTCGAACATCGCGCGGGTTAGCAGGCCGGTTTGGGTGTTGCGCTGACTGGGATGGTAGGAGGCAATCAACGTAATCTCGCCCAAGCGGTAGGCGCGATTGTGCCCGAACGCCGGACGCGGCGTGGGAATGGCGATGCCGCGGCGCGACAGCGCGGCAAGCGTATTATCGAACGCTAGCTTGCCCAGCGCGACAATCACGCGCACGTTCGACAGCAGCTCCAACTCGCGATCCAGATAGTTGCGGCAATGGGCGATTTCGTCGGGCCGTGGCTTGTTATCCGGCGGCGCGCAGCGAATGACCGCGACGATGTACGCGTCGGCCAGCGTCAAGCCATCATCGCGATGGACCGCAGTAGGTTGGTTGGCAAATCCGGCGCGATGTAGCGCAGCGTACAGGAAATCGCCGGATGAATCGCCCGTAAAGACTCGGCCGGTGCGATTGCCGCCGTGCGCGGCGGGCGCAAGCCCCACGATCATCACGCGCGCGTGCGGATCGCCAAAACCGGGCACGGGACGGCCCCAATACGTCTGATCGAGAAAGGCGCGCCGTTTCTCGCGCGCCACTCGCTCTCGGTATTCGACCAGCCGCGGACAGCGCGCGCAGGCGACGATCTGTTGGTTTACGGCAGCAAGCGAATGCGGTCTCATGTTGCGACCTGCATTATAACACACTCTCCGTGACCCTGTAATAAACTGGAACCGGTATTTGACTACCCTGTGACCGATTTTTGACCTCCTGATGCTACCCTGAAGCAGGTGGGCAGGGCGCTCACCGTTCATTTTCGCGCGCTAAGGAGACGAGCAATGAGCACTATCACCGCGCCGTTAGAGCGGTCCGCGTCCGTCAAGACCGGCGGAAAATGGAAATTCATGATTGGCGGTCTGTTGATCCTCGGTGCGATTGCGTACGTGACCGTGTCCTCGTTTCAATCGAACGCCATATATTACCTCACTTTGAAAGAACTGAACGCGCAACGGACCTCTTTAGTCGGCCAGCCGGTCCGCATCAACGCGCCGCTCGACAAAACGTCTATCCAATTCGACGACAAGACCCTCGTGCTGAAATTCAACCTCCAAGAGGAGCAGCTCGTCCTGCCGGTGGTCTACAAGGGCGTCAAGCCCGATACTTTCGATCAAGGCGAGAGCGTCGTCGCGGAGGGTCGTCTGGGCGCAGACGGCGTCTTTCAGGCCAGCACCATCCTGGTGAAATGCCCGTCCAAGTACGAGTCGGAACCGGCCCAACCGGGCAAGTGACCGACCGCATAACCTTGCGAAGGTTACAGTGATTTCCCTAGACTCTGCGGAGTAGAAACTTTCGCAAGGTAAAGACTCCCGGAGTCGAGAGTGATGAAGGAGACGAAGCTATGGCAGACTTCGCAATGGCCGATCTCGGCTACGCGTCCCTACTGCTCAGTTTAATACTCGCCCTCTACGCGGCCGGCGCGGCGACCTACGCCGCGCGCCGCCACCACCCCCAGGCCTTTGCCAGCGCGAAAAACGCCATCTATATGACTGCCGCGCTGACGACGCTCGCGGTGGGCATTTTGGAATGGGCGCTGATCACGCACCAGTTCCAAATCGAATATGTCGCGATCCAGACTAACCTCGCACAGCCCATATTGTATAACATTTCGGCGCTGTGGGGCGGGCAGGAAGGCTCGCTCCTATTTTGGGCCTGGCTCCTCGCAGTTTTCGCGGCCGTGGTGCTCATTCAGAATCACGACAAGAATCAAGAGTTGATTGCCTACGTGATTGCCGGACTGGGCATTTCCATGGCGTTCTTCCTCGCGCTGATGACGATTGTCACCGACCCCAACATCTCCGGCCTTTTCATCTACAACCCCTTTAACCCGAGATCGGCACAGGCGCTCGTGGGTAACCCATTCCGCACGTTGGACTTTACGCCGATAGACGGCAACGGATTGAACCCACTGCTGCAAAACCCGGGCATGTTCTTCCATCCCATCACCCAATACCTCGGCTACGTCGGCTTTACGGTTCCCTTTGCTTTCGCGATGGCCGCGCTCGTCACCGGTCGCCTGAGCGACGTCTGGATTCGAACGACCCGGCGCTGGACGCTGATCTCGTGGCTGTTCCTCTCCCTCGGCTTGCTGTTTGGAATGCAATGGGCGTACATGGAATTGGGTTGGGGCGGCTTTTGGGGTTGGGACCCGGTTGAGAACGCGAGTCTGATGCCGTGGCTCACGGCCACCGCGTTTCTGCACAGTGTCATGATCCAAGAACGGCGCGGGATGTTGAAGGTGTGGAATCTCGTGCTCGTGATGCTCACCTTTATCCTCTCGATTCTCGGCACGTTCATCACGCGCAGCGGGGTGATCCAATCCGTGCATGCGTTCGGCGTCTCGGCGCTTGGGCCGTGGTTCCTCGCGTTCCTCGGCGTAACCCTCATCGCGTTCCTGTATCTGCTCTTCAACCGCATGAACGATTTGAAAGAAGAGAACGAACTGGACTCGCTGATCTCGCGCGAATCGTCGTTCCTGCTGAATAACCTGATCCTGGTCGGCGCGGCGTTCGCCACGCTGTGGGGCACGATCTTTCCGATGGTCAGCGAAGCCTTCACCGGCAAAAAAGTAACCGTCGGCGCGCCGTTCTTCAATCAGGTCAACGGGCCGATTTTCCTCGCGCTGATCGTGTTGATCGGCGTCTGTCCCCTGATCGGTTGGCGGCGCGCGACGATGGAGAATCTCATTCGCAATTTCTTGCGCCCGTTCGCCGCTTCCATCGGCGTGATGATCGCGCTGTTCGTCGTCGGCGTGCGCGAGTGGTACGGTATCCTCGCGTTCGGCACGTCCGGCTTTGTGCTCTTTACGATCGGCCTGGAATTCTATCGCGGAATTCTCGCGCGCATGCGCCAGTATAAAGAGAATTTCGTGGCCGCGACGTACAATCTGGTCGCGCAGAATCGCCGGCGCTACGGCGGTTACATCGTTCACATCGGCGTGATCCTCGGCGTGATTGGCATTGCGGGTACGTCGTTTTATCAGGTGGAAACGCAGGCGAACCTCAAGCCCGGTCAAACGGTCAACGTCAAGCAATACACGATTCAATACGACGGCTTGCAGACCTATCCGACCGAGAGTCACGACGTGGTCGCGGCGCGCTTGACGATTCTGGAAAATGGTCAGCGGGTCGGCACGCTCGCCCCGGAAAAAAATTACTACGCCAGCCCCGATCCGAGCCAATCGCAGTCCACGACCGAAGTGGCCGTCCGCACGACGCCAATCGAGGACCTGTATATCATTTTGGCGGGCTTTGATACACGCGAGGGAACGGCGACTCTCAAGGTCATCGTCAATCCGCTTGTGGTCTGGCTGTGGATTGGTTTTGGGATTATGGTAGGGGGCACGATCGTCGCCGCCTGGCCCGACCCGCGCGAGGAACGCGCGCTGGCTCGGTCGCGGATCAAGGAAGCGGTTGCCCATGCCTAGCGGCGAGGGCAGAATAGGAAGCGGAAACCTATGGTGACGATAGCCATAGCGGTCATGATCGTCGTAGTAGTCGCCATCGTGGCCTGGCCGTATTTCAATCCTACGCGCGAACAAGTATCGTCGCCGGACGCCGCGGATCCCACCGTGGAGAACTTGACAGGGCTGCGCGATGCTACTTACCTGGCGATCAAGGACTTGGAATTTGACCACACGCTGGGCAAGTTGTCCGATGCGGACTATCGGACGATGCGCGCCAAATACGAGACCAAAGCGGTCGCCGTCTTGCAGCAACTGGATGGGCTAGCGGCGGCGAGAGGACACCCGCCGCGCGCGGCCGAGAGCGACGAGCAAATTGAACGCGAGGTTCGCGGCTTGCGGCGTCATTCGGTTGAGGTTGGCTCGACCAAGTGCCCGAAATGCGGCGCGGCGCACGCGCCAGGCGATGCGTTTTGCGCGAAATGTGGCGCATCGCTCCGCGGCGCGCGCTGTCCTACGTGCGGCACCCGCGCGGCGCTCGGCGATCAATTCTGCGCGCGATGCGGCGCGCGCATCAAAGGTTAGGTCCCTACCTGAAGCAGGGTATCGGAGGAGCGAATGGCTCGAACAGATATTGCCCCGGCGAGTGTCGCCGCGCGGGAAGATAAATCGAGATTGATCGGCTCGTATTGGAAGTTCTCGGAAGATTCAAGAATTGCGCGGCTCGCGCGCGTGGTTGGCGTGATCGCGCTCGTGAATATCGCGGTGGCGTTGTACATGGCGCTCTTTTATGCGCCGACCGAACGGACGATGGGCGACGTTCAGCGGATCTTTTATTTCCACGTGCCGAGCGCGTGGATTGGTTTTCTCGCCTTCTTCGTCGTCTTCGTCGCTAGCTTGCTGTACCTGGGCCGGCGCGAACGCCGGTGGGACGCGCTGGCATTATCGGCCGCGGAAATCGGCGTCGTCTTTACGACCCTCGTCCTGCTCACCGGTCCGCTGTGGGCCAAGGTCGCGTGGGGCGCGTTCTGGGTCTGGGACGCGCGGCTGACGACGACCCTCGTGCTGTGGATGATTTACATCGGCTACTTGATGCTGCGGAGTAACGCCGAAGGCGAGCGCCGCGCGCGGTTCGCGGCTGTGCTCGGCATTGTCGGCTTTCTCGACGTGCCCATCATCTACATCTCGGTCGAGCTTTGGCGCACGATGCACCCGACGCTCCTCATCAGCCAGTCGGGCGGACTCGCGCCGCCGATGACGCAGACGCTGATGGTCGCGCTGCTCTCGTTCACGTTGCTGTTCGTCTTTCTGCTCATTCAGCGCGTGCGTCTCGAGCAGGCGCGCGATCAACTCAATTTTCTGCGCGAAGCGATAGGATAGGCGGCGATGGAATACTTGGTTATAGCATACGTACTGATCGCGGTCGTGCTAGTCGGTTACTGGCTCAGCATACAGAGACGCGCTCGGGCGATCCAGCGCGAACGCGAGTTGCTTGAAGCGAAAGATGAATGAGGCGCGCCGATGGACGAAGGCGACCCAAAGCAGAGAACGCAGGAACTGATCCGGCAAATCCAAGAAAAATCGGTGCAGTTGTCCGACTTGGAAGTGATTCTGGAGGATTACGCGCGCGAGCGGCGCGACCTGCTCCGCGAAATCGTGGCGCTCAAAGCCGCGTTGTGGGAATTGATCGGCGACGCCGAGTCGCCGGCGAAATAGACCCGAAGGGTTTCAAAAAGCCCTTCGGGTCTTGTCTTTACAGGAACAACCGGTTGATGACGGCCAATCCCACGACGATGATCGCCAGAGTTGCGAGGTACATCAGGAGGCGGAGCGTGTGGATGTTGGCGCCTATCGCGCGCTTGCTCATCGCCTGCAAGCCATGCGCGACGATCGCGCCGGCGAACATTACGACAGGGTGGATGGCGTTCGTCAGCCCGCCGAGCAGGATGATGAGCAGCCCAAGTAATACTTGAAGATCGTAGAGGCCGAGAAAGATCGAACTAACGGTCTGGTCTAGGGAAGCGGGAGATTTGCGTTGGACGAGGGCAATCAGCGTCATGATGATGCCGACCACCGCGACGGGCAGAATCGCAAAGCGCATGAGAGAGTGAATGAGCAGCACGATGTCCATGGTTTGGTCTCCTTGAACAGGGACGAATTTAGATTGCAGGAGCGCGAACGCTCGTCTTATAGCGCAGATTGCAGGAGCGCGTCCGCTCGTCTTATAGCGCAGATTGCGGGTTTCGTCAACGGTCAAATTTTGACCAACTTTTGACTTTGTGAGATACGTAACAAGGACTTGCACCCTTTATGCTGTTTTCGGAAATGAACATATTCGCATTTGCGAATATGCGGCTTGAGGAAACTGGATGGATAAGCAACTACTCAAAGAAATCAATCATCTCCACGCTCAGATTTGCGGCGGCCTGGCGGACCCAAAACGAATCGCCATCCTTTACGCCATCGCCGAGAAACCATTGAGCGTGACGGAGCTAACCGACGTGCTGGAAATGCCCCAGGCGACCGTCTCGCGTAATTTGAAAATCTTGCGCGAACGCGGCATGGTCGTCGCCAAGCGGCAGGGGCCGAACATCTATTACTCGCTCGGCGACAAGCGCATCATTCGCGCGCTCGACTTGCTGCGCGAGGTGCTGGCGGACGATCTGTCCAAGCGCAGCGCGATGGCCGAAGCGCTCGGTTAACGCTTTGTCATTTCGACGAGCGCTTTTCCCGCAAGGGGGGCTTCGCTCTGCGAGGAGAAATCTCCCGCTATGGTAGAATGAGATTTCCACGTGCCCTGGCGGGCGGTGCCAGGGTCGCTTCGCTCGAAATGACAAACGGGCAAGACTTTGAGGTAATGATTGCCTCTTCCGCAAACTCACGCCGGGTTTGCCGAAGAGTGTTTTTTTGCCAAAAGGCGAAAACGGCAGAGGAGAATCAAGATGGAGACAAGTACTCAGCTCTCGACGATGATGGTCTCGGGCAATGGAACCGAGAAAGACAACAAGCTCTCCATGGTCGTGTTCAGCGGCGACATGGACAAGGTCATGGCGGCCTTTATTATCGCGACGGGCGCGGCAGCATCGGGCATGGACGTGACGATGTTCTTTACGTTCTGGGGCCTAAAGGCCATTCAGAAAGACGCCTCGCTCACCGGCCAGGGCTTGTTCGGGCGGATGCTCGGGCTGATGAATCGCGGCGGGATTGACACGATCGGCCCTTCGCGCTTTAACTTTGGTGGCATGGGCCGCTGGATGATGAAGACGATGATGAAGCAAAAGAACGTCGCGTCGCTGCGCGAATTGCGCGACATGGCAATCGAAATGGGCGTCAAAATGATGCCGTGCCTCATGAGCATGGACGTGCTCGAGATTGGCACGGACAAGATGCTGCCATCGGCGACTGCGCCCGTTGGCGTGGCTGCCTTTATCGAAGAGGCCGTACATTCAAAGACGACGCTGTTCATTTAGAAATTAGAAATTGGAAATTAGAGGTTAGAAACGCAATTCCACGTTCCACCTTCCAATTTCCAATTTCCAACTTCTAATTCCCAACTTCCAAGTACAGGAGATTGAAATGTCTGACGTAAAACCCGATCAGGTTCTGGATCTAAAAGGACTGCTTTGCCCAATGCCCGTGGTCAAGCTTTCGATGGCTGTCAAAAAGCTCACGCAAGGGCAGGTGATCGAAGGCATTGCCACCGATCCCGGCGTCATGGCCGACATTCCCGCATGGGCGCGGACGAGCGGAAACGAACTGATGTCTATCGCGCAGCAGGGCAAGGAATATCACTTTGTAGTCAAGAAAGTTAAATAGTTTCATAGTTGGGTAGTTGGGTGGTCGGGTTGTCCGGTTTGACTATTCAACTATCCAACTATTGAACTATTAAACTCTGCAACTCAACAAGAGGTTCTGATGAACATAGAGACTGTGACCGGCGTGCTGGCGCTTGTCGCGCTGGTCTTTTCAGTAGCCATGTTTGGCTCGCGCTGGGCGCAGATGCAGCGCCTGCCGTTTGCAAAAGATAGATCTGTGCCCAAAGATTCGGCGTCGCACGGCATCTTGTACGCATTCACGCTCGGCATGGCGCCGTGGGCGAAAGAGAGCACGCGGCGGCACATGATCGCATACCTGCGCGGCATCGCCTTTCACGTTGGCATCTTCGCCGGACTCGGCGTGCTGCTCGCGAGTCCGTTCTTTGGCAGCATACCTACGATCGTTCTGACGCTGTTTGCCGTTGTCACCGGTTTTGGCGCGCTGATGGGTGTTGCGGGCGGCTTGATGCGAATCGCCGAACACAATCTGAAAGCGATTAGCACGCCGGACGATCACGCGGCCGTTTGGCTCGTCTCGCTCTTTCTCGCCGCGATGACGCTGGCGCTGCTCTCGCCCGCGTTCCTGCCGGCGATGTACGTCGTCGCCGCGGCGATGCTGGTCTACGCGCCGCTCGGCAAAATCAAACATTGCATCTATTTCTACTTTGGACGATTATTCTATGGCTTGCACATCGGTCGCCGTGGGATCGTCCGCGGATTGGAGGCAAGCCATGGCCGATAATACTGCCGTCACCAGCGCGCTGCAAGTGCTCGAAAAACAACTGAATCGCCCGCTGACCGCCGCGCTCGAAGTGTGTGCGCGCTGCGGCATCTGCGCGGAGGCGTGCCACTATTACGTGGCCGATCCCAAACTGGAACACGTGCCCGCCTATCGCGGCGAGCAACTGCGCCAGGTCTATCGCCGCAAGCACGATTTCTTTGGCCGATTTTTCCCGGCCTGGGTCCACGCGAAAGAACTGGATGAAACCACGCTCGAACGCATGGCGGAGGTGGCGTTCAGCGAATGCACCCTCTGCCGCCGCTGCACGTTCAACTGTCCAATGGGCGTGGATACGCCGTTGATGATGCGCGTCATTCGCGGCATGGCAACCGCCGCGGGCAAAGCGCCCGAGATTTTGGAAATGCTCGCCGACTCGGCCATCGAAAAAGGCAAGGACCCAAGCATGTTTAGGGATTTGTTCGTCGAGCAAATCGGCGAGATGGAAAAAGATTTGCAAGTAATGGTCGGCGACCGGAGCGCGCGTATCACCGTCGAGCGCGAAGGGGCGCGCGTGCTGTACGTCGCGCTCGCGGGCGCGCACACGATCCTGCCGCCCGCCGCGATCTTTCACGCGGTCAAGGAAGATTGGACGCTCAGCATCTACGAAGCGGCGAACTATGGCGTCTTTCTCGGCGATACGGCGCGGGCCAAGCAAATCGCCAAGCGCATCATTGACGAAGCCAAGGCGCTCAAGGTCGAAGAAGTCGTCGTCGCGGAATGCGGCCACGCGTGCGCGTCGCTCGTCTGGGAAGCGCCCAACTGGTTCGGTGAGACGTTCCCGTTCCGTATGCGGAGCATCGTCGAACTCTTTGCCGATTACGTCGAACAGGGCCGGCTGACGCTCGATCCGTCCGCGAATCCCGAACGCATCACATATCACGATTCGTGCAACTTGGCTCGGACGAGCGGCATCTACCTCGAACCACGCGTGATTCTCAACGCGGTCGCGCAGAATTTCGTCGAGATGACACCGCACGGTCTGGAGAACTATTGCTGCGGCGGCGGCGGCGGCCTGGTCGCGCTGCCGGAATACGACGAAAAGCGGATGAAGGCAGGCAAGCCCAAGGTCGAGCAGATTCGCAAGACGGGCGCGCAGATCGTCGCGGCGGCGTGCGAGAACTGCCGCTTGCAGTTGGGTGACCTGAACAATCACTATCATATGAACGTGCAAATTACCGCGCTCGCCGACCTGATCGTCAAAGCAATGCGCTTGCCGTCGGCAGAGCCGATCACCTTACCGAGCATCGCCGTCGCGGTTCCGGCGGAATAGAAAACATTCGAGGAGGAGGCGCTCTCTAGCGCCGACAGCCAGCGGCGTTAGAGAACGCCGCCGCCTCGGAGGATTCAAACTTGACAAAACCACCCAACCTGTGGTAATGTAGCACCACGATGACGAACAACATTTCGACCTACGCGTTTTACTTTTTTGGCTACTTTTATGCCGGCGCCTTAACGCGGGGTCGAATCGTCACGCCTATCCAGTAGACGACTGGAAACGAAGCATAAGAGAGCGTGGGATTCCAACCCCACGCTCTTTTTGTTTACCCAAATCTCACCAGGAGGAAAGCACGATGCAGACGCACAGGTACTTTGTAGGTTTGGACGTGGACATCGCCGCTAAGAAGGTCGCCGCAACCATCGGCATTGCCCCGTGGAAAGTGCTGGCCGGCCCCGCCACGTTTCCCGACTCGCTCGAAGGATTCCAGCAATTGCTCACCTGGCTCCACAGTTACCATTGTCTTCCCGATGAGACGGTCTTTTGCATGGAGCCGACCGGCTCTTACGGCGAGCCGCTCACTTATTTCCTCGCCGCGCAGGGGTATTCAATCGCTATCGAGCCGCTGGTCAAAGTCCGGCGAACTTTTCCCGAGCAAAAGCGCAATGGGTTCGAGCTAAAAAGCCAGCACATTGCCAAGTACGCCTATCGTTCCGCCAGCGCGCTGCGGTTGTGGGAACCATCCACGGAGATGCTGGAACAGGTGAAAACGATTCTGGCCGATTCGCGCTCGGCGCGCGTTGACGAGCAGATGCGCGATCTCCTCGAGCCGCAGCCGTGCATTGCTCACGATTGGCCGTGTTACTGATGGTGCGCGGAATTCGCGGCGCGACCACTGCGGCGGCCAATACGCGCGAGGCAATTCTCCAAGCGACGCGCGAATTGCTCGAGCAGCTGATCGCGGCGAATGACCTGCATCCGGCCGATATTGCCAGCGCGTATTTCACGCTGACGCCCGACCTGGACGCCTGCTTTCCCGCGGCCGCGGCGCGCCTGCGCGGCTGGAACGAGGTCGCGCTGCTCGACGCGCAAGCGCCGCGCGTAGGAGGCGATCTGGCGCGGTGTATCCGCGTGCTCATCCATTGGAACACCGACCGCCCGCAAAATGAGATGAAACACGTTTATCTGCGCGATGCTCGGGCCTTGCGTCCCGACCGCGTGAAGGATAAAAAAGAGGAAGCGCATGGTAATCGTCATGCGGCATAAAGCCACCGACGAGGAGGTCGCGCAAGTCGTCGGACAAATTGAATCGCTCGGTTTCAAAGCGCATCTTTCGAGCGGCGAGGAGCGCACCGTGATTGGCGTGATTGGCGACGAGCGTCCCGTCGAGCCAGAGACTTTCGAGGTTCTGCCGGGCGTCGAAAAGGCGCTGCGGATCTTGAAACCCTACAAACTCGCTTCGCGCGATTTTCATCCGGATGATTCCGTGGTGCGAATCAACGGGCATTCCCTCGGCGGTCAGCAGGTCATCATCATGGCCGGCCCGTGTTCGGTCGAATCGCGCGAGCAGTTGATGGATGCCGCGGCGGCGGTCAAAGCCGCGGGGGCGCACGTCCTGCGCGGCGGCGCGTTCAAACCGCGCACCTCGCCGTACGCATTTCAGGGCTTGGGCTTGAAAGGGTTGGAACTCTTGCGCGAGGCGCGCGACGAATTCCGTCTGCCCATCGTCACCGAAGTGATGTCGCCGCAAGAAGTCACGCTGGTCGCGCAGTACGCGGACGTACTTCAGGTTGGCTCGCGCAACATGCAGAATTTCGCGCTCTTGCACGCCGTCGGCGAAATTCAGAAACCGGTGCTGCTGAAACGCGGGCTGATGGCGACCATCGAGGAACTCTTGATGGCGGCGGAATACATCCTCTCGCACGGTAACACGCGCGTCATTTTGTGCGAGCGCGGCATCCGCACGTTCGAGACGGCCACGCGCAACACGTTCGACATCAACGCGATCCCGGTTCTGAAATCGCTCACGCACCTGCCGGTCATCGCCGACCCATCCCACGGCACGGGCAAATGGGAATTGGTCGCGCCGATCGCGCGCGCGGCTGTGGCTGCCGGCGCGGATGGCGTGATCGTCGAGGTTCACGCCGACCCGGCGCACGCGTTGAGCGATGGCGCGCAAAGTTTGACGCCCGACAATTTCAACAAGCTGGTTTCGCAGGTGCGCTGCGTGGCTCAAGCGATCGGGCGAACGGTGTAATGGACGATCCTGCCTTTGCGCTCCGCGACGCAACGATTGCGATTGTCGGAATCGGCTTGATGGGCGGCTCGCTGGCCCTCGCGCTGCGCGCCCAAAATGCTTGCCGCGCGATCCTCGGAATCACGCGCAGTCCGGCGACGCGTGATCAAGCGCTCGCGCGTGGGGCAGTAGATGAAGCCAGCGGTCATTTGTCTTTGGCGGCGAGCGCCGACGTGATTGTGCTGGCAACGCCGGTGCGGACGATCATGCGCCAAATGGCAGAGATTGGCGCGGTAGCGCGCGCGGGCGCGGTCATCATGGACTTGGGTTCGACCAAGCAGGCCATTGTGCGCGCGATGGAGCAACTGCCCGCGCGACTTGAGCCGATTGGCGCGCACCCGATGTGCGGTAAGGAAACGTTTGGCTTTCACGCGGCCGACGCGGCGTTATTTCAGAATGCTCCGTTCGTTTTGACGCCGCTCGCGCGCACCTCGCCTGCGACGCTGGCCCTGGCACAGACCTTGGCGCTCACTGTCGGGGCGCGGCCTATTGTTCTCGATCCCGCCCGCCACGACCGAATTGTCGGCGCGATCAGTCATCTGCCATTTGCATTGGCCGCGACACTGATGGCGACCGCCGCCGACCTTGCCCAAAATGACGATTTGCTTTTCACGCTCGCCGCAGGCGGCTTTCGTGACACATCGCGGCTCGCGGCGAGCGACACGACGATGATGCTTGATATTCTGCTGACGAACAGCAATCATGTCGCCAACCTCATGCGAACCTATGCGGCGCGGCTGAATCAGTTCGCCGATTCTATCGAAGGAAAGGACGAGAGCGCGCTGCGAACAATGCTCGAACACGCGGCGCGCAGCCGGCGCGAGTTGTATGTCTGAATTTCGTGTTTCCCCAGTCACCCAACCTCTCCGCGGCGGCATTCGAGTTCCCGCCGACAAATCCATCTCACATCGCGCCGCCATTCTCGGCGCATTAGCGACCGGCACAACGCGCATTAGCAATTTTCTGCAGAGCGAGACAACCCAGGCGACCGTGAATTGCCTGCGCGCACTCGGCGTCGAAATTGAGCAGCCCGATGCGACGACATTGATCGCTCATGGTCGTGGTCTGCATTCCCTGCGCGAACCTAGCGATGTGCTCCATTGTTCCGGTTCTGGCACGACGATGCGCTTGTTGGCCGGCGTCTGTGCGGGACAGGATTTCCTTTCGATTCTGGATGGCACGCCGGCCTTGAAGCGCCGTCCGATGGCGCGGATCGCGGAGCCGCTGCGCGCGATGGGCGCAACCGTTCTCGGACGCGACGATGGGCGCTTGCCGCCGCTCGGCATTCGCGGCGGTAACCTGCATGGCATAGATTACACGCTGCCGGTCGCGAGCGCGCAAGTCAAGTCGGCCATTCTGCTCGCGGGTCTCTTCGCCGATTCACCGACTATCGTGCGCGAACCGGCCTTGAGCCGCGATCATACGGAGAGGATGTTACGGGCGTTCGGAGCGAAGATCGAGATTAGAGATTGGAGACTGGAGATTGGCCTAATCTCCAATCTCCAATCTCCAATCTCTAATCTCCACGTTCCAAACGATTTTTCCTCCGCCGCATTCTTCATCGTCGCCGCGCTCCTCGTGCCAGGTTCCGAGATTTGGATTGAAGGCGTCGGCGTGAGTGTCACGCGGACTGGTTTGCTCGATGCGCTTCGCAAGATGGGGGCGCGAATCGAACTTGAGAATGAGCGCGACGAATCGGGCGAGCCGGTTGCGGATGTGGTCGTGCGAGGGGGGAGCGATTTGCGAGCGACCGAAATCTCGGGCGAAATCGTGCCGCGCATGATTGACGAGTTTCCGATTTTCGCGATTGCGGCGACCCAGGCGCGGGGTGAAACGGTCGTCCGCGACGCGCAAGAGTTGCGAGTTAAGGAATCCGATCGCATCGGAACGCTCGCGACCGAGTTGCGAAAGATGGGCGCGCAGATACAAGAACGCGCAGACGGATTCGTCATCGCCGGGCCGACGAAGCTGCGCGGCGCGCGTGTGGACGCGCATCACGATCATCGCTTGGCAATGTCGTTGGCGGTGGCGGGGTTGTTGGCGCGGGGAGAAACTGTTGTTGCAGGATGGGAGTGCGTAGCAGACTCATTTCCCGGGTTTGCCACGCTGCTGCCGCAAGTCGCAGAGCCTGCCCTGAGCTTGCCGAAGGGTCGCAGGTCACAAGCATGAAACATGTTTATCTCCTCGGTTACCCGGTCGCCCATTCCATATCGCCCGCGATGCAGAATGCTGCGTTCGCCGCGCTGGGCATGAACTGGGAATATGCGCTGTTGTCATTACCGCGCGAGGATTTGCCGCGTGCTCTCGCGCGGGTGCGGCGGGACGACTGCATCGGTCTCAACGTGACGATTCCGCACAAAGCGGCGATGTTTGAACTGCTGGACGATGTCGGCGAAAGCGCACGGCGCATCGGTGCGGTGAATACGCTCGTCAAGCGCGACGGCAAGCTGATCGGCGAGAACACGGACGCGTACGGTTTCATGCAGTCGCTTCGGGATGCGCGCGTCGAGCCGCGTGGAATGCGTGTAGCCGTGCTCGGCGCGGGCGGCGCGGCGCGGGCGGTGGTCTTTGCGCTTGCCGAAGCGGGCGCGGCGAGTATCGCGATTGTGAATCGAACGGCATCCCGGGCCGAACTGCTTGGCGATAAGCTCAAAGATGAATTCCCGCGACTCGACATCTCGGTGAATGCCGTCGAATCGTTGCGAGATGCCAATCTCATTGTGAACGCGACCTCGGTCGGGATGTCTCCTAATGCGGACAACTCGCCTATGCCGTGCGCGTTTCCGCGGCAAGCCATCGCGTTCGATTTGGTCTATCGTCCGTTGCAAACGCGTTTCTTGCGAGACGCGCAGCAGGCGGGCGCGCAGACGATCAACGGACTCGGCATGTTGGTGCATCAGGGCGCGGCCTCCTTCAAGTTATGGACAGGGCGGGATGCGCCGGTTGAAGTGATGTTTGAGGCAGCGAGGAGAGAAGTGGAGAGGTAAATAGGTAAACAGGTACACAGGTAAACCGGTAAATAAGTTGACACCTGTGTGCCTGTCTACCTGTATACGTGAGGTGTCAATGTTACGTTTTCTCACTGCCGGCGAATCGCACGGCGCGGCGCTCGTCGCGATTGTCGAGGGCTTGCCCGCCGGATTAACGGCTACCCAAGAGGCGATTGATCGCGATCTGGCGCGGCGGCAAATCGGGGTGGGGCGCTCGGCGCGGATGCGAATCGAAAACGATACCGTCGAAATCCTGGGCGGCGTCGTTGACGGCAAGACGATTGGCGCGCCGGTCGCGCTCAAAATCGAGAATCGCGATTACGCGAATTGGAAAGATAAGCAAATTTCGCCACAAACGATTCCGCGCCCCGGCCACGCCGACCTCGCTGGCGCGATCAAGTACGACCTGGACGACTTGCGCCTCGTCGCGGAACGCGCGAGCGCGCGCGAAACGGCGGCGCGAGTTGCCTGCGGCGCGCTGGCGCGACTATTGCTTGGCGAATTCGGGATCGTCGTCGGCAGTCATGTGCTCGAAATCGGTGACGTGGCGGCAGAAATTCCAAGCGTGCCGTATCCTGAGCTATTCGCATTGGCGCAGGCATCGGACGTGTGCGTTGCAGACGCGGCGAGCGGCGCGCGAATTCGGGAACGCATCGAAGAGGTGATGCGCCTCAAGGATACGGCCGGCGGCGTCATTGAAATAATCGCACTGAATGTTCCGGTCGGTTTGGGCTCGCATGTCCATTGGGACCGCAAACTAGATGGGCGTCTCGCGCAGGCGGTGATGAGTATCCAATCGGTCAAGGGTGTCGAGATCGGGACGGCGTGGGAGAACGCGGGGAGGTTGGGGACGCAAGTGCAAGATGAAATTTTAGGCGTGCGTGGGTATGGGAGTATGGGAGTCAAAATCGCTCGTGAGACGAATCGCGCGGGAGGATTGGAAGGCGGGATGACGAATGGGATGCCAGTCGTAGTGCGCGCAGCGCTCAAGCCGATTGCCACAACGGTGACTCCGCTGCATTCCGTGGACTTGAACACCGGCGAACCCGCGTTTGCTCAATATCAACGTTCGGACTTTTGTCACGTCCCGCGCGCGTGTGTGATTGGCGAGGCGATGGTCGCCTGGGTCCTGGCCGATGCAGTGATGGAAAAATTCGGCGCAGATTCGATCAACGAATTGCGTCAACGAATCAACGAATGAGGAACGAATAAACGAATGAGAAATGGGCTGATGCCGCTCGTCTTAACGGGCTTTATGGGCACGGGCAAGACCTCGGTCGGGCAAGTGGTCGCGGAGAAATTGGGGCGCGAATTTGTGGATATGGATGTGCTGATCCAAGCCGAAGAGGGCATGACGGTCAGTAAAATCTTTGAGACGCGCGGCGAAGCGTATTTCCGCGCGCGTGAAGCGGATTTGTGCGGGCGGCTGGCCGAACGCGAGAATCCCGTTATCTCCACTGGCGGCGGCACATTGGTGAATCCGCAGAACCGCACTCAGTTTGGCGAGGCGCTTGTCGTCTGCCTTGATGCCGAGCCGGACGATATTCTGGACCGGTTGAATGGCGCGCGGGATCGTCCTCTGCTCAAATCACCCAACCCGCGTCAGCGCATCATCGAGCTGCTGGATGCGCGGCGCGAGGCGTACGCGCAGATCGAGTGGCATCTCAATACGACAGGCAAGACAGTTGAGCAGGTCGCCGACGAAATCGTCGGTCTCTTGCAGCCGCGCAAAATCGCCGTGACCGCGCCGGACAGCGTCTGCCCAATTTTCGTGGGCAGCGGCCTGCTGGGGCGCGTGGGCAAGTTGATCAACCTGACGACGGATACCTTTTCGCCGTATTGCGCGATCATCACCAATCCGCGCGTAAGCGAATTGCACGCGCAGCCCGTTGTCGAGTCGCTGCGCGAGCGCGGCTTTGCGCCGCGGGTCATCGAGATTCCTGACAGCGAGCAGTACAAGACGCTCGATAGTGTGAGCCGGATTTACGATCAATTGATTGATGCGCGGCTTGACCGCCAGTCCATCATCTTTGCGCTCGGCGGCGGCGTGATCGGCGATATTGCCGGATTCGCCGCGGCCACTTTTTTGCGCGGGGTTTCGTTCGTGCAACTGCCGACGACGCTCCTCGCGATGGTAGATGCAAGTCTTGGCGGCAAGGTCGCAGTGGATCATCCGCGCGGCAAGAACCTCGTCGGCGCGTTCAAACAGCCGCACGCCGTGATCGCCGATACGAACGCGCTCACGACCCTGCCCGCGGCCGAGCTTCACTCGGGTATGGCGGAAGTCGTCAAGCACGCGGTCATTGACGACGCCGGATTGTTTGAAATGCTCGAACAGAACCCGCATCCCGACCCAATCACTCGATCCAAGCGGAGTTGGGTTGCGCGCGCGATGCAAGTCAAAATCAACATCGTCGCGCGCGACCCGCTCGAACAGGGCGAGCGCGCCAAGTTGAACTTGGGTCACACTTTCGGACATGCGTTTGAGCTATTATCGAATTATGGAATGCAGCACGGCGAAGCGGTTGCGATTGGGATGGTGTGCGCGACGCGCTTGGCCGCTCGTCGAGATTTGTGCGATACACACCTCGTCACGCGTATTGAAAAACTCTTGTCTGCGATAGGATTGCCGACGCGCGTGCCCCGTGAAATGGCCGCGGATGCCATCTGGTCGGCCATGGCGACCGATAAAAAGCGCGTCGGCTCGCGCTTGCGATTCATCTTGCCGCGCGCGCTCGGCGATGTGGTCATCGTGGATGACGTGACGCGTGAAGAAGTTGTGAGCGTGATAGACGAATTGCAAACCACTTCGTAACGCCCGCATCGTTGTACGTTCTTCCTCTTACCTTCCCTCTGTTAGCGAACCGACATGCGGTAGGGGCAATCCCTTGTGGTTGCCCCGGACGGGCAGGCACAAGGCACTGCCCCTACGAACTTGCCGCGCTCGTGAGCGTCGCGATGCGATCTTATCTTTGACATGTCGCGGCGCGGCATCCAAGAGGATTGCTTTTGCGTGATCCTTCGCTTCGCCCACCAAGGTGGCGACCTCGATCGTCGCAATGACACGTTGGCCCCGATTTGCATTTTCAACCGTTCTGTGCTAATATTCGGCACATAGTCCCGTATCGTGGGACACTCGGTGGAGGGGTGATATGCCGGCGGTCGAAACTCAAAGTATCATGCGCGCGGTTGCAATCTTGGATTGTTTCAGCGCGGATCAGCCCGAGCTAGGCGTCCGCGAAATCGCACGCCAGTTGCACTTGTCCACGAGCACCGTCGGTCGTCTCCTCATCACCCTGCGCTCCGCAGGAATTCTCAGTCAAGACCCAACCACCCGGCGGTACGTGATGGGTCCCAAGATACTCCAGTGGAGCTCCATCTACCTCAGCCGTCTCGACCTCGCCAATGAAGCCGCTCCCGCGCTCGCCGAATTGCATCGCCTGACGAGTGAAACCGTGAGCGTCTACATGCTGGACCGCGGCGAGCGCGTGTGTATCGCCCGGATCGAAAGCCCGGAACGCGTGCGCGTCGTCGTCCGCGTGGGCGAGCGCATGCCGCTGCACGCCGGGTCGGCTGGGAAGGCGCTTCTCGCCTTTATGCCATCCGAAGCCCTGGCGCAGATCCTTGGAAAACCGCTCGAACGAATGACCCCGAACACCATCGTCAACCGCAAGACGTTGACTCAAGAACTCGAGACGGTCCGAAAATGCGGCTATGCGATTAGCCATGGCGAACGTTTTCAAGATGCTCTCGGTCTGGCCGCGCCGATCTTTAATGCGGATGGCAAAGTGATCGCGGCGCTCAACGTCGCCGGTCCGGTGATGAGATTCGACGATGCCGCGGTCGCCAAGTACGCGCCCAAAATCATCCGGCTCGCGAATCAAGTCTCGCAAGCGCTCGGCTACGTAAGCTCGCCGGAGTAATCCTCACTGCGGAGCGAATGATGGCAGATCAACGCATCGCCGCGTACCAACTCGTCGAGTACTTGGAACGACTTGGAGTGGAGGTGGTGTTCGGTTTAACCGGGCACACGATTATCGCGATGCTCGACGCGTTGGGGCACAGCCGCGTGCGTTTCATCACTACTCGCCACGAGCAAGTGGCCGCGCACGCTGCCGACGGTTACGCGCGCGCGTCGGGCAAGGTAGGCGTGCTGCTTACACACCTGGGGCCCGGTCTCACGAACGCGGCGACCGGTGTCGCCAACGCCGCGCTTGATTCCATTCCCCTCGTCGTCATTGCCGGCGACGTCCCCTCGTACTATTTCGGTCGGCATCCTCATCAAGAGGTTAATCTCCATCTCGACGGCGATCAGTTTGAAATCTATCGCCCATTCTGCAAGCGCATTTACCGCGTGGATCGCGTCGAAGACTTGCCGCGCGCCATCGAGCGCGCATTCCACCTCTCGCAATCCGGTCGCCCCGGCCCCGTGCTCGTGGATGTCCCGATGGATGTGTTTTCTGCTGATCTGCCCGTCGGCGCATTCAGCCAAATGCCCGCGCCGCTCGTCCGCCCGACGATTGACGCGGCGACCGCGGAACGCATCGCGCAGGAACTGGCGCAAGCCGAACGTGCGATTATTTACGCGGGTGGCGGCGTGTTGAGCGCGTGCGCAACTGAACAACTCGCGGCATTGGCACAAGCGCTCGACGTGCCGGTCGCGCACTCGCTGATGGGCAAAGGTTGCCTGCGCGACGATCATCCGCTGTTGCTCGGCATGACCGGCTTTTGGGGCACGCCGATTGCGAATGAAATGTGCCGCGAAGCGGATTTGATTCTTGCGATTGGCACACGCCTCGCGGAAGCCAATTCCAGTTCGTGGGATCCGCGTTATACGTTTGCGATTCCGCCAACACGCCTGATCCACATTGACATTGATCCCGCCGAAATCGGGCGCAATTTCCCAACCGAATTTGGCGTGGTTGCCGACGCGAAAAACGCGCTGGCGATGATTGCATCTGCCGCGCAAAATTGCGAACGTCGCGCCCGCGACAATGTGCGCGAAAAGATCGCAGCAGGACGAAAACAATTCGCGGCGAATTGGGCGGAGCACTGGAGTTCGGATCAATATCCGCTGCGCCCTGAGCGCATTTTGGCTCAAGTCCGCAAAGCGCTGCCGGAAGACGGTTTCCTCGTGACCGACGTTGGTTGGAACAAAAATGGCGTCGCGCAGCAGTTTCCGATCAACGTGCCCGGCGCGTTCATCACGCCGAGCGGTTTGGCGACGATGGGCTTTGGGCCATCGGCAGTATTAGGCGTAAAAGTGGCGCAGCCGCAGCGCGCCGCGGTCGCTCTGGTCGGCGATGGCGCGTTTGGCAGCAATATGTCCGTGGTCGCCACGGCGATGGAAGCGGATATTCCCGTCGTCTGGGTCGTGATGGACAATGCCGCATTCGGCACGATTGCCGGTTTGGAGCAAGCGCATTACGGTTGGAGTTTCGGTTGCGTGTTCGAGAGCGAGGGAAAAGAGTATCGTGTGGCTTATGCCGATGTGGCGCGAGCGTGCGGCGCGCAAGGCATCTTGATTCGGGCGGCGAGTGAACTCGGCCCTGCGCTGCGCGACGCGCTCGCGTCCGGTATTCCAACGGTGATTCACGTTCCGATGGAAAACGCGCCGACGCCGACGCCGGGGTACTGGAATATCAACGACATTTACCGCAAAGGCGCATAAGAGTCAACCAGGGATAATGGAATGAAGGCATTGGTCTTGGATGGAGAGTTCGACCCACGTCCTGACTATCCCGTAAGCGAGGTGGAAAAGAAAACCCATATTGCGCGCCGAGGGAGCAACGTTTGGCGGCATACCCGCCTCGAGGTCAGGGAGGCGCCGGATCCCGAAGTGGGGCTGGAAGATGTCTTGATCCAGATTCACGCGTGCGGTGTGTGCGGTTCCGATTTGCATCTTGCCGAAATGGATGAAGATGGCTATCAAATCTATCCAAGTTGGACTCGGCGTCCCGTGATCATCGGGCACGAGTTCGCCGGCAAGGTTGCGGCAGTAGGCAGTCAAGTTACCGATTTCAAGGTCGGCGACCTGGTCACCGCGGAGCAACTTCACTGGTGCGGCAAGTGCGCGATCTGTCGCAAGGGACTGTACAATCATTGTCGCAACATGGGGCGGCTCGGGTTCGTGACGAACGGCGCCTTTGCCGAATATGTGGCTGTAAATGAACGCTACGTCTGGAACGTCAATCAACTCAGAGATGTGCTGGGAAGCGAAGACGCCGCGTACGAAGCCGCCGCCGTCATCGAACCAACTGGCATTGCGTACAATGGTATATTTTCCCGCGCGGGCGGCTTTATGCCGGGCGCGACGGTCGTCGTCTACGGCGCTGGACCGATCGGTCTAGCGTCCATTGCGCTGGCTCGCTTGGCTGGCGCGAGTCAAATCATTGCCTTTGAGATCGCGCCAGCGCGCCAAGCCCTAGCGCGCGAACTGGGCGCGGATGTCGTGCGCAATCCCGAAGAACTGGCGAAGCAAGGGAACAGTCCTCATCAAGTGGTCATGGATCTCACGGAGGGTTCCGGCGCAGATATGCACGTCGAGTGTACCGGTTTGCCCACGATCATTCTCCCCGAGATAGAGCAGTCGTTGGCCGTCAACTCCAAAGTGGTCAACCTGGGTCGGCGCGCCGGTGCGACGCCGAGCGCGCTTTCGATCTATCAAGACACCGGCAGCCAGTCGTTTGGCAGTCTCGGGCACACCGGCTATGGAACGTTTGGCAATATTATCAAATTGATGGCAAGCGGTCGCTTTGATTTGCGAAAGATGATTACCGCGCGCTATGCGTTGGATCGTGGTGCCGACGCCATCACCAGTTTGTCCAACCGCGAAGGCGGCAAAGTCATGGTCAAGATGTAACGATATGGAATGGGTCGAATTCGGCGATACGAATGTAGAAAAGAAACGAATCGGCGTCATCGGCACTTCGTTTGGCATGAATCATGCGCAGAGCGCGACGATTGTGCCGGAAGCGAAACTTGTTGCCGCTTGCGATATGCACGACGAATTCCGCGCGCCCATCGAGGGAATGGGCGCCACGTTCTATACCGACTATCGTCGGATGTTCGACATAGAGAAACTCGACGGCGTCGTGGTGGCATTGCCCAATCATCTGCACGCGCCGGTCACGGTCGAATGTCTGCAACGGGGGTTGCCGGTATTGGTCGAAAAGCCCGTCGCGGGCACATTGGAAGATGCTGACGAAATCATTGCCGAAGGCGACCGGACGGGAATCCCCGTGCTTGTCGGTCATCACCGCCGCTTTTCCCCATTCTGTGTGCGCGTCCGCGAGGCATTTGCCAATGGTGAACTAGGCGACCTGATCGGCGCGTCGGTTCTTTGGGCGCTGCTCAAGCCGAAAGACTATTACAAAGCCGAGTGGCGGACGCGAAAAGCAACAGGCGGCGGACCACTCCTGATCAACACGATTCACAATATTGACGACCTGCGGTATATGACCGGGCGTGAGGTCACGCGCATTTATGCGGAGACGAGCAACCGCACGCGCGGCTTGGAAGTGGAAGACACCGTGAGTATCTCGCTCCGCTTGCAAGGCGATGCGCTGGCGACGATCTTTGTCTCCGATTGCGCGCCCGCGATCTGGGCGTACGAATCAACGACCGCGCCCTGGGAGAATCCGTTCTTTTACTATACCCCGGCTGACTGTTATTACTTTTTCGGTACCAAGGGCGCGCTCACACTTCCACAGATGCGCCACGTCTTTTATCCCGATCCGGCGAAAGAGGGCTGGCAACACCCAACGCATATGGATCGGCTAGGCGTCAAGCCAGCGCACCCATTGCGTTTGGAGATGAGTCACTTTTGTCGCGTCATCGAAAACAAAGAACCGCCACGTACGACCGCGCGCGACGCTCGGCGGACGCTGGAAGCGCTGCTTGCGATCATCCAATCGAATGATACCCATATGCCAATTACGCTGAAGCACTAGAACTTTAGGAAGGAGGTGAACGCGCAAAAGATCACACCAAATCTGAACCGGACGACGAATAAAAACGCACCACTCATCTAAAAGGAGGAGTTTCGCAATGAAGCGCACAATCATGCTCGTTCTCATCGTATTGGGTGTGTTGCTTGCAGCGTGCGCATCCCCAACCGCTGCCCCGCAACCAACTGCTGCCCCGCAGGCGACCGCCGCGCCCGCTCAGCCGACCGCCGCGCCTAAAGCCAGTGCTGAGCCAATCAAAATCGGCATCATCGCCGCCATGAGCGGCACCAATGCCGTCCTGGGCGATTGGATGAAGAAAGGGGTTACGCTTGCCGTTGAGGAAAAGAATAAGACGGGCGGCATCCAGGGCCGCCAGATTCAGATCGTCGCCTACGACGACGAAGCCGACCCGACCAAGTCGGTGGGGCTAGCGCAAAAAGTCGCGACGGACGACAAAGTCATCGCGACGTGGGCAACCTCTAACAGCAGTTCCGCGCTCGCCGACATTCCGATTTTCGCGCAGTACAAGATTCCCCAATTTACCAATGGCACGAATGTAGACATTACCAACAAGGGCAGCGCGTACATCTTCCGAGCTACTCCCGCCGGTCCTTCTTTCGAGGATACCCTCGTGGATTTCCTTGTGAAGAAGGGGATGAAGAAATTTGCCATCATCGCCGACACCTCGGCCTACGGCAAGGGCGAAGGGGATTATCAAGACGCCGCGCTCAAACGCAACAACCTGTCAGCCCTCACGCGCGAGGCGTTTGGCATTGACGACAAGGATTTCACCGGACAATTGACCAAGATTCTGCAGACCCAACCCGAAGTCATTTTACTCGCGTCATCTGAAGTCGCGTCGGGTTTGATCGCCAAGCAAGCGCGGCAGTTGGGTTTTAAGGGACAGTTCGCCGGCGGCGCGGCGGTGGGCACACCCAAGTACATCGAAACGGCTGGAGCCGATCTGGCCGAAGGCACGATCTTTACGACTCCCTGGCTCCCAGACGATACCAATGAGATCTCACGCAAGTTTGTAACCGCTTACAAAGCGCGCTGGAATGAAGATCCCGAATTCCACGGCGCAAACACGTACGACGGGACGCAATTGCTCTTGCTCGCGATGGAAAAAGCCAACCCATTGACCTCTGAAAATGTCGCGGCGGAGTTGCACAAACTCTCCGGCGTGAAGGGTTTGCAGGGCACGTTCAACGTGACCACAAAAGGCGAAACCATCACGGGCACCCTCGTCGGCATTATCAAAGGCGGCAAGTTGACGGTGTACACCGGGAACTAGGTTCTACGCCTGAAAACCCGAAGGGTCTGGGGAGACCCTTCGGGTTCAGGGAAGGGAAATCAATGAATATTGTCAGCATTTTCCTGCAAACCCTCGTCGGCGGCATCGGCATCGGTAGTCTGTACGCGCTCGTCGCGCTCGGCTATGCGATGATCTATCGCTCGATGGGCTTGGTGAACTTTGCGCACGGCAGCATTTACATGATCGGCACCTACTTTGGGATCATTTGGTACCGCGGTATGGTGATGGGCTTGCAGGTGCCATATCCCATTGCATTCGTCATCGGCATCCTGCTTACCGCCGGACTCGGTCTCATCCTCGAGCGCATCTTCCGCCCCCTGGCGCATCTTGACTTGATGTTGATGCTGCTCGGCACAATCGGGTTGGGCTATGTTCTCGACAACCTGGCGGTCATCATTTGGGGCGCGGAAGGATTTGCCGTCAAGTCACCGCTGCCCAACGAGCCGATCGTCATCGGCGGCGTGGCTTTGCTCCCACAGATGCTATTGCTCATTTCCGTGTCCGCCGTGCTGATGATCGGACTGAATGTGTTTTTGAGCAAGGCAAAAATCGGCAAAGCGATGCGCGCGGCGGCAGCCGATCGCGAAACGGCGAGCGCGATGGGAATTCCCGTCAATACCACGAACGCGTGGGTGTTCGCGATTGGAGGCGGACTGGCTGCGGCGGCGGGCATTCTCGCGGCGCCAATCGTCTACGTAAATCCGGCGATGAGCGGGCCCGTCGGGTTGAAAGGGTTCGCGGCGTTCATTCTGGGTGGGGCCGGCAGCATTCCGGGCGCAATCGTCGGCGGATTGGTGTTTGGCCTCCTCGAAGCGATCTCGGCTGGGTTTATCTCCTCTGCGTACACCAAGGGCATTGCGTTTGTCGTCATGATCATCGTATTGATGTTCAAGCCCGGCGGAATCGTGGGCGAAGTCACGGTGGACAAGGTTTAAGGAGGTTCAATGCAGAACCGGTCGAACATTGCCAAACTCGTTCTTATCGCGGTCGCGTCCCTCGTTCTGATTTCGTTCCCGCTGGTCGCGCCGAATCGCTATGTCGTCCACATCGTCAACATGGCGGGTCTCTACATTCTCATCAGTATCGGTCTGAACTTGGCGATGGGATACTGCGGACAAATCAACTTGGCGCTGGGCGCATTCTGGGGCGTGGGGGCTTATACCGCGGCGTTGCTGAATACTCGCTTGGGAGTGCCGATCTGGATCAACCTGCCGATCGGGATGATCTTCGCCGGTATTGTCGGCGCGCTGGTCGCGCTGCCGATGCTAAAGGTGCGCTCTCACTACCTGGCGCTGGTGACGATTGGTCTGGCGGAGACGATCAACATCATCATCGTGAACGAAGCTTGGTTAACCGAAGGTCCGCTGGGTATTTCGGGCATCCAGATGCCGAATTTGTTTGGCATCGCGATAGATGGCAGCGAACGCTTTTACTACCTGGTGCTTGCCGCGGTCGTCGTCGGCTATCTGGTCGCGCGGCAGATCGTAACTCATCGCATCGGGCGCGCGTTTATCGCCATTCGTGACGACGATACGGCTGCCAAGGCCATGGGCGTCAACACGGCCTATTATCAAATTCTGGCGAATGCAATAGCCGCAGTCTATTGTGGCTTGGCCGGCGTGCTCTACGCGCACATGAATACCTACATCAGCCCGGATATTTTCGAGTTTAAATCCGCGCTGTTCGTTCTGACCATGACGATGATCGGCGGGATGGGCAGTCTGACCGGCTCGCTCGTCGGCGCGCTCAGTCTGCCGCTGATGCAAGAGTGGCTGCGCGCGATTGGCAGATGGCAACTGATTGCGTTCGGGCTGGCGATCATGATCGTGGTGCTGTTCGTGCCAGGCGGCGTGGTTGGATTCACACGCCGGTTGGAAGAGTCCGGCGGTTTTCGCTTGCCCTGGGCCCGCAAACCGGCGGCAGAGCCGTTGCGCGTGGAGGAGCCGAATGTCTCTTGAGATCGAACACCTGACAATGCAATTCGGCGGTCTCATCGCCGTCAACGACGTGTCGCTCACCGTCAAGCCGGGCGAAATTCACGGGCTGATCGGTCCGAACGGTTCCGGCAAGACGACGATCTTTAACGTGGTCTCGGGCTATTACAAGCCGACCGCTGGGCGAGTCGCATTTGCAGGCAAAAACATTTCCGGTCTGCCAGCCCACCAAATCACCATGCTGGGTTTTGCGCGCACCTTTCAAAACCTGCGCTTGTTCAAGACCATGACCGTGCTCGACAATGTGCTCGTCGGCATGGGGCATCACGCCAAGACCACCCTCTGGCAGCAAATTCTCGATCCCGTCGGCGTGCAACGCGAAGAAAAAGCGCTGACGGACAAGGCCATGGCGCTTTTGGATCTGTTCGAGATCGCCGATCACGCGCGTGAGCGTGCGACCAGTCTGCCCTATGGAAATCAACGTCGCGTTGAAATGGCGCGCGCCCTCGCGACCGATCCGAAGGTTGTCCTGCTCGACGAACCGGCGGCTGGGCTGAACGAAACGGAAACCGACGTGCTGCGCGAGACGTTGCTCAAGATTCGCGATTCGGGCGTGACGATCTTTCTCGTCGAGCACGATATGAAACTCGTCAAGGGCGTCTGTGACGTGATCTCGGTTCTGGACTATGGCAAGAAAATTGCCGAGGGGGCCTACGCGACCGTCAGCCGTGACCCGGTGGTGATCGAAGCGTACTTGGGCAAGGAGGAAGAACTGTGATCGCCGTCGAAAACCTGAACACGTACTACGGGCACATTCATGCCGTCAAAGGCATCTCCTTTCAAGTGCGCCAGGGCGAGATCACGGCGTTAATCGGCGCGAACGGCGCCGGCAAGTCCACGACGATCAAAACGATCTGTGGTTTGCTGCATCCGCGCGAAGGCAGCATCACGTTTGACGGCGCGCCGATCCACAAGTTGAGCGCGGATAAAGTTGTCGCGCTCGGTGTGGGATACGTGCCGGAGGGTCGCCGCGTTTTCCCGGTGTTGACCGTGGACGAGAACCTCGACATGGGCGCGTATCATCGCTCCGACCAAGCCGCGGTGGCCCAGGATAAAGCCGGCATGTACGAGACGTTTCCGGCGCTAAAGGGGCGCAGCAAGCAACTGGCTGGCTCGTTGAGCGGCGGCGAACAGCAGATGCTGGCGATTGCCCGCGCGCTGATGACAAAGCCCAAGTTGCTGGTGATGGATGAGCCATCTTTGGGGTTGGCTCCACTGTTAGTGAAACGCGTCTTTGAGATCATCGCCGAACTCAACCGGCAGGGGATGACGATTCTACTCAGCGAGCAGAATGCGCGCGGCGCGCTCAAGATCGCCCATCACGGTATTGTGATGGAAACGGGCCGGATCCGTTTCGCCGACAGCGCCGAATCGTTGCGCGCAAACTCGATCGTCCAACGCGCCTACCTGGGGGCTGGCTAGATCAAGAGATTAGAGATTAGAGATTGGAGATTGTCATTGCGAGCGTTTTTTTTGCGAAGCAATCTTCCTCATCGAATCGGACGATCATTACATCAGGGAAGATTGCTTCGTCGCAAAGAGCGTTCCTCGCAATGACGAACTCCGTCCAACTTCCAACTTCCAATCTCCAATCTCCAATTACAGGAGTCATCGTGGCAGAGTGCAAGGTACTACGTCCTTTTAAAGATGGCAAGGAACTCTGGATCGGTCTCGACGATCCGGGCTTTCGCCGCAAAGTATTTCGGCTCGTTGACAAAGAGTTGGTTGGGTCGGAACATATCGTAGCGGGACTGACGATCTTTGAGCCGGGCGAATCGTCCTCGCGGCACAATCACCCCGGCTCGGAAGAAGTGGACATTATGGTGCGCGGCACTGGCGAGGTGGTGACCGAAGACGGTCGCCGCATCCCATTCGACGCCGGCGATTGGGTGTTCATTCCCGAAGGCCAGTTTCATCAGCACGTGAACAATGGCAATGAACCGTTGTGGTTGATCTGGATGTACACGCCGCCCGGAGAGCTGCCCAAGAAATGAAAGTGGCACTTTTAGTCGCACCGGGCAAGATCGAGATTGGCGAGCTGCCAAGTCCCGCAGCTGCTGCGGCCCAAGTTCTGATTCGACCGTCACGCGTCGGTATCTGCGGATCCGATATTTCGTTCTACGCGGGCCATCGTCCCTTGCCGTATCCGGCGCTCCTGGGACACGAAGCCGTCGGCCGCGTGGTCGCCGTTGGGGATCGCGTCACCAAGTTAGTCGTCGGACAACGCGTGACGGTCGAGCCGAATTATCCATGTGGCGAGTGCGCGTTCTGCCGCACGGGCCGCGGCGCGATCTGTCCGAATAAAAAGAGTCTCGGCGTCAACTTGCCCGGCTGCTTTGCCGATCTGTTCGTTGCCCCCGCCGAGTTTGTCTGGCCGATTCCCGACAATGTCTCCGATGAGGACGCGGCAACTATCGAGCCGCTTGCCGTCTCGCTGCACGCGCTGCTCTTGTCGGGCGCGCAGTTGGGCGATACGGTTGCCGTGCTGGGCTGCGGCGCGACTGGATTGCTCTTGGTTCAAGCGGCCGTGGCTCAGGGCGTGCGCGTGCTGGCGCATGACAAGTTCGCGGACAAGCTGGAAATGGCGCGCGGCTTGGGGGCGATGGTGATCGAGAGTGCCGACATCGCCAAGCTGTGGCAGGATGAGAACGTAACGACGGTGTTCGAATGCGCG
>JACQYF010000034.1 GCA_016208315.1 Chloroflexota bacterium | reverse complement strand
GTAGACTTGGCGAGTAGGCCGTATGCCCGTCCGCAAAATCCTGGAGACCGGCGTCGTGCAGGGCGTCGGCTTTCGCCCATTCGTCTATCAAGTCGCGATGAACGCGCGTCTAGTGGGATGGGTGGCGAACAACTCCGCCGGTGTGGAAATCGAGATCGATGGTGACGAGCCGGCCCTCGAGATGTTCGCGCGAGCTTTGCGCGAAGAAAAACCGCCGCTCGCCCGCATTGATTCGATCAGCATCCAGGACATTTCCTCGAACGGACAATCTCATTGCACGGGTTTTGAAATCAGAGCCAGCGTTCCACTCGCCGGCGCGTTCCAACCCATCTCCCCTGATATTTCGATCTGCCCCGATTGTCTCCGCGAACTATTCGATCCCAACGACCGGCGTTATCGCTATCCGTTCATCAACTGTACAAACTGCGGCCCGCGCTTGACGATCATCAAGGATATTCCGTACGACCGTCCGCAGACGACGATGGCGCCGTTCGCCATGTGCGCCGAGTGCGCCGCGGAATACGGCGACCCGCTCAATCGCCGCTTTCACGCGCAACCGGTGGCGTGCCCGAAATGCGGGCCCCAAGTCTGGCTGGAGCCGAATTCAAAATTCGTAATTCGTAATTCAGAATTCAATTACGAATTACGAATTACGAATTACAGCGCCATTGAACAAGCGCGCCAACTCCTCGCCTCCGGCCACATCATCGCGATCAAAGGCCTCGGCGGATTCCATCTCGCGTGCGATGCGACGAACTCGCCGGCGGTAGCCGAGTTGCGCCGCCGAAAATTGCGCGTGGACAAGCCCTTCGCGCTCATGATGCCTGATCTCAATCGCGCGAGCGTCCGATCGTATTGCTCAAGCGGCGTCCCGAATCCAACATCGCGCTACAGGTCGCGCCGAATCAGGATACACTTGGCGTGATGCTGCCATACACGCCGCTTCACTACCTCTTGCTCGCCTCACCCCCAGCTCTCTCTCCTGTAGGGGCGGGGAAAGGGGGGTGAGGTTCTGGTCATGACCAGCGGCAACCTGAGCGAAGAGCCAATCGTGACCGATAACGCCGAGGCGCGCGAGCGATTGGCAAACCTCGCCGATTTCTTTTTGCTGCACGACCGCGACATTCACACGCGCTGCGACGATTCGGTTATTCGCGTCCTTTCGCCACTCGTTCGCAGTTCACTGAAGACTGATGACTGTTCACTGAATACTGTTTACTATCCCATCCGTCGCTCGCGCGGCTACGCGCCCTCCTCGCTTGCTCTGCCGTTCGATGCGCCGCCACTCCTCGCGACCGGCGCCGAACTCAAGAATACCTTCTGCCTCGCCCGCGATCGCTATGCCTTTCTCAGCCACCATATCGGCGATATGGAAAATTATGAAACCTTGCGCTCTTTCGAAGATGGGATCGCGCATTTCGAGCGGCTATTTCGCGTGCAACCCCAAGCCATCGCCTATGACTTGCACCCGAATTATCTCGCCACCCGCTATGCGCTCGAACGCGCGCAGCGCGAGCGGCTGCCCGCAATTGGAGTGCAGCACCATCACGCGCATATCGCGGCGTCCATGATCGAGAATGGTTTGAGGGGCGAACATCCTGTCATCGGCGTCGCGTTCGACGGCACGGGATATGGCGACGACGGCGCGATTTGGGGCGGCGAGTTTCTCATGGCCGATTACGCGGGCTATCGGCGGGCCTATCATCTCGATTACGTTCCGCTTCCCGGCGGCGACAAAGCCGTGCGCGAACCGTGGCGCGTCGCGCTGGCGTGGCTTGCCCACGCGGGAATCGCATGGGCGGACGATTGCGCTCCCGTGCGCGCGGCGAGCGAGCAAGCGCGACACATTGTATCCCATCAAATCGCACGACGCGTTAACGCGCCGCTCTCATCGTCCATCGGGCGACTGTTCGACGCGATTGCCGCGCTGGCGGGCGTACGGCAAACCGTCAATTACGAGGCTCAGGCGGCGATCGAGTTTGAAGCACAGGTTGACCCCCACGAAGCCGCCGCGTACCATTTCGAAATCCATGACGATGTAATTGATGCCGCGCCGGTAATTCATTCCGTCGTCGCCGATGTGCGCGCCGGCCAAGCGATAGCGACCATCGCCGCGCGGTTCCATAATGGCGTTGCCGAAATGGTCGCGCACACGTGCGCGTTATCGCGGGAGCGTTTCGGATTGAACGCGGTCGCGTTAAGCGGCGGCGTCTGGCAGAACATGACGTTGCTTGCGCGCACGGTCGAGTTGCTCCAACAGGACGGCTTCACCGTCTTCGTTCATCGCCAAGTGCCCGCGAACGACGGCGGACTCGCACTCGGACAAGCCGCCATCGCGGTTGCGAAAATCCTAAATCTGAAATCTGAAATCTGAAATCTGGAGGGAGTTATGTGTCTCGGCGTCCCAGGGAAAATCGTCGAAATCTATGAGGCGGGCGGGCTGAAAATGGGCAAAGTGGATTTCGGCGGAGTCACCCGCGAGACCTGCCTGTCTCTGATCCCCGATGCTCAGGTCGGCGAGTACACCGTCATCCACGTCGGCTTTGCCATCAGTCGTCTCAGCGAGCGAGAGGCGCAGGAATCCCTCGCGCTGCTCAGGGAGATGGGTGGTTTCGAACAAGAGTTGGGCCAGGAGGCGACGTGAAGTACGTGAGTGAGTATCGCGATGCCAATCTTGTGCGAGGCGTGATCGAAGAGATTCGCCGGGTTGCGACGCGGCCTTGGGTATTGATGGAAATCTGCGGCGGGCAGACGCACGCGATCGTGCGGCACGGCATAGACCAACTTTTGCCGAAGGAAATCGAGTTGGTGCATGGGCCGGGTTGCCCGGTCTGCGTGACGCCGCTCGAACTGATTGACCAAGCCCTGGCGATTGCCGCGCGCCCCGACGTGATTTTCACGTCGTATGGCGATATGCTGCGCGTCCCGGGCAGCGCGCGCGACTTGTTTTCGATTCGCGCCGCGGGCGGCGATGTGCGCGTCGTCTACTCGCCGCTCGACGCGGTGAAAATCGCGCAGCAGCATCCCGACAAGCAGGTCGTCTTTTTTGCGATTGGATTCGAAACGACCGCGCCGCCGAACGTGATGAGCGTTCTTCAGGCGCAGCAACTTGGCTTGAAGACCTATAGTATCCTCGTCTCGCACGTCCGCGTCCCGCCCGCGATGCGCGCGATCCTGGGCTCGCCGACTAATCGCGTGCAAGGTTTCTTGCTCGCGGGACACGTTTGCGCGGTGATGGGCTATTGGGAATATCCGCCGATTGCCAGCCAGTACCGCGTGCCGATGGCAGTCACCGGCTTTGAGCCGCTCGACATCGCGCAAGGAATCTTGACGGTCACGCGCGCGCTCGAAGACGGGCGCATCGAGGTCGAGAATGCCTATCCGCGCACGGTCACGTTCGAAGGCAACCGGCCCGCGCAAACAATGGTCAATCGCGTGTTCGTGGAATGCGACCGCAAGTGGCGCGGCATCGGCACGATCCCGATGAGCGGTTGGCGTCTGCGCCCCGAGTTCGCCGAGTTCAACGCGGAAACGCGTTTCCAGGTGAGCGACATTCACTCCGAGGAATCGCCGCTGTGCATCGCGGGTCAGATATTGCAAGGGATGAAAAAGCCGCACGATTGTACCGCGTTCGGCCATCGCTGCTCGCCCGAACATCCGCTCGGCGCGACAATGGTCTCGGCGGAAGGCGCGTGCGCGGCGTATTTCAGGTATGGGAGTGTGTGAGTATGGGAGTATGGGAGTATGGGAGTGACTCCCACACTCCCATACTCCCATACGTGGAAGGAAAGCAATGACAGAGTTGAAAGAACCGTTGACAATGGAGGGCCCCGTCTGCCCCCTCCCCCTCTCGCACGATGAACAGATCGTGATGGGGCATGGCAGCGGCGGGAAAATGTCGCACGACCTCGTCGCGAAATATTTCGTTCCATCGTTCGATAATCCCGCGCTGCGCGTCGGCGACGACGCGGGCGTGGTACAACCGATCCCGAATGCGCGCTTGGCGATCAGCACGGACTCACATGTCGTCGCGCCGCTCTTTTTCCCCGGCGGCGACATCGGGCGGCTCGCGGTGTGTGGCACGGTGAACGATGTGGCGGTTATGGGCGCGCTGCCACTATACATGACGGCGGGTTTTATTCTGGAAGAGGGATTGCCGCTGGCGACGTTGACGCGCGTGATCGAATCCATGCGCGGCGCAGCGGAAGAGGCCCGCGTGCAGATTGTCGCCGGCGATACGAAGGTGGTGCAGCGCGGCAAAGCGGACGGGCTGTACATCAACACGACGGGTGTCGGCCTCATTCCAGCCGGCGTATCCATCAGCGGCGCGAATGCACAACCGGGCGACGTGGTGATCCTCTCCGGCCCGATCGGCGATCATGGCATCGCGGTGCTCGGCGCGCGCGGCGAACTGGGCTTCGAGGCCGACGTTCAGAGCGACATTGCGCCGCTCAATCACCTGATTCAGACGATGCTCCAACCCAGCACTCGGATACACGTTCTGCGCGATCCGACGCGCGGCGGCGTGGCGACGACGCTGAACGAAATCGCGCGTCAATCGCACGTCGGCATCGTCATCAACGAAAGCGCCATTCCCGTGCGACCCGCGGTCGCCGCGGCGTGCGAAATGCTCGGCTTCGATCCGCTCTACATCGCGAACGAGGGCAAGCTGATCGTCATCGTCGCGCGCGAGGACGCGGATCGAGTGTTGCAGGTGATGTGCGCGACACGTTATGGCGAAGAGGCGGTGGTCGTCAGCGAGGTACGCGCAGAACCGCGCGGCCGGGTGCTGATGAAAACGCGCCTCGGCAGCACGCGCGTGGTAGACGTGCTCATGGGCGAGATGCTGCCGAGGATTTGTTGAGGAACGGGCGATTTCAATCGCCCCTGCATCACAAACCGCGAACGCTCGCGGTTTTGTTATTCACGCGCATGGCACATCAAACAGAGCGCGGCGTTGTTGTCGTCCTTAAACATGCTGTGGTCGGGATAGGTCGTCGGGGCCTTAGGCGCGCCGCCGACTCCCGTCGTGTGGCAGATCAAGCATTGCGTTCGTCCGGCGTGGTTCGCCGGAGTTCTCGGCGGGGTTCCCGCGGTGCTTGATTTGGCTGTCGGCGCGATGGCGGAAACCGTTTGTGCCGCGCGGTGTTCGATGACCGTGTGACAACGGTCGCATCGAATCCCCTTGTCCGTTACGTGAATCCGGTGAATTGTGGGCGGTTCCGTTCGCAGTAACTCTTTTGTATCTTGGATGTGGCAAGCGGAGCACTCGTCCTTGATTTTCCCATCGCCAAGAGTCACACCGGCATGACAAGCGACGCAATCCGGTGGTTTGTTATTCGCCAAGAGCGTGCCATGAGAAAAGCCGCCTTTGGTTGGTAAGTTCGCGATCACATGGCACTTGACACACTCGTTCGCCGCGACCTGTGTGCCTTTCAGGTGGCACAGTAAGCACGCTGCCTGGTTGACCGAAAAGTGCTCATCGGCGCGGGTCGCGGTGTGGCAAACCGTACAGGTAACTTGCACGCCGCGCAGCGTCTGGACGAGATGCGCGCCGTGATTGAAGGAAACGCCCGCCGCGATCCAGATCGGCGTCTTTTGTAATAGTGACTCGGCGTGACAACCCCCGCGTAAACAACTCGAATCGCTCACCACCGCGACCGGCAGGTAGCTCTCGGTGTCGGTCGCGACCTTGACGACTTGGGAAATTCCCACAATCTTGTTTCTGACGAACGACTGCGCGGTCGGCGCATAGTGGCAATCGGCGCAGCCCGCCCCCGCTTGCGCGTGAACCGACTGTTGCCAGTTGGCGTAATACGGATTCATCGTGTGACAGAGATTGCAAAAACTCGGAGTCGAGGTGGATTCGACGCCAAACGCCCCGAACGCGATGACGGCCAACACCACGGCCGGAATGCCGGCGAGCACCCAATCGCGGCGCAGAATAGGGCGACCAAAATGGATCGGCGCGCGGAACCGCATGTGGCGGCTGACGAGATCGTAAACAAAGATCGCCGCGAGCAGCACACAGCCGTAGACCAGGAAAATGAAAACGTGGGGCGTGAAGAGGTCGCCGGTCGCGCGGACGAAATTGAAACTGAGCAGCGCGAGACTCGCCGTGATCAGATACACGAACACGTCGAGCCGCGTCAGCAGCAGCAAACTCAGCCAAACCACCGAACTGATCACTAGCGCGATCCAAACGCTCGGTTGATTCAGGCCCTCGCCCCACAGCGCGACCCCGCCGGCGACCACGGTCAGCGCCGTCACCGCGGACAGCATCGCCCGGCTCGCGTGCTCCTCTTTGTCTCTCTTCAAGAGCCAGCCCGCGAGCAGCAAGACCAAGATCACCGGAGCGAAATACCCAATGATATTCGCGCGCTGGACAAAGGGCAGCAACGACATCACGATCAACGCGAACAGCGCCGCGGCAATTCCCATCCCTGCCAGGAAGGTTTGCTCGTGACGGCGATAGACGAGCCAAGCGTACAAAATCAGATTCGACGTCGCTCCGGCCAGTGCGGCAAAATCGCCGAGGTTGGGGGCGAGCAGGACAAAGGCCGCCGCGCCAAGCGCCGCGTCAAGATGTCCGCCAAGATATAGGGGCTTGACCGCCTTGGCTCGCCAGTCGCCGAGGTTCGTGGATTTGATCTGCGCGGCGACGCCGTGAAAGATCAGCGTCAACGGAAACGCCAGCAGGACGTACCACGCGCCGCGCCCGGCGATCAGTGCGAACAGAAACACGGCAAGGATCGCGAAAACGCCGGCCGGATAAAGATAGAGCGCCTGGCGATGGCGCGCCATCGCGAAGAAAAAGCAGCAGGCATACACCGTCGCAAGGATGGCCGCCGGAAGCATCATGCCTTGCGCTGCGACGACGAGCGCGGTGAAAAGCATCAGCGTGTAGCTCGTCACCTCTAACGCAATCCGCAAGACGCGGCGCTCGCGCGCTAAAGTCGAGGCGACAAGGTACACCACGGGGAGCGCGGCGAGCACGACCACGCCCGACACACCCCACGGGAAGCTGAGGCCGATGGCCGCGAGCGTGGCAACGCCCAACGCGACCAACCGCAGATAGGAGAAGTTGGAAGTTGGAAGTTCGATGTTGGAAGTGCGGAGTTCCCACGTGAGCAAGCAGATACCAAGCGCGAGAAAGACCAGAGCTGCGCCAATATTCGCGATCCCTGCTGACATCAGCAGCGCGAGAAGGAGCACCGCGGCGGCGACGACGGACGACGCCAAGGTTTGGGCCTGCCTCGTCCTCCGGTAGAGCCATACGCCCGGCAGCGCCAAGCCCACCGGCAAGAGCAAATCGGGCGACCAGCCAGGCGACCGGTTGACGATGTAAACCGCGCCCGCGAGGGCCACTGCAATTGCCGGAACTTCGAGCAGGGTTTCGTAGGCGACCCAATCTACTTTCGCGGCGAGCGCGTCGGCAATGACATAGAGAATGCTTACGAGCAGAACGACAAGCCACAAATTGGCGGGCGCATTCCAAATCAGATTCGGACGCCACAGCGCAATCAAGAAACTAATCGTGACATATAGTCC
>JACQYF010000027.1 GCA_016208315.1 Chloroflexota bacterium | reverse complement strand
AGTTGCTCAACCGATAGTTTCGCGGGATGAAAGACTGCGTGCCGGGTGTCGTACAGCTTCCAGTGATGATGCCAGATGCGTTTCTGCGCGGCCACACGCTCGTACAGGGCCGTGCCGGGATAGGGCGCGAGAATGTGAAACGTCGCGGTCTCGCTGCCTTGCGCAATCGCCCACTCGACGGTGCGCGCAAAGACCGATTCGTCGTCGTCGTCCATGCCAAACACAAAACTCGCATTGACCATCACGCCGAGGTCGTGCAAGCGGCGGATCGCGGCAGTGTAATCGCGATTGAGATTTTGATGCTTGCGCTGCGCGCGGAGATTCTCGGGACTGAGCGTTTCAAACCCGACGAACAGACTTTTCAAGCCGCACGCCGCGGCGCGCTCGATCAAATCGGTTTCCACGATGGATTTCACCGTGCCCGCGGCTTGCCAGACGCGCCCCATGCCGTGCAGGCCGTCGAACAACGCGGCGACAAAGCGCGGGTTACCCAAGAGATGGTCGTCGAGAAAATACAGATGGCGACCGGGCAAGCGTTCGATCTCCGCAAGCGCGTCGTCCACCGTCTGCGTGTAGAACGATTGGCCGCCTTGGAAGAACGCCTCTTTGTAGCAAAAGTCGCACGTGTGCGGACAACCGCGCGACACGACAATCGAGTTCGGCACGAGATACAAATGCCGCTTGACAAGGTCGCGCCGGACCCGCGGCAAACCGGCGAGCGTCCGCTGCTTGGAAATGTACAGCTTGCGCGGATGGCCCGCGCGAAAATCGCGCAAGAATTCCGGCCAGGTATCCTCGCCGGGGCCGAGGAAGATGGTATCGGCATGCGCGGCGGCTTCCTGCGGCAGCGAGGTGACGTGCAAGCCCCCGAGCGCAACGTGCGCGCCGTGAGCGCGATAATGATCGGCGATCTCGTAGGCGCGGTAAGCCGACGTGATGTACAGTTGAATGGCGACGAGATCGGGTTCGTCGTCGAGAACGAGTTTTTCGACATGCTCGTCTTGAATCGCGACCTCGTCGTGATCGTCGAGGTATCCTGCCAGGGTGGCGAGTCCGAGAGGCGGAAATAGGGAATACTTGATTGGCCGCCAGAATGGGCTGGTCGCTTCCGTCAACGCCGGCAGAATCATTTTGACTTTCATTATTTCCTTTCGACTGCTCGGTTTCAGCCGCGAGTCTAATGCATCTCGGTCGCGCGCGCAATGATTTAGGGCCGGTTTCTGCTGCACTCAAGTGCTTGACACGGCGCGCCATCGCGCTACACTGGATGCAGACCATCGGGCGTTACAAACGCCCGCCTCAGATAGGTCAAAACTCGGTAAACCGAGTTGGAGCATTCGGCTCAATCCGATTGGATCGGATTTTCATCTATATGAGACCCCGAATTGCATTCGGGGGTCGGGTCCGCACACGAAACTCTGACTCACACCTCTGGATATGGGAATCCCTATGGAAGAGGACCAGAATGCTGAACCTGCTGCTTGTCGAAGACAATGAAAAACTGCGCGCGGCGCTGAAAACGGGATTGGCGGCCGCGATTCGCCGCGAGCTGCCGCGATTGCCGGTCGTGTTCTATACCATTCAAGACGACGACGCGTACTATCGCGATTTTCGCCGGGCGGGCATCCTGAGCCATTACGCCTACGTCCGCAAATCGAATTACCTCTTGACGCCGATGATCGTGACCCTCTTGCGCGATGCCGTCGCGGGGCGCAGTTTCATTGATCCCGAAATCGAAGCGCGGGTGCAAGAGGTGCGCCATAAGGATGAACATGCGCCGATGAATTTGCTCGAACCGGCCGAGCAGGCGGTGGCGGCATTGCTCGCGCAGGGCTTGACCAACGAGCAAATTGCCGCCCGGCTGGGTTTTCGCGACAAGCGCACGATCAGCCGCATCAACGGCCAAATCTACGCGCAGTGGGGCTTGGCCGAGAATGCGACCGACGACAAGGTCGCGCGAACGCGCGCCGCGCTCATCGTGCGCGCGGGACGCCTGATCGTGTGGGATGACGCGGGCATCGCGCGGGTGATGAACGACCGCGGGGAGTGGGTCGAGTTTGCGCCCTAATTGCATCGCGCGGCGGAGCCGCACCCAAAGATTAGGACGCGGATGAACGCGGATGAACGCGGATTTTCCATTATTATCCGCGTATTCCGCGTTCATCCGCGTCCTAAAATCTTCGCGGTCAGCGCAATCGTTGCGGAGTAATTCTATAAGCGGAGAAACCATGAGCGGCATATTTTGGCTCGATGCGGCGGGACTGGCGGTCTCGCTGCACAACACCATCTTGTTATTGTGGCTTGGCTTGACGGTGCTAGTGAACGCAGATAAGAGAACGTGGGGTATTTGGCTCGCGGGCCTATCGCTCTTGCTGGCGAGCATTTTCTTTGTGAGCCACACTGTAATTCTCACGCTCGGTCTTGAACCATTGCAAGCCGACCTCGATTTCTGGTGGCGCTTGGGTTGGATTCCCGTCCTCGTTTTGCCGTTCGGCTGGTACCTCGTCGTCCTGTGGTATTCGGGCTATTGGGAAACGCTTCAAGCCGCGCCACGGGCGCAACGCCAACGCGGCTGGTTTATCCTAACCGCGCTGTTGAACGTTGTCCTCATCGCCGCGCTTGTGTTTGCTCATCCCTTGCCCTCGTTCGGCGAGGTATTAAATCTCGACTTGTCGGCGACGCTGGAGATCGGCGGTATTCCAATTTTGCTCGTCGGCTACGCGGCAGACATTTTTCTCTGTGTCGTTCTGTCCCTCAATGCCCTGCTCCATGCCGCGCCCACCTCTCGCATGATGGGCCAGTTGGCCCGAGCGCGCGCGCGCCCCTGGTTGATCGGCGCAGCGATGTTACTACTTGTGATTGGCGTCCTCGTAAGCGCCGTGATGGCGTGGGCGTTGGTCAGCGCGCGCAATGCGACCGGATCTATCGCGCTCATGACCGCGATTGTCGCGTGGCTGG
>JACQYF010000033.1 GCA_016208315.1 Chloroflexota bacterium | reverse complement strand
ACTTTGCGCTACCAAATTGCGGAACCGGTGCGGCCGCTACGTCCTGAGTTTCGGCGCTCGCACCGACGCCGCAGGATGTCTACGATGTCGTTGGACTCGGCCAAGCTAACGAAATCGGAAAAATGACTACGATGTCGTTGGACATGACAACTAACCAGCCGTCGGGTTCGGCAATGACGTATACTTTTTCTGCAGCGGTAGTTTCTCCAACGGTCAGTGTGCTCTATGCGGGCGGTAACCAGAAAGGGTATGTGAGCACGAACGGCGGCGCATCGTGGAACAGTTTTGCCTTTCCCAATAATGTGGACGTGCAAGCCGTCGCGGCTGTCACAAACACGCAGGGTCTGGTCGGCTATATGGCGACATCCGATCTGAAACTCTGGAAAACGACGAATGCAGGGCAGGCATTCAGCACCGCGTATGATTTTGCGCCGACTGTACAGGGCGTCATTGGCAACGCGGTCTTCTCAATGATTACGATTGATCCTGTCCAACCTAACACGATCTACGTAGGGATTCATGGTAAGACCGATGCCTTCTGGGGGCCTGATAAGGGCGCACTGTTCAGGAGCACCGATGGCGGACAGACGTTTGGTTCCGACCTGCTGGCGCACTGCCACGCCAATCACAATCCGGGAGATTGGTACGACTGCGCCATTACGTCGCTCGCCATTGATCCCAGGAATCCAAATATCCTCTGGATTGGCCAAGACGCTTGGAATTCGCCCGGCCAAGCCGTGATGCGCTCTACCGATAGCGGACAGACCTGGCAATCCATGCTGGGCGGCATGATTGATATGTTTACGGGGATTTCGCTTTCCAACATCAACTCCAATGTGCTCTGGGCCATCGCCCAGCAAGAGTTGAGTGGACAATTCATCTATCGCACCGCAGACGGCGGCACATCTTGGACTGCCACCAAGATTGACAATACCCTCAATCCCGGCAATCGCTTCGTCCTCGCCGATCCGGTCAATGCGCAGGCAGCCTGGGCAAGCGGCGGCCAAGAGGGCCTGAAACGTAGTCAGGATGGAAATCTCAATTGGACGCGGATCAACTCCCCGTTCCATGCGCTCGCCGCCATGAACTCGCAATGGCTCTATGGCGTGCCGGAAGGGCCGCAAGGTGCTGCCAGCGTGCAAGTGTCTACCGATGGCGGGATCACCTGGTCGAGCATCGGTGACCCGACGATGGCCGAGCTGAGCCGCTACGGCAAACCGCAGCCGCTCTCGGTCGTGTTGCCGTAGAGGTGAACATGAACAAGAGTGTTCTCACCATGCGGGGTTGCACGACTATGCACAGCCGCGTTCACTCCGGTTGCAATGCTACTCGATGGCAATCTACACACTGGTCTATCCCTGTCGGTTTGCTGATGCTAATCATAGCCCTAGTCGGCTGTTCGCGTCAGTCAAAGCCAGTCAGTAGCACCAGTGGAGTTGATTTCATAACAGTAGAGATGTGGGCGAGTAGTGATTGTGTACAACCAGGGGAGACCGTTGTCCTGCGCGCCACTGCAACGAACAAGGGATCCAGAGTCGAAGTGATTGAACTAAGAGATCGGCCTGTATTAGACATTGTCGTGGGGGACCGGGACCGCGTATTTCGCCGCTGGTCGGATAGCAAACCATTGACTACCGATCTCACTCGTCTCGAACTTGGACCGGGGGAATCCAAGACCATCGAAATGGGCTGGGTGCCTGATCCATCCATACAAGGAGCTGTCGCAGTCTCGGCACATTTTACTTACAGTGCAAAGTTTCCCCCGCAATTACCTGGTTTCACCATTGGTGTCAAGTACTGTACAGGTTCCTTGGGTCCGTGAAGCTTCAAACTCAATTCGATCTATAACAAAACGGGCGCGGCACTTGGCGCGCCGCGTTTGGCCTGTGCGGCGCTCATAGAAGGGCGAGGACTCAATCCCGGCAATCGCTTCGTCCTCGCCGATCCGGTCAATGCGCAGGCAGCCTGGGCAAGCGGCGGCCAAGAGGGCCTGAAGCGCAGTCAGGACGGGAACGCAACCTGGGTGAGAATCAACAGTCCATTCCATGCTTTGGCGACCATCGCGCCCCAAGTTCTCTATGGGGTGCCCGAAGGGCCGCAGGGTACCGGGAGCGTTCAGGTTTCTTTTGATGGTGGGGCAAGTTGGTTGAATATCGGCGACCCGGCGATGACCGAACTGAGCCGCTACACCAAACCGCAGCCCTTGTCGGTCGTGTTGCCGTAGGGAGGAGGAACACATGCGAAGATGGCTCTTGCTTTTGCTCCTTCCACTGGGGTTGAGCGCCTGTGTGGGCTGGCCTTCTCCCCAATCAAATGCCACAGGACTTGACGATCTCGCGCTTATTCTGTGGACAAGCCATCGCAACGTGAATGTGAACCAGCCGGTCACGATTCGCTTCACGGTGCGCAACGAAGGCAAACAAACGGTTGTCTATGACCGCAAAGACAAGCCGGTGGCAGACATTCTCATTCCCGGGGGATTTCCGAAGGTTCGATGGTCCGATGGCAAGCCGTTAACGGCAGAGTTAACTCGCTTGGAACTCAAACCGGGTGAATCGAGGGTTCTGGAGATGATCTGGGCACCTGGGCCCGAATACAAGCAACAAATCTACGCACCCGTAACAATTGCCGGAAGGGTCTGGTGGTGTGCGGACAAAGACACGTGTTACAACGAGATCGGGTTAGGGGTTGGCGTCGAACTTCCACTGTTTGGACCGTGAGTGTTGAATTGAGAAAGCGTGATTGACACTTTCACTGGGATTTCGCTCTCCCCAGTCAACTCCAATGTGTTGTGGGCCATCGCACAGCAACAGTTGAGCGGACAATACATCTATCGCATCGCCGATGGCGGCGCCGCGTGGACGAACACCAAGATTGACAATACGCTCAATCCCGGCAATCTCTTCGCCCTGGCCGACCCCTTGAATGTGAGAGTTGCTTGGGCGAGCAGTCATCTTTGGACGGCGGATATACTTGGTCGAATATTGGCGACCCGACGATGTCCGGGTTGAGCAGCCACGTCAAGCCGCAGCCGCTCTCGGTCGTGTTGCCGTGGGGAGGAGAAAAGCACGAGACAGCTGCCAATTTGAGAATCCAGTCGCGTCTTTGGTTCGTACGCGGTTTGCCCTATCGAGCAGATAAGACCAGCCGACTCTCACCCCCAGGTCGGCTTCTTACTCCCACACTCCCACACTTCCATGCCTCAACTACGGCTTCTCCGTCGGTATCGTCCAATCCGCGCCCAGGATCAGCCGGATGTCCGAATCGCTCTTGACGTTCTTGGTCGGGCGGATATTGTCCGGATCAATGCGAAACAGTTTTGCGAGCGCCGTCACCGTCGCGTTCTTGGAACCGCTGTAGTCAATGAGCACCGTCTGGCGATAATCGAAACGGTCGGCGTTGCCGTAGCCGGCAATCTGATAGCCCTGCGACTGCAAATAATCCGCGGTATTCTTCGCCAACTGCGCGTTCTTCGTTCCGTTCAACACCAGAATCCGCGCGCCTTCTTGTTGAATCCGCTTCGCTTGGTCGGCCAAGCCACCATTGTCCTGCGGGATGATCTGATCCATCATGCGACCGATCTTGGCCCGGTCGGGCCAGAGAACATCTGCGCCCGTGCTCGTCCGGTATTCCACCGTCATCGTATTGTCAATCGAGGCGGTCTTGATGTTCTCCGTCTTGACTTTTGCCGCGACCTGTCCAAGCGCGATCACATCCTGCGGCGTCATGTCGGTCTGGACCGTGCCCCACAGCGATTGGACCAGCTGGGGAACTTTCGTCAGGATCTCGGGGCGGAGCGCTTTTTCGCGCACGGCTTTGAGCACCTGGATCTGGCGCTGCGAGCGGTCAAAGTCGGTTCCGCCGTGCCGCGTGCGCGCGTATTGCAGCGCCATGTCGCCGTTCATGTGAACGCGCCCCGCCGGAATGTGAATCGGCTTGTACCCAAAGTTTTCGTCGGGATAGGTTGGATCGTCAATCGCTCGGCGCACGTCAATGTCAATGCCGCCGATCGCATCAATCGCTTTGCGGAAACCGGTGAAATCCACCAATACGTAGTAATGAACCCGGCGCCCCAATTGATATTCGACTGTTTTCTTGGCGAGCGCCGGACCGCCGCCCGGATACTTGTAGAGGTCGCCGTAAAGATTCGCCGTGTTTATCCGCCCCTCGCCGACTTCGGGAATATCAATGTAGAGATCGCGCGGGATGGTTACGACGCCGGCCGTCAACGCTTTGGCGTCGAGCGTGGCAAGCATCATTGTATCGCTGCGGCACGGACATTTTTCGCTCGGACGGCGGTCAATGCCGAGAAAGAGGACATTCACGCGCTCGCCCGCCGCGACGTTCGGCGCATTGGGGCGCGGCGCGGTCTGGGGCATCACGAACGAGGGCAAGTCGCCAAGATTCGGCACACCCAGAACGACGACGGCTTCGCGCACCGTATCAAAAATTTGATAGGCGAAAAACAGGGCGCCACAACCGAACAATATAAACACGACCAACGTCAATACTTGGGCTAGGGCGCGCGCCGGCGCGCGCGCGGAAATCTCGTGCCGACTCTGCAAACTCGTCCTCCCCAACGCTGAGGTGCAGGCGTTCGACCTGCCGCAGGATTATAGCACAATCGTCGCGCGCACACAATCTGCGAGTTGCGTCGCACGTTTCGCAGATATTTGACAATTCAACCTACCCGATATATCATCACGCCGATGTCTCTCCTCGGTCAACGTTTACGACAGGAGCGCGAGGCCCGCGGGTTGGCGCTGTTGCAAGTCGAATTGGATACGCGCATCCGTGCCAATGTGCTCCAAGCGCTCGAAGATGGCGAGTCGGAAAATCTCCCGCCCGAACCTTTTCTCCGCGGCCTCATTCGTTCCTACGCCAACTATCTGCGAATTGATCCGCAGGAAATGCTCGATCTTTACGCGGCGGATACCATCCCCTCGGCGGCGCCGGCGCCGCGCGGCACGTTTGTAAAGCGACCGACCGCCGCACCACGCCCTCCGGCCACTCGCCCACCCGGAGCGGATGGAGCGCGCGGAAAAGTCGCCGCTCATTCCGAACCGCCGGCCGCTCCCATCCACGCTCCCACCGAACCCGCGTCCTCGACACCCTTGCCGACCTCTATGCCCGAGCCGGTCGCGCGCCGTCGTTTGCCTCTCGCCCCGCCGTCGCCGAAACCGAAAAAGCCGGTGCTGCCGATTGTCAAGTCACCATTGCCCCCGTCACTTCCACCCGAAACACTTCCGCCGCCGGAAACACTTGCGCCCGAACCAACTGCGATTACCGAAACCGTTCTCGTACCGATAGCCGAAACACCCATCGAGTCCAAGATCGAGCACGTTCCTGCCGCAAGCAGACGGGCGCGTCCGATGCGCCTCCCGCGCAACGTCCTGGGCATGCCGGCGCCAGCCGCGATTCTGTTTGCAATCGCAGTTGTCTTTGCTTTTCTGGCATGTGGTTTGATTGCAACCACGCGCCTTGCGCCAACTGTCGCTACGCTGGTCGCAAGTCAAAGGACCGCAACTCCCACGCTGGTCGCGCGCACCGCGACACCGACTGGCGTTCCCGGCGCGAGCCCAACCGGCGTCCCAACCATTGCCGCGACTGCGCCGCCCTTTGCTACCGTGTCGGGCAACATCACTCCGGTACCCGCCGCGACCGCTACACCGCGTAGCGCTCCTGCTGGAACCACCGCGCTGAATCTTGAAATACAGGCGACCCAAGCCATCACGGTGCAAGTCGGCATTGATGGCCTGATGGTCTTTAATGGCCCAATGGCGCCAAGCGCATCGTCTTCCTGGTCGGCGAAAGAAACTCTCTATCTACGTGTCGAGAATTTAGTCGGCGCGACGGTCTTGTTTAATGGGCGAAAACAAGGTGCGTTGAATTTTGGCGAACGCAGCATCTTTGAACGCCAGTGGGTGCTCAATGCCGGTGGCAAACTCGTCGGCGCCACACCGCAACGGCCCACGAACATCGTACCCACGGCAACACCCGCGCCGCCCATTTCAATATCGTCTGTGCCCGCGCCGATCAGCGCGCCCACCTCCACGCCAACGCCCTCAAGGACTCCCGCGGGCCCCACACCTACCCTAACCCCGTTTTCCTAGACTGCGAGTTCTCGAATGAAGTACTATTTGCTCACGCTCGGCTGCGCGAAAAATGTCGCCGATTCCGATGGAATCGGCGCATTGCTTGATCGCGCCGGCTACTCGGCTTCCTCCACGAGTGATGGTGCCGACGTGTTGATCGTCAATACCTGCGGCTTTTTGCAGGCCTCGCGCCAGGAATCGGTCGCCGCGTTGCGCGACCTGGGCGCGCAGAAACGCGATGGGCAATTGCTCGTGGCCGCGGGTTGCCTCATCTCGCGCTATGGCGAAAGCGTTCAGCGCGAGGTCCCACAGGTTGACGGCGTCATTGACGCCGGACGATGGCTGGCGATGCCGCGTTTTCTGCAATACCTGGAATCACGCGAAAGGGCGCGAAAGAACGACTGGCTCGCCGACGCGTACGCGGGCTTGCCCCTCGAACAGCTTGCCGCGCGCTCGATTGTCGAGCCGCTGCCGCGCGCCGCGCAAGGCCCGAGCGCGTTCCTCAAGATTGCGGATGGCTGCGATCGGCCGTGTACTTTTTGCATCATTCCCGCGATCAAAGGCGCGCATCGTTCCAAAGCGCCCGATGCCGTCATCGCCGAAGCGCGCGACTTGGTCGCGCAGGGCGTGCAGGAAATCGTTTTGGTCGCGCAAGATACGACCGCGTACGGTTGGGACTTGAACCAACGCGACGCGCTCGCGCCTCTGATCGAGCGGCTGTGTACCGAGGTGGATGGTTTGCGCTGGCTGCGGCTCATGTATACGTATCCCGGGCACATCACATCCAAGTTGATTCAGACGCTCGCGCGCTTTCCGCAGTGCGTACATTACATTGACGTGCCGCTCCAGCACGCGCACCCGGAAACGCTCAAACGGATGAAGCGTCCCAACATCGTCGTCACGCGCCAGATGCTGAATGCGCTCCGCGCCGCCATGCCCGATCTCGCCATTCGCACGACGTTTATCGTCGGCTTTCCCGGCGAGACGGACGAGGAATACCAGGCGCTGGGTGAGTTTCTGGAGGAACAGCAATTCGACCGCGTGGGCATCTTTGAGTTTTCGAAAGAAGAAGGCACGCCCGCCGCGCTGTTCGAGGATCAAGTGAGCCACAAGATCAAGGCGCGCCGCCGCAAGGAGGCGATGGCCCTCCAACAGAAAATCTCACTCGCGAAGAACGCGCGGTTTATCGGCGAAGAAGTTGACGTGTTGGTCGAGGGCACGGGGGACGGCGTGAGCATTGGACGCTCGTACCGGGATGCGCCCGAAGTGGATGGTGTCGTCATCGTCCAGAAGGAATTGCCGGTAGGCCACTTCGCCCAAGTAAAAATCACGCAGGCAATGGAATACGATTTACTCGCAGAGCCGGCGACGTGAGGGTCAGTTGTCCGCTCGCGAAACGTGTGATATACTTGGGCCTGCGAGGTGGAATATGCCTTCCCCCTTTCCCGGAATGGACCCGTATATTGAACAGCCCGAGTTGTGGTCCGATTTTCACAGCAATCTAGCATCGGAAGTTCAAGCTCAACTGAATCAAAGGATTCAGCCCGCTTATTTTGCGCGGCTAACGCCGTATGTGACCTATGAGGTCATTGAGGTCTCGCAGTCATATGGCATTCGCCCGGATGTAGGCGTGTGGCAATCTCAGCCCCGCACCAGCGAGCGGTTATCTGGCATCGCGACTATTACCCCTGCGCCGGTGCAGAGTCTCATCCCTCTCGAAGTCCCGTTACGCTTGTATAACGTCGAGATTCGCACGACAGGCACTCAGCAACTCGTTACGGTGATCGAAATCCTTTCGCCGGTAAATAAACGCCCGGGGCACGAAGCGTACTCTGACTATCAGCGCAAGCGCAAAGACCTGTTGCGTTCTGCGGCTCATTTGCTCGAAATTGATCTGCTGCGCGGCGGTGAACGACCACCACTGGAACGCCCAGTGCCTCTCGCGCCATATTACGTTGTGCTGAGCCGTGCCGGCCATCGTCCCACCGTTGAAGTTTGGCCCATTTCGCTAAAGGACCCACTGCCTGTGCTCCCGCTACCCTTACTGGAACCCGATCCAGACGCGCCGTTGGATCTGCAAGCTGCCGTCGCCTCTGTATATGATCGCGGGGCGTATGCGGCCCAAATTGATTACACCCAAGCGCCTCCACCGCCCGCGCTATCCGACGAACAGAAGAATTGGCTAGACCAAATATTGCGCGAGAAGAAAAATGCGACGCACCGCTGAGGTGCGTCGCACTGTTTACGCCAGCATCATGCGCATCGGCTGAAGAGTACGCGTGAAGGGATTGAGCACCAATCCGAGAATCTCCAAAGTCACCACTCCCAAGAGCGCTTCGTCACCCGGTTCGCCGAGAATTACGGGCGTGTGCCCTTCTCCTTCCGGCAACATGATATAGCATTCGGAGATTTGACGCTCGATTGGCGTACCATCGGCCAACGTAAATATCAATGAGCGTTTAGGAGACAGGCCAATTGCCTGCCAAGTTCCATGGGGAAGGAGCGTGTACGTCGCGCCGCTGTCTACAAGGAATCGCACGGTTGCTTGTTTGCCATTGTCGCCCCTGACGGAACCTTCGATGTATGTGATTCCCATGGTCGCCTCCTCTCGTTTGACACGCATCGGCAGTTTATCACAAACCACGGGTCAGGGCAAGACTCAGCCGAGCAATGGAATCACGTGCTCCAAGCTTTTTACTTGCGCGTCGGCTCGTGAGAGGTCCTGCTGTTGCGTATATCGGTTCGGTACGGCAATCACGCGCAAGCCCGCGGCTTTGGCCGCCGCAACTCCCGTCGCGCTATCTTCTACCGCAAAGCAGTCGGATTTTGAAACGCCCAACAACTCCATTGCGCGCAAATAAACGTCCGGCGCGGGTTTCGTCTTCGGCACATCGGTGCCCGCGACGACCACCGGAAATCGCTCCGCAATGCCCAGCCCGCGCAGAATAATCTCCACCTGCTCACGCGGCGACCCCGAGGCAATACCGGCCCCTATTTTCCGCGCCCGCAATTCGTCCAGCAACCTGGACACCCCCGGCATGCGCCTCAAGTTGCAAGGATCGCCGATCAGCGCCGTGTAGATGGCCTCTCGCTCGGCGAGCAGCTCAACGGCAGTGTACGGCAACGCAAAGCGTTCGATGAGGTACTCGGCATTCGCGCCGACCGGTATGCCGACAAACGCGCGCCCGTATTCCTCTTCCGCAAACTGATACTCGACGCCGTGACGGGCCAAGTAGGTGTTGAACGCGCGCTGGTGAATCGGCTCACTGTCTACGAGCAGACCATCCAAATCCAGTATGACTGCTCTTGTCGTCATTTGGGCACAATCGCAAATTGGTATTGTGTTGGCTCGGTCGTCGTGGGCGCGTGAGCCGTGATGATCAACTCGGCGCGCGTAAACTCTTTACCCAAACCAGTTATCGTCAGGTTGCCGCGGTTTTGATCGTCCATGGGTACACGTACCACACGCGTCGTCCCGCCCGTTTGAACCACTTGAACGGTGAATTTCTGCGGCAACACATTGTCGCTGCGGACAAAGCCCTTGGCTTGCCAACCGCTGTCCTCGTTCTCAAACGAATCGGCAAAGTTGATTTCGGGAATCGAGACCTCGTCAATGGCCCAACCGGGCGCATTGTACGCATCATCGGTGATGTATTGAAAGCGCAGCAAGATGGTCTTGCCGGCAAACGCGGTCAGATCAACCTGCTCCTGCACCCACTGGGCCGCCGAGCGGTCGTCTGCTGCGCCGGATCGGCCGGAGAACGCGTGGCCGTAACTCGCGCCGTTGGGATTGTCGGTCGTCGTCGTCTGGCCGGCGAGAATGTCCCACGTCCGGCCGCCGTCGGTCGAGGCCTCCACGTACCCATAATCGAAATTCCGTTCAATATCGTACCACGTCCAGAACTGGAGCGTCGCCTTGTTCACTTGCGTAAGATTGACCTCGCGCGTAAGCGTCATGTCGGCTAGGTCGGCGCGATTAGAATACCACATCCATCGGCCGCGGTACGCGTCGGCGGCCAGCAGCTTGGCCGTTGTGGTTCCCGTAAAGTAGACGGTTACATCGCCGGTAGGCGCCGGCTGCAAGCCATAGTAATTGGCCGCGTATTGGCGCATCTGCGCGCTGCGCTCCAGCGGGAACTGGCTCAAGACCGGCTGGTTGGCAACCTGAAAGCCGCGTTCGTTGGCATACCCATACCGACCGTTCTCAATCGCAGGATCGTTCAAGTAATTCGCGACGGCCCAGTCGGCGAACAGATCGTCAAAGCTCAGCTTCAGATTGCGCTGATCGAGAACTTGCTGCACGCCGTTGATGCCCTCGGCCGGCGCGTGGATGACATCGCGCGTAAAGTCCGGGCCAAAGCGCTGCGCGGTGTAGTTGAAAAAGAGGTAAGAGGCCGCGTAGTGCGCCAGAGACGCCTGTGGCTCGTTCGCCCAGGTGTTGAGCTGCGTGTCGGGATTGCGGGCAAAGAGTCGCAGCACGCCGCCGACGTCAAGCCCGTTCACCTTGATCGCCAGGTCGGCCATGCCTTCGTCAATCCAGCCACTCTTGTGCTGTGCCTGGTAGGAATGGATCAAATGTTGGAATTCGTGGGCCGTATCGGCGCTGTATTCCTCGGAGCCGGGCTTGACCGCTTCGATGTTGAGGTAGATGAGGTTGCGTTCGTTGCTAAAGGGCACGAGGTTGCGCGGATAGGTATCCTCAGAACTAAAATACCCGGCGGCGTCTTGAAAGCGCGTATTCAAGATATGAATCCGGTCATTACCGTCCAGGCCCGTGGCTTCGTTACCAAAAAATTTGCGATTCGTCGGATAGATCGTCCGCTCGAAAAAATCGGCGGCCTGCTGCAACTGGCCGAGGTCTACCGTGATGCCATCTTCAACCCAGTAATATCCATGCGGGACGGCTACCTGAAGCGTCGCCGTCACGGTGCGATACTTGCCAGTGGCGGCATTCTCGATCACAAAAAAGTTGTCGCGGTCACCGAGTCTAAACGAACGCGGCGCGGGTCGCGGGACAGGTGTCAAGAGGGCGAGGTTTTTTCTGAGAGCCGGAACGATCTGGTAGAGATTGCGCTCGGGAATATCCGCACGTCTGAGGGCGTCAGCTGTCGTTAGGGAGACATTGGCCAACGGCGTTTGCACCGGAGCGGCGACGCGTGCGGCGGCATTGGGGGGTGTCGGGACGATGCCCGGTTGTTTCACGACAAAGTTGCCGGCGCCGGCGACCGCATAGATGGTCCCGATCACCGTCAAGCCAATACACACACTGAGCACGACGATGAGTGTGACGAGTATTTTGCGATTCATCTTTCCTTTTCCTGATTGACAGATTAGGCGTTAACTCAACAGTGCGGCATTATAACACACCCGCGGTCGAAAAAAAAGCGCCTCCGTTTTTCAGAAGGCGCTCGCATCGGGCAATACCCGCGGCCGCTATGCCGCATCCGCAGTCGCCGGGTTTTCCGCCAAGACAATTTCGAATTCCTCTTCGCCGTCGGCAAGCCATTCGGGCAGCGGCTCACAACAAGGATTGACGGTTTGATCGAGAATTTCATTTTTCGGACAGGCGATAACGCACAACGTCGGCGAATGACAGCCCGGACAGCCCCGCATCTTCCACATGATTGTTGTTCTCCTGGCCTGATTATCCCGCAAACCGAGCGTGCCGTCTGTGACTTTAGTCGCATGCCATCAAACGATCTTTTCCAAACCCGCGCGATCCAGAATCACAATTCGCCCATGCTCGAGCTTGATAAACCCGCGGCCTTCCAGTTGCCGCAGCGACCTTCCGATCATTTCGCGCACCGTGCCGAGCCGCGCGGCCATCTCCTGTTGAGTGAGTCCGCGCTCTTGGCCCGAGGCCGTCTGCAACAACAACTTGGCAAGCCGCGCCGTGACTTGGCGCAGCGACAAATCTTCGACCAGGCCGACCAAATGTCGCAGGCGCGCCCCGAGGTTTTGAATAATCGCCAGCGCGACCTCGGGCCGCTGTTGGATCAGTTCGATGATGGCCGCGCGCGGCACGATCCATAACGTCGCCGGCTCGGAGGATGAAACGTTCGCGGGATTCGGCCCACCGTCGAATACGGCCACCTCGTTGAACGAGCCGCCCGCGCGCGTGTACGTCAGGATCTGCTCGCGCCCCTCCGGCGACAGCTTGTAGACTTTGACGGTCCCTTCTCGGACAATATACAGGCCGTGAGACGGCTCACCCTCGAGAAAAACGACCTCGTCCTTAGCATAGCTCCGCTCGATAAGGGTCCGCGCGAGGTTCTTTAGTTCGCGCTCGTCAAGCGCCTTGAAGTAGGGCTGCGCCTTCAGCGCCTCAATGGGAGTGATTGAATTACCCATTACGCCACCTTTGCCCAATGAGCGGCAACCGTTTCAGCGCCGCGCGGATCACCATCTTGGCCGCGCGCCCTGCGTACACGCGCTCGCTCACCGTCTCGCGCACCAGCCACTGTTCCGTTCCATCCGCGCGCAAGCCGTGCTCCACCCCTGCGGGCACGTACAGAATCGTGCCCGGTTCGCCGGCTAGCTCTCTGCCATCCACGAGAAGCGTACCCTGCCCCTCGATCACATCAAAGCACTCATCCTGATGCTCGTGGCGATGCACCGGGACGACTTGGCCGCGCGAAAAGCACAGCAGTCGTCCAAAGAACGCTTGGCCGTCAAACAGGTTGATGTTCGGGAATTGCGTGGGCGAAAACTGCTTGATCTTGTTCGTGTTGGCGTGATACCATTTCATGTCTCAGGTCTCAGGTCTCAGGTCGCAGGTTGCAAGTCACAAGTCTCAGGTTGCAGGCAACAGGCACAGGTAACGGTTACGTGCGACTTGTGGCCTGCGACCGGTGCGCCTCGTACACACTCGGCAGATATTTGGCGTACAACGCATAGTTCCAATCACGCGGGTGCGCGGCGCAAAATTCGCGCAGGCGGGCGAGATCCAGCTCGGCCACGATGATTTCCTCCTGATCCGGCGTCTGCGCCTTGGCAAGATACGTCATCGAATCCGAGCAAAGGCCGAGCGGCGCGGCGATGTGGCTGGGCCCACAGAAATTGAGACCGAATAACTTGCTAACGCAGTACGCGCGCGTACTGTAGGCGTAACTTTCCTGGATCCGCGATTCGTCGCCCCGCGCGGCCAAGTGGGGCTGATCCGCGGTTGCATCGGCGGACATGTCGAGCAGAATCTCCGCGCCGCGCAGCGTTGCCACCCGCGTCGTTTCCCAGTACGTGAAATCCATGCATACCGGCGCGGCAATCTTGGCAAAGGGCAGCGTCCAAACGTCGAGCGCGTTACCGCACGACATCCAGTCAACCTCCATCGAGGTTGGATGCAGCTTGGGCTGCGTGCCAATCAGCGCGCCGTCGGGGCCGTACAAATACGCGGTATTGAACAGATGCCCAGCCCCATCGGTCTTCAGCGCGCTTCCGGGCATCAGGTACACACCGAAACGCGCGGCAAGCTCAGCGGCCGTTGTCTCAAAGATCCGCTTCACCGCGGGCGCAATCGTCTTGAAAACACCCTCAATGGTCAGTCCCCCATCCGGCGCAAGCTCGTTCACTGCGCCTTCGAGCGTCACACCTTTTTGAGCCAGCTCCCGCACCGGCGGCAGCAAACCGAGTATCGGCAGCCACGCGTATTCCGGGAATACCACCACCTGCGCCCCTTGCTCGACTGCTCGACGCAGCAGATCGTAATATTTCGCCGCAAACCGAACGCTATCGTCCAGCAGTTCAATTCGCATTTGGATGACAGCCACCGTCACGCGCTCGCGCGTCGGCGCTTGCGCCCGCGTGTAATGCCGCCGCGCCAACATACTCCGAATCGCGCTAGGACGCGATTTGTACGTGAGCAGCGCGTTGATGGCGGTGGAGAGGAATTGGTCTTTGATGCTCATCGGCAAGTATACAGGTAGACAGGGAAACAGGTAGACAGGTCAGACGATCACGTGTTTACTTGTGTACCTGTTTACGTGTTTCCGTATATCCCTGGAAATTCACGCGCGTAAAAATCGCAATTGAAGAAATCGAAAATCGGGTAGCGCTCGATCACCCGTTGCCGCGCATCGAAATCAAGTGCCGCGCTGACAGTTTCTTCCGCGGTCGGCTGCGCGGCTTGCGCCAGAATCCCGCGCTGCCCTTCTGTCATTTCCACCGGCGCGTAGACTGCCGAACGGCCCCGCCCCGCGAGACAGGCCTGCAAACCAAACACCTGATTCGACTGCACGTCGCGCCACAGGTCGAGCAGAAAGTGCTCGTTACTCCAAGTCGCGTATGCCGCGGGATGAATCAGCAGATTCGCGCCTTGCAGCGCGAGAATGCGCGCGACTTCGGGATACGCCACATCTTCGCCGATGACCAGACCGACTCGGGCGATCCCAACATCGAAAACTGCGAGTGTGTCGCCTTGGGCGAGGCCCCACACGATTTCGTCGCGCGTCCGGTGCGTCTGCCGTTGTGATCCAATCACGCGGCCATCGGGCCCGAACAGATACGCGGCGTTGTAGAAAGCATCGCCCTCGCGCTCGACGATGGTTCCCGGAACGAGGTACACGTTAAGTTTTTCTGCCAAGGAACCGAACAGGTGTACATAGAACTCGCGCAAGACCGAGAGCGCATCCGTCAGTCGTTTCCGATCAACCCCCTGAATGAGCGGCCATTGCTCAGACAATACCGCCGCGGGCGCAATCGCGCCCAGCAACATCAGTCCCGCATAATTCGGCAGCGCGATCAGTCGCGCGTCCTCCTGCGCGGCGCGTTCAACCGGCCCGCGCACGCGGTCGAAGAATTCATGCGGCGTGACGGCGTAGGAGAACGCGAGTTGGATGGCAGCGACCCGGATCATTCAGACGCGTCGTCCTCGTCTAGGATCAGTTCAATCTGGAGGATCAGTTTTGGAATCTCGTTCTGGACGACGTCCCAAATGATATTCTCATCCACTCCGAAATACTCGTGCACGGTAATATCGCGCAATCCTGCTATCCTGCGCCACTCGATATGAGTATGGCGATCGCGCATGTCCTGCGAGATATGCTTGACCGCGTCGCCGATGATCTCGAGATTCCTAACGACTGCATCGAACGTCTTGGCATCGTTCCTGAATTGATCAAAATTCATGCCCACCGTGTAGCTTTGAACTTTGTGGGCAGCCGATAGTATGTCATCCAGGAGCAACCTAAAATCCCGCGACATGTATCGCCTCCTTGGCAACCGAATCTCGAATTCTCGGTTTGAGACCTCGGGGTGTAACGAGGTCTACCTTGACGGCTAAGAGACCTTCGAGAAGGAACTTGAGGTCCATGTAGCGAGCAAATGTTGGCGGATCAGCAAACTCCACCAGGATATCCACGTCGCTGTCCGGGCGTGCCTCGTCGCGTGCAACTGATCCGAAAAACGCAAGTGACTTGACGCCCTGCTTCTTCAATTCAGAGCGATGGTCATTCAGTATGCGAAGAACTTGGTCACGTCGCATAAACCACCTCAGATTTACCGCACCTTCTTGATCCTCGTCACAAACACCGTACCGAGCACAAAGTATACCACCGACATCAGAAAAATCACAGTATAGCCGAGGGTCGGCTGGTTCACCGCGGGCGTCTTGCCGATCTTTTGGAACGCGTCGAGGAAGAAGCCGGCAAAGGGCGTCGCGAGCATTTGCGGCAATACCTGCGAGACGTGCCACACGCCCATGTCTTTCGCGTAATCTTCTGACGGCAGCACGTCGCTCGCCAGCGCCCAGTCCACGCTCTGATACGCGCCAAAGCCAAGCCCAAACACAATGCCCATCAACACCGCGAGCGTGAAATCGTGGAACAAAATAAAGATCAGCGCGACCACACCCTGCAGCGCGCCCGAGATATACACCATCAACTTGCGCCCGAATTTATCCGAGAGGATGCCGGCGACGAGCGTGCTCGCAATCGCGCCGAGGAGTAAAGTAATAAGAAAGAACGAGACGGCCGATTCCGCGGTTTCCGCGACTTGCATCCCAAACAATCGGAAATCGCCGACGGCGTCACGCAAATAGAACAGCAGGAATTCTTGTACCGTGTAGACGCCCATCGTGATGAGGAAACGCGTGAGGAAAACCCAGACGAAATCGTTATACTGGCGCATCCACTCGCGCGTACCTGACCAAATCCGCTGCCATTGTCCCGCCGCGCGGGTAACCGCCCACACCAAAATCAGCCCGAGCGGCAAACTGCCCACGGTCAAGCCGACCGCCAACGCGGGCGAAACGTCAAGGCATAACTGCGTCGAACCCTCACTGCACGCGACCGTCCCGAAAAGTTGCGCGAGCGGCTCGCTCGCTGCCACGCGGACGAGCGCGAGCGCATTCAGGATGATCGAGCCGACGGCAGCGAATCCGAACACGGCCATCACGCCGAGCAAGTTGCGATAGTTGAACGGCTTGGGTTCGGGCGCGGGCGGCTCCTTGACAAAGAGCACCGTACCCGCCGCGCCGAGAATCATCGCCGCGATGATCACCCAATATAGCCCGACGATCCCGCCGATCAGCCCTAACAACAATCCGGCCAGGCCGCCGACGAAATTGCCAAACATCGTCATCAGCCCCATCCACCCGGACGCGCTGCCACGCTGCTCGGGCGGAACCATATCGGGGATGAGGGCCGAATACGGCGCGCTGGCGAAATTGTTCCAGAATTCAACCCACATAAAGGCGATTATATAGGGCCACAGCGAGGAAAGGTCGCCCGCGCGGGGAATGTACGCGAGCCCGATCAGGCCGAGGACGTTCATCGCCACGCCGACGACGATGAACGGGACGCGGCGGCCCCAGCGCGTCCGGATTCGATCGCTGAGCGCGCCGAGGAATGGCGCGGCGATCATCGAAACGAGCGCGCCGACCGCGAGAATCAACCCAAGCCCGCGGCCTTTGAATTCATCGCCCGCGATGAACGCGGCTTGGCTCGGCAGGGCGATGATGAGGATGGCCGTCCAATGGAGCGAGGTCGAGAACCAGTAAAGCGAGAGCATCGCTTGCTGGAACGCGCTCAAGCGCTTGCGCGGCAATGCGGCAGAGCTAATGACGGCGACAGCCATTCGTGCCTCCTCGTCGAGGGTTACGTGCCGGATTTCGTCGAAGCATCCCCTGCGTATGCGTGGTGTTCGCCAGCCGTGCCGCGCAAGAGTTCGATGGCGTGCGGCAGCGCCGGCAGGATGGCCTGGAGATTTTCACACGCGGCTTTGGGACTGCCGGGCAGATTCACAATCAGAGTTTGCCCGCGAATGCCCGCGGCCATACGCGTGAGCATCGCGTGCGGCGTCTTTTGCAGCGACGACGCGATCATTGCCTGCACCAGACCGGGCGCTTGCTTTTCGAGCACGGCGTTCGTCGCTTCCGGTGTCACATCGCGCGGCGCAAAGCCCGTGCCGCCCGTCGTCAAAATCAGCTCGAGTTTTGCGTCGTCGCACCATTTTTCAAGCGCGCGCTTGATTTCCATGAATTCGTCCGGTACGATGTGCGTCAAATCCACGTCTTCGCCAAAATGCTGCTGCACCATCTCGCGCAGCGCCGGCCCCGAGCGGTCTTCGTATTCGCCGCGCGAAGCGCGATCGCTGATGGTTAGGATTCCAATTCGCATTTCTGCTACCTCTTCCCCAACGTCTTACCCATAATCGTTACGTCCGACGTATCCCAGCCGCTTTTGCGATAGAACTCGATCACGTCTTGAGCATCGTGTTTGACCAGCAGATAGCACCGTTGGCAGCCCTTCGCTTTCAACCGCTGCTCCACCTCCGCCATCAGCATCCTGCCGATACCGCGTTTACGGTATGCGTGCTCGACCGCGAGATGGTAGATCAGTCCGCGCCGCCCATCGAAGCCGCCGATCACCGTGCCGATGATCCTTCGACTTCGCTCAGGATGGCTGTCGTCATCTACCGCGACGAGAAACAAATCGGGATCGCGCAACAGTTTCTTTGCGATTGCCTCGCGCGTGTCCGCAAATCCCAAACCAATACCGGGCCCGGCGTTCTGCCACAGCGCGTACACCGCATCGTAATCGTCAAGCGTGAATTCTCGAATCACCGTATCCTTTTCGCGCCCTTTCGCGTCCTTTCGCACCCTTTCGCTAACTTTCGTATCATGGGACTACCAGCGCCATGTTATCGAAATATGCGGACACGCGGCGATGGTCAGCCCACGACGCAAAGCGCACCGTCGCGTCATACGGATCGTGATACGTAACGCCGCGATCATTCGCCGCCACGATCACGCCTGCGTGTTCATACGGCACCAGCTTGACGGTCGCGCCATCTAAAGTTTTCACCGTCACGGGATTCTGATAGGTGTCGCGCCAACTGTGCCACCAAATGACCGGATGCCCCGCGCGCAAATGGTCGAGCGTCGCCTTTTTGAACACGTCGTATCTCTGTCCGTATAGAACTTCTGACTTGACGCCCAGCGCGTTCAAGCCCTTCTGGATGGCTTGCGCGTACGCGCCGTAATCGCCCAGTCCGCCAAAGTAGGGTGAATTGGTGCGCCCGCGGATGCCCGCGAAGGGATTGTCGCTGCGCGGCATCACCGCGACAAGGCGCGCTTCGCCCACCGCGCCGCGCGTAGCCATCGCGACCGATGCCTCTTCGCACGTCAGCGTTTGTTGCTGACGATAAAGCGGAATCTTGTCTACTCGAATGTCCGTCGCCGTGGCGGCAGGGACGGAGGGAGAAGGGGAACCATTCGGCGCGCCGGGAATCGTCAAGCGCTGCCCGGGATAGATCAGCCAATCATTTGGCAAATTGTTGGCGAGCGTGATCGCCTGGACGGTCGTTTCATAGCGGAGCGCGATTTGTGTCAGAAATTCGCCGGGCTGCACGATGTAGGTCTGCGCGGGGGCCGCGCGCGTGCCGGACGCATTCGGGGCGGTCACGGGAATTTTGAGCGACCAGCCGACGTAGATGACGCCGTCCGCCGGGAGCCAGTTGGCCGCGGCAAATGCGCTGGGCGTCATGCCGAATCGCGTGGCAATCGAGTAGAGCGTATCGCCGGCGCGTACGACATAGTATCCGCTCGGCGTCATCGCGGGGGTTGGGGCGGTCGCGTTGACCGGAATCGTCAAGCGTTGACCGGCGTAAACCCAGCCATTGACGCTGATCCCATTCGCATCGGCAACTTGCTGCGGCGTGAGGCCATAGGTGCGCGCGATGCTGTAGAGAGTCTCGCCCCACGCAACGGTGTGCGCGGTCGGCGCATCGGCGAAAAGTGGCGAGGGAAAAGCAAAGAGCACCAGAGCCAGTGTCAGCAGTAAGAGAGGACGAAGCAAGCGATTCAACTCCGTGATGGACTAGAAAGTCTACTCCCAGACTAACCTGCGCAAGTGCTCATCACCTAATTGCCAGTATTCGACATCAATCGTACTGATTCGTGCTACCTCACATTGCAGATTTCACCCCGGCGGCGGACTCGCCTTTCCGCCTTGGTCCGCTTCGCGGCGACTGCTGTCCCCGCCCTCGCCGCGCATCCGGTCTACCTCGTCGGCTTGCTCTTCGGCCTGGACGATTTCGCTCGTCTTGGCCTCGCCCTGAATCGTCGCGCGATCTTCGGCCAACGCATGCTCTTCGCCGTTGATCTGCGGGTTGGCCGAACCCTGTTCCGAGCGCGATTTGGCCGCTTGCTGCGCCGCACGTGCTTCGGCAATCGCGCGATCAAGAATCTCGCGCCACTCTTGCGCGCGCGTTTTGGGAGCGGTCGGCGGCTCCGCAGGCGCTAGCTCAACCCGAGGTTCCGGCTCGGGCGGCGTGGCAGCCGCGGCTTCCGTTGACCGCTCCAATTCGTACTCGGTCGCCTCGTGAGCGGGCACAACCTGCTCGCCGGTCGGAGTCGGTTCCTCTTCCGGTGCTTGAACCGGGGGCGTCGGTTCTTGGACGCTCGGTTCGACCCGCGCGTGTTGCTCGGCCGGCGGATGGAATTCCACCAGGGTTTTGACTGGCGCCAGCTGTAGGGAATACGCGCTGGGCGTGACCGGTTCAGACGGCGTCTCCACCTCGGTTGACTCCGGCGGTACGCTCGCCGGCTCCTCGGCGGCCATCTCGAGCGGCGCGCCCACTTCCGCGCGTGCTTCGCCTTCGGCCACTTCCTCCGGTTCTGCCGCGGTTTCTCCCTCGACCAACTTGCGCCACGAACCGTGAATACCGTCCTCGGTCACGCCATAGTACACGAACAACTTGCCGTCCACGCGCTGGACGAGGTCATAGCGGGTCTTGCCGCCGCGCTTGTGGCTCTTACAAACTCCGATGCTTCCAATCCACGCGACCTTGTTCGGCTCGCACGTGTGTTTTTCTTGTTCCTCGATCGCGTATTGCCACAACCTTCGCGCGCTCGCGCGGGTGACATTTTGGACGACGCGGTTATTCCGCAGATCGCGCACCGAATAATAGGTCGTGCCCTTGCGCATTTCAGAGCTGACGATTTCGACCCCGGTCCGCGGCGGTTCGACCGGCAACACGACGGGGGCCACCGCTGGCTCGACCGTGGCCTGCGCGGGGGCCGCTTCCTTTTCGATCGGATGTTTTTCTTCGCGCGCCGGCAGCAGGCCCGCGGCGGCGAATTCGACGGCGAGCGCTTCGCGCACGAGTTGCACGATTTCATCGCGAATCGCTAGCCCGGTCTCATTTTCCGACCGCACGTAAATATAGCTGCCTTCGAGCGCGTAGGGCGCTTCGCTGCCCCGCGGCACGATCACTTGGAGCAAGCTCTTGCCCTGGCTCTTGACCACGTCCACTTGGACGTCGAGCGGGGGGGTGATCTCTTTGGAAACCGCGCCGCGCAATTCGGCGCTCGCCTGTTCGGGACGATCCACGCCGACGACGGCCGTTTTTACGTTGGCGCTCGCGCCGATGTAAATCGTACCGCCATTCGTATTCGCCAGCGCCACCACGTCTTCGAGAATCGAACGGGCGATGGCGCGCCGTTCGTGCAAGCGTTCGTGGAAGGATTGGACGAGGGTGTCGCCCTGCTCGCGCGCCTCGCGGATCGGATCGTATGGCTCTTCCGCGGCCGGGCGATACGGGCGCGTACGCGAGAAATCGTTGCCCGACAAAACCGCTTTGATGGCCTCGAATGTGAGATCGTCCAACAGAATCTCGGTCGCGCGGTCGCCCACGCCCATTTCGTTCTTGAGCTTGGGGTCGAAGACGAGCTTGTGTGAGTCGCTGCCCTGAATGCAGTGCATGCGCCGCGGGTACTCGGGTTTCGTGCCGCTGAAGAAGGCAGCCGTGCGCCGGCGCGAACGCGATTCGAGGTCGGTCACTTCGAGCGCGAGCAGATTGGGGTCTTGGGTGTACGCAATGCGCGTTTGACCGCCGAAATCGAAGCCGGGCATCGCGACGCCGTGCGACGAATTCGCGTGCGCGGCGATCGCCATCCCACCCGCGTCGTTTATCATCCGGTACGCGGTCAGCGCGTCCGTTGTCGCGCCGACTTCGCCGCTGCCCTGATCGAGCTTGTCCGGCGGCACGCGCATCGAGAGGAGCAAATGCTCGAGTTCCCGCACGGTCGTATCGGGCGGGAAAATGCCCAGGATGTGAAAGCCGAGCGTGGCCGTAAATTCAAATCCAGGCAGAATCAAAATACTTTCACGCAGGCGGCGATATTCGTTCAGCCGCTCGCGTTCGTCGTCGCGCAGGCGGCCGAGCCGCTCCAAAAGTTCGAGCGACTCGACATCTTCGAGAAACCGCGCATAGCCGTTCACACTATTGTGATCGGCGAAGGCGACAATATCGAGATTGCGTTCCTCGGCCTTTTTCAAAAAGTCGAGATAGGTAACGTTCGGTTGTTTGAAATCCACCGAGGCGGGCGTGTGCAAATGCAAATCCATCCGCCGCCACTGGCGTGGTTGTTGTGAGTTTTTCTTTCGATGAGGCACTGAAATCCCTTCCTTTGGGGGAGGAGGGTAGACGGGTAAACAGGTAAACAAGTAAACAAGTAAGCCGGTAGTATTTCGATTCTACCTGTCTACCTGTCTACCTGTTTCCGTGTCTACTTGTATACCTTCCATGGAAGGGTCATTGGGGAGATGAAAGAGCGGTGCGGCTAAGAATTCGCATCGCACGCGTGTACGCAGCGAACGCAGCGGAGCCGACGAACGACCAATAATCCGTTTCACGCGTCACCCACCAAGTGGGCAACCTCGGTCGTCGTCCCTCAACATGCTGCGCCAAATGGGCGAGCGCTGCAACTGTCAAACAATAATGGGAAATGCTCGCACAACAGCCATCCGGTCCTGACAAAATCATGTCCCCACATAACCTGCACAATAGGGAACACCTCAATAGTCAAGCGCCAATTGACGGCAATAGGCGTACTCTGTCGCTCTCAATCCCTACGACCCTTGCCAAAATACGGACACCTCGATTTGAATTTGCCGACGCCAAGCGCCGGCAATCGAGATTGCCCAAAATGTAAGCCAATAGGTTCGTTTGGTTGTTAATTCGCGCGCTTTTTCGCCGCGCGCGGCGCTTTTTCCTTGCGCGGTTCTTGGGCCGCGTCTTTCTGCCCTGACGGAACACGACCGTCGCCGTTGGACGCAGACGCCCGCTTGTCACTGAGGGCTGCTTGCCATACGTCGCCGACGTTTTCCGCAAAGACAAAGGTCATCCCATTGCGCACTTCGTCCGGCAATTCGTCCAGGTCCTTTTCGTTGCGCACGGGCAAGATAACCGTCTTCAAACCCGCGCGGTGCGCCGCCAACACTTTTTCCTTGATACCGCCGACGGGCAGCACTTTGCCGCGCAGCGTGATCTCACCCGTCATCGCGATATCGTTTTTGACCAGGCGATTCGTCAGCAGCGACGCGAGCGCGGTCGCCATCGTCACACCGGCGCTTGGGCCGTCCTTAGGCGTGGCTCCCTCCGGAATATGGAGGTGGATATCGCTGCTGTCAAAGAACTTGGCGTCTACCCCGAGGTTTGCCGCTTGCGAGCGGACATATGACAATGCCGCTTGGGCGGACTCTTTCATTACGTCGCCCAGTTGTCCCGTGACGAGAAACCCCTTGCCGCCCGACATGCGCGTCGCTTCGATGAAAAGAATATCGCCGCCGACGGGCGTCCACGCCAAGCCGGTCGCCACGCCCGGAATGGTCGTGCGCTCGGCGACCTCGGCGTAAAACTTTTGCTTGCCGAGGAGCTCGGGCACGGTTTGCTTGTTCACGATGACGGGCATCGGCTTGCCCTCGGCAATGTGCGTGGCAACTTTGCGGCACACGGAACCGATGACGCGCTCGAGATTGCGGACGCCCGCTTCCCGCGTATATTCGCGCGAGATTTGGAGAACGGCATCGTCCTCGAATTTGATCTCTTCGGGTTTCAGCCCGTTCTCGTCAACTTGGCGCGGAATGAGATACCCTTTCGCGATATTCAGCTTTTCGTCTTCGGTGTAGCCGCTCAAAGTAAGGATTTCCATCCGGTCGCGCAGGGCCGGTTGGATCGGGTCGAGCTGATTCGCCGTACAGATAAAGATCACCTGCGACAAGTCAAAGTCTACATCCAAATAGTGATCGCGAAAGGTCTTGTTCTGCGCCGGGTCGAGCACCTCGAGCAGCGCGGAAGATGGATCGCCGCGATAGTCCGCGCCGACCTTGTCCACTTCGTCCAGCATCATCACGGGGTTACGCGTTCCAACGCGCTTGATGGACTGGATAATGCGCCCGGGCATCGCGCCGATGTACGTGCGGCGGTGGCCGCGGATTTCCGCTTCGTCGTGCATACCGCCAAACGACATGCGGATGAACTTGCGGCCCAGCGCGCGCGCGATAGATTGGCCGAGCGAGGTCTTGCCCACGCCGGGCGGGCCGACAAAGCACAGGATGGAGCCGCGATAGGACTTGGTCTCTTCGTTGCCGCCGCGTTCGAGACGCAGCTTGCGAACCGCGAGATATTCGAGCAGTCGCTCTTTGATCTCTTTCAGATCATAGTGGTCTTCGTCCAGAATCTGCCGCGCCTTCGGGATGTCCAGCATGTCTTGCGTCGTTACGCTCCACGGCAAATCAACCAGCCAATCAAGATACGTCTTGATGACGTGGTATTCGGCCGCGGCGGGTGGCATCATCCGCATCCGCTCCAGCTCGCGCCGCGCCTCCTTCTCCGCCTCCTCCGTCATGTGCGCTTCGGCGATCTTGCGGTCGTACTCTTTGATCTCGACCGCTTGCTCGTCCTCTTCGCCCAATTCCTTTTTGATTTGTTTCAACTGCTCGCGCAGGATGTACTCGCGCTGGGTTTTCTCCAGTTCGCTCTGCGCCTGCGATTGGATCTTTTTGCCCAGTTCGAGCACTTCGAGTTCTTTGGTAATGAGCGCGTTGAGCTTTTTGAGCTTGTCGGAAACGGTATCCAGTTCGAGCAGTTCCTGCGCGTCCTTCAGATCCATCCGCAGACTGGTCGCGATCATGTAGACCAGTTGGCGCGGATCGTCTACATTCAACGCCGCCATCAATAGCTCTTCCGGCAGATGCGGCGCGAGCGAGACCAAACGCCGGAAAAGGTCAATCGTGTTCCGCATTAGCGCTTCGACTTCGACCGTCTTTTCCGCTTCCTCCGGCGCGATCTCGACGCGCGCTTTGAGGTAAGGGTCGGTCGCCGTAAACTCTTTGATGCGAATGCGATCCACGCCCTGCACGATGAGGCGCACCGTGTTATCCGGCGCGCGCAAAAGCCGGTGGATGATCGCAGCGGTGCCTATCGCGTAAACGTCATTTGGCCCCGCCTCTTCGATTTTTTCATCTTTGATCGTAACCAGACCGATCATCCTCGTAGAGCTGGTCGCGGCCTCGTCAACGAGCTTGATCGAGCGCGTCTGGCCTACGTTCAGCGGGATAACGGTCAAAGGATAAACGACGGTTCCGCGCAACGGCAGAATCGGCAAGTCCGCCGGCACGCTCGGCTGGGTCTCTTGATCGGGTTTCGGTTCCTCAACCGCTTCGTTGTCTTTCTTTCCAGTGAAGATGTGCATTCTCTACTCCACGCACTACCAGCGTGTTACGGTTACGGCGCTCCGTTAGATGCGCTCGACGGCACTCGGATCGGCACGCGGGTTTCGCGGCGCGACTTGGGCAGCACGACGCGTAAAAAACCGTTTTCGTACTTGGCTTCGATGGCTTCCTCGTCATAGGTACCCGGCAGCACCACCTCGCTGTCGAACTCGCCATACGGAATCTCAAGACAATGGTAGGAAAGTTTGGCGTCCCTATCTTGACGGATGCCGCGCACGGTCAGGACGCGGTCCACGAACGAGATCTGGATGTCTTCCGGGTTCATCCCCGCTATCTCGATTTTGACAATGACGGCGTCATCCGTCTCGTATACGTCGGTTGGCGGCCGCCACGTCCGCGGCCGGGAACGATGGTGCTGGGGAAAGAGTCGAGGTCGTCAAACGCTTCTGAGAGTTCCTGTCCCATAACCGCTCCTTCGTTATAGTGTGGCCGACCTGCCTGTTTGGCAATCGGCAACAAATCAATTGTAGCACATTTATCGAATTCGCTCAAGTTGATTTTTCGTAAATCTGCGCGCGCACTTGACACGACCTCTGGCGTGTGTTAGATTCAGGCCGAGCATGAAAATTGACGAATTGGGCGAATTTGGACTGATTGACCGCATCCGCCGCGCGTTGCCCGGGCCGGGGGCGGACGTGCTCGTCGGCATTGGCGACGATGTGGCGGTCCTCGATACGGACGGCGAGCAGTTATGGCTCGCGACGTGCGACGTGCAGATGGAAGGCGCGCACTTTATCCGAAGTGCTATCGCGCCACGCGGCCTCGGCCACAAGGCGCTCGCCATCAACCTCAGCGACATTGCCGCCAAAGGCGGCACGCCGCGCTTTGCGCTCGTCTCACTCGGCCTGCCCGCCGATCTCACGGTCGAATTCGTGGACGAATTGTACGCCGGCTTGCGCGCCGAGGCCGAGACCTTCAACACCGAAATCGTCGGCGGCAATATCTCCCGCTCGCAGCTTGGCTTGTTTATTGACATCTTTGTCCTCGGTCAGGCGCCGCGCGAAAATGTCATGCTGCGCAGCGGGGCGCGCGTGGGCGATAATATTCTCGTAACCGGCGCGCTGGGCGATGCCGCCGCGGCGGTCGCGCGGCTCTTGCGTTCGGAACACGCGACGACCCGTGGCTACGCCGAACGCGCGCGGGCGCGGCTGAATCGGCCCACGCCGCGGATTCGCGAAGGACAACTCATCGGCGCAACGCATTGGGCCACCGCGATGCTTGACATCAGCGACGGGCTGGCGAGCGATCTCGGCCACATTTGCGAGCGCAGTGAGGTGGGCGCACGGATCTCGGCGGCTGCTCTGCCTGTCGCCGAAGAGAACCGCGCGCTCTCGGGCGCGGCGCACGGCGACGAATGGCACTTGGCGCTTTTCGGCGGCGAGGATTACGAACTGCTCTTCACCGCGCCCGCGGCGCATGCGGAAGTACTCGCTCATCACATTGAGCATGAGACCGGTACGCGCGTTTCGATTATCGGCGAAATCCTGCCCGCCAGCGACGGACGACAGCTCGTTCTGCCGGATGGACGCATCACGCCGCTCGAAGCGCGAGGTTGGGATCATTTCAAACATGAATAGGACGCGTCGCCATCTTTGATGGCGCTGCACGCGGACCGACGCGGATTCTTCTTATTTTTCCGCGCTCGTCCGCGCTCGTCCGCGTCCCATACTTGAGGTAAATATGAAGCGAGCACTCACCATTGCCGGTTCAGATTCCGGGGGCGGCGCGGGGATTCAGGCCGACCTAAAAACGTTTGCCGCGCGCGGCGTGTTCGGCATGAGCGCGATCACCGCGCTGACCGCGCAGAACACCGTCGGCGTGCAAGGCGTCTTTGAGATCCCGCCCGCGTTCGTCGCTCTGCAGATTGACTCGGTCGTGACCGACATTGGCACGGATGCCGTGAAAACCGGCATGTTGTCCAGCGCGGCGATCGTCGAGGTTGTGGCCGCCAAGATTCGCGAGCACCGTCTCACCCCCCTCGTCGTGGACCCGGTCATGGTCGCCAAAAGCGGCGATCATTTGTTGCGCGACGACGCGCGCGACGCGTTGATCAAACTGCTGTTGCCGCTCGCCACCGTCGTTACGCCAAACTTGCACGAGGCGCGCGTCCTCTGTGGGTTCGAAATCACGACTCTGGACGAAATGCGCCGCGCCGCGCAGACGATCCACGCGATGGGCCCGCAGAATGTCGTCGTCAAGGGCGGGCATCTCCCGGCCACGTCGGATGCCATTGACCTCTTGTTCGACGGCGAGACGTTCCAAGAATTTCGCGCGCCGCGGTTCCAATCGCAGAATACGCATGGGACCGGGTGTACATTCGCCTCCGCCATTGCCGCCGAGTTGGCTAAGGGGCACCCGGTCACCGATGCGGTGAGCATCGCCAAAGATTACCTCACGCAAATCCTGCGCGCCTCCGCCGATCTCAAAATCGGGCACGGGCACGGGCCGATGAATCACGTTAGTTTGCTAGTTCGATAGTTCAATCATTGAATAGTGCGCCGACTATCCAACTAGGCAACTATCAAACTATCCAACTAAACTTGCCTTCTCCCGAAAATCCGATAAAATGGACGCACGTCTTTCGAGGAGAGCGCATGCCACCTGCGGTTGTCATCCCCACCTATAACGAAAGTGATAACATTCCGAATCTCGTCGCCGAAATCCTGGCTCTGCCGATTGGCGCCCACATTATCGTCGTGGACGATAATTCGCCAGACGGCACGGGCGACCTCGTGGATGCGCTGGCCGCGCGTGAGCCGCAAGTTCACGCTGTACATCGGCCGGCCAAGCTCGGCTTGGGCACGGCACACATTGCCGGAATGCGTCACGCGTTCGCGCTCTCGCTCGATCCCATCGTGACGATGGATGCGGATTTTTCGCATCATCCGCGCTACATTCCCAACCTCTTAACGGGACTGTACCAGAACGACGTCATGATCGGCTCGCGCTACGTCCCTGGCGGCGGCACGCGCTTTTTCGGCGTCAAGCGCCAAATTCTGAGCAATGGCGCCAACGCGTTTGCGCGTTTGATGCTCGGCCTCAAAGCGCACGACTGTACCGCCGGGTTCCGCGCGTATCGCCGCGTCGTGCTCGAATCGCTCGACCTCGACCGGATTTTCTCCAACGGCTATTCGTTCCTGATTGAGCTTTTGTTTCTCTGCCAGAGCAATGCGTGGCAAATCGGCGAAATTCCAATCATCTACGAAGACCGCCGCGCCGGCACGTCCAAAATCTCGCGAACCGAAATCTACAAGGCGACCTATACGGTGCTGCGCCTGTTCCTGCGGCGCGGGCGGATGAAAACCGCGCGGGCGCTGCAGCACGATTAAGAACCTACCCGAAAATCCGGTGACCAACATTCATGAGTGTGACCCTTAGCGAAGATATTGCTTGCAACTTGTGCGGTTCGCGCGAATCCCAATTGCTCTACCTCAGCTCGTTGACCCATTCGACTCCCGACGCTTCCGATTTTCGCTGCACGAGCGCGGCGTATGGCGTACACCCGCCGATCGTGCGCTGCCGCAAGTGTCATTTGGTGTACGCGAACCCACGCTGGGATTCGTCAGTCGTGCGCGAGAGTTACAGTGTCGTCGAGGATCCCACCTATGTCGAAGAGCGCGAAGGACGCGTCCTCACGTTCAGTCGCAATCTGAAACCGTTCGAAGACTTGATCGCGCGGAATTCGCACACGCGCCGCCTGCTCGACGTGGGCTGCCACATCGGCGTGATGGTGGAATTGGCGAAAGAGCGCGGCTGGGATGCGTGGGGTGTCGAACCGTCCACCTGGGCCGCCGAGCAAGCGCGCGCCAATGGCTTGCACGTGCTCACCGGCACGCTGGCCGACGTCGGGCTGGAGGAGAATTACTTTGACGTGGTAACCATGTGGGATGTGATCGAGCACCTCACCGACCCGGCGGCGGAAATTCGGCAAATTCAGCGCGTGCTGAAACCGGGCGGCATTTTTGTCGTCCACACGATTGACATCGAGAGTCTGTTCGCGCGACTTATGGGACCGCGCTGGCCGTGGCTCATGGAAATGCATCTGTATTATTTTTCGCCGCGCACCCTCGGCAAGATGTTGGAGCAGACCGGTTTCGAGGTCATTCGCTCCAACGCGCAGGGCCGTTTTCTCCGCCTCGGCTACTTTGCCACGCGCGTCGAGCCGTACAGCAAGCCGCTGTACCACGCGCTAGACACCGTGTTTGCTCGGCTGAACCTATGCAGCGTCGCCGTCCCCGTGAACTTTGGCGACCTGTTCACGCTGTACGCGCGGAAAAGGTAATTGGAGATTGGAGATTGGAGATTGGAAATTGGAAATTGGAAGTTGGAAGTTCGAAGTTGGATGATCTCAATCTGAAATCTGAAATCTGAAATGGACTTGACTCCTCGCCGCCTATTTACCGCCATCCTGCTGATCGCCCTCGTCGTCATGGCGACGCGCGAGATTGCCGACCCCGACTTTTGGTGGCATCTCCGCACCGGTCAATTCATTCTCGAAACGGGCACGGTTCCACACGGCGATATTTTCTCGTACACAAATGCGGGCCGACCGTGGGTCACGCACGAGTGGCTATCTGAAGTCTTGATATACGCGCTCTATCGGCTTGGCTCGTACCCCGCGCTCATCCTCACGTTCTCCGCCATCGTCGCGCTATCGTTCGCGCTCGTGTTTTTTCGCTCGAAAGGCCAGCCGTACATTGCCGCGTTCGCGGTCCTGCTCGCCGCGCTGGCGAGCGCGCCGACTTGGGGCGTGCGGCCGCAGATCATTTCGCTGCTGCTCACGAGCGTGTTTCTGTTTGTGCTGGAGAAACACCGAGGCGAGAACAAGGGCGACGACGTGGACGACCATATGGGCGAGCACAAGGGCGACCATATCGGCGACCACAAGGGCGACCACAAGGGTCGCCCCTACGTGTGGGTTTTGGTTCCGCTCATGCTCTTGTGGGTGAACCTGCACAGCGGCTTTGCGCTTGGTTTGGCCCTAATTGCCATCTACCTCTTCGGAGAAATCGCAGACCATATCTTTACTCCCACACCCCCACACTCCCATACTCCCAATTTCCCCCCCTCACCCATACTCCCTCACTCCCACACTCCGCGCACCCTCGCGCTCGTCCTACTCGCGTGCCTCCTCGTCGTCCCCCTCAACCCCAACGGCGCGACAATGTACATTTATCCTTTCGAAACGCTTGGCAGTCGCGCGATGCAGGCGTACATCCAAGAATGGTTTTCGCCGGACTTTCATCAGATCGAATGGCAGCCGTTTGCCTGGTTGGTTTTCGGAACGCTTGCGGCTGTCGCGCTCTCCGGCAAGCGGACAAGCGTAACACGAGTTACGCTGCTCGCAGTCTTTGGCTATGCGGGGCTTCGCTCGGCGCGACTCATTCCCATCTTTGCGCTCATCGCCGCGCCGATACTAGCCGAACACCTTTGGAGCATACTCGAAACGCGCGGGTGGACGGCCGCGCTGCAATCCAGGGCACGCGTCTCGCGCGGCATGTCGTTCGTGAACTGGCTGCTGTTGCTGGTGATTGTCCTAGCCGCGGCGCTGCGCGTCGGTATGGTAATTGGGAATCAGACGGCGGCGGAGCGCGCCAAGTTTCCGGCGGCGGCGGTGGATTTTCTGCAAGCGCGTAGGGGCGGGGTCACCCCGCCCCTACTGTACAATGCTTATGGCTGGGGTGGGTATCTCATCTGGCGATTGTACCCGGAGCAGCGCGTGTTTATTGACGGTCGCGCGGACGTGTACGGGGACGCGTTCATGGAAGAGTTTCTTACTGCGTGGCGGGGTGGCGCTAATTGGCGCGCGCCATTGGAGCGGTTCGGCGTGCAAGTCGTGCTAGTCGAAAGCGATGCGCCGATTGCGAGCAGGTTGGCACAGGATAGGGAGTGGAAACAGGTCTACTCCGATGTACAGGCAAGAATTTTCCAGAGACAATGAAAGAGATCTTTCAAACTCCAACTCGGAAGGTCTCTTTCATGGCGTTTCCACCTCAACGATTGGAGCAGCGGGTGGAGGTATTTGGGAGATAATCACTCAAGTATTGCTCTTCAACCTTCAACGGCACAATCTCTCGAATGTATTCACCGTACCGGGTGTAAATGTCGAGAATGCGGCTTTCCATCGTTCACTCTTGCGGTTTTTCAGCGAGAGCATCCAAAATATCCAAAATCTTACGTGTCTTTTCAGCCACTCTAGCCCAGTGATGCCATTCAATATAATCCTCGTGCATCAAATAATCGGCATCGTCGGGTAGTCCCGCCTTTTCAAGTTGATCAATCGTGGTATTGTACTTGGTCTCAAATTCCCGGATTTGGCTTTGCGAGCGAACCAATCGTTTCTCCAAATCCACACGGCGAAAAGCGATACCGACGTTTAGAATCGCTCGGCGGTCTTCTTCGGGCAATACGGAAAAAATCTCGGCAATGCGCTGTGGCGCCGCAATTACATTCATCAGTTAGCTCCTTTCCTTTACGGCCGCCATTCTACCACACTCTCACCGGGCTGACAATGCAACAGACCCGAAGGGTTTTGGAAACCCTTCGGGTCTGATCTTTCACCCTTTCGCCTCTTGCGCCAGGATGATCGCTTCGGCGATCTCCTTCATCGGCTTGCGGGTGTTCATGCTCATCTTTTGAATCTTGCGAAAGGCCTCGGCCTCGCTCAACCCCTGCTGATCCATCAGGATGCCTTTGGCGCGGTCCACCAGCTTGCGCGTTTCGAGCGTCTCGCGCAGATTGCCCACTTCTTTTTCGAGTTCGCGGAATTCTTGAAAACGCGCGAACGCGATGTCAATCGCGGGCACGATCTCTTGTTCGCGGAACGGCTTGACCAGGTAACCGACGACGCCGGCCTCCTTTGCGCGGTCCACCAGGTCGCGCTGGCTGTACGCCGTGAGCAGCAGCACCGGCGCGATCTTTTCCTGCGTCAGAATGCGCGCCGCCTCGATCCCGTCCAGATCGGGCATCTTGATGTCCATGATCACCACGTCGGGTTTCAATTCGCGCGCCAGATTGACCGCGCTTTGGCCGTCGCCAACCTCGCCGATCACCAAATAGCCCAGGTTCGTCAGCATTTCACGCAAGTCGGCTCGGATCACTGATTCATCATCTGCGATGATTACTCGGGTTCGTTCCACTCTTCACCTCCGAGGGGTATTTTTGGAAAGCGGACAATTGCCGATACGCCGCGATCACTCTGCAGCTCGATTTGCCCTTTCAAGTCTTCCGTCACCAGCATTCGCACGATGCGCAGACCCAGCGAATCCACATTCTGCAAATTGAAATTGGGGGGCAAGTCGTGTCCATCGTCGTGGACGACCAGGCCGATCGCATCGCCATGATCGTGAAAGGTCAGCGAAATCGTGCCGCCCGCGGCGCGCGGATCGAATCCGTGTTCGAGCGCGTTTTGCAGCAACTCGTTGATCACCAGCGCGCACGAGGTGGCCTGACGCGCCGACAGAAAAACGTTCGGCCCGGCGAGTTTCATCGCGATGCGGCGCTCGGGATCGAGTACGCCCTGTTCCATTTGTTGGATGATGCGCTGCGCGACTTCACGGATGTTGATGACGCGCGTATCCTGCTCTGACAGAAACTCGTGAATGACGGCGATGCTGAGGATGCGATTGACCGCCTCGCCGAGCGCGCCCTTGGCCTCCGTCGTCTGCATCCGGCGCGCTTGCATCCGCAGCAGTGACGCGACCGTTTGCAAATCGTTCTTGACGCGATGATGCATTTCCTTGATCATCGTCGTCTTGATCAACAGCTCACGCGCGCGCTGGCGCGCCTCAGTATCGTCGTGGACCAGCAGAAACGTGCCGATTAAGTGTTCGCGGGCGGGCGCAAAGAGCGAGGCGCGCTCCGCACGCGAAATAGGGATCGCCTTCTTGATCCAGTTACGCCCGTGCTCGTCCAACTCGACTTGCAAACACGCGCGCCGTTCGAGCGCCTGCCGGACGAACTCGTCGTCTTGCGTTTCGAGATAACTGAGCGGCTTGCCAACCAACGGCTCGCCGTAGCCGATGTTGCGATAGAGATTGACGGCGATGCCGCTCATGTAACGGATAATGCGGTCCGAGTCCGTGACAATGACGCCGTCGTGCTCGCCAAAGGCCGAGAGCTCGCCAATGCCCTGCGGTTCCCCGCGCAGCGCCATTTGCTGCAAGGCCTTGAGGACGCGTTGAAAAACCTCGCTCCGCCGCCGCAGCCGCTCGCTCTCCAACAGGTTGGTCTCGATCAGCACTCCGCCGACAATCTGGCCCGTCGGCGCTTCGACCGGATAGGCCTCCTGGACGACGGGCGCGGGCGCGCCTTCGCTGCTGCCCTGGTGGGGATACTCGCGCTGGCTGCGCGTATACTGCCGTTCGGCCATCGCGCGAAAGAGGGCGCCCGCGTTCTCGCGCGTCAGCATTTCGCCGATCATCGCGGCGCGGTGAACGGGCGCGATCGAATGGGGCTTGGCCTGCGCGACGACCTGGGCACGCTCGTCGCCGCGCGGCACGCAAATCAAGATATCGGCGCGGCTGAGATCGGCGAGCAATGGGATGACGCGCCCAATTCGGTCGAGGTACGCCGAATCGCCATCTTTCGTTGTTGGCTGAACGCGGACCGCACTGTCCATTATTTATCGTAGATCGCCAGCCCAGTGTTCCGCGGCCGGCGTGATGAGTCAGGTTGGCAGTAAAAAAGGGTCGAGGCATCGCGCCTCGACCGGTGGCATTGTGGATTATGAATTCTTACTGCCTCGGCGCTGAGGAAATGCAAACGTACCTAAAGAGAAAGTCGGGGCGGGCGGAATTGAACCGCCGACCTCTTCAACCCCATTGAAGCGCGCTAGCCGGACTGCGCTACGCCCCGTTAAGGATAGTAATATACTTTCCGCTTTGTGATGCCAAGATCGGCAACCAGTTGTTCACTTTGCGCCGTGTTTGAGAGATACGCTTTCGGCCCATTGACCCTGAACGAAAGACCCAGGATTGACATAGCTCGCAAGAATGCTGCCATAATGACAGGATTCGCGGCGCTAAAGTGAACGTGAGAATACCAACCCGCGTGCCGATGAACTCTGGCAACCGTCCCGTCTGTTTCGATCAGCCCTTTCACAAACGCCTTGACGTATTCCAGGTCCTCAAAGATCCATTCGGGGATCGTGAACCCGCTACGGGATTTGGCACCGGGGGGCAACCCCAGCAACGTCGGCAACTCAGCGGAATTCGCCACCACTCTGAAACACTGCCGCCCTTTCGCTTTGTAAACATTAACCCGCAAACCAGTTACCATGGCAATGAGGTCGTGATATGTCGAGATTTCCGGGTACGCTGCATCACACGAGATTTCCAGTTTATAGACGTGACCTGCCCGAGTAATACAACCGTCCCCGGCAATCACGCCGATCAGGTAAGCAAAGTCCCACGAGGGCGAAAGTTCGGCACCGGTATCCGTCACGATTGTGCAACCCCTGATTGTTTCCGATTATAACAGAGAGTTTGAGATTTGGCAAATGAAGGTTTTACACGGATTTTGCATCGCGTTCATAGGCGCCTCATCTTGGGCAACGATACTGGGGATGCCAATCAAAGCGCACCAAGGAGGTACAACATGCTCGCAAAAATCCGATGGGTCGTGTACGCGATCACTTTTGCTTTGCTTACGGCGTGCAGCGTCTCTGAATCGGCCGCGCTGCCAACTGCGCCGACCGATCTAGTTCCACGGGTCGCATCCGTCCAACCATTCCTGCCTCAGCCGCAGACAACATCCGCGCTCGCGATACCAAGCCCACAGCCCAACATCGTCTTTATACTTGCCGACGATTTGGACGCCGACTCGCTCAAGTACATGCCCAACCTGAAAGCGCTCGTCGTGGATCAGGGTACCACATTCTCGAATTCGTTCTTCAACATCTCGCTCTGCTGTCCCTCGCGCACGACAATTCTGCGCGGCCAGTATGCGACCAACACTCACATCGTCGGCAACACGCCGCCGAGCGGGGGGTTCCAAAAAGTCTATGCCGACGGTCTGGAGAAATCCACGGTCGCGGTCTGGCTGCAAGACGCGGGCTATCGCACGATGCTGGCGGGCAAATACATGAACGGCTATCCCGATAAATCGTCCCCGATGTACATTCCACCGGGATGGGACGAGTGGTACAGCGCGGTCAAGGGCAACGCCTATGCCGAGCTTAATTACACGTTGAACGAAAATGGCAAGCAAGTCGCTTACGGGGCTGAGCCAGAGGATTATGGCACCGACGTTTACGCGGGCAAGGTGATTGATTTCGTCCAGCGCACCAGCAAAGAGAGCACGCCGTTTTTTGTCTATCTGTCCGTCTACGCGCCGCACAGCCCGGCCACACCTGCGCCGCGTCACGCCAACCTCTTCCCCGATGCGAAAGCGCCGCGGTCGCCTAACTTTAACGAGCGCGATGTGAGCGACAAGCCCGCGTACATCCGCAACCGCCCGCTGCTCAAGCCGAAACAGATCGCGCAGATTGACGCGGATTATCGCAAGCGGTTGCAGTCGCTCCAAGCCGTTGACGAGGCGATTGCGAAAATCGTGGACACGCTGAGATCCACCGGCCAACTTGACAGCACCTACATCTTTTTCGCGTCCGATAATGGGTATCACCTCGGCAATCATCGCATGACGCAAGGCAAGGTCGCGCCCTACGAGGAAGACATCCGCGTGCCGCTGATCGTCCGCGGACCGGGCGTGCCAAGCGGCCGCACGCTGGAGCACATCGTCGGCAACGTAGATTTCGCGCCGACGTTCGCGGAGGTGGGCGGCGCGACGATTCCCGATTTCGTAGACGGTCGCTCCCTCGTCCCTCTGGTCGGCGGCAATCCACTGCCAAGCGACAAATGGCGACAATCCTATCTGATTCAAGCCGGAATGCCCAAAACGACCGCGAGTCTCACGACGATCGGTCTGGATGCCGAATCGCCGGTCACCGTGACAGACGCCGCCCTGCTCGAGCCGCTGGACGCGGACGATCTCGATCCCGCGCAGCAAGCCGTGGGCGGCATCCCGCCGTACTTTGGCATTCGCACCACGGACTTCGTGTACGTCGAATACAGCACCGGCGAGCGCGAGTTGTACGATCTGAAAACAGACCCGTACCAACTGCAAAACATCGCGGCGACTGCCAAGCCCGAGCGGGTGAAGGAACTTGCCGCGCGACTCGCCAAGCTCCGCAAATGTAGCGGCGCAGAGTGTCGAATTGCGGACGCAAGGTGAGTGTGGGAGTGTGGGGGTATGGGAGTGTGTCGCACGTATTTTTGCAAAAACAACCAGTTGCGGGTATGATACGTCCCGCCAATGGAAAACTATCGTCGAGTGACTTCGATGCTCACTCCGCGCCGCGTTGCCCTCGGAGTGCTTGTCGTGCTCGTCGCGTTGGCCGGCCTCTGGCTGTTGCGCGCGACGGGCGCATCTATTACACCGGACAATATTCGCGGGCTGCTGACTGAGCTCGGCGCATTGGGCCCCGTGCTGCTGATCGCGGGGCTGGCGGCGGTGTTGGTCGTTCCGATCGTGCCCGCGAGCGCGCTGCAAGTTGGCGCCGGGCTGGCATTTGGGCCGGTGCTCGGCCTGTTGTACGCGTCGCTCGCCGACCTCCTCGGCGCGAGCATCGGCTTTTGGCTCGCGCGACGCTGGCGCAACGGCATCGTGACCAAGCGGCTCTCGCCGAACAATCAGGCAATCCTGGCTCGCTTGGCCGAGCGCATGAACTGGCGCACGGTGATGCTATTGCGGCTGATCCCCGGTCCCGCGTACCCACTGGTCTCATTCGCCGCGGGGTATGCCTCGCTTCACTACGGCGCCTATCTCGCGGGTTCGTTCACCGGCGTTTTCCCCGCGCTCGTCCTCCTCGTTTTCGCCGGAGATATGGTCACGAGTTCGCCCGTGCTCGCGTTCGCGCTGGTGGTCGTCGTAGTGGGCGGCATGGCGTTCATGGGGCATTTGATCAACACGAGGACGACGCAAGCGCACAAGTAAAACGCCTGCCGATTTGTTCGACAGGCGTTTTGATGCTAGACATTCTCCCCTGCTCCCCTGCTCCCGCGCTCCCCCTCAAACTCCCATACTCCCATACTCCCATACTCCTATGCGCTCAGCACTCGCTATGCCCGCACGAATAACACCGTCTACATCCTTCCTCGCTGACGAGACTCGCTTGACCGCACGCCGGACACAGGTCCCCGACGCGGAACAGTTGCAGTTGCTTGGACCCGTGCTCGTCTTCATGCGCGACGGGCACACGCGGCCTGCCCAGATCTTCCGCCAGCACTTGGGCGATACCGTCGGGCAGCGACCGCACGCGCTGCAGGCCAAAGCCCATCGGCCGTCCGCCGCCGATTCCCGAAAGTTGCTCGACAACTTCATGTAATCGCTCGATGGGCGAAAGCGGCGAAGGCATCCGCAGTGCGAGCGAGATCAAGCGGCCAATCGCCTCGCTGACGGCCGCGGTGTCCGATCCCGCTTTGCCGATATTGCAGAAAACCTCGAACGGCTGATTCTCGCCGTTGCGATTCACGGTGACGTATGCCGTGCCGAGCGGCGTCTCGATCTTGTACGTTTGCCCCACCAGCGCGCGGCTGCGCGGCTTTTTCTGCGCGACGACGAACTCTGTAGTTCGCTCTTTTCCCTTCTTCTCTGCGGTCTCTTTCGTTTCCAGCACGACCTGCTCGCGCGTCCCCGCGACGTAAACCGTGATACCCTTGCAGCCCAACTTCCACGCGAGGAAATATGCACGCGCGACGTCGTCTACGGTTGCACTCTCAGGAAAATTGATCGTCTTCGAAAGAGAGTTGTCAACAAACGCCTGCATGGCTGCCTGCATCCGCACATGCTCTACTGGCGTGATGTCGCTTGCGACGACGAAGACATCGCGAATCTTTTCCGGCACAAGGTCAACGTCTTGGCACGTGCCCGTCAGACGCACGCGTTCAAAAATCTTCTGCCGCGTGGCCTCATCCACACCGGCATCCATCAGCGCGCGCTCGAACAGCGGGCTGACGTAATCGAGCTGCAAATCGTTGCCGTTGTCGTTGACGTGACGCGTGTACGCCAGCGCAAAGACCGGCTCGCAGCCGTAGGACTCGTCGCCCGCGACGGTCGCGATGGTACCGGTTGGCGCGACCGTGGTCTGCGCGGCATTGCGAATGCCGTATCGCTTGATGCCCGCGACGATCTCGTTCCAATCTATCGCGGGTCGGCCCCAGTCGTGCGTGAACGGTTCGAGCGGTTTCGGCGGCGACCATTTTAGATTCTCGGGATCGTAGATCGAACCCTTGATCGCCGGAAACGCGCCGCGCGTGCGCGCGAGTTCGACGCTCGTCTTCATCGCGTGAAAGCGCACGAATTCCATAATCTGCCCGGCAAGCTCTTCGCCAGGGCGTGAGCCGTAACGCACGCCGAGCCGGTACATTACGTCGCCCAGGCCCATAATGCCGAGGCCGATGCGGCGCGCGCGATGCGCGGCTTGCGCAAGCTCAGGCACGGCCGGCACGTACTTGTTCGCGTCCACCACACTGTCGAGAAAGCGCGTGGAGAGTTCAATGGATTCGCGCAGTTTGGCCCAGTCCAGCGTGTTATCATTCGTCACATGCTGCGCGAGGTTGATCGAGCCGAGGCAGCAGTTCTCGTATGGCCCTAAAAACTGTTCACCACAAGGATTTGTTGATTCCAGATCATACAAATGCGGCACTGGGTTTTGGCGATTGGCCGCGTCCAGGAAGAGCGCGCCCGGTTCGCCGTTGCGGTGCGCGTGCGCAACGATTTCTTCGAACAGTTCCCGCGCCGAGACCGTCCGCGCGGTCAAACCATCCCGCGGGTTCACGAGCGCAAAATCCGCGTCGTCCTCAACCGCGCGAATAAAGGCATCCGTGATACCCACACTTATGTTGAAATTGCTGATCGCGCCTTCGGTCTCTTTACAGCGAATGAAATCGAAAATATCGGGATGGTCCACGCGCAACACGGCCATGTTGGCCCCACGCCTCGTCCCACCTTGGGCCACCTCGCCAAAGGCCGTGTCGTACACGCGCAAAAAGCCGACCGGGCCGGAGGCCACGCCGCCGCTCGCATTTACCCGATCGCCGCGCGGGCGCAAGCGCGAGAACGAAAAGCCGTTGCCGCCGCCGGTCTGCTGAATCAGCGCGGCCGCGCGCAGCGTCGAAAAGATGCCGCGCGGGGCGCGGCCCATATCGTCAATGATCGGAAGGACGAAGCATGCCGCCAGCTGGCCCAGCGGCGTGTCCGCGCCGGTAAACGTGGGCGAGTTGGGGAAGAAACGCAGCGAGGTCAACAGTTCGTAAAAGCGCTCGCGCGTCGCGGCGGCGTCCGCGCCATAACGCGCGTCCGGCTCGGCGACCGTGCGCGCTACGCGGTCAAACATCTCTTCCGGCGTTTCGGCTGGTTTGCCGTCCGGCCCGCGGCGCAAGTAGCGTTTCTCAAGTACGACGCGGGCGTTGGGGGTCAGTTCGATCTGGCTGCGGACGCGGGGCTGCAGCCCTTGCGCGCTATCGCCGGCGGAATTCAATTTCGTTTCGAGGCGGTCCATCACCGAACTTCTCCTTTGAGCAAGTGCAAACAACGCGCAGGGTGACACGCGGCACCCTGCTGAATCATAATGTTTCGCAGAAAAAACACGAGGCAGGCAAACCGCCAGGGGCGGCTGCCTGCCCACAGGGGTTTGCCATCACGAGCTACGCCGGGATTGGTGCGAGGATAACGCTCTGTTCAAAGCTGAGGATTTTTTGAGCCATTTTTCCAGGTCTCGTCAGATTGCCATCTTGACTTGCAGGCGCTCTTCCGCTTCGCGCTGTTTCTTTTCTTTCAGACGTTGAATCTCGATCGCGAGAGAATCCAGGTCGGCGAAGCGGCGATAGACCGACGCAAAGCGCACGTAGGCCACGTCGTCCAAGACGCGCAGGCGCTCCATCAGCAATTGGCCGATGCGCTGCGAATCCACTTCCGACTTGGCCAGCGTGTGCAATTCCATTTCGATGCCGTCCACGATGGACTCGATCGCTTGCATCGGCACGGGCCGCTTGGCGCAGGCCTTGATAATGCCGCTCATCAGTTTTTGCCGGTCGAACGCTTCGCGGCGGCCGTCCTGCTTGATGACCATGAGGCCGGTCTGCGCGATGCGTTCATAAGTCGTGAAGCGCCGGCCACAACTGATGCATTCACGGCGGCGGCGAATCGTGACATCCGACTCGCGCGTGTCAATGACTTTGTTCTGTTCTTTGGCGCAGTACGGGCATTGCATCGTTGCTCTCCCCTGCTGGGCAATCCAGGAGACTGCCGGGGCGCAAAACAGGGTTTGGAGTTGCCGCACACAGACTCTGTGTCTTTTCCAAACCCTGTATATTGTGTTTCGAGAACTCGGCCCTACAATATTTCGTAGGAGAGTTTAGCACACATTCCTAGCCGATGCAATAGCCCTGACCTTAAAAAATGGGCGACATTACCAAATCTTAACGCAACCCTAACCGCGCTTGCGCAAGAACGCGGGAATGTCCAAGTCCTCGCGATCGAATTGACGCACCGGGAAATCAATCGTTTTACGACCGGGCGCGGTGACGACGTTGCCCACGGCCTGGCCTTGCCCTCCGCCGGTCTGGCGCTTGGCGACCGCGCTAAAACCGGTGGCGATCACGGTGACCTGAAGGTCGTCTTTCATCTCCGGGGAAATGACCGCGCCGAAGATCAAGTTCACTTCGGGATCGGCGACGCGGCGCACGACCTCGGCGGCTTCGTATACCTCGTGCAGCGTGAGCGAATCGCCGGCGGTCACATTGAACAAAACGCCGCGCGCGCCGTCAATCGTCACGTCGAGCAGCGGACTCTTGATCGCCATCTCCGCCGCGGCGACCGCGCGGTTGTCGCCGGCCGCGCGCCCGACCGCCATCAAGGCCGCGCCGCCCGCGCCCATGATCGTCTTGACGTCCGCGAAATCGAGATTGATCAGCCCTGGGACGGTGATCAGTTCGCTGATGCCTTGGATGCCTTGGCGCAGGACGTCGTCGGCCGCGCGGAACGCGGCTTGCAGCGACATTTTCTTGTCTACGACTTCGAGCAAGCGATCGTTGGGAATGATGATCAACGTGTCCACTTGCTCTTTGAGTTTATTCAGTCCCTCTTCGGCAACTTGGCGGCGCTTGCTGCCTTCGAAGGTGAACGGTTTGGTTACGACGCCGATCGCAAGCGCGCCCGTTTCTTTCGCAATGCGCGCGACCACCGGCGCGGCCCCCGTGCCCGTGCCACCGCCCATGCCCGCGGTGATAAAGACCATATCGGCGCCGACGAGCGCATCGTACAAATCCTCGGCCGATTCCTCTGCGGCTTTTTCGCCGGTGATGGGATCGCCGCCCGCGCCCAGCCCGCGCGTGAGCTTGTCGCCGATGCGAATCTTGTGCGGCGCATGTGAATGGACCAGCGCTTGACCGTCCGTGTTCATCGCGACGAAATTCACGCCGCGCAGTCCTTCGGCGATCATCCGATTGACGGCATTCGTTCCGCCACCGCCGACGCCGATGACTTTGATGTCGGCAAAGTTTTCGCCTCCGGCGATATTCTCTAGCTGCATCGAGGTGGCCTCCGTTTTGCTGGAATCGTCGCGCAGACGCGAGTCTTCGAGGTCCGGCTTTCGTCCTTTTACGTCAACCGCAATGTCCTTTGGTGATTTCATGGAACCCCCTACATATAGCGGCCCAAAGGGGCGATGACACTAGATACAGTGTAGATGTGCGTATCTTAACGCATACATTGTATTCTGTCAAGACCCCTTTTTTGGGCCGGGTTTTTTTCAACTAGCCCGGTAAGAACGCGCGCTTGGCCCAGCCGACCAGGCCGCCGAGCGGGTTGGCCGCGGGCCGTCCGCCGTGGGGCGGCGCAACCCGCGCTTGAACCGCGCTTTCCTTCCAACCCCACGCGGCCAATCCAACACTGGTCGCAAACGCGGGCGATGAAACCCGATCCGTAAATCCTTCAATGTCACGCGGCGTCCCGAGCCGGACCGGCATTTGCAGCGCCTCGCGCGCAAACGCTTTCATCCCGGCAAGTTCCGCCGTGCCCCCACACAACACCACTCCGGCCGGAAGTAAGTTGTCATAGCCCGATCGTTTCACCTCCGTCAAAATGAGTTGGCAAATCTCGTCCACACGCGCGCGAATGATCTCGGCGACTTCGCGCCGCGACACCGTGCGCCGGCCCTCTTCCCCGAACGCCGCGACGTCAATCATCTCGTCTTCGGCCACTAACGTAGGGTCGGCTTGACCGTACTTGATTTTCATTTCCTCCGCGGCGGAAAACGGTGTTCGCAAACCAACGGCGAGATCGTTCGTGACGTGAATTCCGCCGGTCGGCAAAACCATCGTGTGCCAAATACTCCCGTCAATGAAAACGCCGATGTCGGTCGTGCCGCCGCCGATGTCGGCCAGGAGGACGCCCATTTCTTTTTCCGCGCTCGTCAATACGGCCTCGCCCGCGGCGATTGGTTCCAAAACCACACCGCTCACTTTCAGCCCGGCCCCTTCGACGGCTTTTATCAAATTCTGAATAGACGCGGCCGAGCCGGTGACGATGTGTGCTTCAACTTCCAATCGAAATCCGATCATGCCGAGCGGATCCTTGACGCCGTCCTGTCCATCCAGCGTATAGCCGCGCGGGATCGCGTGAATGATCTCGCGATTGTGCGGCACGGCGATCGCTTCCGCCGCCTCCATCGCGCGATCAATGTCGTCCTGCGCCACGCCGCGCCCGTTGTGGATCGCGGCGACGCCGCGCGAATTCGTGGACTGGATGTGCGCGCCCGCGATGCCGACGTGGACCGCTTCGATCTTGAACCCGGACACGCGTTCCGCCTGCTCGACCGCGGCGACGATTGAATGGGACGCTTCTTTCACATCGGTCACCACGCCCTTGCGCAGCCCGCGCGACGCGGAAATGCCCGCGCCCAGGATTCGCAACGTCCCCGTATCCGTCATCTCTGCAATCAACGCGCACGTTTTCGTCGTGCCCAGGTCTAGAGCCGCAATCGGTGTTGACATCTCATTACTCCGAATTACCAATTACCAATTACGGCCCGTAATTGGTAATTGGTAATTGCTCATTGATAATACGGGTCGCCTTTGCCCAAATCAATAAATTTGACTTGTATCTTTTGCGCGAGGAGCATTGCCACCAACGCGCGATATTCCGCCAGCTTGCCGGCCATCTCTTCAGCGTCGCCGAGGTAAATTTTCCAGCCGCGCTCGTCGCTGAACGACAGGCCGCGCGCCGTTGACCATTCGAACGCGCGCGGGGACTCGCGCCAGGCATCGCGTAACGCGCGTAAAGCCGCGAACGCGGCCGGCGAAATCGTTTGTCCCGGCTTGACCGAAGTTTGATCCAGGTCATGCATGACCGGCAAGGCGGGCAAGTTCGTCCGCGCTTTGAAGGCGATCCCTTCCGCATCCACCCAATACGTTTCGCCGCCGCGGACCCACGCGAACTCGGGTTTGCGTTCCTCGATCGCGATGGTCAAGTGATTCGGCATGGACGCGGTCACCTGCGCGAATTTGACTTCCGGCAATTTCACCAGCGCGCGCTCGACCTGCTGCGTTTCGACAAAAAAGATGTTATAGCCGGCAATGCCGCTCGCGCGCGCGATCTCGGGTTTTGTGAGATGTTGGAGGCCCGCGACCTGGAAATCGAAAAGATAGAACTGGTCGGTGTCGAAGAACACGAACAGCGCGGCGACCAGCGCCAGGATTAGCCCGCCGACCATCAGCTTGGGCCGCCGCGCCTTCCACATTTCTCGCGACATGGCTGGCGTGCGCGTGATCGCCGCTTCCGCCGTCGAGTGCAGGCGGGTCCGGCGTCCGATGGGACGCGTGGTGATGCGATTCATGGCGCGGCGCGGTGTTGCTCTTGGCATTATTGATACGTCGTCTTGTTCTTTTTCTTGTCGGCGTGGCGATCCAGCGCCAGTTGAATTAAACGCTCGATCAGCATGGGATAGGTGAGGCCACTGCCCTGCCACATCCTGGGATACATCGAGACCGCCGTAAAGCCGGGGATCGTGTTGATCTCATTGAGCAGGATTTTGTGCGTCGCGCGCTCGACGAAGAAATCCACGCGGGCGATGCCGCTGCAATCAATCGCCTTGAACGCGCGGATCGCCATGTCTTGAATGTTGGCTGCGACGTCGCTGGGCAAATCGGCGGGCACGACCAGCTCCGTCCCCGAATCGTCGTTATACTTGGCGGCGTAGTCATAGAACTCACGCTTGGGGATGATCTCGCCCGGCAGCGACGCGACCGGCTCGTCATTCCCTAACACGCTGCATTCGATCTCGCGCACATTTCCCGCCGCGCGTTCCGCGAGCAGCTTGCGGTCATACGACGCCGCGGTGGATAGTGCTTGGGCAAGTTCGTCCCAATTGTGCGCCTTGGAAATTCCGACGCTCGACCCCAAGTTGGCGGGCTTGACGAAACACGGATAGCCGAATGCGGCCTCAATTCGGTGAATCGTTTGCTCGGGCTGCGATTCCCAGTCGCGCCGCAGAATCACCATCCAATCTACTTGCGGCAGATCGTGCGCGCGAAAGATCGCTTTCATCATGGCCTTGTCCATGCCCACCGCGCTCGCGGCGACTCCCGCGCCCACGTAGGGAATATCGGCCAATTCGAGCAAGCCCTGGATCGTGCCGTCCTCGCCAAACGGCCCGTGGACCAGCGGGAATGCTACGTCAATCGAAGACAGCGGTGATGCTTGGCTCAGCGTTCCGGTTGACTGCGGCACAAGTTCTTTCGCATCCGTCGCCGTCGCGCTTGTCGTCGGCGCTTCGCCGCTGTTGGCCGTGAGCAGAGGCGATGGGCTGGCCGCGATCAGTTGCTTGAGCGTGTGCTCGCCGGCGAGCCACCTGCCCTCTTTCGTGATGCCGACCAGCACCACCTCGAATTTCTCTCTATCTATCGCGCGCGCGACCGATTGCGCCGAGGCCAGCGAGATTTCATGCTCGCCTGACTTGCCTCCGAAAATCAATCCAACTCGGATACGCTTGCTCACGCTGCTGCCTTATCTCCGACGATTTCGATCTCCAATTCCAACTCGACGCCGAATTTCCTCGCCACTCTATCCTTCACGATTTCGATCAACTGCACCACGTCGGTTGCGGTAGCTCCGCCGTGATTGACGAAAAAGTTCGCGTGTACCGGTGATACCTCGACATTGCCGACCCGCGTGCCTTTCAGACCCGCTTGCTCGATCAACCGTCCCGCGTAATCGCCGGGCGGATTCTTGAACATCGAGCCGACGCTCGCTTCGGTGGGCTGCGTGCGGCGGCGGTGTTCGGTGTACTGGTTCATGCGTGCGATGCACGCTTGCGGATCATCGCGCGTCATTTCGAAATCCGCGCCCAAGACAATTTCGCCGCGCGAATGCTTCAAGCGACTCTGCCGGTATTCGAATCCCAAATCAGTCTTGGGTAACTCGATCACTTGACCAGCTTCGTCGAGAATCGAAACCGTGAGGAGCCGGTCGGCGATGCAGCCGGCGTGCGCGCCCGCGTTTCCCGCGACCGCGCCGCCCACCGTGCCTGGCACGCCCACGGCCCACTCCAGGCCCGACCAGCCCTGGCGCGCGAGTTGGTTCGCGATGAGCGGCAACGCCGCGCCGCTCTCGACACGCAAGATCGCCTGCTTATCATTGGTAACGTTCAGTCGAAACTGGTTGCAGTGATTCTCAATCACCAGGCCGCGAATGCCGCCGTCGAGCACGAGAAGGTTCGAGCCATTCCCCAGTATAAAAACTGGTATCGCGCGCTCGCGCGCCCGCGTCACAGATTCGACTAGCTCGACAAGCGTGTGCGCTTCGATCCACAAATCCGCAGGCCCGCCAATTCGCAACGTGGTATGCCGCGCGAGCGACTCGTTTGGCCTAGCGCGCGCGCCGAGCGCAGCGGCTAATTCTGCGATCGCCGGCGCTACGCTCACTTTTCGGGTTTTCTCCCACCGAGCATCGGCGCGCGCGCGGGAGTCGGCGCGCCTCGGCCAACGTTGTACAAATTCACAACGCCCGAAAAGATCCCGATCAGCGCCCAAACCGTCTGGATCATGGCAAAGTAGCCGGTGAGCGCCAAGAATTCGTGGAGCTTGGTCGGACGTTCCACAATCCAAGCTACCGCGTCGAGCGTTTGGCGCGGGAGAATTAAGATGGCAATGAGCAGCGCCTCCAACAAAATCTTGAAAAATACCGCCGAGTCTCTCGATCCCCGTCCGCGCACGACTTGAAAGAGCATGAACAATAACAAGATAATCAGATACGATTGCGGCGCCTGGTCGTTAAGGGTTTTGACGATCGGGATGGCCGCCGTCGTCGCGCCTTCGACGCGCAGAACGATGTAGACAAAGAGCATCGCCAGCAGGTCGTCGAGCACGCCGCCGCCGCCCGCCGCGCGAGCGTAAAACATGAAAGCGACCATGAGCAGCAATAGTCCGACGACGATCCCCACGACGACATTTGGGATAGAGAAATTGCCAAACGTGACGAGGGACCCTTGCGGGTTGAATTGAATAACGGCCGGCAGTCCCTTCGCAAAGGCGTCAATTCCATCGCGCAATTGGATCAGCCAGAGCAAGGGCGGCTGACTCGGCTGCAACCAGTCTGCGCCGCGCAAAAAATTCGCCACGTTCACCAGCCACGCGCTCGGCACGAGAAAGATCAGCGCCGTGAGAAAGCCCCACCAAAAAAATCCGGTTCGCTTGAGGTCAAGAACGGCACGCATATCAACTTGCTCCCTGGCTTGCCAGCCGCACGCCCAGCTGCTCGCCAAGCCGGTACACATCCCCAGCCCCCAACGTTATTAACACATCGCCTGATTGCAACTTCGCGACGAGAAATTCGACGATCTCCTCAAAGCTCGCGATAAATCGCGCATCTCGGTGTGTCATGCGCGCGATCAAGTCGCGACTGCTGATGCTGTGATCGTCGCGTTCGCGCGCCGCAAAAATGTCCGTGAGGATCACGTGATCGGCATCGTCGAACGCCGCGGCAAATTCGTCGAGCAGGGCGCGCGTGCGCGAGAAGGTGTGCGGCTGAAACGCGGCCCAGAGCGGCCGGCCCGGGTAGCGCGCCCGCGCCGCCGCGAGCGTCGCGCGAATCTCGGAGGGATGGTGCGCGTAATCGTCCACAATGGCGATGCCGTGGAATTCGCCCTTGATCTCAAAGCGCCGCGCCGCGCCGCGAAAATCGGCCAGCGTCTCGCGCGCGATTTGGAGATCAATCCCAACGGCGTCGGCGACAACCAGCGCGGCTAGCGCGTTCAAGACGTTGTGCGTGCCGGGGATTTGTAATTGGTAGTTGCCGACGTGTGCGCCTTTGCGCCAAACGACGAAATCACTTCCACCGCGCGCGTTCGGATGAATGTCACTTGCTCGCCAATCATTTTCCTCGCCAAAGCCATAACGCACAGCCCGAGTTTCCCCGAGTTCCCTTAGCACCCGCTCACTCTCTCCGCATCCCACAATCAGCCCGTCATGCGGTACCAGCGCGATAAATTCCCTGAACGCCTTTGCAACCTCGTTCAAATCGCGGAAAATATCTGGATGATCCATTTCGATGCTCGTCACAACCGCGATACTGGGACGCAGGCCCAGAAACGCTCGGTCGTACTCGTCCGCCTCGACGACGAAATATTTGCCCTTGCCTGCGCGCGCGTTCCCGTTCAGTTCCGGAATGATGCCGCCAATAATCGCAGTGGGGTCGAGACCCGCATGCGTCAGAATCGTCGCGATCATTCCGGTCGTCGTCGTTTTGCCGTGGGTCCCGGCGACAGCGATTGTCTTTTTCCCCTGCGTTAATTCGGCAAAAAAATCATAGCGTCTGGCTATGCGAATCCCACGCCGCCGCGCTTCGATCACTTCGGGATTCTCCGCCGGAGCCGCCGACGTCACGAGAATCAAATCCGCGCGATCAATATTCTCGGCGCGATGGCCGATGTGAATCTGCGCGCCCAGCGTTGCCAATTCGTCCGTGATCGGCGACGCGTGCAGGTCGGAGCCGGATACTTGAACCCCACGCGCGATCAGCACGCGCGCGATTGCGGACAGGCCAATGCCGCCAATGCCAATCAAATGCACGCGTGGCGGGATCACGCCCGCTCCTTCGCAACCGTTTTCAAGAGTTCCACAATGTTCGCCGTCGCGCACGGCTGCGCGAGCGCGCGCATCGCGGCGCTCATCGCCTTGAGCTGCTCCGGCGCGTCGAAGAGTCTTTTCAACGTCGGGACTAGCGCGCTCGACAGCGCGGCATCATTTACCTTGAATGCTGCGCCGCGCTCGACCAGGAAATTCGCGTTGCGCTCCTGATGCCGGCCCGCGTAGGGATACGGCACGAGGATCGCAGGCAGGCCCAGCGCCGGAAATTCGCCCAGCGTCGCCGCGCCCGCCCGCGCGACGACCACATCGGCAGCCGCAAGCGCGTGCGGTAACTCGTCGTGAAGATAGCCGTAGACACGCACGCGCGCGGCCGCTGCGGATACCCGCGCCACCTCTGACTTGACCCAGGCCTCATCATTCCGGCCCGTGAGATGGAGGACCTGAGCCACTTGCGCCAGTTCGGCAAGATTCGCGACGACGGCTTGGTTAATCTGGTGCGCGCCGGTGCTGCCGCCAAAGATCGTCACCGTCCGCGTCTCCGGATCGAGACCAAACATGCGACGCGCTCGCGCGCGTTCGGTCTGAAAGAACTCGGCGCGCACGGGATACCCCGTCACGACCGCTTTGCTCTTGGAAAAGTACCTTCCAACCTCGGGAAACGAAATCGCCACGCGCGTCGCCCACATTGCGGTTGCGCGCACCGCCCAACCCGGTTCGAGGTCTGGCAAGTAAATCACAGACGGAATGCGCTCTGCCGCGGCCGACCAAATGACCGGCGCACTGACGTAGCCGCCGGTTGCGAAAATGACCGCCGGTCTGAACGCGCGGATGACCTCGCGTACGCGGGCGATGCTTTGCAGGACGAGCGCGAAATTGCGAGCGGCCCTCCACGGCGCCAATCCGCGCACGCCTCCCGCTGGGATCGGCTGAAAGTGAATGCCCGCCTGCTGCGCGAGCTGCGCTTCAATTGCGCCGGCGCGTCCAACGTAAACGACCTCAACGGGCGCGTTTTCTTGTTTCCGGATTTCGGCGACGACGGCTAACGCGGGATACACGTGTCCCCCCGTTCCGCCACCCGAAATTAAAAGTCGCATCGGCTTCCTTGAGCGGCGCGCCCGCGCCGCGCGAAATACTGAGCAGTACGCCGACCGCCGCGAGCGACGAAATGAGGGCCGAGCCGCCGAACGAAATGAACGGCAGCGGCACGCCGGTGAACGGAATGCTCGCGGTGACGACCGCGATGTTGACGAACGCTTGAAAAATCAGCCAAAAAGTCAGACCTGCCGCGAGCACTTGGCCGAACGGATCAGCCGAGTTGCTGGCGATCTTGAAACCGCGATAGAGCAGCGCGAGAAAGAGCGCGAGCACAGCCCACGTGCCGATCAAGCCCAGCTCCTCGCCAAGCAAGGCAAAGATGCTGTCTGTGTGCGGCGCGGGGACAAAACCGAATTTGGAATAGCCCGAACCAAGCCCGCGTCCCGCCAATCCGCCCGAGCCGAGCGCGATCAGGACTTCGGCGATCTGGTAACTTTCGCGAGTCATCGTCGCGAACGGGTCCTGCAAGAACGTCAGCCAACGTTCCGCCTGGTAAGGCGTATTCGCGATCACGAGCGCGACCGTCACACCGCCGGCCAGCAGCAGGAACAGGTATTGAATCAAATCCGCGCCGGCGATAAAGAACATCGCCATCGCGCACAGCCCAATGATGATCGCCGTGCTCAAGTTCGGCTGGCGAATGATCAAGCCCGCCACGACGCCGACGAAAATCGCAAAGGGCAGCAGGCCGTAAGTGAGATCGCGCAGCTTGTCCCCTTTCGACGAAAGCCACTTCGCCATGTAGACGACGACCGTGAATTTCGCGACCTCGGATGGCTGGATCGAGCCGCCAAACAGCCAGCGGCGCGAGCCGTTCACCTCGGGCATGAATAGCAAACCGATCAACACCAGTATCGTCACACCCATCATCGGAATCGCGAGTTTGCCCCAGAGGCGGTAATCCACGCGCATGAGCACGAACAAGAGGATCAGCCCGATGGCCGCGAACCCGGCTTGCTTGATAAAGTCGGCTTGCGGCTCCGCGTCACCCTGACCCACGTTCGTTGGAAAGGTCACGCTGTAAATCATGATCAGCCCGATCGCGAGCAGCGCGACGACCACCGAAAGGAGAACATAGTCCACGCGCGGAATCTCTATGCCCTGAGTACGTTCTTGTTGTTGAAGGGTCATGGTGCTCCTCTCACAATTCGCTTGAACCGCTCGCCCCGCTCGAACTCGTTGGCGAACATGCCGAAACTCGCGCAGCCGGGCGAAAGCAGAACGACATCGCCGCGCTGCGCCAATTCGCGCGCCCGGACGATTGACTTTTCCAAATCATCGTATCGTCCGGCCACTAGCCCTTGACCGCCCGCGCTCTCGATCGCGCCGGCGAGCTTGTCCGTCGCCGTGCCTTCGAGCAATATCACGTACCGAACATTGGCGACCACGACTCGCGCCATCTCGGCGAAACCGAGCGCCTTGTCCGAACCGCCCGCAATCAATACGATTCCGCTTGGCGCAAACGCTTGAATCGCGGCGATGGCCGCGGCGGGCGCAGTGGCCGTGGTATCGTTGACGTAGCGCACGCCGTTGATCTCGCGCACCAGTTCCTGGCGATGCTCCACGCCGCGAAATTCGGCGAGCGCGCTCGCGATCTGCTCCGGCGTCGCGCCCCACACGGACGCGACGGCAATCGCGGCGAGCGCGTTCTCAACATTGTGCGCGCCCGCGACCCGCAACTCGTGTACGTCCATGATCTTGTGACGCTCGCCGCCCCAGCGCCATAAAAGGGCATCGCCCTCGCGGTACGCGCCTTCGTTCAACGCGCGCTTGGCGCTCGTCCACACAACCTTCGAAAAGGCGCGCGGCGCCAAATGCGTCAGGATGCGATTATCAAAGTTCAGGACGACGAAATCGCCGGCCTGTTGGTAGCGAAAGATGATTTGCTTTGCTTCGGCGTAATCGTCCAGATCGCGATAGCGATTCAAATGGTCGGGCGAGATGTTGGTGATGGCCGCGATGTGCGGGCTGATTTGGTGCGGCGGGAACGCCTCCAACTGCCACGACGACAACTCTAGCACAACCGGCGTGTCGGCATCAATCTTGTCCAAGAGTTCGAGCGCCGAAATTCGCAAGTTGCCCGCGACGACGGTTTTCGCGTTTGCTTTCGCGAGCATCGCGCCGACCATAAGCGTCGTGGTCGTCTTGCCTTTCGTTCCCGTGATGCCGACGACCTGGGCCGCGCCGCGCGGCAGTCGCTCGACGAACAGCCCCATTTCCATCTCGACCGGAATCCCGTGTTCTTGCGCCAACCGGAGCAAGGGCGACTCGCGGGGCACGCCCGGGCCGCGAACCACAAGCTCGGTGTTCAAGAAATCCTGCTCGCGGTGCTCACCCAACAAATATTCGATTGATAATCCGCGCAGCGCGTCAAGTGACGACTGCAATTCTTCCGCTCGCTTCAAGTCCGTCACCGTTACAACCGCGCCCTGCCCTACGAGCCACCGCGCTACACCTAGCCCGCCGCCGTGGACGCCCAGCCCCATCACTAGAACGCGCCTGTTCGTCAAATCAATCATTCGGGCAGATTTTCCAATCTCAACCTACAATAATGCGAGCGCAATCCCCAACATGCCCGCCAAGAGTCCCGCAAGCCAAAATCGCTGAACGACTTGCGTCTCCGACCAGCCGAGCAGCTCAAAATGATAATGCAGCGGCGTCATCTTGAAAATACGCTTGCCGTGTGTCAGTTTGAAATACGCGACCTGGAGAATGACCGAAAGCGTCTCGGCGACAAACACCAGACCGATGAGCGGCAAAAGCAGCCACTGCCCGGTCATCAACGCCACCGCGCCCAAGGTCGCGCCGAGCGCCAGCGCGCCCGTATCGCCCATGAATAGTTCGGCGGGATGAGCGTTATACCACAAAAAGGCGAGGAGCGCGCCGACAATCGTAAAACAGAAAATGACCAGATAAGGTTGCTGCTGCAAAAACGCAATGACGCCGTAACACGCGAAAGCAATCGCCGCCGTCCAGCCCGCGAGACTGTCCAAGCCATCCGTCAGATTCACCGCGTTCGACATGCCGACGATCCAGAACATCGCGACCGGAATGTAGAAAATGCCGATCTCGATTTTCTCAGGAATGCTCGGAATCGCGACGCTCCGCAAACCAAGCCCGACCTGCAACGCCACGGCAAGAATCAGCGCAAAGACCATCTGCCAAATGAATTTCCAGCGCCCCGACAGCCCGCTGCCCTTGCGTTTGCCTTGCAAGCCCGCAATGTCGTCTATCGCCCCCAACGCGCCGTACGCGACCATCGTGCCCATCGGCACGAGAATCGAGCGACCGATCAAGGTGTTGCCCAGCAAATTCGCGATGTTCAGCGCGCCCGTAATCAGTAGCACCGGAACGATCACCATGATCCCGCCCATGGTCGGCGTCCCGGTTTTCGTCTGGTGCTTGGTCGGCTCGTCAATGCGAATCTGTTTACCGATTCCGACTGATTTGAGAAACCGAATCAGCGGCCGGCCCCACACCACGGCGAGAAAGAACGAGATCGCCCCCAGGGTCAGAGGCCAGGCCATCAGTGCGGCTCCGGCTCGCCGTTTTCTCGCGCCAGCGCGGCGACGATTTCCTCCATTTTCGCGCCCCGCGACCCTTTCACCAGAACCATATCGCCCGGTTGCAGCACGCCGCGCAGGATTTCGATGGCCCGCGCGTTGTTTTCGGCAAAAAAAGTATTCGGCGATAACCCCGCGTCCCGCGCGGCTTGCCCAATCCATTTGCCTTTTGCGCCAACCGCGACCAGCACCTCGACGACCTCGGCCGCGCGTCCGCCTATCACGCGATGTCCCTCTTCCTCGATCGGCCCCAACTCGAGCATATCGCCCAACACGGCGACTTTGCGCCCGTTCAGTTCGGCCAGCAAGTTGAGCGCGGCGAGCGAGGACTCGGGATTCGCATTATACGTATCGTCCAAAATTGTCGTCCCATTCTCAGCCGGGACCGCGATCAGACGCAATTGCGCCGCCTCATCTTTCAGCCCGCTCAGAATCTCATCCCACGATAACCCTTCGACGACGCCGACGCTCGCCGCGGCCAGCGCCGTATGGACGCTGTGGCGACCCAGCAGCGGCATTCGCGTGTGGATTTTCTCTCGACCGTACCGCAAGTCGAACGCGATGCCTTCTAGCCCGTAGCTTTCGATCTCGTCGGCCCAAAGGTCGCTGTGCGGATCCAAGCCGTAGTAGAAAACACGGGCGCTCGTTTTCGTGCGCATCGCGCGCACGCGCGGATCATCGCGGTTCAGAATCGCGACGCCGTCCGCCGGCAATGCTTCTACCAGCTCACTCTTTGCCTCCGCGATGCGTTCCATCGTGCCGAGTCGCTCCAAATGGCTGGGGCCAACGTTCGTCACAACGCCGATGGTCGGCTGGGCGATCTGGCACAATTCGCAGATCTCGCCGAGCGCGTACATGCCCATCTCGACGACCGCGCGTTCGTGCGTCTCGTCCATTTGCAAAAGCGTGAGCGGCAGACCAATCTCGTTGTTAAGGTTCCCCTTGCTCTTGAGCACGCGATACCGTCGCTGCAAAACCGACGCGATCAGTTCTTTGGTCGAACTCTTGCCGATGCTGCCTGTTATTCCAATCGCCTTGCAGTTCGAGAAACGACGCCGCCAGAACGCGGCCAGCTTTTGCAGGGCCTTGAGACTGGACGGCGCGAGAAAAATCGTTGGAACGAGAGATTCGGGGCCAGGTTGCAACCCGGCGACACCTGTGCTAGTTTTGACGACACGCACGCTCGGACCTAGCCCCGAACTCTCCGCGCGCTCTTCGGCAATGACTGCCGCTGCGCCGCGCGCCAGCGCATCATGGATAAACTCGTGCCCGTCGTGCGCTTCGCCTTTGAGCGCGACAAACAGCGCGCCCGCGTTCACCTGGCGCGAATCCACGCACACGTCGGCGATCGCGATCTTGTCCGCCTCTGCCGGGCGGTCCTTGGTCAACGCCTGGAATACATCGGCAAGAGTTAACATTGTGGTGATTCGTGGGACAAGATGGCATCTTGTCCTACTTGTTTGCCAACCGCACCGCGTCCGGCGGCAAGCCCGAGAGCGCGATCAACTGCTTAGCCACCGCCGCGAAAACGGGCGACGCGACCTGCGACCCCCACTTGGAGGATTGCGGCTTGTCCAATTTTACCAAAATCACGAACCGCGGATCATCGGCCGGCAAATAGCCCCCGAAAGAAGCGATGGTCCAATCGGGATCGTACCCGCCGATGCGCGGAATCTCCGCCGTCCCGGTCTTGCCCGCGACTCGATAGCCCGGCACGATGGCTTTGTTCGTAGATTCCACGACGATGGCCTCGCTGAGGAGCTGCGTGAGCACGCGCGCCGTCTCGGGACTGATCACCTGGCGCACGACTTCCGGTTCGGTCGTAATCACCTTGCCGTCTGCGCGGCGGACTTGATGAACGATATAGGGCTTCATCAGCTTGCCCTGATTGGCGACGGCGGCCACGGCGGCGGTCATTTGCAGCGGAGTCGCCGAGATGCCCTGACCGTAAGAATTGGCGGCCAAGTCCGAGTCGCGCCACTTGCCATCGCCTGGCGTCTTGACCTCCCCCGCGACTTCGCCGGCGAGTTCTACCCGCGTCGTCACGCCGAATCCAAAATTCTGAACGTACTGGTAGAACCGCTCTGTGCCAAGGCCGATACTGATCTTCGCCGCTTCCACATTCAGCGACATTTGCAGCACTTGCATCACGTTCACTCGGCCGGGCGCAATGTCATCATGATTCTTGACGACGATGCCGCCAAACGGCAATCGGCCGTTGTCGTCAAAGTAGGTCGCCGGGCTGATCGTGCGCGCATCTAATCCCGCCGCGAGCGTGACAATCTTGAAAACGGACCCCGGCTCATATTGCGAGCTGATCGTCTGGTTGGCATAGCGGCCCGAATTGGCCGGGTCGTAGTACAGGTTCAAATCGGCGGTCGGGTAAGCGGCCATCGCCAGAATTGCGCCGGTCTTGGGGTCGAGCACAATGATCGAGCCGCTGGCCGCGCGGGTTTCTTTGATCGCGTTCGCTAACTCCGTCTCGGCAATGCGCTGCATCCCGCTGTTGAGCGTGAGCACGACGGTCGCGCCCTCGATGGCCGGCTCGTTGGTCGGCAAGTCAATCGGGATCACATCGTGCAGGACCGTCCCCGCGCCGTGAATCTTGCCGTCCGTGCCGCGCAAGTCGCGGTCTTTGTACTGTTCGATGCCATACGCGGGCTGGCGCTCGACATTTACATAGCCCACGACCGGCGCCGCAAACGAACCCGCTGGATACTGTCGAACCGCCTTGACACGCACTTGCACATTCGCCAAGCCAAGCTCGGGATACTTGACCTCGGCGCGCGTCTTGAAATCTTGCACCGCGCCGCCAATCTCGATCGGCACATCGCGCGCCAGCACAAGCGAGGCGCTTGTCGAACTCAGCTTGGCCAGGATGGCTGCTTCGGGCAGTTTCAGCAGCGGCGCAAGTTGCTTGGCCAGCTCTTGCGGTTTGGGGATGCCCGCGGGTGAGACTTCGACCGTAAATAGAAAAATGTCTGTCGCCAGCCGCAAATTATCGCGCGTCTGGATTTCGCCGCGCCGCGCCGGAATCGGCACATCCAGTGTGGACTGCCGTTTCGAGATTTGGCTCAACTTGTCCCATTGGATGATCTGCCAATAGAACAGCCGCGCGGCCAGCAACCCGCCGACGACGAATACGAACATGAGCGCCAACCGCATTCGAAACGGCGCGCGAGGCAAACTCTGAGCCGACATCGTAACTTCCGACGCCTCCGCGGCGCGTGGGCTGGCGCTGAGACCGAGCCGGACGAGCATGGCATTCCACCAGGCGGCAACGTCGAACGCATCGTCGGTGCGCACAGGCGCGCTCGCCGAAAACGTCGGTTTGACCGGCTCGACGGGATAGTCTTTCACCGTTAGATACTTGACTTGGTCCGGCGAGGCGAGATGGAACCCCAGGGCGCGCGCGCGTTTTTCCATGCGGTCGGGCGCAAGCAGTACGGAAATCTCGGCCTGCAACTGCGCGTTCTCCTGCCGAATGCGCGCGAGTTTCTCTTGCTTGTCGTACACGCGTTGACCGGTCAGCGCGGCCTGGCTGGCCTGGCCCATATAGATCACTCCCACCAAGACAATGGTGACGATGAACAACAACCAAGTGCGCGCCGTAGTAAAGGAAAACGGCAAGTCCTTCTTGAGGGATATGGGTTCCTTCATGCGATCACCTTCATGGCTGCCCGCAGTTTCGCGCTGCGGCTGCGCGGATTCGACAATGCCTCATCACGCGTGGGACGCACCGGATGCTTGGTCAGCACGCGCAACTCTTTGGATTGCCGAAAGAAATTCTTGACGATCCGGTCTTCGAGCGAGTGAAACGTGATGATGACGACGCGCCCCTGGACTGCGAGCACCTCGACGATTTGCGGCAACACTTGCTCCAAAACCTCTAGCTCGCGATTGACCTCGATCCGCAGCGCCTGAAACGTCCGCGTCGCGGGATGCACGCGACCGCGCCGCCCAATCGCTTTTTCGATCACGGCCGCGAGCTGCGCGGCGGTCGCGTGCGGTCGCGCGTGGACGATCGCCCGCGCGATCCGCCGTGAGGCGCGTTCCTCGCCGTATTTGAAAATCAGGTCGGCCAGCTCATTCTCGTCAAGCGTGTTGACCAATTCGGCGGCCGTAACAGTATCGTCCGGATTAAAGCGCATGTCGAGCGCGCCCTCGGTTTGGAACGAAAATCCTCGCTCCGCGTCCGAGAGCTGCATTGACGAGAGACCCAAATCGAGTACAATACCATCGGCAGGAACAAAGCCGTGGTCGCCGGCGATTTGTTTGAGATGCCCAAAGTTTGAGTGCCGCGGTAGCACGCGCTCGCCGTACCGTGCCAAATTAGTCGCCGCGACCGCGAGCGCCTTGGGATCGGCATCGAGTCCCAGGACGCGACCCGTCGGCGCAGACGCATCGAGTATTCCCGCCGAATGTCCGCCCGCCCCAACCGTTCCATCAATGTATTGTCCGCCGGGATGCGGCGCGAGGAGCTCGATCAGCGGCTGCAAGAGAACCGGGATGTGCGCCATCGCGCTATTTGTCGGCTTTCGCCGCGGCCCGCTTCATAACCTGCCCCAACCGTTCCGCAACGGCGACGACGTCCGATTCGATCTTGGCGTTGGTTTCTTTGTGGCGGGCGGGATTCCAAACCTCGATGCGGCTGACCACGCCGACGACGACCACCTCGCCGTCGAGTTTGGCAAAATCGCGGAGATTCTGCGGGATGAGGATGCGGCCCTGCTTGTCCGATTCGGCATCAGCGGCCATGCCGAGAAAGTAGCGCGACCAGGCGCGCATGTCGGCCAACACGATGCCCTGCTCGTCAATCTCGACGGCGATGGCTTCGAATTTGGGTTTGGGGAAAATAAAAAGGCAGTCGTCCATGCCGCGTGTCACGACGACTCCCCCTGCGAGTTCCGATCGCCACTTGGCGGGCAACGTTAATCGTCCCTTATCGTCTATGGTGTGCTGATGCGAGCCGAAGAACATGCGTTCCCCTTACCCACCGGGCTTAAGAACAGGCGTTCGGAATGGGTCTTGCTCCCCACTTTGACCCATTTTCACCCACTTTTGTGCTCTGATTATCCCACAACACCCACGCGGTGTCAATAGGGAAACTGAAGGTTTGTGGATTTTTTAAGGTGCTGAAAGAAAAAAGACGACCTCGCCGCGCGCGGTGGTCGTCTGCTGGTGGCTCGGTGACACGCTAGAGTCGCTGCCCATCATAGCATTTGCCTGACCGATTGTCAAAGACGTTCCACAAGTTATGCACAGCTTACTCACAGCCGATTGCCCGCCCAGTTTGCTTCCACCCCAGAATCGCGTACAATAGAGCCAGCTTCTCTGGGTTCGGATAAACCATGACCCGTATTTCCGCCCTCGAACATCTGCAAAGCATAGACCATGAGCTGGACGATAAGAACAAACGCGCGCGCCAGGTTGAGGAGCGATTGGCCGGCGATCCCACTGTCGTCGCGGCGCGTACGGCGCTCGAAAGCGAGGACAAGACGCTGGCCGAACTGCGCGCGACGCTCCGCGCGCGCGAACTCGATGCCAAGAGCATGGACGCCAAGGCCAAAGAGGTCGAGGAACGGCTCTACGGCGGGCGCGTCGGCAATCCGAAGGAACTCGAAGGGCTGGAAAAGGAACTGCGAATGTTCAAACGGCAGCGGAGCGACCTGGACGATCAACTGCTGGAACTGATGGAGGCGGTAGACCAAGCCCGCAGCCGGGTCGCCGAGAAAACGACCGCGCTCAAGAAGTTAGAGGGCACACGGTCCGCCGAGATCGAGGCCCTCTCCCGCGAACGTGATACGCTCGCGGCCCGCCTCGCGCAACTGGCCGAGGAGCGCGAGCGTACCCGCGGCGAGTTAGATGCCGACGCGCTGCGGACCTACGATCACCTGCAGCGCACGAAAGCCGGACGCGCGGTCGCCAACATTCGCGCGTCGTCGTGCGCGGTGTGTGGGACCGAGGTGCCGACCGGGCATTTGCAGCGCGCGCGCGCCGGCAACGAGCTGGTGTTTTGCTCAGGATGCGGCAGGATTCTCGCCGGATGACCAAGTTGATTCTATATACCGACGGCGCGGCACGCGGCAACCCCGGCCCCGCGGCCCTCGGCATCGTCCTAACCGACCCGCGCGGAAAAGAAATCGAAGCGCTGGGCGAGACGATTGGCCGGGCAACCAATAACGAGGCCGAATACCGCGCACTGCTCCGCGGCCTAGAGCGCGCGCGAACGCATCACGCGACTGAGATCGAGATTCGAACGGACAGTCAATTGCTGGCGCAGCAACTAAAGGGCGTGTATCGCGTTCGAGCCGAAAACCTAAAACCGCTGCATATTCAAGGTCAGCGCGCGCTCGCGCAATTCGCGCGCGTCGCAATTCGGCACATCCCGCGCGAAGAGAATCGGCGCGCGGACGCGCTGGCGAATCAGGCGCTCGACCGCGCACCGGTAGACCCGAAGGGTTTCTGAAAACCCTTCGGGTCTAGAGACTCAACCCACAGGAGTACTCACGAATGAACCTGCTCGCGCTGTTCCTCGTTCTCCTCTCCGCCCCCATGCGGATCACCAAGAGCACGACGCTGCCGCCTAACGGCCAATATCGCCAGGCCGTCATCATCGCCGCCGACAATATCACGCTCAATTGCAGCAACTCGAGTTTTATCGGCGATGGGATCGGGGTGGGGATTTTGATCGAGGGGCGCACGGCCGTGACGATCCGCAACTGCAAAGTGCGCGGGTTTGACGTGGGAATGTACGTCGTCAAGGGCAAGAACTTTGTCTTCGAGAACAACGATTTCAGCGGCAACTATGTGGACGACAATTACGACATCGAGCACTTACGACCGCTTCCGCACGGCGGCATCATTTTGAACGGCATCCAAAATTCACGCGTCCAGGGCAACACGTCGAATGGGAATATCGCGGGCCTTCAGATTTTGAATTCGCAGAAAATGACCGTCCTCAGAAACACGACGAACAATAACCGCGGCTGGGGCATCTACTTGTACGGCACGACCGCCAGCCAAATCTATACCAACACGGTCGAGTACAACAATCGCAGTTGTCCGCAGTGGGGCAAGGATGCGGGCTGCGGCTCGGCCGGCATCGTGCTCACCCAGCAGTCCGACCGCAATTCGATTGGGTGGAACAAGCTGAACTACGACGGCGACGGTATCTACCAGGGGAACTCACCCGCAAGCGCGAGCAACGACAACGAGATTTTTTACAACACCATTTCGCACAGCGTCGCCAACGGCATCGAGGCGACCTTCGGACTGCGCAACTACATCCACCACAACACGTTCACCGACGACAACTATGGCGCGTGGCTGGGTTACGCGCAGTACGTCCGCTTTGAGAACAATATCGTGCGGGGCGCGCGCGTCAAGAGCGTGCAAGCCGACAATGCTCAACACAGCAAATACACCGGCAACACCTTCGACGGCGCCGACGTTCTCTTGCAACCCTGGGAAGGCGGCGCGTGCGCCGGCAATTCTTTTGGCTCGAACACGTTGACCAAAGCGCAAATTGTCACCACGGGCTGTCAATGATGATTGAGCGCAGAGTCGCGCTATTCTTAATTGCATTGCTTATCGTGTCGCTGCGCGTACCCGCGTCGCTCGCCCAGGGCCCCGCGCCCGCCGACGAGCCGACCAAGCCGCCCTACGTCTTTCCCACGCCGATTTTCATTCCCACCTATCCCGGCGATACCGTCGCGCCAACGGCCCCGCGGCCGGCGGCCACGCCCGCAAGTTCGCAACCTTCCGCCGAGGGCACTTATACCGTCGAGCCGGGTGACAGTCCGTGGACGATTTCCCAAAGAGTCTACGGCAGCGGCGCCAAGTATGCCATCATCATGGCGGCCAACGGCATCACCGATTCGACCCGGCTCAAGGTTGGCATGGTGCTCAAGATTCCATCCTCCGATGCGAGCGGACAGGCCTTGCCCACGGCGGTCCCAACGCTTGCGCCCACGCTGCCCGCGCCGCCCGCGCCTCCGACCACCGCGCCTACTCCTCGCTCCACATCGCCAACCCCGACCGCCACGCGCACTCCCGCGCCCGGCTCGGCCAGTTCCGGTTCGGCTTCGATCTCCGATGCCGCGCTCCTCGTCGTCAATGTTCTCAGTGGAATCTTCTTCGGCGGCTCGATTCTCTCGGCGATTTCTGCCGTCCTCATGTATCGCCGCCAAACATGGTTGAAAAGTATGGCGAGAATGGCGCGGCGCATCAGACCAAGACCCTAAGGATTTTTGAAAACCCTTAGGGTCTTTTCGACTCTCTTCGCCGTCACCCCGCGCACGCTCACCACTTTTTTCCGCGCCGTGTGCCCGCTCAGGATGATGATGCTCGATTTAGGCACGTCGAGCGCGTCGGCCAGGAATTTGACAAGGGCCTCGTTCGCTTTCCCTTCGACGGGTGGCGCTTTGAGACGAATCTTGATCGCGTCGCCCTCTAGCCCCACGATTTCGCTCTTACTTGACCGAGGCACAACTTTGACCGCGAATATCACCGCCCCGTTCGATTCCTTGAGCACGGCGTTCACTTGACGAATACTCCACTGACGAACCGCAACATGCCTAACGCGGCCAGCGCCAGCCCGCCAGAAACCTGCCCGGTCGCCAGCACGAAGATACAAGCGTAAACCGACGCGAACGCCGTGTAGCCGGCGTTCGTACCCAGCAGGATGCCACGCGGCGTCGAGGGACTGCGCGCCATGTTTCGCATCGCGACCACCATCATCGGCATCTCGGCGAGCGCGATCAAGAGCAACACGGCAAACGTAATGGCTGCGCCGAGCGAACCTTGAATAAAAAACGGCAGGTACGCGCTAAGCCAGCTTGTCGCCAGAAACGCGCTCCCGCCGATAACCAATCCTACCGCGCCCGAAACTGCAATGTCCGCTTTCACGTTTTCGCCAGCCGCTTGAGAATGACCTCCCGCGTCTTGGCGTTCATCGGATACTGGTCCAAGTCGCCCAGCGCGACCCAGCGCGCGTCTGCGGCATCGCTTGTCGCGCACAACGCGCCGCGCCGGTACGTCGCGGCAAAATCTACGATCACGTAATGAAACTGGACGCGGCCCGCCTCGTCCCGCTGAATAATATCGAGCGCCTCGATCACCTCGCCCACGTCAATTTCGATGCCGCACTCTTCGCGTACCTCGCGGCGCGTGGCCTCCTGCAGCGTCTCGCCCACCTCCACCGCGCCGCCAGGAATGCTCCATTCGCCGCTCCGCGG
>JACQYF010000032.1 GCA_016208315.1 Chloroflexota bacterium | reverse complement strand
TTCGCGAATTCCGCAACAAGTCGGATGAGATTGGTGTGTTTCCAAACGAACCCAGTTGCCTCACGCTGTTTTATCTGGTTCTGATGCGAGAACATGCCAAGCATGACCGAGTTGATTTTGCGAAAACCGGATGACACTAACGAAATTGGAGGTTGGATGGCGAACTCGCTGCATCCAATCCCTAATCTCCAGTCTCCAATTTCCAACCGCGTCTCCCAGCGTGTCGTACCCGTGTCGCCTGCCGATGCGATAGCGCTTGGATAAACCTTCGGCTCGAATCGCGATGTCACTCATGAATTACCAATTACGAATTACGTTTTACGTTTTACGTTTTGCGTATTACGTGTTTCACACCACATCGGCAAACTCGTCTTCCATGCGGCGAAAGTACAGCAAACCGCCCAACAAGAGCGCGACGACAACCGCGGTCGAAATAAAATAGAGTTCGGCGGGCACGCGCGCGGTTCCGAGCAATGCCCAGCGAAATCCCTCGACGACGCCGCTCATTGGATTAAGACCGTACAGCGTTCGCCATGTTTCGGGAATAATGGCGCTGGAGTAGGCGACAGGCGTGATAAAGAGCCAGAACTGAGTCAGGAATGGAACGACGTAACCAATATCACGATATTTCACGTTCAGCGCCGCGAGCCACAAGCCGCAGCCAAGCGCGGTCGCGAGCGCGGGCAGCAGAAAGAGCGGCAGTGTTAGGACGGCGATGCCCGGAACAATTCCGTAGAACAACATCATCGCGAGCAGAATGACAAAGGCAATGGCAAAATCAAGCGCCACCGAGAGCGCCGCGGCAAACGGCAGCAGCAAGCGCGGAAAATAGATTTTGGAAATCAGGTTGGCATCGTAAATGAGACTGTTGCTGGCGCGATTGAGCGCCGACGCGAAAAACGTCCATGGCAACAGCGCCGCAAACGCAAATACCGGATAAGGCACACCGTCGGATGAGACTTGGATGAGATTTCCAAAAAGGACCGTAAAGACGACCATCGTCAGGAACGGTTGGAGAACCGCCCAGGCCGCGCCAATCGCGGTTTGCTTGTAGCGCACTTTGATGTCGCGCCAGGTCAGGAAATAGAGCAACTCGCGATAGCGCCAGATCTCGGCTACGCTGAATAACTCCAAACGCCGCGCGGGTTCGATCAAGATGGTTTGCGATTCAGTTTCCAAGTGTCTGCCACTCTCCCGCGAGCAATCGCCGCCACGCGTGGATGTCCACCGCGCGCTCGTTTTGGTCGCGCGTAAATCCAATCGCCAACGAGTCGCGGATCAGCCGCGCGAACGCGACGCTAGAGACGAGCATCGCCAGTTCGACTTGTCGGACTCGCGAATAGTGTCGCCGATAGAACTGCGCGAGACTGGCGTAAAGTTGCACGATCATATCGGCGCGCTGCTGCTGCGTACTCGCTCCGCCGATGTGGACGATGTCGGTGACCGGCGCAAAATGCGTTTCGCAGCCCGCTTGAGCAAGGCGATAGCACAGATCCGCTTCCTCGTAGTACATGAAAAAGGAATCGTCGAATCCGCCAACGGCTTGAAACGCAGCGCGGCGAATCGCCAACGCCGCGCCCAGCACCCACGGCACGCGCCGCGGGCGATCGTGCGCCCACGTCCGCATCACCTTCTCTCGCAGAAAAGGCACATGGGCGATCAGGTCGTACGCATGCGTGACATCCAGAAAAATATCAAGCGGAGTGGGAAACGGAAAACACGATGGCTGTAATTTCCCATTGGCGTTAAAGTACCGAGGGCCGACCATCGCGACCTGTGAGTGTTCGTCGAGATACGTTTCGAGTGCTGGCAGCGCGCCGGGTTGCAGCAGCGTATCGCTGTTGAGCAAGAGCACGTACGGCGAGTGGCAAGCCGCAATCGCGCGGTTCGCCGCCGCGCCATAGCCAAGATTCGTTTCGCTCCGATAAAGCGCGACCGCTGGAAATTCCGTCGCAACCATCTCGGCGCTGTCGTCCGTGGACGCGTTGTCCACGACGACCACGCCAGTATTCAGTGAACAGTGTTCAGTATTCAGTGGACTATTGATGGCTCGCTGAATACTGCATACTGAATACTGGTTACTGATTACCGAGCACAGGCACTCGCGCAGCAGTTCGCTCGTATTGTGGCTCACAATGCAGACGGCAATTGACATGACGTTCACGTTTTAGAAAAGCAAGACCGGCGAGCAAACCCGCGCCCATCCACGCGATGCGATCCAGGTCTCAGCCGGTCTTTGGCGCGCATCGTGATCATCTGGTGAACCAGACTCTCCACGGTCGAATGGTATGCGCTCGGGCTTGAGAGCGCGTTCACCGGCAGTGGGCGGCCCGTGACGCCGGCAACGCGGGGATCGTCGAAATAGGGCACGGCGCGTTTGACGGCGTCGGGCCGGGGTTGGTGGTCCGTAATGATCACGCGGATAATCGAGGTGGTCGAGAGCGCGGCACAAATCGGAGATGACGGCTTGTTCGTCGCGACAAGGCGCGAGGATGAGAACGTCGGGCCGAGCGCGTGCGGGGTCTGGAGGCGAGGACGGCAATTGCCTGGGCGGCAAGAAGATGGTCGAAGTGAAACAAATCCGCCGGAGGGTAAAGATTACGAGTACGACGATGACGGGGAGAGCGGCAAGCGTGGTCAGGAACTGGACAACGAACGAACTCGGAATTGGCATCTTTCAGTCAGCCTCCGGCGTGGGTCGTCCGACCGCATGATGCCGTCGCTCAAAACGCGCCGTTTGGGCGTTGACGGCCTCGTCCTCAAGATTTTGACGTATGCTCGTTGCAGAGGTGTGACAATTCTCGTGACAATTCCGTAACAAAAAGCCAGAAACCCGTCTTCCGTGAGAAGACGGGTTTCTGCCGTGTGCGCCTAGGTCTTGAGGGCGAATTGTCGCGCCCGCGTCATCATCGTCTCGAACGCGGCTTGCGTCTTGGCGCGGTCGCCGGGGGGTGCGTTGGCAATCGCCTGCTTGACGCACGCTTCCGCGTCCGGACGAACGTCCGTGGGACGGCGCGGGTCGCCCCGCTTTTCGAGGAAATACTTGAGCCAGCGCGTTCCCAAGTGCGTGTGAATCTGCTCGTCCGCCCAATCGAAATCCATATCATGGGAACTGACCGCGTCGCCCCACTCGCCGAAAATCTTGGCGCGCTCCGGCTTGGTGTGAATGTAGGTGCTCTCGAAATAAAAGATCATCGCCAGGCGAGTCAGCGGCGCCGCGTCCGCGCCCGCATCGTAGGGAAAAGTGCCGAGCGACATCTCGCCTATCGGGAACCCCCACTCGGTCAAGCGCGTAAATCCCATGCGGCAATGTCGAATCTCGTCAAAGCACCACCGCGCCGCGTCGGTCAGAAACTCTGGCTCGGCGTCCGCGGCGAGATCGAACAGGCAGGCGGCCGCCATTTCCGCCGCCCACAGTTCGTTCAAATGGTGAACGCTCTGGCGCACTTGGAGCAGCAATCCCACGCCCGGCCCGATTGCGCGGTCCAAGTTATCGGGCCAGCCGAAGCGATTGAGGTTAAAGCGCCGGTCGCGCGCTCCGGTGCGCGAGATTGCAAATTCGCGGCCGCCGAACTCGGTAACCGCGGGCATGGCGATATCGCGCGGCGTAAGGTCAAGCAGATCGCCGAGTTGCTCAACCATCGTGCGAGTCCCGCGCGTCCACTGCTGCGCGGGCGCGTGGCGTTCGGGATAAACCTGAAAGCCGTCCGCCGCGGCGGTGGACAGGCGCGCGATTTGCTCGTCAAGGTCGGCCAGCGCTTGCCGCAAGATGCGAACCGTCGGCGCATCGTCCAAATGATCTATGCGCTCGAGGTAATTCCGGTACGTCGTCCGCAATTTGGATTTGACGACTTGGAGCCCCTCGATAAACGCCAGACCGTCCGGCGCGTTGCGGAATTGTTGCAGCAGTTGGACGATGGGCGCGTCGTCGCCGACGACAATTTCACGGCGCGGAAAACGCAGCTCCAAAACGCGGCGCCGGAACTCGTCCGCGACCAGCGCGTCTTGCCACAGCACCTCGGGCAGCAAGAGTTTGCTCTGCCAGTGGTCGGCGCCCGGCAGCCAACCGGCCTGCATCAAAACCAGTTCGCGCTGGATGAGATAAAAACGCTTCAGGATGCCGGCGCTCTCCGCGACCATCAGTTGCGCGCGATCGGTCGGCGCGGGCAGCCGCCAGTCCATCAAATTAATCGAGTCCGCCATCGCCCCTCCTTTCAAAAGGATCCGCGAAGATTCGCGTGGATTCGCGGATGACTCAGCGATACAGCTCTTGATATTCCTGCCAATACGGATAGACGATATAGACATAGACGCGGGCATTTTCGATATCGAATTTCTCCAGCGCCAAATCCACATCGACGCCCTGCCAGCGCAGCGCCGGCCCCAATCCGGCATTGTAAGCGGCGAAGGCATAAATCGGGTCATCCAGTTGTTGGGCATTTTGCGCGAACAACCAGCCGCCGAATCGAACGTTGAGATAAGGCAGAAACAACTGGTCGAGCGTCAGGTCGGTCACTTGCAAGCCCGCGGCAATCGCCGGCGCGACGTGGGGGCCGATTTGCGCCAAGCCGCGTTCGCCCGCCGGCCCGGTCACGCGGGGATTGAAGCGGCTCTCGAGGCGCAGGAGCGCAAAATAGATCCGCGGGTCTATGCCATTCGCTTTGGATTCCGCGATGACCAGGTCGGCGTAATAGGTTGGGAAGCGCAGCAAGCCCAAACCACGGGGCGCGGGAGGCGCAGAAGCTTGGCGCGACAAATTGTAGAGCCGGATCGCGCACGCAATGGAAAAGTCGTGTAGACCGTTCTCTTGAAAGTACAGCGCCAGCGCATAGAGCGCCAGCGGGTCCTTTTCCCACGCATCAACGAGCGCCGAAAATTCCAGGTGCGCTTGTTCATAGCGGCCGAGGCGAAACAGTTCGTCGCCCCGGCGGAAATTCAAGTCGGCGCGGACGGCCGGCGCCAAGACACTCGGCGCGGCGGCGGACGCTTTGGCCCAACTCAACAGCCATTTCTCCAGGTCGGCGCGCGGAAAGGGGTCCATCGCATAGCGGGCCGCGTCGTACAGCCCGCGTTCCGGCGCGGATTGGGGCGGTTTCAGTGCCTGCTGGGCGCGATAGGCGTAGTAATTACGCTGGTACGATTTGAAAACTTCTTGGGTAACCGCGGCCGCGCGCGTCCAATAGCCCTTGGCCGCGTCCGTTTGCCCGTGTACCATGCTGGCCTTGCCGAGCCAGTACAAGGCCGCCGTGAAATGATCCGATTGCGGGTATCGTTCGCTCAAGAGTTGCCAGCGCGCCTGGGCCGTTTGGAATTCCTGAAGCTGATAATAGCTCAGGCCGGCCCGGAATAATGCCTGCGCGGCACGCTCTACGTCGCGCGCGGGAGACGCGCTCTGCAATCTATCGAATGCGGCGGCGGCCTCGCGGTAGCGCCGGGCGCGTTCCAACACCAGCCCTGAGCGCAGCAGCGCCTCATCAGCCGCCGCGTCGGTCAGTACGGTCGCGGCGCGCTGGTACACGCGGAGTGCGTCGTCCAAATTTCCCGCCGCTTCACTCAAGCCGGCTCGGCGCATGAACGCGTCCGTCGCCACCGGGTCTTTGGGGAACGTGTTGATGATCACGTCATATTCTGCCATCGCCTGAGCAGAAGCGCCCTGAGCGCTATAGGCACGCGCCAGAAAATAACGGGCCTCGGCGGCCCGTGGCCCCGCGCCGGCGATGTAACGCAGTAGAGCCGCAATCGCCGAGCCATATTCTTCGGCGTGGAACTCGATCCGTCCGCGCGCCAAATCGTCTACCGGAATTTTCCGGTTGGTCATTTCATTCAGCGCGTGGTACGCGCCGGGCTGGTCAGGCGTATCGGCGATGGCGGTGTTCCAACGCGCGACCGCAACGTCCATGCGCCCCGCCGCCGCGTACGCCTGACCGGCGTAGAAATTTGCCAGCGCGCGCGTCGGCGCATCGCTCAACAGCGCGAGCGCGGCATCGTAGCGCGCGGCCGCCAAGGCGCTTTCGCCCCGCGCGCTGTGGACGACGGCGGCGCGCATCAAGATATTGGCGCGGGTCGCCGCCGCGAGCGTATTGTCCTGGAGCGCGCGGTCGTAGTGCGCCATGGCATTGGCGGAATCGCCGACCTGCGAGAAAATATCGGCGAGCGCCGCGTCGGCATCGCTCTGGAGCGTCTGCGTCTGGCGGCGAAAGATTTGCATGTGGGCGAGCGCGTTCGCGTAATCTTTTCGCTGGCGATAAATATCGGCCAGCCAATAGCGCACCTCGGAAGTGCGCGCGCCATCGGGGTCCGTTCGCAAAAACTCCAAAAGCGCGGCAATGGCCCGATCGCCGTCGCCGGCGATAATGTAGCTCTCGGCGAGACGAAACTGCGCGTCGCGCGCCACCGGCTGAGGCGGTTTCAGGTTGAGGGCCGCCTGGAAATGGGTCGCCGCGCGCGCGTAATAGCCGTTCTGGCGATCGCGCATTCCGGCGGAGAAGAACTCGGAACTCGAAACGGGTGAGCGCGTGGGGGTTTCGGTCGGCACAAGTACGCGGGTCGGAGGTCGGGACGGCGTTGGCGATGCAGGGCGCGCCTGGGTCGCGACGGCGATGGGACTGGGCGGAGGGGTCGGCAAGTTCAGACCGATGGGTGTGAGAGTCGGCGCGCCGGTCGGCAGGAGAGTCGGGGCAAGGGTAGAGGTCGGCGCGCCGGCCAGGCGCAAATCGTCGGGCAAGAGCGAGCACGCCAAGACCATCGTCAGCACGAGCGCGGCCACAGTCCTATTTCGCGCGGCCATTTGAATCCTTTTCGAAAGTTTGCGACGCATCCATAGTAGGACAAGTGACTGTGGTTGTCAATGAGTCAACTTTCGGGGTGTGCAGATGCGCATCCTGGCTGCGCGCCGATTTGCCTAACTGGGCAACCTGTGATATACTACTAACCGTTGGAGACAAGTAAATCCGGTCTATTCATGCCGCCCGGTCTTCTGACTAGGGCGGTTCCGCTTTTTACCTCCCGACACGATGTGTCCCCTGCGGTTGTTCACCTCGTAATACCTTTTACCGCATACAGGAGTTTCATGAGTTTTAGTCTCTTTCAGCTCGACCCACGTCTGCAAGACGGCGTGCGGGCGCTGAGCTTTGAACAGCCCACGCCGATCCAGCGCGCCGCGATCCCCGCGGCTCTGGAGGGTCGAGACATTTTAGGATCGGCAGAGACCGGCACGGGCAAAACCGCCGCGTACCTGCTCCCGATCATGCAGCGTTTGCTCGCCGCGCCCGCCCACGCGCGCAAGCCGCGGGCCCTCATTATTGTGCCGACCCGCGAGCTGGCGCTCCAAGTGGCGCAGCAAGCCGAGCAGTTGAGCGCGCGCACCGCGTTGCGCGCGGCCGCCATTTTCGGCGCGGTGCCGATGGGCCCTCAGGTCGCCGCGCTCAAACGCGGCGTCGAGATCGTTATCGCGACGCCGGGCCGTCTACTCGATCACGCCGAGCGCAAGACGATCACGTTTGCCGGGATCGAGGTTCTCGTGCTCGACGAAGCCGACCGCATGTTGGACGTCGGCTTTCTGCCGGACTTGCGCCGGATTGCGGCGCTGCTGCCGCGCGAGCGTCAGACGATGCTCTTCTCGGCAACCCTGACCCTGTCCGTTCTTGACCTGGCGCGGCAATTCACCCGGGACGCGATCCGCATCCAAAAGGAAACCGCGGTTGCGCCCGAGGCCATCGCGCAAACCCTTTTCCCGGTGCCCGAACATCTCAAAGCGCAGGTGTTACAACAACTCCTCGGCGCAGAAGAAATGGAGAGCGTGCTCGTCTTTGCGCGCACCAAACACCGCGCCGATCGCGTCGCGCGGCAATTGCTGCGCGCTCGCATCCACGCCCAGGTCATCCACGGCGACCGGTCGCAGAGCCAACGCTTCGCGGCCCTCGACGCTTTTCGGAGCGGACAGACGCGCGTGCTCGTCGCCACCGACATCGCCGCGCGCGGGATTGACGTCGAAGGCATTTCGCACGTCATCAATTACGACGTGCCGATGCAGCCCGAAGACTATGTGCATCGCATCGGGCGCACCGGCCGCGCCCACGCCGCGGGCCACGCGTACACGCTGGTCACGCCCGTGGACGAAGCGATGATCGGCCGAATCGAAAGGGTGCTGCAACACAAGATTCAGCGGCGGCGTTTAGAAGGCGTGGACTATGACACGCCGCAATTCGTGCAACCGAGTCAGGAAGCGATTCGGCGCTACGTCGAAGCGCATCGCCAGGCGCGGCCCAAAACTACAAGCGCACGCGCGGCGTGAGTGGGTCTACCTAACCTCGGCGGAAATCGTCGCGGGGAGGAGAAAGGAGTGTGCCGCTTTGGGCAATAAACTGTATATCGGAAACTTGGCCGCTCAGGTCACCTCGGAGGATTTGAGCGCCCTCTTTGCGGGCGCCGGACAGGTCGTCAGCGCCCAGGTCATTATGGACCGAGCGACCCGGCAATCCAAAGGTTTTGGTTTCATCGAAATGGGGAACGCGGGCGAGGCCCTCCAAGCGATCACCTTGTACAACGGTCACCCGCTGCACGATCAAGCGCTGATCGTGAATGAGGCGCGTCCCAGCGAGAATCAACGGAATAATCTTCCCGCTGCCGCGCGCCCCAAATTTCGCGAGGTCAAACACAAACGCCGCGGCGGCGGCAATATCCACCGTTTCCACTAAACGGCCGCCATGCGTGCTATCCGCCAAAGACGTGGAGACGGATAGCACGGCGTTTATCTAAATGAATCGTCCGGGCCACGTACCGGACGTTTACAACCAAAGGAGATTCCTCATGGAATCAAAACTGTACGTCGGCAATCTGTCCTACAACGTGACCGAGGAACAACTGCGCGAGCTTTTCAGCCAGGCAGGCACGATCAAGGAAATCGCGCTGATCATGGACCGAGACACCCAGCGCCCCAAGGGTTTTGGCTTTGTCGAAATGACCACGCAGGTCGAAGCCCAAAAGGCCATCGAGATGTTCAACGAACATGAACTCAACGGTCGCCGCATGACGGTCAACATGGCGCGGCCGAAAGAAGACCGCGGCGGTTCGCGCGGCGGTTACGGCGGCGGCGGCGGCGGCCGGCGAAATCGGTACTAAATCGCGCCGAGTCAGCGCGCCCAAGCGTGCATCGAGAGGAGGCACGGATGCAGTTTAAAATCGGAGAGCAGGTGGTTCACCCGGTATTTGGGGTGGGTACGGTCAAAACGTACACGGAGCAGCAATTCGCCGGCGACCAAGCGCGGTATTACTACGAAGTCGCCACGAGCGGTCCGACGGTCTGGGTTCCCATCAACGCCCAGGGTTCCACGGTGCTGAGACGCATCTCCTCCAAAGCCACGCTGGACGAGTGCCGCAGCGTGTTGACGAGCAAACCACTAACCCTCGATAAGAACCGCCAGATGCGACAACTCGAACTGGCCACGCGCTTGAAAGACGGATCCCTTACCGCGCGGTGCGAAATCGTTCGGGACCTCACCGCCGAGAGCCGGAGGAAACCGTTGGGGGCCAACGACGGTCTCCTCCTAAAAAAAGTGACCAAGGTGCTCAGTGAAGAATGGGCCGCTGCGGAAGGGGTGACCACGACGCGGGCGGTTCACGAAATCGAGGACCTCCTCCAAGCAGGCCGCCGGGACGTAGAAAAGAATGGCGCCCGAACGGCTGGATGGTCGGCGTAACACAATGCGGATGAGAACTTCTCATCCGCATTTTTATTTGCGAACGCCAAATCGCGCTTTGACGGCGAGGACTCGCCGCACGGCTTGGGCCAAACGCGCTGGAGAAATTTTCCCGCGGCTGACCCAATCCACGAGGGTCGCGTGCGCGCGATAGTTCCATTCGTGTCCGCAGTTAAAGAGCAGCAGGTCGGCGCCGGCGGCCAGCGCGGTCGCCGCGGCGATGTCAACCGGATAGCCGCGGGTGGCGAGCGCGCCCATCTCTAACGAGTCTGTCAAGCGAATTCCGCCAAACCCCATTTCATCGCGCAGCAAATCCGTCATTACGCTTTTCGAGAGCGTGCCCGCGCGTCCCGCCTCACGCTCGATCGCGGGAAACGCGACGTGCGCCGCCATGATGCCGGCCACGCCCGCCGCAATCGCCGCCTTGAATGGCACAAACTCGACGGATTCCAAACGCGCGCGGTCGTGCGGCACCACCGGCAGCGCCACGTGCGAATCAACCGCCGTGTCGCCGTGCCCCGGAAAGTGCTTGCCGACCGCCATGATCCCCTCTTGCTGCATCGCTTCTATGAACGCGACGCCGCATTGGGCCACGAGCGCGGGGTCGGCTCCAAACGACCGGTCGCCGATCACGGTGTTGCCGGGGTTGTTATTCACGTCGAGCACGGGCGCGAGGTCCATATTGATGCCCGCGGCTTTCAGGTCAGCCGCCATCGCGCGCGCGATCTGGCGCGCTTGCTCCTCCGGCTCTCGCGATTCTCCTACAGCCCGCGCGCTGGGAAACTCGGCAAAACCGGTTTCCGTCTTTAGGCGCGCGACGCGGCCGCCTTCCTGGTCAATGCTAATGATCAGATCGGGGCTGCCGTTCGCGCGCGCCGTGCGCTGCAAATCCGCGTCCAGCTGCGCCAACTGCTGCGGCGAAACGATGTTGTGCGCAAAGAGCACGACGCCGCCCGGATGCAGCCGTTCGATCATCGTCTTCAGTTCCGGTGTGAGCGCAACGCCGTCGAACCCAAACGCCATCACTTGCCCGACTTGTTCTTCAATCGTCGTCATTTCGCTACCGCCACCGGCTGTCCCGTTCGCAGCGACTCGATCACGGCGGCTTGCGCCTCCGCAATTGGCAGCGCGTTCCGCGGCGAGGTCTGCGGCTCGCGTCGGTCTCGCACACACGCCAGGAAATGCCGCACCGATTCGGTGAACGCGCCGGTGATCTTGCCGCCCACTTCATCCGCGGTCTGCGGGCCGCTGAATTCCACCTTTTGCCCACCCTTGCCGTTGAACAACTCGACCGAGCGCGTGCGACTGTTGTAGAATAGCGCGCCCTCCGAGCCGATGATCTGGATGAATCCATCCGCCACTTTGGGATACGTGTTCGGGTGAATCCACGACGAGTGGATATTCGTGCTGACGCCGCCTTCGAACTGAATGAGCGCGTTCAAGCCATCGTGGACGGCCAGCCCTTGCGCGTCCAACGTGCCGCGCGTCTCGTGCGCGAAAACCTCGACCGGGCGTTTGCCCAAGAACCAGTAGATAAGGTCGAGATCGTGGCTCGACATGAAATAGAGCGGCGACGTTTGCACCGACCACGACCGAATCATTCCCGTCGGAACGAAAATCGTATCGAACTTGACCGAGATGGCGATCTGCGGCCGGCCGATTTGTCCCGCGTCAATGGCCTGCTTGATCCAGACGTGATCGGCGACGAAGCGCTGGCTAAAGTTGACCATCACAACCAAGCCCGACTCTGCCGTCGCGGCGACAATCGCCCGCGCATCGGCGACCGTGGTGGCGAGCGGCTTTTCCATCAAGACGTGCTTGCCCGCCTTGAGCGCGGCCAGCACCGGCGCGCAGTGCAAATGATCCGGCGTCGCGATAGACATCAGGTCAATTTGTTCATTATCCAGCGCGGCGCACATATCCTGGTAGAACCGCGCGCCATAACGCTCCGCCACCGACTCGCGCGCCGGGTCAACATCCACCACCGCGACCAGCTCCGTCTCCGGCAATTCGTGATAAACGCGCGCGTGCCGCGCACCCAAAATACCTGCGCCAACTACCGCAACGCGAAATTTGTCCATAGTGTTCTCCGATAGAAAGTAATTACGAATTACGAATTACGAATTACGAATTACGAATTACCCTTTCAGTGCTCCCATCCGCACGCCCTCCAAGAAATACTTTTGGAAGACGAGGAAAAAGATGATCATCGGCAGCGCGGCGAGCGCGCCCCCGGAAAAGATAATGCCCCAATCGGTCATGAATTCGCCTTGCATGTTCGCGACGCCGACCGTGAGCGTATAGTTCTGCGGCTTGTTCAGCGCGATCACGGGCCATAGAAAATCGTTCCAACTGCGGACGAACGTAAAGATCGCCAGCGCGGCAATCGCCGGCGTGGAGAGTGGCAGGATCACGTTCCGAAACACGCCGACCTCGCTGCACCCGTCAATGCGCGCCGCGTCCTCCAATTCCGAGGGCAGGGTTTGGATGTATTGGCGCATGAGGAAAATCCCAAAGGCGTTCGCGGTGCCGGGCAAAATAAGCGCCCACAGCGAATCAATTAGACCTAGTTGCCGATTGATGAGGTAGAGCGGCACGAACGTCACATGAATCGGGATCATCAAAGTGCTTATGATGACCCAAAACAGCAAATTGCGAAATGGGAATCTTTTCTTGGCAAACGCGTAACCGGCCAGCGTGTCGAACAAAATGTGCCAGCCGGTCACGACCAGACCGACGAAGAGACTGTTGACCATCCAACTGAGATAGAACTTGTTGTTGACCAGCAGTCGCTCAAAGTTGTCGAGCTTGAACGCGGGCACAAGAATGGGCGTCAGGGGCGGGATCGAAGTGATCGGCGTGAACGCGTTGGCGAACAGCCAATACATCGGAAAGAGCGCGATAATGGCGGTAAAGATGAGCGTGAACCAGACGAGCGCGGCGCCGGTAGAGATTCGTCTCCGCATGTCAATACTCCACGTCGCTGCGCAAAAAGCGAAATTGGAACACCGCGATGCTCACGATGATCACGAACAACACAAACGCCTGCGCCGAAGCAACGCCGAAATTGAAATCCTTAAAGCCGTTGTTATAAATCTGGGTCACGATGGTCTGCGTGGAATTGCCCACGCCGCTGGGGACCATGATGTAAATTCGCTCGAACACTTCGAAACTGGCGATGGTGTACAGCACGACGAGATAAAGCGTGGTGGATTTGATGAGCGGCACGGTGATGTGCCACCATTTGCGCAGACCGCTCGCGCCGTCCAATTCCGCGGCTTCGTAAAACTCGGTCGGAATGCTGCCCATCGCCGCGCTGTAAAGGACGACCGCCGTCGCCGGAATGGTCAGCATTGCCGAAAGCGTAACACTCCCCAGCGCAATGTCGGGATCGGACAACCAGCGCAGTGGCTCGAGTCCGATCAAGCGCAGCAGGTAATTTGCAAAGCCCCACTGCCCGTTGTAGATGTACGCCCAGGTCATCCCGATAATGATGGCGCTCGTCACGGCGGGCAGGTAGAACGCGGCGCGGAAAAATGTGCGCAAGCGATGGCTGAGCGGCTGGATGAGACTGGCGAGAACCAAACCCACAAAAATATTCGTCGTAACGGTAAAGACAGTGTAGACGACGGTGTTGCGAATCGCCGTCACAAAAATTCCTTGCAGCATCGTAAACGCCTGGACGTAATTGGCATAGAACGGGTCCATCCATGTGCCGCCGCGTGCGATGCTGTACTTTTGAAATGAGATGACGAGCGACCACACGACCGGAATGAGCACAAAAACCGCGAACGTGGTCATGCTCGGCAAGATAAAAGCATAGCTCCAGCCATGCCTGCGGAAAAATTTGCGGACCTGAGCAACGGTTCCGAGCTTTGCCGTGCCGCGTGTCATCGCCAAAGAAGTGGTCGAATCAGAGGCCATATCTCTCCTTACCCCCACCCATTCTCCCCTCCCCTGTTCGCCGGGTTTGCGAACGGGGGAGGGGCCGGGGGTGGGGGTTACTTGCCCGAAATCAACTTGTCAGCTTCGGGGGCGATCTTTTTCATCGAGTCTTCGGGCTTGACCTTGCCGAAGATGATGTTCTGGTACTCGGGATGAACCAGGCGCGTGAACGGTGCCCAGTTCACGATGAGCGGTGTGACCCACATATCGGGCAGCATCGGGATGAACTTGTCGAGCGGCGCGACGATCTTGACGGATTTGCGCGCGCCCGGCGCGAGATAGAACCCGGTGGGCACGTTCGATCCGGGCGGCACGTCGGCTTGCACTTCGCTGCTGGTCAGATAGCGACCGAGGTCCATCGCGGCTTGACGCTTGGCATTGTCCCTGATCTTCGCCACGCCAATCAAACCCACTGCGCCGACGGTGAGCTTGTTACCATTGACCGTCGGGTGCGGATAGATTTCAAAGTTCACTTTCGCGGCGACGAACTGGGCCGCGGGACCGGTGGCGTCCACGATCATCGCGTACTGTTTGTTCGTAAAGCCGCCCTTGACGTCCGCGTCCTTTTGAGAACCAAAGTCCGGCGGCGTCACTTTGTTGACGAGCGCGAGATCGGCAAAGCGCTGCAGGGCTTTGTAGGCGGCGGGAGTGTTGAAACCGAACTTGCCATCCTTGGTCACCGGGCGCACGCTGGGGTCTTCGCTCATCCACAAGCCCCAGGTGTTGACCACGCCGGGATCAATGAACCCGCTAAAGCCATAGACCTGTTCGCCGTTGGCGCGCTTGAAGGTCGTCTTCTTCGCCACGTCCACGAATTGCTCCCACGTCCAGTTCTGCGGCGGCAGGTCCACCTTGGCTTCGGCGAACACGTCCTTGTTCACGTAAATGCCCATCGGGACGACCCAGAGGGGCCACGACCAGGCCTTGCCGTCCTTCAGGCGCGTCACGTCGAGCACGTTGGGCAGAATGTCGGCCTTGTCGTCGGCGGTCAAGTAGGTGTCAATTGGCTCGACCAGGTCTTCGGCGACGTACTGGGGCAAACGATCCGACGCCATACGCAAGAGGTCAATGCCCTGTCCCGATTGCAGTGCGGCGGTCAGTTTGGCAAAGCCCTCGTCATTCGGCGGATACCCGGTAATGTCAATCTTGATGTCGGGATTGTCCACCATGAACTGCGCGACTGCGTTATCGAACGGATTCGCAAACGCATTGCCCGGCGTATAGCCGAGCACCCACAGATTCAGCGTGCCCTTATAGCCGCTGGTGCTCTTGCGGATGCCACCCTTGGCGGTGCGCGCTGGGGCAGGCGGCACGGCGGTCGGAGCGGTAGTTGCGGCTACTGCTTTGGTTGGTTCAGGCGCCTTGGTGGCCGCCGGCGGTTGAGTCGCGGCGGGGGCCGTCGTCGCCACGGGCGCGACCGTCGCGACCGGCGCGGCGGTTGCCGCGGGCGCTTTGGTCGGCGGCGCCGCGGTCGGCACGGGCGTCGGCGCGGGCGCGCACGCGATGACGAGCGCAAAGACAAGCACGAACAGGCCGATCACGATCATCGAGCGTTTCATCTTTTCTCCTCCTTGGAGTTAGCGACTGGTAATTGGTAATTAGTAATTGGTGATTGACGGTGCTGGACATCACCTCCTCGACAATGGGACGCGGACGAGCGCGGACGAGCGCGGATTTCTATTTTTTGTCAACGTATGTGTGTTCGTAGTCCGGCACGCACCGGGAAGGCTTACCTACTCTTATCCGCGTTTTCCGCGCTCGGCGCCTTCTTTGGAAGGCGACGCGTCCCATTCAATACAACAAATACTTGTTCCGCGTCTCTTGAAAACGGGCAAGCTCTGACTCCCACTCTTTCGCCAACAGAACAAGCGACTCTTCGTTCTCAATTGCCTCGCGCGCGCGCGGCGTACCGGTCAACAGATCGAGGTGCGGCGCGGGTCCCTCCCAACTGGTGCTGAGAAACTCAAAGTGTGCTGGGTTTTGCGCGCGGCACGCGGCGATGAGGCGCAATCCAACCATCACCGGACGGAATGCCTCGCGATCGGTCACGTGGATTTGCACGCCGCCGCAAACCTGACCGGCGTGCCGGCCGCCATCCGGCACAAACGTCATCGGCAGCCAGTGTACGCCATCGTCGCGCTGCGCGTTCAATGCCTCCGCGAGCGCGTAACCGTCGAGCCAGGGCGCGCCCGCAGTTTCAAACGGCAGCGGAGTGCCGCGCCCCTCCGACACATTCGTGCCTTCGATCAGACACATTCCAGGGTAAGCGATCGTCGTCGTCCAATGCGGAATACCGGGTGAAGGTGGCGGCCAAAGCAAACCGGTCTCATCGAACCACATGCCACGCGCCCACCCTTGCAGCGTGACCACCGCCAACTCCGCGCCAATGTTCAATTCGCGATTGTAAAATTGCGCAAGCTCGCCGATCGTCATGCCGTAGCGGATGGGGAGCGGGCCGTGCCCGATGAAGGATTGCAGCGCGCTCGAGAGCATCGGTCCCTCGATCAACGATCCGCCAATCGGATTCGGTCGGTCGAGCACGATGAGGCGCAGCCGATTTTCCGCGCACGCTGCGAGCGCCAGCGCCAGCGTCGTCGTAAACGTGTAGAACCGCGCGCCGACATCCTGGAGATCGAACAACAGCGTATCCATGCCGCCGAGCATTTCGGCGGTCGGCCGGCGCGTGTCGCCGTAGAGCGAATGGACGGGTAGGCCGGTACGCGCATCGCGCCGTGACGGGACGGGCTGGGCATCGGCCACGGCGGCATCCAGCCCATGCTCCGGGCTGAAGAGCGCGACCAAATTTACGCCGATCTCTCGCAGGGCCTCAGTATTAGATTGACCCGCGCGCGTGATGCCGGTCGGATTCGTGATCAAGCCGACGCGTTGGTTCTTGAGAAAGCGGCGCTGCTCATTCAAGAGCACGTCGAGACCGGTTAGGGTTGGCATGATAGTGGGCTAGAGACAAGCTGCGGGAGGTGAGGCGTTTCGATAGGGAATGAACGCTCATCGTTCAGGGATAGTATACCCCGGGCCGATTCCAGCGTCAACCGGCCTTGAGCGATGCGGCGTGGATGAGCGGACGCGCGATGCCGGTGGCGCGCGCGATTCAAGATGCGTTGGAACTGATCGCGTCGAACGGATTTACGAAAATTTGACATTTGGCATCAAAGCATTATACTGGCCGAAAGTTTTCAAACTTTTGAAATCTCGGAGATTTCAAAAGTTTGAAACAGTTCGCCGGCCGGCTCGGGAGGACAAGCCAAATGTCAGAGATCTTGCGAACCATTGCCTCAAAACTCTATCAGGGCGAAGATACCGAGGTCAGCGCGCTCGTCCAACAGGCCCTGAACGCCCAACTCACGGCGCAAGAGATTTTGGCGAATGGGTTGATCGCCGGAATGAACAACGTCGGCCGAGACTTTAAAACCGGCGACCTCTATGTCCCCGAAGTGCTGTGCGCGGCCCGCGCGATGCACGCCGGGATGAATCTTCTGCGACCCCTCTTGTCAGTTAGCGATATACCCACCGCCGGCAAATGCGTGATCGGAACCGTTAAAGGCGATCTGCACGACATTGGCAAAAACCTCGTCAGAATGATGCTGGAAGGCGCGGGCTTTGAGACGATTGATCTTGGCGTAGATGTCAAGACCGAGACGTTCGTGGCCGCCGTGCGTGAGCACAAACCGGAATTGCTGGGCATGAGCGCGCTGCTCACCACGACGATGGTCGAAATGAAAAGCACGCTCGCCGCGCTCGATCAAGCCGGATTACGCCAATCGGTGCGCGTGATGGTCGGCGGCGCGCCCGTCACTTCGGGCTACGCCAGCCAAATCGGCGCCGACGCGTTCGCGCCGGATGCCGCGACCGCGGTCGAAATCGCGCGGCGTCTCGTCGGATAGGTAGAGGAATTAGCAACTATAGTCGTGAGATGAAACCAAAGACGGCAAGTCAAACTGGATTCCTTTTGGGCGACGTTCACGCGTGATGACTCCCGGCACGCAGATTGAACGTCGCCTTTTTCTTGGCGCAGACCTCATCACCGAAAGGAGAACCTGATGTCACAGCTCGACGAGTTCGTTCGCATTTTCCAATTGCCGCCGGCCATGCTGCCCTACGTTGATTTCGTCGTGCAGGGCCGCGAAATGGAATTGGTCGTCGGTCTGGACGACACGGCGCTGACGGCGGAAGAGATCGCCGAGATGCTGCGGATGCCGCGCGACCAAGCGGACGCGTTCATCTTGAGCGCGTATCATCGCATGGTCATCGCCAAAGATACGAATAAAGAAACCGGCGTCGTGACGTACAAGGCCGGCAAGTTTTATCGCCGCCTCGATCCGCTCTCGATGTACGAGAACTGGGGCGACGTGCCCGCCGAGGCGCGCAACGCGGTGATTGATTGGCAACTGGAAGAATTTATCGGCATCTGGCTGCCGGTGGTCGAAGAGATCAAAAACAATCCGGACGTCTACGTCAAGATTCCAAATCGCGACGTGCTGCTATTGGAAGAAGCGTTGGCGATGGTCGAAGCGGCAAGCGATCACGTCGTCGTGCCGTGCGACTGCCGCGCGATCGTGATGGCATGCCAGCGGCCCTCCGAAGCGTGCATCCGGCTCGACGAAGGCGCGTTGCGCACGCTCGAACAAGGGCACGGCCGCCGCGTGACGAAAGAGGAAATGAAGGCGATCGTGGTCAACACCGATCGCGAAGGACTGATGCACACCGGCTCGCGCAATTGGCGCGAGCGCGGCGCGTTCGGTTTCTGCAATTGCTGCGGCTGCGATTGCTATCCATTCCGCGCCGGCGTCAAGTTGGGCATGTTCCGAGAGTGGCCGCGCGCGCACCACGTCGCCGACTGCGATTGGGAGAAATGTACCCACTGCGGCAAGTGCACGCGACGTTGTCATTTCAGCGCGTTCCACCTCGACGGCACGCGCACGCTGGTCAACGGCAAGAACATGCGAACGGTACGATTCGATGCGAGTAAATGCGTCGGCTGCGGCTTGTGCGCGAACGCGTGTGACTTTGGCGCGATCACGATGAAGCCGCTCCGCGCGCCGGCTGAACCGCGCGCGGACGGCGCGCCCGTGATCGTAGATAAAGACGCGTTCACGTATTACGAACAGATGGAAGCGCGGCGCGCGCCCGCGATGGGGTCGGGAAAATAGTATGCCAGGGCAAGTTACCGTTCTCAAAGAAATCACGCAAGCCAATTCGACGTTGGCCGATGCGCTCCGTACAGATTTTGCGCGGCAGCGCGTGCTGGTCTTGGATGTGATCGCCTCTCCCGGCGCGGGCAAGACCACGCTGCTCGAACGAACGATCGAGCTTTTGCGCGACGACCTGCGCATCGCCGTCATCGAAGGCGATCCCGCGACCAGTTTGGATGCCGAGCGCGTGGCCGCGGCCGGCGTGCCGGCGGTGCAAATCAATACCGGCGGCGGCTGTCACCTCGAAGCGCGCATGGTGCAATCGGCCCTGGGACAATTCGACGCCGCGAACCTCGACGTGATCGTCATCGAGAATGTGGGCAACTTGTTGTGTCCCACCGGCTGGGATCTGGGCGAAGACGCCAAAATCGTCGTAGCGAGTTTGCCCGAAGGCGACGACAAGCCGCTCAAGTACCCCATGTCGTTTGTCTCGGCGCACGCGGTCGTCATCAACAAGATTGACCTCGAACCGTACATCCCGGCCAAGGTTGCCAAACTGCGCGCGAACGCGCTCGCGATCAATCCCGACGTTACCGTGTTTGAGGTATCGTGTACATCGGGACAAGGATTGGACGCCTGGGTCCAGTGGATTCGGGAGCGCGTCGCGCAAAAACGCGCGGGTTAAGAAATCGTCATGCACGAAATGCCGGTCACACAGGGCTTGATCAATATGGCGCTCGAACACGCCCAGGGGCGCCGCATCACGGACATTTATTTGCAGGTCGGACAATTCGCGGCCATCGTTCCCGATTCGGTGCAGGTATTTTTTGGATACTTGAGCCAGGGCACGCTGGCCGAAGGCGCGCAGCTCCATTTTGAAATCATCCCGGTCGAAATGACTTGCCTCGATTGCAATACCAAAGCCGACGTGAGCGAATGGCAGCACGAACGGCCGCAGACGATCATGGCGAATGCGATCACGCGCGGGTGCGCGCACTGCGGCAGCAAGAAACTGCGCGTGACCAACGGGGTCAGTTTTGGGATGGTCAGTTTGAACGTGGAATGATCACTGCCCATTCCCTCGCATAGCCGGTCGAAAAGATCATTTCCCCGCGTGGGGAAGAAAGGAGAACCCAAAACCACGATTTGCCATTCAGTTCGATCCCGCCGGTTGCTCTACTGCTCGACCGATCTGTCAAATGCACAAGGAGGAGTGCAATCATGCAATCAACGCAACATCCCTATGTTCCTGAACTAAAAGAGCAATTCCGCCAGGGCAAAATTACGCGCCGAGAATTCATGCGCCTGGCGGCTCTGCTGGGCGTCTCGCTCAGCGGTATCAATGCGTTCCTCGCGAGTTGCGCGCCCGCGCCGGCCGCGCCCGCCCAAGCCACGGCAGCGCCGGCCTCTGCGATCAAGCGCGGCGGCGAATTGCGCGTGGTCGGCGGCGTGTACAAGCTCGCCGACCCCGCCGCGGGCTCCTGGCTCGAGTACAATGTCTGGTGGTTCGTCGCCGAATACTTGGCGATCCAGAACCTCGACAATGTGACGATTCCCTGGCTGCTCGAAAAGTGGGAGGTGTCAAACGACCTCAAGACGTGGACGCTCTACGCGCGCAAGGGCATCAAGTTCAACCACGGTCCCGAGTTCACCGCCGACGACATTGTCTTCAACATCAAGCGCTGGCTCGACCCCGCGACCAAGTCTTCGATCAAAGGTTTGATGGGCGCGTACCTCGAACCGACCGGCGTCGAAAAAGTTGACAACTATACCGTCAAGCTGCACCTCACCAAACCGCAGATCGCGGTGCCGGAACACCTCTTCCACAATCCCGCCGCGATCGTTTCAAAAGATTTTCAGGGCGATTGGGTCAAGCAGCCGGTCGGGACCGGCGCGTACACGCTCGCGGAGTACGTCGTGAATGAACGCGCGGTCGTCAAGCGCCGCGATGGGTATTGGCGCAATGGCGCGGACGGCAAGCCGCTACCCTACCTCGACAGCATTCGCACGGTCTATCTCGGCGCTGATCCGGCGCCCGCCGTGGCCGCTCTGCAATCGGGCGACGTGGACTCGGTCGGTTTGACGGTGCCCATGTTGGAGGCGCTGACGGGGAACAAAAATGTTTCCATCGAGAGTCACGTATCGTCCATGACCTACGTCATCCGGATGCGCGCCGACAAAAAGCCGTTCGACGACCCGCGCGTCCGCAACGCGATCAAGCTGTCTCTGGATCGCCAGGCGATTCTCAAGGCGACCCAACGCGACTTTGGCGCGATTGGCGAAGACCATCACGTCGCGCCGATTCACCCCGAGTATACGCCGATGGAGCCGATCAAGCGCGATATTGACAAAGCCAAGCAACTGCTCAAAGAGGCCGGCTATGCCGACGGCGTCAAGATCACGTTGTCCACGATGGACACCGAGCCGGTTCCCACGATCGCGCAGTTGGTCAAAGAGCAGTGCGCGCCCGCCGGCATTACCGTCAACATCGGCATGATGCCCTCGAACATGTACTGGGATCAATGGATGGATGTGGATATGGGCATCACCAGTTGGGCGCACCGTCCGTTGGCGATCATGACCCTCGACCTCGCTTATCGCAGCACGGCGGGATGGAATGAATCGCACTGGGCGGACAAGGAATTCGATACGCTGCTCGACCAAGCCCAGGCCACGCTGGATGTGAACGAGCGCAAGAAGGTCGTCGCCAAGCTCGAAAAGATCATGCAAGAGCGCGGCCCCATCGCGCAGCCCGTGTGGTTCTCGCTTCTGCGGGGAAATAACAAATCAGTCAAGAATCTCCTCCCCGCCGCGCACGATCACCTGATGGCTTACGAAACGTCTTTGGATAAAGGATAGACCTCTGGGCGAAATCGTTCTCCGGCGTCTGCTGCTGATGTTGCTGACCATGTGGCTCGTCTCCATGGCGATCTTTTTTATTTCCGAGGTCGTCCCGCTTGACGTGGCCCGCAACTTTTTAGGCCAGTTCGCGACGCCGGAGACGATCGCCGCGTTTCGCGAGCAGAATGGGCTGAATTGCCCCGCGCCCGTCCGCTACGCGATTTGGCTCATCGGCGATGACTGGATCGCGCCGAGCCGAGTTGTCGTCGGAGAAGGTTGGCTGCCGAACGGCTGCACGCCGCCCAAGCTAGTGCGGCAAGGATTGCTGCGCGGCGACCTGGGCTACTCGATGGTCAACGGCACACCCGTGGGACCGCTGATGCTGCGACGCATGACCAATTCCGGCATCCTGGCAGGCATCGCGTTTCTCGCGATCATGCCCATTTCCCTCTTGCTGGGCTTGCTCGCCGGTCTCGAAGAAAACAAACTCGTAGACCGCGTCATCACGCTGCTCAGTCTGGTCACAACTTCCATGCCGACCTTTGCGATGGGCGTATTCCTGATTCTGATTTTTTCGCTGCAACTCGGTTGGCTGCCCGGCATCAGCGCGATGACGACCGAGAGCAACGTGCTGCAGAATCCCGCCAAGCTGGTGATGCCCATCCTGGTCTTGTTTTTCGCTGAAGCCGGCTACGTGGCGCGCATGACCCGCGCGAGCATGGTCGAGGTGATGCGCACGCCGTACATTCGCACCGCGATCTTGAAGGGCTTGCCCTATCGTCAAGTGGTGTTCAAGCACGCGCTCAAGAACGCGCTGCTTGCGCCGATCACGGTCATCATGCTGCACATCGGCTGGTTGATTGGCGGCACGGTGGTCGTCGAGGCCTTGTTTGGTTTCCCCGGGTTAGGCAGTCTGATGTTGCTCGCCACGCAAGGCAAAGATGTTTATCTGATCGAAGCCGGCGCGTTGTTCATGACCTTCGTCGCCACGTCAACGCAACTGTTAGCCGACTTTGCCTACATTTATCTCAACCCGCGCATTCGGTACACGTAAATGACGGCGATCACTCAGGAACGCTTCGACCGTGTGACCCATCTTCGCGACCGCTGGCGCGCGTTGCGCTACGGCCCCTTCGCGTTCCTCGATTCCAAGACGGCTGCGGTCGGCTTTGCGATTTGCGTTTTTTGGATCGTCGTCAGTCTTCTCGCGCCCCTCTTATCGCCCTACCCGCCGAATGCGATCACCGGCCAGATCAACGAAATGCCGTCCGCGGCGCATCTGCTCGGCACCGACAATCTCGGGCGCGATTTGCTGAGCCGCTTGCTATTCGGCAGCCAACCGATTTTGTTGCTCTCGCCGCTGTCGGTCGTGTGCGCCTCGCTGCTGGGCATCACTCTCGGTTTGTTCGCCGGTTACTTGGGCGGTGTGCTCGACGATATTTTGATGCGCCTCCTCGACGCGGTCATGGCGTTTCCCACTCTGCTCTTGTACATGATCATTATCGCCGCCGTGGGCCCTTCCAGTTTGAATGTGGTGCTCGCGATTACGGTCGGCGGGTTCCCGGGTGTCGCGCGCCTGGTGCGCAGCATGGTGTTGGATGTTCGCAATCGAGAATACGTGCTCGCCGCGCGCTTGCGCGGCGAATCGCCCTTCTATATCATGTTCCGCGAAATCCTGCCCAACTGCCTGGGGCCGGTGATCGTAGATGCGTGCCTGCGCGTGGGCTATGCCGCGTTCGCGATCGGCACGTTGGGCTTTCTCGGCCTCGGCTTGCCGCCGCCCGATCCCGATTGGGGGCGCATGGTCGCCGAAGGCCGCATCTGGATCATCACCGCGCCGTGGATCGTATTGTTTCCGGCGGTGGCGATTTCGAGTCTCGTCGTCGGCTTGAACCTCTTCGCCGACGGCGTGAACGCCGCCGCGCGGCGATACTGATTCCGCCCAACAGTTCGACAGCTCGACGTTATTATCCGCGAATAACGCGAATCACGCGAATGTCTGAAAGGGAGCAAGGTTCGTAGCAAGACACGCAGCGGTTTTTGCGGAGTGTCGTCAAGGTTCGTAGTTAGACACGCAGCGGTTTTTGCGGAGTGTCGTCAAGGTTCGTAGTTAGACACGCAGCGGTTTTTGCGGAGTGTCGTCCGGCTGAGTTCGCGGATGCACGCCTGCGGAGGCAGTGTGGATCGGTTCAGAGAGAGCGAAACCGTCCTGCACGTTCAGGACCTGTCCATCACGTATAAAACGCGCAAAGGCGCTATGCCGGTCGTGCGGAACTTGTCGTTCGCAATTCGGCGCGGCGAATCGCTCGGGCTGGTCGGCGAATCGGGCTGCGGCAAAAGCACCGCCGCGCTCGCGTGCATGGCGTACCTCGCGCCCAACGCGTTCGTGCCGAACGGGCGCATCCTATTCGAAGGCGAAAACCTGCTCGAAAAGAACGAGCCGCATCTGCAGCACATTCGCGGCAATCGCATCGCGATGGTCTATCAAGATCCGATGGCGACGCTGAATCCCGTGCTCACGATCAAAGAGCAGATGCTCGAGGTGCTGACGACGCATCAATTGATGCTGGAGAAGCAAGCGCACGCGTGGTGCCTCGAAATGCTGCGCAAAGTCAACATGCCCGACCCCGAAGAGGTGCTGGAACGTTATCCGCATCAAATCTCCGGCGGACAGCAGCAGCGCATCGTCATCGCGATGGCGCTCCTCTGCAATCCCAGTCTGCTCATCATGGACGAGCCGACCACCGCGCTCGACGTGACGATTGCCGCCACGGTGCTCGATCTGATTCAGGCGCTGCGCCAAGAATTCAATTCGGCCATCTTGTACATCAGCCACAACCTCGGCGTGGTCGCGCGCGTGTGCGACCGCGTCGCGGTGATGTACGCCGGCGAGCTGGCGGAACTCGCGCCGGTCAACGACCTCTTTCTCCAACCGCTTCATCCGTACACCAAGAGTTTGCTCCGCTGCGTGCCGACGCTCCAAGCCGGCAAAGACATGCTGCAGCTCAGTCCCATCCCGGGCCAAGTGCCCATGCTCGACGATTTGCCGGCGGGATGCATCTTCGAGCCGCGCTGCGGTTACAGCGACAACGCGCGCTGCCGTGAGGCGCGCCCCGAATTCGAGAATGCGTACACTCAACGCATGGTCCGCTGTTTTCGCTGGCAAGAATCATTTCACGGGGCCCCACGTTCTATCGAAGAGGAAGCAGAAGCGGCGCAGCCCGAAATGGTGCGCGCGCTGAATAGCCGGGATACTCTGCTCAAGCTTTCGCACCTCAGAACGGATTACGTCCAAAAGGCGGGCTGGCTGAAAAAACTGGTCACACGCCAGGGCGACCGCCGCGTCAAGGCGGTCGAGGACGTCAGTTTCGACCTGCGCCCGGGCAGCATCATCGGCGTGGTCGGCGAGAGCGGCTGCGGCAAAACGTCCTTGGCGAAAACGGTCGCCGGTTTGGTCGCGCCGAGCGGTGGCACCATCGAATTTCTGGGCCTGGACGTGACTCGGGTCGTGGAAAAACGCGACCCCGGCGTTTTGCGCGAATTGCAGATGGTGTTCCAAAATCCCGATTCGACCTTGAACCCCACGCAGACCGTGCGCCAAATCATCGCGCGCCCGCTGCACGTGTGCAAGACGGTCCCCGCGTCCGAAATTGACCAAGAAGTGCGACGGCTCCTCAAAGCGGTCAAACTGAACGAGCACTATTTGGAGCGGCGACCCCATCAACTGAGCGGCGGCGAAAAGCAGCGCGTCGCGATCGCGCGCGCCTTTGCGTCGCGGCCGCAGCTCGTCATCTGCGACGAGCCGGTTTCATCGCTCGACGTGTCGGTGCAAAGTTCGGTGCTCAACACGCTGCTCAAAATCCAAGAGCTGTACGGCACGAGTCTCATTTTCATTTCGCACGATCTCAGCGTGGTGCGTTACTTGTGCGATTACATCCTCGTGATGTACCTCGGCAAGGTGGTCGAGTTCGGTCCCAGCGACAAGATTTTCCAGCCGCCCTATCATCCGTACACCGAAGCCCTACTGTCGGCGGTGCCGGTACCGGACCCGACCGCGCAGCAACAACGGATTCGCCTGCACGGTCCGATGCCCAGCGTGCTGAATCCGCCGAGCGGCTGTCGCTTTCACACGCGCTGCCCGCGCAAGGCCGGGAAAGAGTTGTGCGAAAAGTGCGAACCGTCACCCCAGGATGCGGGCGACGGCTTGGTGATCTACTGTCACATGCCCGTGGAGACGTTGGAACAAGTCAAGCCGGTCACTCACGAATAACAAAGGAATCCAAACAGGAGCAATCATCCTTATGTTTCAGAACGTTCTCGCCTTTCCGCAACTGCAAATGCTCAGTCGCGAGCAATGCGAAACCGTACACCGCGCCTCGCTTGAGATTCTGCGCCGCACCGGCGTGCGCGTCTATCACGACGGCGCGCTCGCGTTGCTGCGCGAGACCGACGCGATCATCAACGACGACAATCTCGTGCGACTGCCGCCCGGCTTGATCGAATGGGCGCTCGCGCAAGCGCCTTCGCGCCTCGCCTTGTGCCAGCGCGGCGGCGATCAGGTAATCGCGCCGCTCGAAGGCCAGCGCGTCAGCTTTGGCTCCGGCTCCGATTGTCCCAACTATCTCGATCCACGCACCGGAGACCGCCGCCCCTTCACTTCCGCGGATGTGGTAGAATGTATTCATGTCGTGGACGCTCTGCCCGAACTCGCGTTTTGCATGTCCATGGGTATTCCGTCCGAACTGGCAACGTCGAACGCGTACCGCCAGCAATTCGCCTTGATGATCGAGCACACGTCCAAGCCCATCGTGTTTGTGTGCGATGATGTGGCCGACTGCGAGGCGAGCACGGCGATGGCGAGCGCGGCGGCCGGCGGCATCGAACAACTGCGGATCAATCCCACGCTGTTGCTTTATTCGGAACCTTCGACGCCGCTCAAACATTCCGAGACCGCGACCGGCAAACTGCTGTACATGGCAGAGCAGCGCCTGCCGATCGTTCACTCACCCGCGCCGATGATGGGCGGTACCGCGCCGGTCACGCTCGCCGCGGGCCTCGCGCTGGGCAACGCCGAAGTGCTTTCGAGTTTGGTCATGCACCAACTCAAACATCCCGGCGCGCCGTTCGTGTATGGCAGCGGCTTGCACCACATGGACATGCGGACGACGATCAGCGTGTATGGCGCGCCGGAATTTCAACTCGCGCGCGTCGCCGTCATGGAAATGGGCCGCTATTACGATTTGCCGACCTGGGGCTATGCCGGGCACTCGGACAGTTGCGTGATGGACGAGCAAGCCGCGTCCGACGCGACGTTCTCCGTGTTGATCGCGCTGTTGACGGGCACGAATCTCGCGCACGATGTCGGCTATCTCGAAGCCGGGTTGACGACCTCGCCGGAACTGATGGTGTTCACCGCGGAAATCATCGCGATGATGCGCCGCTTTATGGGCGGGATGTCGCTCGACGCGGAAGCGTTGGCGTTGGACGTCATTCATCAAGCCGGGCCGGGCGGAGACTTTTTGACCGCAAAACATACGCGCAACCATTTCCGCGAACACTGGCAGCCCAAGCTGTTCACGCGCCAACGCCTCGCCGAATGGGCCGCGGAAGGCAGCCAACGCCTGGGCGACCGGCTGCGCGAGAAAACCATCGGCATTATCGAGAGTCACCAACCCGCGCCCCTGCCCGACAACGTGCGCGCCGAGATCGCGTACATTCTCAAAACCGGCCCGGCTGCGCGTTTATAGTCCGGCACGCAGCGATTTTTGCGGAGTGCCGTTCCATGCGCGGCGCGTTTATAGTCCGGCACGCAGCGGGTTTTGCGGAGTGCCGTTCCATGCCCGCGGCCGCGACCCCCGCCAACGGCGCGAGGTCAATGATCCGCGAACTGCGCTGCGTCGCGTACTACAAACCCGCACGCGTTTCTGCAGTTACGATCAGAGTTTTCGAGGAGTCACGCGCGTGGAACAAACCACGGTCTCGGCGCACGAGGCCATGCCGCGTCAAGAAGCGGCGATCAAAATTCCTTACCTGGTCAAGCGCAATACCTTGCTCATCGCGCTCGCCCAGGCCTTTGTGGGAACCGGCAATCAACTGGTTCCCGCGCTCGGCGCGATCATGGTCGTGCAACTGGTCGGCAGCGCGAGTCTGGCCGGTCTGGGGACGAGCATTCTCGGCGCGACCCGGTTCGTCGTCGCGTATCCGATCGGCAAGATCACCGATACCTTCGGCCGGCGCGTCGGGCTGATACTGGGTTTGATGCTGAGTTTGGTCGGCGCGATCGGCATTGGATCGGCGATGACCGTGCGCTCTTTTCCGCTATTTGCGTTCAGTCTAATTGTCTTTGGGATCGGCGTGGGCGCGGGACAGCAATTACGCCTCGCCGCCGCGGATATGTATCCCCCCAGCCGCCGCGCCGAAGGACTGGGCTATGTCTTGACCGGTTCGATTGTCGGCGCGCTCGGCGGGCCGATCCTCGTGAGCAGCGCGCAGGCCCTCGCGCCGCGCATCGGACTCGAAGCGATTGCGCTCGCGTGGATGTTGGTGCCGTTGGTCATCATACCGGGGCTGGCCCTGGTTTTGGGCGTCCGTCCCGATCCGCGCGAGATCGCGCTCAATCTGCCCAAGTATTATCCGGACTACGCGCCGCCGGCGCGCGCCGCGGGCGATGTGGCAAACAACGTAGATATTCGCGCGGCGGTCCGGTACTATCCGAACCTGGTCGGCTTTGTCGCCAACTTGACCGCGCAGGGCAATATGAGCATGGTCATGGCGATGACCTCGTTTGCCCTATCGTGTCACGGCTTTGAACTCTCCGCGATCTCGGTGTCGGTCGCGATCCACGTGCTCGGCATGTTTGGCTTATCTCTGCCCTTGGGACGCCTAACTGATCGGATTGGCCGACGCCCTGTGCTTCTCCTCGGCGCGATACTCTCCGGGGTCGGCGCGGTCCTGGTCGCGGTCACGACGGGCTACTGGGAAATTACGGCGGGCACTTTTCTCGTCGGCGTCGGCTGGTCGTGCGTGAACGTCGCCGCGACGGCCCTCATCGTGGACAATGTAAACCCCCAAGTGCGCGGCCGAGTGATCGGCGTGAACGATGCCTTGGCCGCCGTCGCCTCGGCCGTGTTTCCGCTGGCCGCCGGTCCGCTGGTGGATATCTTTGGTCTGGGCGCGGTCGGATTCTTTGGCGTAGCGATCATGCTACCGCCCATCGCGTTCTTGCTGCGCCTCAAAGAGCTTCGCCCCGGCAAGTACGCACACGCATGATCGCGTTTACACTAAACGGCAAATTGGTCTTTATCGAAACCGACGGGCGCGTGCCGCTGCTCCACGTGCTGCGCGAGCAATTCGACCTCACCGGCGCGAAGCAGGGCTGCGATGCGGAAGGCGAGTGCGGCGCGTGTACCGTCCTCGTAGATGGCGTCGCGCTGCGCGCCTGCCTTTTGCCGGTGGCGAAAGTGGCCGGGCGCGCGGTGACGACGATCGAAGGTCTCGGCACGCGCGAGCATCCGCATCCGCTGCAACGCGCGTTCTTGGAAACCGGCGCCGTGCAGTGCGGTTACTGCACCCCCGGAGTCATCCTCGCCGCCAAAGCGTTACTCGACCGCCACCCCAATCCCACGCGCGAACAAATCATCGCCGCGCTCGAAGGCAACCTGTGCCGCTGCACCGGCTACGTCAAGATCATCCAGGCCGTCGAACTCGCAAGCGCGCTCTTGCGCGGCGATCCCGGTCCCGCGGCCGCCGAAACGCCCATCCTCGGCGGCAGCGGCGAACGGCACGCGGGCTGGGAGCGCGTGAGCGGCGCGACGCGTTTTGTCGAGGACATTCGCCTGCCGAACCTGCATTACGCGCGCGTCGTCCGCAGTCCGCATTTCCACGCGCGCGTCGTCGCGCTCGATCCATCGCCCGCGCTGAAAATTCCCGGCGTCGTGCGCGTGCTCACGGCGCAAGACGTGCCCGGCGAAGACGGCTTGGCGGGTTATTCCCTCGACGAACATCTCCTTGCGCCGGTCGGCGGCAAGGTGCGAATGATCGGCGACCCCATCGCGCTCGTGATCGGCGACTCGCGCCAAGCCGCGGCGCGCGGCGCGCAAGCCGTGCGCGTCGAGTACGAAATTTTGCCGCACACCACCGAGATCACGCACGCGCTCGAACCGGATGCGCTCCTGATTCACGACCAGGGCAACTTGCTCGCGTCCGACTCGATCCAGCGCGGCGACGTCGCGAGCGCGTTGAGCGCGTCCGAGGTGGTCGTGGAAACGAAATACGAAACCAGTTTTCAGGCGCACATGGCGCTCGAACGCGAAGCCGCGCTCGGCTTTATTGACGAGCAAGGGCGCGTCGCGGTGATGTGCGCCAACCATGAGCCGCACTGGAATCGCGATTACCTCGCCCGCATTCTCGGCTTACCGCCCGAACAAATTCGCGTGATCACGCCGCCCATCGGCGGCAGTTTCGGCGGCAAGCAAGACACCTGGCCCCTGGCCGCCGTCGCGCTCGCGGCATACCACGTGCGCCAACGCGTCCAAATCGCGTACACGCGCCGGGAAGTGATGGACGCCGCGCCGAAACGCCATCCTTACACTTGCGATTGTGTCGTCGGCGCGCAAAGCGATGGCACGCTCACCGCGATGAAATTCGACGCGCAGATCAACAAGGGTGCGTACGATTCGGCGGGGCGCTGGATCGCCAATTACGCGGTCACCGCCAGCGTCGGCCCGTATCGCTGGGCGGCAATTGACGCGCAAGCGCGGGCGATCTACAGCAACGGCCCGAAAGCCGGCCAGTTTCGCGGCTTTGGCACGCCGCAAGCGACTTTTGCGATGGAATGCGCGCTCGACGAGTTGAGCGAACGGCTGGGGCTGGACCCGCTCGAACTGCGCGTGCGAAACGCGTTGCACGAGGACGACATCACCGGCCTGGGCTGCCGCGCGGACGAGACGCTGGGCTATCGCGAGGTCTTGGACGCGCTCTGTCCGGATTATCAGGCCGCGCGGGCGCGCGTCGCGGCGTTCAACGCGCACGCCGCGCCGCATCTCCGCCGCGGGGTGGGCCTCGCGGGAATGTGGTACCGCTTTGGCAAGTTCGGGCGACCGGTCAGCCGGGCCGAAGCCGAATTGGGTTTGGACGGCCGCATCACGATCTATTGTTCGAGCGCGGATTTCGGGCAAGGTATCGAAACCGTTTTTTCGCAGATCGCGGCCGAGAGTTTGGGAGTTCCGCGCGCGGCGCTGCGCCTCGTCAACGCGGACTCGGCGCGCACGCCGGATGGCGATGTGACTGGCGCATCGCGCAGCACGTACTGGGTCGGCGGCGCGGTCGCCGACGCGGCGCGGCGTTTGCGCGCGACCATGCTCGCGACGGCCGCGGAAATGCTCGGTCAGTCGCCGGACGCGTTGACGTGGCGCGCCGATGGCGTCACGTCCGAGCGCGCGAGCGTTTCCTTCGCGCAGATCGCGCAAGAGTTGGAACGCTGCGGGATCGCGCGCCGCGCCGCCGGTCGCATGGATTTGAGCACGCAATTCCCGCACAACGAACGCGCCGGACAGTATCTGGCGATGTTCGTCACCGGCGCGCACGTCGCCGAGGTCGAGGTGGATTTGAGAACCGGCGAGACGCGCGTGTTGACCGTGATCGCCGCGCACGACGTCGGGCGCGCGATCAATCGGCGCGATGCCGAGGGGCAAATCGAGGGCAGCGTCATGATGGGGTTGGGCAGCGTGTTGATCGAAGAATTCATTCCCGGTCTGAGCCGCGGGTATAGCGATTACATGATTCCGACGATGCGTTCGACGCCCGAGATTCGCGTGCGTCTCGTCGAGGTCGCGAGCCGCTACGGTCCCTGGGGCGCGAAGGGATTGGGCGAAGCCGCGATGCTCCCAGCCGCGCCCGCGCTGGTCAACGCGATCTCACGCGCGATCGGCGCGCGCGTCCGCAAGCTACCCGCGACAAGCGAACGCGTCCTCGCGGCGATTCGATCCAAGGGTAGCGTCCCACTTTATCGTGGACACCTCAATTAGCCACCGAATCACACAGAAACACACAAAAAGAAAAGAAGAATTCTGTGAAATTCCGCGTGGTTCTGTGGCCGAAAAAAGGAATCTACGATTGAGTGTGCTGGTACCGATTGAACAGTGACAGACAATGGATTATCTCTTTCCCACGACCGTCGCCCAAGCCATTGCCATATTGAGCGAACGTGGCGGCCGCGCGCGCCTCATCGCCGGCGGCACGGATTTGATGGTCGCCATCCACGAGGGAAAAATAGACGCCGAGACGCTCGTGGACATTACGCGCATCCCCGGTCTGGATCAGATCGCGGTTGGCGACGAGTGGGTCACAGTCGGTGCGGCGGTAACGTTTGAAATGTTGCGCGAGTCGGCGTACTTGCGCGCGTGCGTGCCGGCCCTCGTGGACGCGGCGCGCTCAGTTGGCGCGGCGCCAATCCAGGCGATGGCGACCTGGTGGTCGCGGTGGCGTTGGAGGCCGAGGCGCGCGTGGTGAACGCGGCCGGCGCGCGTTGGGTGGCGGTCGAAAAATTGTATCGGGACGCGAAAATCTCGGCGCTCGATCCGACGCGCGAGATGATTTCGCATGTGCGCTTTCCCGCGCCGCGCGCTCGGTGGGGTTGCGCGTGGCAGCGGATCGGCCGGCGGCCCTCGCTCACCCTGCCGATCCTGAACTGCGCGGCGACCCTCGCCCTCGCGCCGCGCGATCAAACCGTCGCCGCCGCGACGATCGCGCTGGGACCGGTCGCGGCGCTGCCGTTTCGCGCGCGGCAAGCCGAGCATTTCCTGATCGGTCGCGCGCCCGACGAGGCGACCCTGGCGCGCGCCGCCGCGATCGCGCAATCGGAATGCCAGCCGCGCTCGAACCCGCTGCGCGCCTCGGGCGAATATCGCGCCGCGCTCATCCCGGTCATGGTGCGCGCCGCGCTGAGTGCATGTCTCAAAGGTGTTTGACGGCGGCCGCTTCGCGCCAAGCCGCGCCGTTCAGGAACTTGGCGTGTTAGTTCGTAGTCAGCGACGTAGCGCAGTTTGCGGAGTCGCGTTCATCACCGTGCTGGACGACACTCCGCAAAGGACACTCCGTGTCTTACTACGAACGCTTTTCCCTTCAGGCGTGCCTGCCAGTGGGCATGGAGTTCTGAGAATGAGAACCTGAGTAACGAAGCGATTGTTATGTGGGAGGTAACCATGAATCGAACGATCCGCGCGCCGCGGGGCGCGCAGCTCGCGTGCAAATCGTGGCTCTGCGAAGCGCCGATGCGGATGCTGATGAACAATCTCGATCCCGAGGTCGCGGAAAAACCGGACGAACTGATCGTGTACGGCGGACGCGGGCGCGCGGCGCGCAACTGGGAGTGCTTCGACGCCATCGTGCGCTCGCTCAAAGAATTGGAGAGCGACGAAACGCTGCTCGTCCAATCCGGCAAGCCGGTCGGCATTTTCAAATCGCACGCGGACGCGCCGCGCGTGCTGATCGCCAATTCCAATATCGTCCCCGCGTGGGCCACGCAAGACAATTTCGACCGGTGGGAACGCGCCGGGCTGATCATGTACGGGCAGATGACGGCCGGCTCGTGGATTTACATCGGCACGCAGGGCATTTTGCAGGGGACGTTTGAAACGCTCGCCAGTCTCGCGCAGCAGAACGGTTGGGGTTCGCTCAAAGGCAAATTCGTGCTGACCGCGGGTCTCGGCGGTATGGGCGGCGCGCAGCCGCTCGCCGTGACGATGAACGAAGGCGTCGCGCTCGTCGTCGAAGTGGACCCCGCGCGCGCGCGGCGGCGTCTGGAAACGCGCTATCTCGACGAGCTGACCGACAATCTCGAAGACGCGATGACGCGCGTCGAAGAAGCGCGGACGAAACAAGCGCCGCGCTCGATCGGCCTCATCGGCAACGCGGCCGACGTGCTGCCCGAACTCGTGACGCGCGGCGTCGTCCCGGACGTCGTTACCGATCAAACGCCCGCGCACGATCCGTTGATGTACGTGCCGGAGATGCCGCTCGAAGAAGCGAACCAATTACGAATTACAAAATCCGCCGACTATCAGCAGCGTTCGATGTCGGCAATGGCAAGACATGTAGACGCGATGCTTGCGTTCCAAAAGCGCGGCGCGGTGGTTTTTGATTACGGAAACAATCTGCGCCAGCGCGCCTACGACGCCGGCGTCAAAAACGCGTTCGATTATCCCGGCTTTGTGCCGGCCTACATTCGCCCGCTGTTTTGCGAGGGCAAAGGGCCGTTCCGCTGGGTCGCGCTCTCCGGCGACCCGCAAGACATTTATCGCACCGACGAAGCGATCCTCGAACTGTTCCCGGAAAACAAGCCGCTCGAACGCTGGATTCGGATGGCGCAACAGCGCGTCGCGTTTCAAGGGCTGCCGGCGCGCATTTGCTGGCTCGGCTACGGCGAACGCGCGCGCGCCGGATTGAAATTCAACGAACTGGTCGCGCGCGGCATCGTCTCTGCGCCCATCGTGATCGGGCGCGATCATCTCGACGCGGGATCGGTCGCCTCGCCGCGCCGCGAGACCGAGGCCATGCGCGACGGTTCGGACGCCATCGCGGACTGGCCGCTGCTCAACGCGCTAATCAATGCGGTGAACGGCGCGACCTGGGTTTCGATCCATCACGGCGGCGGCGTCGGCATCGGCTACTCGATTCACGCGGGCCAGGTGATCGTCGCGGACGGCACGCCCGACGCGGCGCGGCGGCTAGAGCGTGTGCTCACGAGCGATCCGGGGACGGGCGTCATGCGCCATGCGGACGCGGGCTATCCCGAAGCGATCGAGTTCGCCCAACGCGCGGGCGTGAAAATTCCAATGCTCGGATGATGGACAATGGAAAAACTCGTCGAATGTGTGCCTAATTTCTCGGAAGGGCGGCGCGCCGCTACCCAATGGAGTAGTAATTCCCTTGCCGCATTGCGTCTTTGGAGAGCGCGTTCACGTAAGGCCAAGCATATTGACCTTTTTGGGACACGAAGGTGACCTTTTTTTCCTGTCGTTCGACAAACGATTCAGAGTATATTAGAGGTCAGCGGTACATGGCGAAGGGAGAGATTGATTGGTGACAGCGGAAAAGCGAGCGAGATTACAAATTGATCAACTCTCGCTGAACTTTGGCGGTGTCCGAGCGCTTTCGGACGTGAGCGTGGATATTCGCGATAACGAGATCCTGGCAATCATCGGGCCGAACGGCGCGGGCAAGACGGCGCTGCTCAATTGCATCAATGGCTTTTACAAACCGCAAAAGGGCGAGATCTACTTTGATGGACACAAAATCACTCGCATGCGCCCCGACAAACTCGCCAAGCTGGGGATCGCGCGGACCTTTCAGAACATTGAATTGTACGCGGGGCTGAGCACTCAGGACAATATCATGGCCGCGCGGCACGTGCTCATGCGCCAGAACTTTGCCATGGGCGCGGTCTTCTTTGGATGGGCAATTCGAGAAGAGAGCGAGCATCGCGCCACCGTAGAGGAAATCATAGACTTTTTGGAAATCGCGCCCATCCGCAAAAAGGTGGTGGGCGTTCTACCGTATGGATTGCGAAAACGAGTGGAGCTAGGAAGGGCGCTGGCTCTGGAACCACAGGTGCTGCTGCTCGACGAGCCGATGGCCGGGATGAACCTCGAGGAGAAGGAAGACATCGCGCGATTCATCATTGATATTTACGAAGGCCAGGGCGCCACATATCCCGACACCCCGGTCCTTAGAGATGGGATCCGTTCCGTCGTCCTGGTCGAACACGATATGGGAGTGGTGATGGATATTGCCGATCGGATTGTCGTCCTCGATTTCGGACGGAAAATCGCCGAGGGCACGCCCGCCGAGATCAAGACCAACCCGCAAGTGATTAGCGCATACCTGGGGAAGGAACAGTAGCCGCAAATGCTCAAGGTGAATCGCATTGACGTTGCCTACATGAATGTCATTCAGGTGCTGCGCGGCGTTTCGTTAACCGTGCCGGACAGCACGATCGTCGCGTTACTTGGAGCGAATGGCGCGGGCAAAACGACTGTGCTAAGAGCAATCTCCGGGATGTTGAGAACCGAACAGGGAGCAATCACCGACGGCGCGATTGAATTTGATGGCAGGCGAATAGAGAGTCACGGACCTGAAGATATTGCCGCGATGGGCATCAGCCAAGTGATGGAAGGGCGCCGAGTTCTCCAGCACCTCAGCGTCGAAGAGAACTTGATGGTGGGCGCTTACTGCCGAAATGACCGGGCTGGAATCAAGCGAGATTTGGAAATTGTCTTTGCCTGGTTCCCGCGCATCAAAGAACGCCGTCGCCAAACGAGCGGCTACCTCTCGGGCGGCGAACAGCAAATGCTTGTGATCGCGCGCGCCCTGATGGCGCGTCCCAAACTGATGCTTTTGGACGAACCGTCCCTCGGGCTGGCGCCGCTGCTCGTACAGGAAATCTATGAGATTATCCAGCGAATCAACGTCGAGCAAAAGATGGCCATCCTCCTCGTCGAGCAAAATGCGCGGGCAGCTCTGGGCATCGCGCATTATGGTTACGTCATGGAGAATGGCCGGGTCGTTCTGGAAGGATCGGCGGACAAGCTGAAAGAGAACGAAGATGTTCGCGAATTCTACATGGGGCTATCCGTTGCGGGTTCTAAAAAGAGTTACCGCGACGTGAAACACTACCACCGCAGGAAAAAGTGGGTTGCCCAATGAACGATACCTTCCCCAAGATACTCAAACACAATTCTGAGACGTATGGCGCGAAACGCCGAGCCATGCGCCATAAACACCATGGTATCTGGCAGCCATTTACGTGGCAAGAGTATTACGAGAACGTGAAATATCTCGCGCTCGGCCTGACGTGTCTTGGGTTTGCAGACGGATCCAAGTTGCTGATTGTCGGCAGTAATGCCCCGCAATGGTATTTCGGAGAGTTGGCGGCGCAGGCCAATCACGGCATCGCCGTGGGCGCGCATCCCGATCTGACCGCCGCAGAGATCAAATTCATCGCCGAGAACTGCGCTGCTCAATTCGCGCTCGTCCAAGATCAGGAGCAGGTGGATAAGCTGGCTGAAATCAAAGCCGAGCTGCCGTTGCTCAAGAAACTGATTTACTGGAATTACAAAGGGCTTGCCCGATACGACGACCCTCTCTTGATGGGGTATCGCGATATTGTGCGACTCGGCGAGCAATACGAAAAGCAATGTCCGGAACTCTTCGAGCGGAATGTGGCACGCGGCAACGCCGATGATGTCTGTGCGATGGTGTACCCTGGCGGAACCGCCGACACGGCGCCCAAGGCAGCCGTCCACACCTTTCGGTCGCTGAGCGCGGCGGCAGAAAATCTGCTGGCCAAAGCCCCGTGGCATGTGGGCGACAATGTCGTGCCGCTGCCGCCGCCGGTCTCGACGATTAACCAATGTGTCGGGATCGCGTGTCATTTGCTCTCGACCTGTACCCTGAACTTTGCCGAAGACCCTGAGAGCTACTCTAGAGATGCAAGAGAAATCCGGCCCAGCATCGTCGTTCATGGCGCTAGCTATTGGGAGCGCCAGGCGAGCCGAGTTGAGGCGCGCATCCTCGGCTCCGATCCTCTCAAGAGATTCTTCTTTCGTTCGCTCATGCCCATTGGTTACCAGATGGCCGATTCGAGGGATCGCCGGCAGAGCATCGGCGTGTTCAAAAAACTACTAGATGCTTTTGCGAATTCCGTTCTATTCAGACCGGTCCGAGCGAGCTTGGGATTATCCAATGCAAGAATCGGTTATTCGTCCGGAGCCGCACTCGGCGCAGATGCCGTCAGGTTCTACCATGCGCTGCATGTGCCTCTGAAGAATCTCGACGGCATGATGGAGGAAACGGCCTCATGACTTTTGTCCTGCAATTGGTTGTGACGGGCGCGGCCCTCGGCATGGTCTATGCGCTCATTGCCATCGGTTTTGTGATCATTCTCAAATGTTCCCAGGCGTTTAACATTGCCCAAGGACATTTTGTGATGATCGGCGGTTACCTTGGCTATACTTTTCTGGTCATGTTCAACCTGCCGATTTGGGCCAGTCTCGTATTGTCCATCCTCGTCGCGATGCTCTTGGGTTTGGTCATCGAACGCCTCACCCTGCGCCCTCTCGTCGGACAGCCCGAACTGGCGGTCATCATGATGACGATCGCGCTGGCCAGCATGTTGGAGGGCGCGGCAACTCTGATCTGGGGCGGGCAGTACAAAACGTATCACGGCGTCTTGCCAAGCTTTACGCTCAAGGTCGGCGAAATCTCCGTTCCACCCGAGTCGTTGATTGGACTGAGCGTCTCCCTCATTACGGTCGCGATCCTGTTGCTCTTCTTTCGCTATACCAAATTCGGACTCGCGATGCGCGCGACCGCCGAAGACCTGAAGGTCGTGCAGAGTCTCGGGATCAAAGCGACTTCGGTGCATACCGTTTCGTGGATGATTGCCTGCGTCGTCGGCGTCATCGGCGGGATTCTATTGGGCGCGGTATCTGGCGCAATGGTGGGGCTTTCGCAAGTCGGCTTGAAAGCGTTCGCCGTCGTCCTATTGGGCGGCGCCAACTCGATTGGCGGCGCGATCGTCGCCGGAATCATTCTGGGCGTGCTGGAGAATGTGGCGGCTGGTTATCTCGATCCCTTGCTGCCGGGCGGCGGGCTGGCGAATGTCTTTCCGTTTATCGTGATCATCATTGTGCTCGTCTTCAGACCCTACGGTCTATTTGGGCTGCCGAGAATAGAGAGAATCTGATGGCGCACAATTTCAACCGGCTCTATGCCCGGGACCTGGCGATCTTTCGCACGCGGCAGCAGTGGGCCTTTTTGCTCGCCTTGCTCCTCTTTCTCGCCGTGGCGCCGCTGTTTCTGAGCGATCAGATCCTCACGGTGTTGACGATCATCGGGATTGCGATCATTAGCGTTCATGGGTTAAATATTCTCACTGGATACTGCGGACAAATCTCTATCGGTCACGTGGGCTTTATGGCCGTGGGTGGGTATACCTCGGCCATCCTAACGGCGAAATTCGGATGGTCGTTCTGGGCCGCTTTGCCCGTTGCCGCTCTGGCGGCCGGCGTTGCGGGTTTGATCTTTGGTTTGCCCTCGTTGAAAATCAAGGGCTTTTACCTCATCATGGCAACCATCGCCGCGCACTTTATCATCATCTGGCTCGTGCTCCAGTTTCGCCCGATCACCGGCGGCGCCGACGGGATGCCGGTGCCCAAGCCCGCGATCGGCAGTTTCGTCTTCAAGACCAAAGCCAGTTACTTTTACTTGGTGATGGTGATAGCCTGCCTCGCGACGTTTTTTGCAACCAACATTGTGAGGACGAGAGCGGGCCGAGCATTTGTCGCGATTAGAGATAACGACCTTGCGGCTGAGGTGATGGGCATCAGTTTGTGGAGCTACAAGCTTCAGGCCTTTTTTATCGGTTGTGTCTATGCCGGTGTCGCGGGCGCATTGCTCGTCCACTATTTTGCCTTCGCCAGCGTAGACCAGTTTCCCTTTATAGATTCCGTATGGTACTTGGGAATGCTGATCGTCGGTGGGATGGGCAGCACCGTGGGCGCGGTTTTTGGCGCGGTTTCGCTCAAACTGCTGGACGAGTTGGTGACCATCGTCGGACCCGTATTGGCGGTAGCCCTTGCTCCCCAAGCCGGCGCGGCATTAGCTCTTTTTGCGCGTGGTCTGGTCATCGGCATCTTTCTGATTTTTGAACCACGCGGTCTCGCGCACGGTTGGGAGAT
>JACQYF010000031.1 GCA_016208315.1 Chloroflexota bacterium | reverse complement strand
GCGCGCCGAAGCCACTCGCTCGAATCTGCCAGAAGAAATATTCCCCCAGACTGTCTGTGCTAGTCGCGCTTCGAATCGAGTATCTTTTTTGACGGCATTGCCTTGGTCGGCGAGTTGCTCGCGGCAAAGCAGGCGGATTTGATCACGGGTGTATTTGGGCATTGGAGGGGCGTACAAAGTAAATCGTCCTGGATGCAAGCATACGCAAGTTCTGCATCAGAGCAAGTACGGTTTCGGCCATGCTCTACACTTTTAACACGGATTTCAAGGTACGTCAAAACCTGGACAGGGGAGTGTGTAGAACCCACCGAGGAAGTTTTCAATCTCTGCCAAGCCGTGCGCGCCCGGCGGCACAACCACGGGCGGCGCGTCGCGGTGAACCGTGTTTATCCGCTGTCGGGATTGATCTATTGCGCTCACTGCAATCACAAGATATACGGGCAGTATTCCTCATCGGCAGGGCGGCGGTACTAGCGCGGCCGCTCCGGCGATTGGAGCGTTCAATGCTCGCAACCGCAAGTGCCAGCCGACTTGATCGAAGAGAAGTTAGGACAGCTGCTGATGACGGCGGAAATGAAAAAACCATCCAGCAACTTTACAATTCTGCTAGATGGTTATACGGGAGCGACGGGCTTCGCGTACTCGCTGGTAAAATTCCAATGACGTGTCTGGCAAGCCCGCGCTTCGACATACAACGTCAGGTACCATCATTGGCAATCGCAGAATAACGTAAGAACGGGTAGGCAGGTTGGCCGAGACCTACGCCTTGTACCACAACAGTAGCCGATTCTGGCCGACTTTCTTCGCCACTTTTACTGTCACCAGCACGCCGCAGCCGCCGTGGCACGCGCGGCAATTCGTCCGAATCACCTTTTCGTTGTTCAACGCACTTGCATACATAGGTTAACTTCCTCTTGTTCACCCGCGGCTACCAAATTCATGGCTGGCGGCGATGAACGCTTCCACGTTCTCCGGCTTGGCGTTGATCGGCACGTCACAGCCAGGACAAAGAATCAACCCTTGGCCTTCGAACAGCTCGACCAATTCGCGCACATAGTTGCGTATGTCATCCGGCGTGCCCGCGGCGAACAGCGAGGCCGGCACGTCGCCCATGACTGCCATCCGGTTGCCGACCATTTGTTTGAATGTTTTCAAATTCGTCATGCCGTCAGGATTCAAGATACATTTCTTGGCGGGCAGATCGGCGAGACGACCCACATCCCGCGTCCAGTCCTGGTCCCAGTGAAAGATCGGCGTGATGTTGACTCGGATGAGTTCCTCTGCCAGCTTGACGTAGTAGGGCCATACGAAGCGATTCCAAAGTTTGGGACCCAGCAGCGCGCTCGCCGTGCGCCAACCGCCGAGCCAGGCGCCGCGAATGCCGCCGGCGGGCGATGCGGCGCGAATCTTGGCAATCTCTTCGGCGAGGATGACGTCCATAGCGGCTTGCACTTGTTCAGGCATCCGGTATAGGTCGAGATAGAATTGGCTCATCGAACGTCCGCCGCACAAGTACTCGAACGGGTGATTGACCAGGGCCGGCGCATCGCAGACCACGACGTACTGATGCTCCTGATACAGCCGCATGATGCGCGGAATATTCGCCGTCGTCCATTCCACCGACTCGCGGAATTCGCGCGGCTCAATCACACGTGGGAGGTAATCCGTCAGGAACGGATTCCAGCCCTGGGTGATGATCGCGTCGTAATCGTCAGTGGTCATCACCTCTGCTTCGCACACTTGCCACAAACTATCCGCAGGCAGATCACGTCCCGGCACGGCGACGCGCGAAAGCCAAAGCGAGGTTAACGCGGGCGTAATCCGTCCGATCGAAGGAAAGTTGACGCCATCTAATCCGCCCAGCTTGTCCATCGCGGCCAGTGAGACCTGGAGCGCGGCTTCAGGGTCGGCGCAAAATTCCGCCATGGACATACCCATGTAGCGCGGAGCAAACGCGGCGCCCATATAGACCACCGGCACGCGTTCGACCGGTTCCAGCCGAATGGCCTTTTGGATGCGATTGAATCTTTCCTGGTACACTTTTTCGTCGCTCATGGCGCGACCCCATACCATTGCCGGCACAGCTCTACGGCTGCTTGCGGGTCGTGACCCCAAGCATCCGCGCCGGTAAAGCGACACACCTCTTGATTGATCGGACCACCGCCGATCATCACCTTGACCTGACCGCGCAGGCCCGCATCGCCGAGCGAAGCAATCGTCCGCTGCATCGCATCGTATCCAAGAGTGAGTAGGGCCGACAAGCCCAACACGCGCGCATCGGTCTCTTGAAGGGTTTGGATAAATCGCGCGGGCGCGACATCCACGCCCAGATCGTACACCTGATAGCCCGCCGCTTGGAGCATGGCAACGACCAGGTCTTTGCCAATGTTGTGAATGTCTCCTTTGACGGTGCCGATCACCACTTTGCCTTTGGTGGGCGCCGCGTTCGTTTTCAAAGCGGGTTTGAGGATCGAGCTAATGTGCTTGAAAATTTCACCCGCCAGCATCAGTTCGGAGACAAAGTATTCGCGGCACTCGAACCGCTTGCCGACCAGCGCCATGCCATCGCGACACGCGTTCAGAATTTCGAGAGGGTCTGTCCCGGCATCCAGTTCCTTGCGAACAAGGGTGAGCACCTCCTGCTCTTCCAAGTCGGCAAGTTTTTCTGTGATCAATTGCGTCATGGTAGGTCCCTTTCTGCGACTGATGTGACCTGACAGGTTATGTGGCTCCTTCGGAGCCGACAAAACCTGTCAGGTCTGCGCTGGGAACTACTTTACTAACGAGATCAATTTGAATTGCCCGCCCTTGATCTCATAGATTGCCTGGCTTTGCACGGTGGTGCCGTCATGGTCGTCGGGCTTGTAGTTAAAGATTCCGCCCAGACCCACAAAGTTGGTGGTCTTTTCCAACGCGTCGCGCAGCTTGACGCGATCGGCGCCCGATGTCTTGAGCGCGTTGGCAACTAGGTTCATGGCGTCAACGCCCGAAGCGGATAGCTGTCCAATCGGGTACTTGTACTTGGCCTCAAAGCGCTTGGCAGTCTCGAGCGCCACTGCTTTCTGGGGGTCGGTGTCAGGCAGCGCTTGCGGATCCAAAACCTTGCTGGCGGGGAACACGACGCCATTGACCATATCGCCGCCCATCATCAACGTCGGCGCGATGCCAAATGGCGGGGCGCCGATGATCGGCATCTTGAAACCGATCTGCTGCATACCTTTCATGAATGCGACGCCGGAGACACCGTTCGTGAGCAGCACCAATGCATCCGGTTTTTCCTTTGCCGCCGCGTCCTTGGCCTTGGTGGCTTGGGGCGTCAGATCCATATCGGCATTACCCCAGGTATCGCTCAAGGCAACGATCTGAACGCCTGCGGCAGGGGCAGTCTTGATCATCGCCTCAATCACGGCGGGCATGGGAGGTACGTTGTCTGCCATCACGACGACCTTTTTGTAACCCTTGAATTTTATGGCTTCGATCGTCGCTGCCGCGAGCAAGGGCGGGGATTGAACCGACGAGAATGCGAACGTGTTATTTTTGTACTTGGTATTGACCGCCTCTGCCAGGTTCGGACTGGTGTGTACGACCGGAACCTTTTCGCGCTCCGCCATTTGGTCCATCGGCGCGCTCAAGTCCGCGTAAAGCGGACCCATCACGGCGAGGACATTGTCTTGCTTGACCAATTTGGTCAGCCCGGTCACACCCTTGGTGATGTCGGTGCCGTCATCTTCGACGATCAATTGGATGGGATGTCCGTTAATCCCGCCGGCGGCATTGATTCGTTCCATCTCAAGCACAGCCCCGTCGCGCACCTCGCCCGCGGGCGCCGCGGCTGGACCGCTCAGCGAAATCAACAGACCGACCTTGTACGGCTCGGTGGAAACGGGCGCAGCGGTTGCCTTGGGTGCTTCGGTTGCCTTCGGTGCGGCGGTTGGCGGCGCCGCGGTCGGCACAGGCGTGGGCGCGGGCGCACAAGCCATGAGAATCACTGCGAGCGCAACCAGTGCTAGCATTGTGATCTGTTTCATTTCTTCTCCTTCTTTGGCATTCAAATAGGTTAGTGCCTCTTTGCTTCGAAACAAACACTTGCTCTTGCCAATTCGCTTGGACGACTTGCATCACCTCCCCTTTCCCAGCATTCCGGGTCAACGACTTGCGGCGCGCCCGCCTAAACCCGCTCGACGAGGGTCGCGATGCCCTGGCCGCCGCCGACGCACGCGGTAATCAAGCCGAAACGTCCCTGTCGGCGAGCAAGTTCGTAAATCGCTTTGATGATCAGGATCGCCAGACTTGCCGCGATGGGATGCCCCAGCGCGATCGCGCCGCCATTCGGATTCAATTTGTCACAGTCGCGATTTCGCCAATCAATCTCCAGGTCGCGGCAGCACGCGATGGACTGCGAAGCAAAGGCCTCATTCAATTCGATGACATCCAAATCCGCGATGGTCAACCCGGTGCGCTCGAGCAATTTGCGCGTGGCCGGCACGGGACCAATTCCCATGAGGTGGGGATCAACCCCTACCGACGCGAAACCTTTGACCACCGCCATCGGCTTGATGCCGAAGTCAGCGGTTTGTTCGTCGCTCATCAGAACCAGCGCGCCCGCGCCATCGTTAAACGCCGATGAGTTGCCCGCGGTCACCGTCCCGCCCGGCTTGAACGCCGGCGCAAGTTTTGCCAGTTGTTCACGCGTAACCGTGGGACGCGGATGCTCGTCGGTATCGAAAATGATTGGCGCGCCTTTCTTTTGTGGAAGCGAAACGGGAGCGATTTGTTCGTTGAACCGTCCTTCCGTCAAGGCCCGCGCCGCTTTCATCTGGCTGTAGGTCGCGAATTCATCTTGCTCTTCGCGACTAATGTTCCAGCGTTCCGCCACGGTTTCAGCCGTGATACCCATCGCCGGGTTGCCCATTTCTCCCGGCGTCAATTGGGGCGGATGGATGAAATGCGGCGGTTCGCGTTGATACGCAATGGGCGGTTTTTCCATGAGGTACGGTGCGCGCGTCATACTTTCGACTCCACCCGCCACATACACACGGCCCGCGCCGGCCTGAATCATGGCGGCCGCTAGGTTCACGGCCGTAGAGCCAGAACCGCACTGCCGGTCAATCGCGATGCCGGGGATGCTCATCGGCAAACCGGCTCTGAGAAGCGCGACTCGCGCGATACAACCGAGTCCGCCAAAGCAATTGCCGAAAACGACTTCGTCAATGATCGCCGGATCGGCAATGCCCGCGCGCTGGATGGCGGCCTTGATGACGAGCGCGGCGAGGTCTTCCGGCGGCACCTCCTTCAAGGCCCCATTGTCTTTCGCGATGGGCGTGCGCGCGGCGCTGACGATTACGGCTTGGGTCATTTTGACAGTCTCATCGGGAATTCAGGTAACGGACTATAGATGGGATGGTCCGTGCCATCGTGAATCCTGGCCGCCCGCTTTGCGGCGGCCTTGTACCGGTCGAAATCGGCCAGCGCGTGGATCGCAAGTTTTTGCGCGGCGGGTGAACCTTCGGCGTGCAGCGTGATGACATCCTCGTAGGCCGAACTCATGTCCTTGATGAGCCGCACCAGGCGCAAACGATTTTCGGTTGGCACGCCGGCCTTGCCGCCAAAATACTTGTCCATCAGATCGCGCGTCTCTGGGTTCATATAGTCCTTGGCGGAGGGCAGCGTCGCCACGATGCCGCCCGCGATGTCCTGCACATACTTGGTGGCCTGATGCCAATTGTCCGAAAAATATAGCTTGGCGATGTTGGCGATCATAGGATTGGGATAGACCAAATCGGAGTCGGGTTCGGTCACGCAATGTTCGCACGCCGCACGCCCCATGATTTCCGTCGCTTCGGTGAGCATCGTGAGCCAGGTCAACTTTTCCTGAACGTGTGTAAATTTTTCGATGCCGTTGTACTCGGCCATCAGCGCCGCCGCACCGGTGAGGAGTTCCAACTCAGCGGCTTTGTAGGTCTCGGCGCTCAGGCGATGGAAATTGCCAAACATGTACGCGATGTCGCCGGCGAATTGCCACTCGCCTTTCAGGAACACGCGCTCGTTGGGGATAAACACGTCGTCGAAGATGACCATCGCGTCGTTGATGTAGACACTGCTGCTGATGGGGTAGTCGAAATAGTTGCCGGGTTCCTTCACCTCGGGTTCCGCGGAAATCATGGTGATCCCTTTGGCATTCGCGGGAACCGCAAAGGAAACGGCATAGGCCTTATCATCTTCGCGCATTCCACGACAGGGTACCACGAGCAGTTCGTTCGCCAGCGGCGCTTGGCTGATGTGGGCTTTTGCGCCGCGCACCACGATCCCATCGCGGCGTTCCTCGACGATGCGCACGTAAAAATCTTGGTGCTGCACTTGCTTGGATGGGCGTAGCCCGCGGTCTCCCTTGACATCGGTCATCGCCAACGCGAATGAAAGATCGTTGTCCTGCATGTACTGGCGATACGTTTCGACGTTCTGCGCGTAATGGGTGCCGCATTTTCGATCTACGCGCGGCGTCACCACCGTGACCGCGTTCAGCCCATCCTTGGCGACGAATTTCGCGCCGGTCGGCTTGCCGAAGCAGATGCGCGCCCAGAGCTTGACGATTTCGCGCAAGCGCAGCAAATCTGCTCGATTCCGCTGCGGCCTGAACACGAAACTCGCGCGCTCGCCCCGGTCATTCTTTTCGGTGAGGAGGTCTTGGTAACGCGGGTCTTGTTGCAGCGCATAGTCAACCGCCATCCAATCCGCGCAGATACTCAAGATCGGATGATGGACGACATCGTTGACCCTTTCGCCGAGACAATAGACCACCCGGCCGTCATTCAAACTGTCGAAGTACTGTTGCGCCGTTCTAATGCCCATTCGAATTTCCTTTCCCAAGATAGAGTCCGCGCACGCGCGCGTCTTGCCGCAACTCGCCCGCCGTGCCCGTTAACTCGACCTGACCGGTTTGCAGCACGACGGCGCGGTGTGCGATGGAGAGCGCCATCTCCGCGTTCTGCTCCACCATCAGCATCGTCAGTCCGGCCGCGTTCAATTTTTCGAGTGTCTCGAAAATATGCTCGACGATGATGGGCGCGAGTCCCATGGACGGCTCGTCCAACAGCAACAACTTGGGTTTCCCCATGAGCGCGCGTCCGATCGCGAGCATCTGCTGTTCGCCGCCAGACAACGTCCCCGCGATTTGGCGCCGGCGGTCGGCGAGGACGGGGAACATCGCAAAGATGCGCGCCAGGTCGTCGGCGATTTCGGTTTTGACGCGGCGGCGCGTGGCGCCAATCCGCAGATTGTCCTCGACCGTCAGACTGTGGAAAATCTGCCGTCCTTCGGGAACTTGGCAGATGCCGCGTCCCGTTATTTCCGGCGCCGACCAACGCGTGATGTCCATCTCATCGTGCAGGATTTTTCCGCGGCGCGGTTGCAGAACGCCGGAGATCGTGTTGAGCAGGGTGGTCTTGCCCGCGCCGTTCGCGCCGAGCACCGCGACAATTTCCTTGGGGCGCACATCCAGCGAGACACCGCAAATCGCTTCGATGGAACCATAACAAGTAGAGATGTCTTGCACGCGCAACGTGCACTTGCCATTCGGTATTGCGTGGACGGGTTCGCTTGCGCCGCTCACCGCCATGCGTTTCTTGGCCGCGCCGCGATGGACGCCCAGGTACGCCTCGACGACGGCGGGATTCTCCTGAATGTCGCGCGGCTCGCCGTCGGCAATGAGCTTGCCATAGTCGAGCACACTCACGCGATTGGAGATACCCATGACCAGCTCGATATTGTGTTCGACCAACAGCACGGTGATGCCCGCCGCGCGGATGCTCCCGATTTTTTCGATGAGGTACGCGCGCTCGGCCGCATTCATGCCCGCCGCCGGTTCGTCCAGCAAGACGAGGCGCGGCTCGGTCGCCAACGCGCGCGCGATTTCGACCAGACGCTGCTGACCGTAGGGCAGACTGGCGGCGGGACGTGCGGCGTATCTATCCAATCCGACGAGCGCGAGCACTTGCATCGCGCGCGCGCGCGACTCGCGTTCTTCCATGCGCTGCGAGGGTAAACCGAACCCCGCCGCGAGATAGCCAGACTTTTCATGGCGATGCCGACCCACCAGCACATTATCGAGCACGCTCATGTTTCCAAAGATACGCAGATTTTGAAACGTCCGCGCGATGCCCAGCCGGGCAATATCCGCGGCGCGCCGGTGTGTGATTTCTTGTCCGGAGAAAACCAGGCGTCCGGCCGTAGACCGCTGCAAACCACTGATGACATTGAACAAGGTCGTCTTGCCGGCGCCATTCGGCCCGATCAACGCCGCGATATGTCCTTCCTGGACGCAGAACGATACGCGATTGACGGCCTGCAAACCGCCGAAACTGACGGAGACTCCGTCGAGTTGTAATAGTGGCGCGGCGATTTGATGCTTCGACTGTCGCTCAGCAGGGGCGCAGGGGCGCAGGGGGGCAGGGGAGCGAGGGAGCAAGGGAGAAGGTTCTGTTTCACCCCTGCTCCCCTGCACCTCTGCGCCCCTGCTCCTCTGCTTGAAGATGGCTCGCAGCCACGCGCGTTGCTCCGCGCGCAGACCGCCCGTGATGCCGCCGGGCAAGAACAGCAGGAGCACGATCAAGGTGATCGCGTACATCAAGCCGTTGTATTCGGGCGCTGTGGAAATACCGCGTCCCACCCACGTCATGAGAATCGCGCCGAGCATGCCACCCCATAGACTCGTGCTGCCTCCCACCAGCATCATGAGGATTGGGACGATCGCCGGATTAAAACCAAAATCGTTCGGGTTGATGGCGCCAATCGTAAACGCGTAAATGCTGCCGCCAATTCCAGTGTACACCCCGCTCACGACAAACGCGAGTAGTTTCCAATTGGCGGTATGAATGCCGAGCGTAGATGCCGCGATCTCGCTGGCCGCCAGCGCCTGGAACGCGCGCCCCGCCCGCGACCGCAGGGCGCGCTCGGTGAAGAGGAGCATCACCAAGACCGCGCCCCACGCGACATAGTACTGATCGAGATAGCTAGAAGCCACCCACCCAAAGACATCGAGTGGTGGAATGTTGCCAATGCCATTCGAGCCGCCCGTGAGCCAACGCGTTTCACGCGTCAGGACGTAAAAGACCTGGCCGAGTCCAATCGTCGCGAGCGAAAGGAAAAAGAAACGCAAGCGCAGTACCGGACGACCGACGACGAGCGCAACTAGCCCCGCCGCGATTCCGCTCGCCGCGAGCGCAACCACGGTTGGCACGCCCGCCCGCGTGGTGAGCAGCGCGCTCGTGTACGCGCCGATGCCGAAAAACGCCGTATGTCCGAACGAGAGTTGCCCCGCTTGTCCAAAAAGCAAAACGAGACCGACCACCATCGTCGCGTAGAGACCCGCGATGGACATGACACTCAGCGCGTAATCGCTCTTGAACACGAGGGGCCACAGCGCCATCGCGAAGACAAAGCCAAGTTTGAATTGGGTATCACGCCGCGCCAACGCTGCCATGCCCTAGTCCGCCTCCGCGAGAGATGATCCCAGGATGCCCACCGGACGAAAGTAGAGAATGAGCAATAGCACGATAAAGGCAACCGCATCCTTGTAGCCCGAGGGCAAAAAGGCGGCGGCGAGTGACTCGATCACGCCCAACGCGATCCCGCCAAGCACCGCGCCCGTGCTCTTGCCCCAGCCGCCGAGGACGGCCGCGACAAATCCCTTGAGCGACAAGATCGCGCCCGAGGAATAGCTGATGGGAACGATGGGACCGATGGCGAGACCTGCCATCGCGCCGATGATCGCGCTGATGACGAACGCGAGGGCGACCATTTGCCCGGTCGAGATGCCGACGAGACTGGCGGCGACAAAATTATCCGCGGTCGCGGTCATCTGCTTGCCGATCAATGTATGGTTCATGAACAAATAGAGGAAGACGAGCGCGCTCACCGTCGTCGCCAATACCCACAAGCCCTGAGTGGGAATCGCAACACTGCCAAGCATGATGGGTTCGGTTCCGGTAAAGGGAGGGGAGTAAATGGGGTATCCGCCCCACTTGAGGAGGGCGGCGTTCTCGAACAACATGCTCGCGCCGACAGTGACCATGATCATCGTGATGAGCGAAACCTTGAGGATCGGCGCGATCACCAGCCGGTACATGAGGAGGGCGATCAGCGTCACTGTGATTACCGCGCCGATCCCCGCGGCGAGATACGGCCAGCCCAGGTCTTTGAGAAAGGCGATCGCGAACAGAGTACCGAGCATCACGAACGAGCCCTGAGCCAAGTTCACGACTCGCGAGCAGCGGTAGATCGTAACAAAGCCCAAAGCGATTAGGGCATACACGGCGCCAATAGAGATCCCGGACACGAGGTACTGGAGCAAGCCCTCGATACTCATCTGATCTCCCTCCTGGAAAACACCACCTATGTAATAGTTTCGACGATGAGGAAGACAAAGAATACCAGCAATTGTTGACAAACCAACGAGAACATGGTATTATGGATGTGCGCGTGTTTGATATTTGATCAAACTAGACCCATAATACCACATTCAGCGAGATCTGTCAAAATAAGGTGTGTTTGATATTTGATCAAGGAGCATCAACCATCAAGACACTATCAATTCCCCGCACGGTGAAGGTTTCGCTAGTGGAGACACTACGCGACGAAATCATTCGGGGAGACCTCACCCCTGGTCAATACCTTCGCCTGGAAGAGATTGCCGCACGCTTTGATGTCAGCACGATGCCCGTACGCGAAGCGCTCCGTGACTTGGAAGCCGACGGTATGGTGACCAACTTCCCTCACCGGGGCGCCAGGGTGACAGAACTGAGTGCCGATGAGTTGCAGGACATCTATGACATTCGGGCGAATCTGGAGGAGATGGCGGCTCGTTCCGCCGTTCCATTTGTGACCAAACCGCTCATAACCGAATTAGCCGCGCTCATCGAGGAAATCGAAAACCATTCTGGCGATGTCGCTACCCTGGTGACACTGAACCACGAATTTCACCTCACCCTCTATGCCGCTTCAGGACGTAAGCATCTGTACGACCTAATCCGTACGCTACGATACCGTTCGCAACACTATCTGCATGTCTACACCGCCGAGATTGACACGAGTGGCTTGCGGCAGACCCCGGGAGAGCATCGAGCGATCCTTGAAGCGTGCAAGTGCGGCGACGCAGAACAGGCCGCCGCATTGACGCGCGAGCACATAGCCGAAGCGGGGCGGGCGATCGTCAAGTATCAGCGAGAGCGCGAAACCAGCGCGGGGGCAGTGGTTGTCGAGTCAAATGCGCGTAATCACGACCCGCGGTAGTCGCACCCATTAAATCTATCAAGAAGGAGAAGTTTACAATGATCAGGGCAAATTACGAATCCGATGCTGGAAAACGCAAGCAGGTTCCTCCAGAGGAATATGAAACCATTCCGCATATGCCTTTTGAAGAGTACTCGGAAAAACTCAAGCATTTTCTCCTGATGAAGCGGGAAAACGGCATCCTCGAAGCGCGCCTGCACACGAACGGCGACAGTATGCAATGGGGCGCTGCCGCTCATCAGGGCCTGCACTACTTTTTTGACTGGGCCGGTCGGGACCCGGACAATGAGGTCATCATCTTAGGCGGCTCAGGCAAGGATTTCACCAAAGGCATAGGTCGGCTTGGACCGGATGGAAAGTGGCTGCCGCCTACGGAATTTTCATCGTCGCCACAAGAGGCCTGGAAGATGTACGAGTATCAGTACTATGACGGTACCAATGACATAGAAGGTCAGATTTTTGACGTCGAGGTTCCCACGATTGGGGTTTGGAACGGCGCCGCCTTCCACACCGACCTAGTCCTGCTAAGCGATATCACCCTCTGCACAGAGGACGCCTGGACAACCGATATGCACTTTCGCGTCAACATGGTTCCCGGCGACGGCATTCAGATCGTATGGCGCGAGCTCATGGGTCGCAAACGATTCGCTTACGCCGAACTGACCGGCGAGATCATCACGGCACGCAAGGCGCTTGCCCTCGGTCTCGTCAACGAGATTTGCCCTGACCTTGAATCCTGCTACAAGCGCGCCGGGGAGATCGCCGAGCTTATCATGCGTACCGGCACGCGCGTGACTCGCCGCATCACTACGCAGATACTCCGCAAGAAATGGAAGGAAGATATCGCCAACGAACTGCGTCACTCCTTCTCGACGGAGATGTATGTCACCGCCACCGAACACTCTCCCCACACGGTGAACTTTTGGCATTGGGCGCACGAAGAAGCCGGCCTCGTTCGTCAAGCCGAGAAAAGGGGCAAGGTCATCCGTCCCCGGATCAACGGTGGCGAAGAAGAAGACGAGATCAAATAAAGAACATGGCAAAGGTTATTGTAACTGCAGCGCTCACCGGTGGTGGTAGCACGCCTACCATGTCCCCCTACTTACCCATAACGCCGCAACAACTAGCTGATGAAGCCGTAAGAGCATACGAAGCGGGTGCGGCGATTGCCCATGTCCACGTGCGTAATCCCGAAACCGGACAGCCCAGTTCAAATCTCGAATGTTTCCGGGAAATCGCTACCAAGGTAAAAAGCAGATGCAAGATCATTATCTGCTTCACGACCGGCGGCACTCCGGAGATGATGGTAGCGGAGCGCGCCCGCGTAGTCGCCGAGTTAAAACCGGAGCTAGCCACGTTCAATGCTGGCTCGATGAATTTCGGCATATTCCTGGGTGCGGAAAGCATCAAGGAATACAAGTATGACTGGGAGAAACCGCACCTGCTGAATTCGGAGGACAGCATCTTCCCCAATACCTTCAAGACGCTGCGAGAATTCAGCCAGATGTTTGCCGAAACCGATACCAAGCCGGAACTGGAAGTATATGACGGCGGCATGATCAACAACCTGGCTTACCTGGCGCAAAAAGGATACCTCAAAAAGCCCCTCCATATCCAATTCGTCTTAGGTACAATGGGGGGTCTGCCGGCCACGGTCAATAATCTCAACTTTCTCTACAATTCTGCCCGGGAAACACTTGGCGAATTTACGTGGTCAACCTGCGCGATCGGCCGTTTCCAGTTTCCTATGTGTACGGTGGGGATGGTGATGGGCGGTAATACCAGAGTGGGTATGGAAGACAACCTGTATTTGAGTAAGGGCGTTCTCGCCAAGAGCAATGCGGAACTGGTAGCGAAAATGGTGCGGATCATGCGGGAGTTCGGCAACGAGCCGGCTTCTCCCGATGAGGCGAGAAAGATTCTGGGACTAAAAGGTCTGGATCAAGTGAATTACTAACTATGGCCGGTCAACGCAAGTTCCGAAAACTCTTGGAGCCAGGATATATAGGTTCGGTGCGTACCAAGTGCCGCTTGCTCAAGACAGGTTCTTCGCCGGGCTTTTACCCGTGGGAAGACGGCTATTTTCAGGAGCAAGCGATCGGTTTCTTCGAGGCACTCGCCAAAGGTGGTGCCGGAATCGTAACCCTAGGAGCGGCTCCCCTCGGTGTTCCCCCTGGGAGGGGCTACGCCTTTGACGACGACAAGTACATCCCGCGTATGACGAAAGTGGTTGATGCCATCCACAAGTACCATTGCCCCGCGTTCATGCAAATGTTTCACCTGGGTCCGATGCTGCCGCCGTTTCTGGTCGCTTCCGGGAGTGAGGCACTGGCTGCTTCCTCACTGACCAGAAGTGAGCTGCCCCTCCCTAATTTGCCCATCCCGAGGGCACTAACCGTTGCCGAGATCGAAGGAATTGTTGAAGCATTCGTTGACCAAGCGGTGAGGGCAGAGAAGACTGGATTTGAAGGCATCGAGTTGAATGCCGGCTG
>JACQYF010000067.1 GCA_016208315.1 Chloroflexota bacterium | reverse complement strand
ATCTCTGCGGCGTCTATTTTGGCGACCAAGGACCACGGCGAATTTGGAATGGCGCGCGCGGCGGCCCACACCGGCACGCCGCGATAATCAATGCCGGCGAGAATGCCTTCGTAGCCCCGCACGGCGGCGGCGGCGGGCAACCGTTCCGTGCTAAGGGGCAATCGAAGAGCGAGGGCCGCGTTCTTGCGAAAACGGAGGTCGTTGAGATACAGCACGTCGTCTCCGTCGCGTTCGACCAACAAAGTCTCGACGGATTCGCTGGGCGTGGGCCAGGATTGGATCATGGGATAGAGGAATTCGTCCGGAGCGATCTCGAGGAGGACGACCGCGACGGGAACGGACTCGCCGCCCTGAACGCTCAGGAGGGGCGCGACCAAATCTAGATGAGCATTTGTCGCCCCGGCGTCTGAATGCAGGTCGGACAGCAGCGCCTGTTGCGTGCGCGCGGCTTGCAGGGCGAGATGGATGCGATTGGGGTCAAACGGTCCATCTCGCTCCGGGCTAGCCAAAAGAAGTGCGCCTTCCGTATCCAGCAGAAACGCGTTGCGATACCCGTAGGCCTGCCGCAGCGCAGTCAGCCAGCCCAGCAGTTCGGGTTTGAGCCAGGCGGCATCCGGTTCCGTTCGCCACTGCTGTACCGTCCGCGCCAGCAAGGGATTCTGCGTGATGGCCTCGGCGTCGCTAATTCGCTCTTGGCGCCAATTGACGATTTGGCCGACTTTAAGATCGGCGATCGCCGCGAGTTCCTCTTCCTGATGGCGCTTGATGAATGCTTGCTGATTCTCAAGATAGAGGAATCCGGCGACGCCAATGCCGACGGCGAGCAGAAAAAATACCAGCAGCAATTTCCACGAAATGGTCATAGAATTGGCTCGAACATATCGGACGTGCGGTACCCTCCTTTTACCAGAATGTCGGAATTTGTCAATTTGAGTGTTGCGCCATATAATGACAGTTAGAAGTACTGTCCAACCATGTCCGACGCATGATAGGCGCAGAGCCAGGGACCGGCTTTTTGCGACGGAGAAAAATCCTGGGCCGAAGGGGGTGAGAATCGTGGACATGCGAATTGACAAGTTCAATGACTTGCTCACCGCGGACAAGAACGACACCCAACTGCTGCAGGCGGTGCGCAAGCTGACGACGCTGGAGAACCCGGAGGACGTGAAGGAAGCCGCCGGAGATGCCGCTAGTTGGGACACGCTGCGATTCACATTTTTAGGGCGACACGTTCGTAGTACGACACGGAGCGGTTTTTGCGGAGTGTCGTCTTGCACGGTGAAGGACGCGACTCCGCAAACTGCGCTTTCCTCGTTGCCTCGGAACCGCTGACTACGAACTATTTAGGTGTGTTCGATGGATCGTGAAGAAATCAAGGCGTTGGTTGTAAACTTGCCAGAGGTGGCCGCGTGGCCTGAGATGGCAAACATCTTTGACCGTTTTCTTGCGCGGTCATTTCGGGATTGCGAATGGCCCCAGATCGCGTGTCAGGCCGTCGGCGGCGACGACGCGGGAGTCGCGCCGGCCGCCGCGGCCCTGGTGTGCATGAAGATTGGCATCACGATGGCGGACGATATTCTGGATGAGGACCCGCGGGGACTGTATCACAAATTAGGAACCGGCGCAGCCGCCAATCTCGCGCTGGCTTTTCAAGCCGCGGCTTTTCGCGTGGTTGCGAATGCGCCTGTAGATTCGGAGCGACGCGCAGTCGCAATGACCGAGCTGGCCCAGATGGCGCTGACCACCGCGCTCGGCCAGAACTTTGACGTTCAGAATGTGTCTGGCGAAGATAACTATTGGAAAGTGATCCGAACCAAGAGCACGCCATACTACGCCGCCGCGCTGCACGTTGGCGCAGTGTTGGCGAAAGCCGATCCAACACTCGCGCAAGCGCTGCATGAATTCGGTGTGCTGACCGGCGAAATAATCCAGGTTCACGACGACATTACCGATGCGCTCGAACAACCGGCCAATCCCGACTGGAAACGCGGGCGCAATAATTTGCTCATCCTTTATGCCTTAACCGCCGATCATCCCGATCGTACCAAATTTCATGCGCTGCTGCCGCGGATTGACGATGGCGACGTTTTGCGAGCGGCGCAACAAATCCTTATTCGGTGCGGCGCGCTGAGCTATGCGGTCTATCATATTGCTCAGCGCTGCCAAGCCGCGCGCGAACTAATCGCAAGTACCCCGTTCGCCGACCCGTCTCCCCTCCACCGCTTGTTTGGCTGGTACGCTGCGCCGCTGTTGGTGATACTGAAAAATGTTGGAGCCGAGATTCCCCCTGAACTCGAAACCGTCTAGAGCGAGCTTGCCAGGCACAACTCTGACATGGTCGTCGAACGGACTGTCGGTAACACTTTCCGTTCTTGTGCTGCTTGTTGGCCTGTTTTATCGGTATGCCGCCGTCTTTCATGCGCCCTATCCCGGCTTTGATTGGGGAACCGATGGGACGGTTAATCGCGTGGACTCATGCCAAGTTGAAACAGAGCGATGTGTGCCTGGCCAAGACAGTATACAATCTGGCGATCAAATCCTAGTGATTGGGAAGATTGCTTACCAAAGTTACCGGGCTGATCGAAGGCAAGTTCCTTTCGCTAGTTACCAGCCGGGCGACACTGTACTGCTTACATTTCGTCGTGGTGACCAAGTACATATGGTCAATTGGCGGATGCTCGGTCCGACCAGTGTCGCTCAACTGAATCGTCTAATCGGCTTGTTGCTTTTCCTCCCCTTTTGGCTTGCGGGAACAGCCATTCTTTTGCATGGCTCTTGGTCCCGATCTACCTTCACCTTCACTTGACGATTCCAGGTCCACTGTTCAAGCGACCCCAGCGAATCTCTCTCCTGTTGCTCTACGCAATCGCCGCGTTCCTTGCTATCCTGGAACTCTTCCAGGCGCTACCGGGCGCGGCGTTCAACATCGGTTTGTTAGTCGCAGTTGTCGGTAGCTTCGGGCTGTTGCTTTATCGCCTGCGCGCGCAGCACTTGCCCGCCGACCGCCTTGCCGTGCGGTTGATGTTGATCGGCATCGGCGCAGCGTTTGGCCCGGGAATGCTGCTGGCCGTCGTCCCCCAGATTTTCAGCGTAACCACCGGAATGTCGGCGCTCCTGCTGGCCGGTTTAGCGATTCCTCTTCTACCGTTCTTCTATATCTACGCCATCTACAAACGCCACCTGGGCAACCTCGAGTTCCGCGCCAACCGGCTCTTGAGCATCTATTCTTTTGTCCTGTTGTATGCCACGATCTTTGTGCTGGCGTTTGTCCTGGGGAGCCATTGGCTGGTCGCGGATACATCATCTCTGGCATTCAGTCTCGTGCTTTCCACCGCGTTCGTCGTGGCGGGGCCGCCGCTCCGCGCGCGCTATCAGCGCTGGTTCGACCGCCTGGCTTACGGCACCCGCTACGAACCCGAGGAGATCATCCGGGTCTTTGCGAATCGAATTCAAACCGCGCTGGAACGCGACGCGCTCGCGCGGCTGTTGACGAGCGAACTCGTTCCCAGTTTGTTGATCCGCGAGTCCGCGCTCCGTCTAATTGAGGACAAGGAAATCACCGTCGTTTACACCGCGGGCGTTAATATGGACAGCCGCCGCGAATCACTGCCAGCGCTTCAAGAATTGCTGAATCTGGGCGACCGCTATCTTACGCCGACGGCCCAAGTAGCGGGTCAATTCAATTGGGTCCACTTGGCGATTGCGATCAAGATTCGCGACAAGACGGTTGGCGCGTGGCTGTTTGGGCGGCGCGATCCGGACGATTTTTATTCGACAAGTGACATTGCGCTTTTGCGCACGCTCGCCAACCAACTGGCGACGGCCATCGAGAACATGCGGCTCTTTGAGGAAACGCGCCGGCGACTGGTCGAAATGGAAACCGTCAACCGAATCTCGACCGCGCTGCGCGTCGCCCAGAACCTGGGCGAGATGCTCCCGATCATTCTGAATGAAACCCTGGCGATGCTGGAGGTACCTGCGGCAGCGCTGTGGCTTTATGAAGCCGAAAAGGGCGAATTGCGCCAGAAGGCAGCCCGCGGAATTCCAGATGTGGAATTCGCGCCAAACTGGGGCGAGGAAATCGCGCGGCGCGTCTTGGCGAGCGGCCAACCTTACCTCGTGAGCGAGGTGGCGCAGCCGCAGCCGGCGCCTGGCGAACTGTCCGCTGTGGCAGTCCCCATTCGAAATGCGAATGAGATCTCAGGGGTGATCGGCGTGGCCGTACCCGCGCCGCGGCAATTGACATCAGAAGAAATCGGCCTGTTGACCACGATCGCCGAAATTGCCGGGATTGCGATCCACCGCACGCGCATGCACGAGCAGACCCAACTGCGCCTCAAACACGTCCAGGCGTTGTACGAAATTGATATGGCGATCACGTCCAGCAAGGACCTGGGCGTTACGTTCAACATCCTCCTCGAACATCTCACGACGCAAATGCGTGTGGATGCGGCGGCCATCTGGCTAGTCAACACGCATACGCTGCGCCTTGAATACGCGGCCGTTCACGGTTTTCGTTCCAGGGTGGCCGAGCGCGCGGGGCTGCGGATGGGCGAGGGATACGCGGGGCGCGTCGCTTTGGAAGGCCGCGCGATCTTTATCCCCGAATTACCCGACGCGGCGAGTCTGCCGGTAGGCACGCAATTGCTTGCCGCCGAAAAATTCAGGGCCTACTACGGCGCGCCCCTCATCGCGCAGGGCCAGGTCAAAGGCGTGCTCGAAATCATGCATCGCGAACCCTTTGACCTCGGCGCCGACTCGTTAGAGTTCTTGCAGAGTCTGGCCGCGCAGGCCGCGATCGCGATTGACAACACGGAACTGTTCAACAACCTGCAACGCTCCACCCTCGATCTGGCGATGGCTTACGATGCCACTATCGAGGGCTGGTCGGGCGCGCTCGACTTGCGCGACAAGGAAACCGAAGGGCACACGCGCCGCGTGACCGAAGTGACTCTTGGGCTCGCGCGCGTGATGGGCATCTCCGATGCCGACCTCGCGCACATGCGGCGCGGCGCGTTGCTGCACGACATTGGCAAGATGGCGATTCCGGATTCCATTCTGCACAAACCGGGCCCGCTCACCGACGAAGAGTGGCAGATCATGCGGCGGCATCCGACCTACGCGTTCGAACTGCTCTCGCCGATCGCTTATTTGCGTCCGGCGTTAGATATACCTTACTGTCACCATGAGAAATGGGATGGCACGGGTTATCCGCGCGGTTTGAAAGGCAAGCAAATTCCACTGGCCGCGCGCGTCTTTGCCGTGGTTGACGTCTGGGACGCGTTGCGCTCGGATCGCCCGTATCGCGCCGCCTGGCAAGAGGTCCAAGTCCGCGAGCATATCCAGTCGCTATCCGGCACGCATTTTGAGCCGAGCGTGGCCGAGCAATTTCTCCGTATGGATCTCCCGCCCTGCTAGCGATCCGCTTACTACGAACATCAAAACCAGTCCTTTTCGGACTGGTTTTTTAGTTCCCGTTTGTTACGGCTTTGTAACAATTTCTGTCACGAGTTTGAAACAGCCGCCATCTACTATCAGGGAATGATGGCAGTCGGCATTTTTGCCGCGATGGCGCGCGTGATCGGAAAAAGGTCTAGGGTGAATTATGGAAATTGATGTCTATCTGCGGGTCGTTCGCCGATGGATATGGTTAATGCTGTTGATGGCTATCGTCGCCGCCGGAGCGAGTTACGTCCTCGTTTTGCGACAACCCAACATTTATGTGGCGCAGGCCGACCTGCTCGTGGGGCCAGGCATTGCGAATCCCGCTTCGGACTTGAACGTGCTGCGCACGAGCACTGAGGTAATGAACACGTATGTCGAGTTTGCCAAGACTCGCAATATCATGCAGCAAGTGATTGACGATTTGCGCTTGGACATCGGCCCCGTCAATTTGGCGGGCATGATCACCGTGACTCCCGGCACTACCACCCAGGTGCTGAACGTTGCCGTCCGCTCCGGCGACCAGAAACAAGCCATCGCCATCGCCAACAGCATGGCAAAAGCCCTCGTCCGTCTCTATTCCGACACGGCGGCCGATGGATCGCCGAATAGTGTGGGAGAGTTGACGGCCCGCGCCAAAGAACTGCGCGCTGCGATCGCGACCAGCCAGGCGCAGATCGGCCAATTTGAAAGCGATTTGAAAGCGGCCATCGAAGCCCGGAACAACCCCGCGGTCACAGAACAGGAAAACAAGATCAAACAGTTGGAGGAGCAGTTGGCCGCGCCGACCGATCCGGTTCTGGCAAAACGAATCCAGGACCGCCAGACCCGGATCCAGCAGCTCGAGCTGTCCCTCAAGAGCACCGTCAACATTGATGCGCGCCGGTTGATCCTCGACGAACTGGCGCGCGAGGACGGTCAGCTTACGGCGGAAAAAAACCAGGTCAACGATGCGCGGCGCCTGATCCTCGAACAACTAGCGCAGGAACGCAATCGTCTCACGAGCATGCAAACTGCGCTGACGCAACAGCAGAATCAGGTCCTCACCCAGTTGACGCTCGAGCGGACGCAACTCACGGACGCGCAACGCAACCTGGCGGCGCTCGACGCGACGCTGCAGAACAGTCTCTCGCGCAATATCACGCTGATTGATCCCGCCGTCACGGCGCCGCCCGAGGCCGGCCGCGGCACGCTTATCGTCCTATTCGCCGCGGTGGGCGGTCTGGTGCTGGGCCTCACGCTCGGCTTTGCCCTTGAATCCGGCGACGACAGCGTCAGGACGCCCGAGCAGTTGGCGCATGCGACCGGCGTGCAGGTCTGGGGCTCCATCGGGCGACCGACCGAGTTGCTGCGGCCCGGCCCTTACGGGCAGATGCTCACCGCGCCGAACGACTGGCGGATCGCCGAGGCCTTTCGTTTGTTGTGCATGAAGCTCACGCCGAGCGGCTCTTCCGACGTCTGTTCGCTCCTCGTGACCAACTTTGAACCGGGAGAGCCGTCCGCACAAGTGGCCTCGAACCTCGCCATCACGCTGACGCGGGCCGGCAAGCGCGTGGTTCTGATTGATGCCGACCTTCGCCATCCTACGCTGGGGACGCTGTTCCATTTGGAGAACAAGGAAGGTTTGGCCCATTGGCTTGCGAACGGATCACGCGACCCTAAACTCTGGCCCGTCGAGTGGGCGCCCGGGCTATCGGTCTTGCCGGTCGGCGCGACGAATGGCGGCCCGACCCAAGAACTGGTATGGCCGCGGATCGAGGACCTCATCCGGCGCGTGCAAGCCCAGGCCGATATGCTGATCGTCGCAGGGCCGGCGCTCTCCGCGTCTGCCGATAGCTTTTTCCTGGCCTCCCATTTGGGCGGAGTGATTGCCGTGGCGCAAAAAGGCAGGTCGCGGCGCAAGCTGGCCGCCGAGACGGTCGAAAATCTGCGGTCGTTGGGCATCCAGGTCATGGGTTTGATCCTTACCGACGGCGAGAAACCTCGTTTCAAATCGCTGCCGCTGCCGGAGCCGCGCCCCGTTCAGGGGCCGGAGAAGCTGCCATTGTCCAGCTCGCTCAAGTCACATCGCAGCGAACCGTCAAAGGATATTGTCATTGCAACTTTCGGGACGATTGTCGCACCGCGGTCTAGCGCGGCCGCGGCTGGGTCAAGTGGAGATGAAGAGTCGGACTAGGCAATGAGTCAATTAGGCGATTAGGCACTTAGTCAATCAGTCAATCAGTAGTTCGTTCCCAATTGACTGGTTGACTGATTGCCCCCCTTGGAGGCGCGCAATGTTCTCACGGACGATTGGACAGCCGGGACCGGTTACGCGAGCGGCCGTATCGCTCCAGTTCCGACTGGTCTGGTTTCGACACTCGCTGCTGCCGTCGCTGGCCAAGCATGCGTTCGATGTGATCCTCTCGGTGCTCGTGATCCCTCTGGCGCTCGTGCTGATGGCTGTCATCGCGCTGGTCATTCTGGTGGATTCGGGCCGGCCGGTGCTCTTCGTCCAAGAACGGATCGGTCGCGGCGGACGCCGGTTTCGCATGTTCAAGTTCCGCACGCTGCGCAAAGATTATGCAGACACCAACGATCGAAAAGTGATGAAGGACTATATCGAGGGGCACACGAATGGCAGCCACGGCGCCAAGCCGGCGATTCACAAACCCTTCGAGGCGTGCCACACGACGCCGGTGGGCCGCATCTTGCGCAAGACCAGTCTCGACGAATTGCCTCAGATTCTGAACGTCCTGCGCGGTGAGATGAGTCTGGTAGGCCCGCGCCCCCACGTGCCGTGGGAAGTTGAGGTCTATCGCGGCTGGCACACCGAGCGGCTGGAAGTGCTGCCGGGGATCACGGGCCTGTCCCAAGTGCGCGGCCGCAGCGGCCTCACGTTCGATAGTATGGCCCGGTACGATATCGAGTACGTGCGGAAAAAATCATTGTGGCTCGACCTCAAGATTCTGTGGTGGACCATAGAATGTGTTTTCAGCGGTCGAGGCGCCGGGTAACAAAACGAAACGACAATATGGAAAACGTCGAAACCGTCATTTCCAAAGCCAAACCGGTCGCATCGTTCGAACAGAATATTCTGCTGACCGCCAAGGGCGGCAGCGTGATGTTTGTCGGGAAACTGTTCAACCAGTTTTCGCGGTTGGTGATCACGCTGCTGCTGACGCGGCTTCTGGGGCCGGCGCAGTATGGACTGTATAACATCGCGCTGAGCGCGGCCGCGATTGCTTCGCACTTTGCCCTGGTGGGGCTTGGCACGGCGCTCGTTCGTTACGTGGCCCTCTACGCCGGTCGCCGCGATGAGCAAGCGGTCTGGGGCTCGATTCAGATTGCCGTCGGCATCTCGACCGCTTTGAGCGCGCTGATCAGCGCCTTGTTGTTCGCCCTGTCGCATGTGATTGCGACTGAGGTGTTTCACGATGCCACGCTCGCGCCGGTGCTGCAACTGATCAGTTTTACGATTCCGTTGTTGAGCTTTTCCGACGTGTTGGCCGGGGCGACTCGCGGGTTCAAGCGCATCGAACACATGGTGATTGCCCAGAATATTGCCCAACCCCTGGTCCGCATGCTTTTGCTCTTAGCATTTTCGCTGGTCGGCTTGAACATCATGCAGGCCGTCGTCATCTTTGGCGTGGCAGATTTCGTCGCCTCGCTGCTGCTGATCTATTTTCTGAATTCGCAGTTTCCGCTCAGGCGTCCGCTCCACGCGGCGCGGCGTGCCCCGCGCGAGATGCTGTCATATTCCATACCGATGTGGCTAGCCGACACGATCGCGACCTTTCGCGGCAATATACAGACGATCTTGTTGGGGTCGTTGAGCAGCGTATTCACGGTGGGGGTTTTTGCGGTGGCGAACCAATTAAACCAGTTCGCCGACCTGGTGCATCACTCGGTCACCACGGCGGTCCAGCCCATCATTGTCCAAGTTCACGACAGTGACAATCGCGAGCAGTTGGGCCGCCTGTATCAGACCGTCAGCAAATGGATGTTCTCTTTCAATGTGCCGATCTTTCTCATCGTCGTTATGTTTCCGACACCTATCCTCTCTATTTTCGGCAAGGATTTTACGCAAGGCGCAACGGCGTTGACGCTGCTGTCGTGGGCCAGCTTGGTGAATGCCGGCACGGGCATGTGTGGCCTGATCTTGGACATGACCGGCTATACCAAGTTGAAACTGGCGAACAGCGTCAGCCAGTTGGCGCTCATCGTGATTCTCAGCACGCTGCTGATCCCGACTTTGGGCATGGTGGGCGCCGCGGTCGCCGCGCTGGCCGGCCAGTCGGTGATTAACGTGCTGCGAGTTGTCGAGATCTATATCATCTTCCGTCTGCTGCCGTACAACGCGAGTTTTCTCAAACCGATCCTCGCGGGCGTATCGGCCCTGCTCGTCACGCTGATCGCCGGGAACTGGCTGCCCGTGTCCGACGGTAATTTGCAGGCGCTGGCGCTGATCCCTTTGTTGGCCTGCGCCTACGTTGGGGCCATCCTGCTCTTCGGCCTCGAACCAGAAGACCGCGCGATTCTGGCGCGAGTGCGCAAGCGCGCCACACGCAAGCTCTCTCAGAACCGCGCCTAAAATTGGTAATTGTTAATTGGCAATTGGTGATTATGATCATCAGTCACAAACACAAGTATCTGTTCGTCGAACTGCCGCGCACCGGCTCCACGGCCATTAGCCGCGAGTTGCGCTTGAACTACGACGGCGAAGCCATCATGGTCAAGCACGCGACCTATGCCGACTTTCTCAAAACCGCCGGCGCGGAGGAGAAGCAGTATTTCGTCTTTTCCGGCATCCGCAATCCGCTCGACGACGCGGTCAGTTTGTATTTCAAGTACGTGACCGATCACAAACACAAGTGGACCAACCCGGACCGGTTGCAGCGCTCGCGCGGGCTGGTCAGTCTGCTCTCGCTGCGCCAATTCCGATTTGTCCAGCAGCAGCAGCCCGACTTTGCAACGTATCTCAAAAGATTTTATCGCACGCCGTACAACAACTGGAGCGCGCTGTCCCACAAGGACCTGGACTATATTATTCGATTCGAGCATTTGCAGTCCGATTTCGCCGAGGCGATTAAGCGGATCGGCTTGGAACTTGTGCGGCCTTTGCCGCAGGTGAACACGACCGAGAAAAAGAACCGCGATTACCTGGCCTACTATACGCCCGAGGCGCGCGCCCACGCGCGGCGCGTATTCGGTCCGTTCATGCAGCAATGGGGTTACGAATTTCCCCCCGAATGGGGCAACGGCCAGATCAGCCGCTGGGACGAACTGCAATTCAACTTTTTCAACATTTTCCGGACCCTGTACTGGAAATACCTGCGCTTTCGCATCTAGGAAAACCCATGGAAACACCAAGACGCTTGATGATCATTGGTCTCGACGGGGCCACCTGGGACGTGCTCGACCGTTGGATCGTGGACGGCACGCTGCCGAATCTCGCGCGCCTGCGCGCGGAAGGGAGCTGGGGCGCGCTGCGGTCTACCATCCCGCCGATTACCGCGGCGGCCTGGAGCACGTTCATGACCGGCAAGCGGCCCAGCAAGCACGGCGTCTATCACTTTATCAATCTCTTTGGCTCGAACGGCGATGGCGATGGCGATGCCAACGGCGAAGGCGAGCTGGTCAGCGCGCGCAGTCTCAAAGCGCCGGCTCTGTGGGATATTCTCGGCCACCAAGACCGCAAGGTCCTGCTCGTCAACATTCCGCTGACGTATCCCCCGCGGCCGGTCAATGGCGTGATGGTGACCGGGCTGCTCACGCCACGCAACGCGCCGGTCTTTACCTATCCGGCGGAGCTGTCGAAAGAAATCACGGATTACAAAATTGACCTGGACCGCTTTGTAGACAAAACGCCCTTCGTGGATGCGATTGACGGCGAGATCGCCGCGCCGACCCTGACGCTGGTGGACGAATTTCGCGACATGCTGGAAAAGCGCGCGCGGGTGACGCTGTCGCTGATGAACTCGCAGCCGTGGGATTTTTTCATGGTCGTGTTTATCGGCACGGACCGCATGGGCCACTATTTGTGGGAGTATCAGAGCGGCAAGGCGTGTGACCGACCTGAGGCCCAGCAACTTTGCCGCGCGGTGCGCGATTACTATATCCGCCTCGACGAGATTGTCGGCGAACTCTTCCACCAGGCCGGCGACGACGTGCCGACCATCGTCATGTCGGATCACGGGATGGGTCCCAAGCACACCAAGCGCGTGCATATCAACAATTGGCTGCGCGACCACGGGTGGCTCAAGGCGATCGGACAAAATGGGCATGTGGCGAATCCCGACGGGTGGATCAAGCGCTTGGGTCTATCGCGCGACAAGATTGGGCGTATTGTCCACAAGTTGCCGGGGATGGCGACGAGCCGGCTGGTAAAAAAAGCCGCGGCCGCGGCGGCCCAGCAGGTAGATTTCGCCGGGTCAAAAGCGTTTGCGATCGCGATCTTTAACCACATCTTTGGCATCCGCATCAATGCGACGGGCAATGAACGAGACCAAGTGCGGGCCGAGATCACGCGCGCGCTGCGCGAACTGACCGATCCGCGCACCGGTCTCAAACTCGTCGAGCACATTTATCGCGGCGAAGATTACTATGCGGGACCGTTCGCTCAGAACGTGCCAGACATGATCGTGATGCTGCATCCCGATTACGGCGGCAGCTATCGTCTGGGCCGCTACAGCTCTTACGTGACCGAGCTGCAAGCGCACACGCATCGCGGCAATCATCGCATGGAAGGCGTTTTCATCGCGCGCGGCCCGCAGGTCGCGCCGCGAGCCACGCCGCTCCCGGATCTTGACATCGAAGACATTGCGCCGACTGCGCTGCACTTGATGGGCCTGCCGGTCCCGGAGGATATGGATGGCCGCGTGCTCAGCGAGATTCTGACGCCCGAGGCGCGACAGCAACCGGTGCAGACGGGTGCGCCAGCCGTCGAGTTTTGGACGAATAAAGACGCGGGCGGATTCCAAGACGAGGTGATGTCCGCCGAGGACGAGCAGGAAATCCGAGAACGCCTGGAAGCACTGGGATATATAGAATGATGGAACCGACCTTTGTAGGCATCGAAACAACTTCGTACTCGGGCGCGACGCTCCTTTCGTTCTTGCTGAACGCGCATCCGCGCATCGCGACGATTGGCGAAATGGACGGCCTGATCTTGAAGAACCCGGAGCAGTACACCTGCTCTTGCGGCCAGCCGATCCAGCAGTGTGAGTTTTGGCAAGCGATGACGCGTGAGATGGCCGCGCGCGGCTTTGACTTTGACCTCCACGATTTTCGCAACGAATTCATTCTGGGCGGACCCGAATTCCTCCAGCGCCTGCGCGCCGGATCGTTTGGCAATCGCACGCTCGATTCAATTCGCGACCTGGCGCTAAGAACCTTGCCGGGAGAGCGCCGACAATTTCAGCAATTGGTCGCGCGGAACATGGCCTTTGTCGCATCGGCGCTCAAGATAACGGGCAAGACGATATTTGTAGATACTTCCAAGGACCACTTGCGGGCGCGCGCCCTCAAGATGCTCTCGCCCTACGACGTGCGCGTCATCCATCTCGTGCGCGATCCGCGCGGCGTCACCGCGTCCAAGTTGCGGCGCGGCTCCAAACTGGATGCGCGCAACACGGCCCGCCAGTGGGTCCGGCTGCACACGCGGCTGCAAAAGGGGCTGGGTGCGGAGATGGGCTCCAAGTACATTCGCGTGCGCTACGAAGACCTTTGCCGCGAACCGCGCGCCGTGTTGAAATCGCTGTATGCCTTTTGCGGCGCGGACGCGGAATTCGAGCCAAGCGATTTCAAATCGTCGCCGCATCACGTCGTGGGGAATCCCATGCGGCTCGAAAAAATGTCGGTGATCAAATTGGACGAGCGCTGGCGCGAACTGTTGACGGCGGAGCAGCAACAAGTGGTCTGGCACGTCGCGGGCAAGTTGGGCGCGCAGTACGGGTATACGGGGTAACCGGGAGAATGTAGGTGGCGTTCCGGCTAGATAGCATTTCGGAAACAGGCCGTTCGTTGGGTGGTACCCGTGCCTCTTTGCCGGAGGGACGGTCGGTGCTGGCCCTCCTGATCGTGCTCGCGCTGGGGCTGGTGATCAGCGGCATGGTTGCGATCACGGCGGTCGAAGGCGGCCCGCTGTTCATCGCGGCGCTCCTGGTATTAGCGCCGGCGGCCATCGTATTCTTTAGGTACCCGTTCGTCGCCGTCATGTTGTGGCTGTTGATTTTCCCGTTCGTGGCGCGGGACGTGACCGGATTTCAGGCCACGGTATACCGCGTGGTCCACCTCGCCATGATCCCGATCACACTTTGGTTAGTGCTCGTCAAGTCCTGGGCGCAGACGCGCAATCGCCCGGTGGTGCGGTTTGGGCTACCCGAATATGTGATGCTTTTATCGCTGCTGTGGACTGTGGCGAACATCTACTTGTTCGGCGACCAGCCGCTGCGACTCATCATGCACATGTATGACCGGGTATTCGTCCCGTATTGCATGTACTGGTTAGTCCGGCTCATTGCGCCGACTCCCGAAGACCTGCGGCGCCTGTTGCCCGTTGCGTTTTTCACGCTGATCGTGCAAGCGACCATCGGGATTCTGAGCTGGTTCGCGCCGAGCGTGCTGCCGGTTCAATGGCAGGCGGTGAGCATGGAGGAACGGGTGGTCGGCACCTTTAAGAATCCAGCGGTCTATACGAGCACGCTGTTGTTTCTCTCGATGTTGATTTTCCAATTCGGGATGAATTCCAAGGCGCTGTGGCTGCGAGCAATAGCCATATTTGCAATCAGTGTGGCTTTTCTCTGCACGCTGATATCCTTCTCGCGTGGAAGTTGGTTGGGTGGCACATTGGTCGGTATCGGTTTGACCATGCTGTATCCCCGTGTCTTTATTCGCCTGGGAGCGGTCGGTGTGGTCAGTCTCGTGATCTTGGGCGCAACCGTTCTGAATCACGAAGCCGCGTTTGCGCTTGAGCGACTGGACGACGAAAACACGGCGGGCGGCAGACTCCTTTCGGGCGTCAAGTCCTTGGGAATGATTGACAGCCGGCCGGTCTTCGGTTGGGGTTACGGCAACTTTGACAAGTACGACGAACAGTTTCGCGTGCAGGTCGGCGAGATGGAAAACCTGGTCGAACGGACCTCGCACAATACCTACATGACGCTGATGGCCGAGCAAGGGATCCCGGCGCTGGTGTTGTATCTTCTGCCGGCCTTTTTGTGGCTGCTGCAAAGTCTGGCCGTCTGGCAGCGTTTGCCGCGCCGCGGCTTTTGGAGCGTCACGCTCTTGGCGATGCTGTGGCTATTGTTGCTGGATCACTTTACCGTGAGCAATTTCATGGACATGATTCGCTTTAATTATTTCGGGACGACGATCTGGTGGATTGCGCTGGCCCTGATCGCCACGATGGTCGCGCCCTATACGCCCGCCGGGCGACCCGCGGTGTTGTCCGCGAATCTCGCGAATCTCGCGAATAGGTGAAACGACCAATGCCGGACCGTCCCAATATCATCCTCATCGTCATGGACGCGACGCGCGCCCAGAATTTGTCGTGTTACGGCTATGCGCGCCCGACGACGCCCCATCTCGACCGCCTGGCCGAGAGTGGCGTGCTCTATGAGCAAGCCATCTCGCCGAGCGGGTGGAGCTTACCGTCTCACGCTTCGCTGTTCACGGGCTTGTACGCGTCGCGGCACGGCGCGCACGACGAGCATAAATATCTGGACCCGGAATTTCCAACCATCGCCGAGTTGCTGCGGGCGCGCGGTTATCACACGTTGGGGTTCTGCGACAATCTCTACGTTGGGCCGGCGACCGGATTGGATCGCGGCTTTCAATGGTTCAACCGCCCGTTCAACAGCCGCGCGCGCCCGCTCTCTAAGAAAGCGAACAAGCTCAAGCGCAAACTGGGAAACGGCGTCGCCAAACTGCTCGGGCAACAGGATTCGGGCGCGGCGCACATCAACGGCCAGGTCGCCGAGTCAGTTCACCGGTTGCAGAGCGAACGTGATCCGTTTTTCATGTTCATTCACTACGAAGATACCCATGCGCCGTATCGCCTGCCGCGCCAATTCGCGCGCTTTTTGCCCAAGGGCGTCGGACTCGAAACGGCGTTGAAAGTGAACCAGGATCCCTGGAAATACTTGATTCATCCCGACCTAATGAAGGCGGAAGATTTCGAAACTCTCCTCGGTCTTTACGACAGCGAAATCGCCTACGTGGACAGCCGCATTGGGCAGATCGTGGGCTGGCTGCAAGCCACGAACATGCTCGACCGCACGATGGTGATCGTCACTGCCGATCATGGCGAAAACGTGGGCGACCACGGCATGATGGCCCACAAGTATTGCCTGTACGATACGTTGCTGCACGTCCCGTTGATCATCCACTACCCCAACGGCTCAACGACCACAGGACGGGTCAGTCATCAAGTTCAAACGCTCGACCTGGTCCCAACCATCTTGGGCATGTTGGGCGAAAAAGATTCCGAGACCCTGCGCGCACTCCAGGGTTACGATTTGCTCTCTGCTGCGCGGCGTGATTTTACGATCGCGGAACAATCGCGGCCCGACCTGTCCAAGTTTCACACTCGTTTTCCCGGCGTTGACGTTTCGCGCTTTGACCGCGCGCTGACGATGATTCGCGACGACCGCTACAAGTTTATCTGGACGTCGGATGGCAAGCACGAGTTATACGAACGCGCTTCCGATCCGGCCGAACGACACAACCTGGTCGAGATACTGCCGACCGTGGCCGCGGGCCTCCATGCCCGAATGGAAGATTGGCGCGGCGGTTTTACGCCGGCAACGCCGGCCGGTCCCACGCCCGAATTCGACCAAGAGGTGGTCGAGCGGCTGCAAGCGCTGGGGTATCTGGAGTAACATGGCTCAACCAAAGCACACGACGCGTGGCTCAGTCACGACCTTTTTGCACTGGCTGGATTACAAGATCACCCGGTGGCATAGAATGGATCGGCCGGTCAACAGTCTGCGCCGCGCCCTCGGCTTTCAAAATTATTGGTATTGGACAGAAGCGCCCGAACTGGCGAAAGGGATCGAGATTGCCAAGATCGTCTGCCCGCTCCGCTACGACGTATACGTCCGCCGAGATTTTTTCCAGTTCTACGCGGCGCATCGTGATCTGTACAAATCGGACCGGCAAGCGTTCATCACGTGCAGCATGGAAACGAGTTATTACACCTGGTATCTGGAATCGGAAGCCGTACGGACGAAGCAAGAGTTGCGCACTCTCCCCGGGCTGAACACGGATTATGCGCGACGCATGGAAAAGGCGGTCGCGCTCTACGAAAGCGTGCAAAGCAAGGGCTACCTCGCGCAGTTTCCGATCACACTCAAAACCGCCAAGCGCCTTTTGCCGCCGACCACGAAACCGGGCGGACCGGCGACGGACAAGCACATTGGCGCGAAATATTTCTTGGCCGACGGCTGCCACCGGCTCGCGCTCCTGATGGCGCTCGGCCATGCGGTTCTGCCGGCGGGCTACTTCCAGGTCAAGTATTTTCAAGAGTTCAGTCCATTCGACAGCACCCATTTGCTGGTGCGCCGCTTGTTGGCCGAGCCGTCGGTGTATTTTGCTTTTCTATCCAGTTATTACACCGCCCCGGATGTCACAACCAATCGCGGGGATTTCTTGAGCCATGTCCAAGCGCACAAACCGGAACTGCTCGCCGAGGCCCTGTCCGTGGTCCGCGCGGACGGGTTCGACAATGGGAAGTGGTTTGATGGTTAGCGCGGCCGGGCTGGTCAACCTGCAGCGCAATATTTCGTTTTTCGCCGCGCGCGGCGCCGCGCACACACTGACCTACGGCCAGTGGCGCGTCATGCAGTGGCTCCAGGCACGCGCCGCGCGTGTCTTTGACGTGGGTACGTCCGAGTTGCTTGCGAGTGTGGATATGCAAACCACCTCGGAACTGGCGAATCACTTTCGGTCGCGAGCCAACCCGGTCTTTTTCTTCGACGAGACGAACGTGGCAGAGATCGTCGCGCGTATTCCGACCGCCCAGAAGGCGCAGACCGTTCGCGCCGCCGACCGAATCTGCGAGAACATTTTTGAATTGCGCGGGCAAGGGCCGGTCAAGTTTGATGGCCGGATTGATTGGACCTATTGCCCAAATGGAAATATTGACTGGCGTTGGGACCTGAACCGCCACGCGTTTTTCGACACCCTCGGGCGCGCCTATCGCTACACGGGCGACGAGCGCTATGCGCTGAAATTTCGGGAATTGCTGTGCGACTGGCTGGCGCGCAATCCGGCGCGGCTGGATCAGCCGAACTGGAACGGCGTTTTCGAAGTCGCGTTTCGCATCAACATCTGGATTTGGGCGCTGTATTATTTTCGGACGGCGCGGGCCTTTGACGCCGAGCTTTGCGGGAAACTTGTCGGCGGGCTGCTCACGCACGGCCGCTATCTCGACGCCAACATCGAGCTGCACGTTCCCAATAACCATCTCTTGCTCGAAGCCAAGGCGCTCGCCTACCTGGGGATTCTGCTGCCCGAGTTCAAAGAAGCGCGGCGCTGGCGCGAACGCGGATTGAAACTGCTCGAACGCCAGGTCCAAGAGCAAGTTTGCGCGGATGGGGTTCACGGCGAGCGCACTACGCTTTACCACCGCGTCATTTCCGGCGAGCTTTTGGAATTGCTCGCGCTGATGGAGAACAACCGGATGGCCGCGCCGCCCGGTCTAGTCGCGCGGTTTGGCAACCTGGTCGAGTTCGAACGTGCGCTGGCCAAGCCGGACGGCACCTTCCCGCTCCTGGGCGATTCGGCGGCGACGGATACGCACTTGCGCTTTTCTGCGGCTGAGCAAGCGTTGCAAGAGTCGGATTATTGGTTGGGCCTCACCCCTTCCTCAACTGTAGGGGCGGGGTCACCCCGCCCTTCTGCTCGCGACTTGGACGGCAAATCAGGGCGGGGTGACCCCGCCCCTACAGGCGAGGGGGCCGGGCCGGTGAGGCCCAGCGCCGCATTCCCCGCGGGCGGCTATTACTTGATGAAGGCCGGCGACGGCGCGGATGCGCGCTACCTTGTCTTTGATTGCGGCCCATTCGGGCTGCCGGCCATGCCGAATCACGGGCACGCCGATGCGCTGAGTTTTGAATTGTACGCGTTTGGACAGACGCTGCTCTTGGACCCGGGTTTCTACAGTACCGCGCTCGGATTGAATTGGCGCAATTTTTTCCGCGGCACCCGCGCCCACAATACGGTCGTCGTGGATGGACTGGACCAATCGGAGTTGATGGACGCGCGCCGGGTCTATCGGCCCGCCCGGGCAACTTGTCTCGGCTGGATTTCGAACGACGAATTTGATTTCGTAGATGGCAGGCACGACGGTTACGAGCGTCTTGCCGAGCCGGTCACGCACCGCCGCCAGATTTTTTTCGCCAAGCCCGACTACTGGGTCGTCGTAGACTTGCTGACCGGGCGCGGCGAGCATTCATTCGATCTGTACTTTCACATGCCTCCTCGCAATGACAGGGGCGCGGGGCTGGCAATTGTGCCGCTGTCGGACGGCGCGTGGCAGCGCGAAATCGTGACGGGAGCGACGGACCCAATTCAGGGGTGGGTTTCCTTCTTGTCTGGAGAAAAGATACCCGCGCCCGTCCTGCGGCTCACGCGCCGCGCGCGGCCTCCCGTCCAGATTTGCACGGTGCTCTATCCGTATCGCGCCGGCGCAGAGCCAGCCATCCACGTTTCGCCGCTCAACGTCCACGGGCGCGCCGCGGACGATCCGACCGTGACCGCGCTGCGCATCCAGACGCCGGAACGCGTGGACGATTTGATTATTTACCGCGCTGAGACGAAAGCGCGAGTCGAATTCAAGAGCGCGAGAAGAGTGTAAGTTCAATAGTCATTGCGAGCGGTTTTTGCGAAGCAATCTTCCTCATCGTATCGAGAGCCATTGCATCAAGGAAGATTGCTTCGTCGGCAAAGCATGTCCTGAGCGAAGCCGAAGGAACCGCCTCCTCGCAATGACATGGTGAAGACGTCATGCGTGTAGCGATTGTTGGCGATTATCCTTTAAATGAAACCGTTATCTGGGGCGGCGTGGAAGCGGCCTTTGCCTACCTAGTCAAAGAACTCGCGCAGCTCGACGATTTAGAGTTGCACGTCGTTACGCTCGCCAATTCGGGGCCGACCGCCGCCAACGGTCACGCGCCGAACGGCACAACCTTTCACGTGCTGCCGCCGTTCCCGCGCTTTGAGTTCGCACGCAATTTTCGGACGTACCAGGCGCGCTTGGATCGGACGCTCGCGGAAATCAAGCCCGACCTGGTTCACGCGCAGGGGGCGACGGATCACGCGTATGGCGCGCTGCGCTCGGGCTATCCAACGGTCATCACCGTGCATGGCGTGCAGAGCGAGGACAGCAAGCACCAAGGGACGTTTCGCACCCGCGCCCGCAAATGGCTTTACGGGCTGCTGATCGAACGCTATAACTTGTCGCACACGCGCCATCTCATCGCCATCGGGCGGTACGTGGCGGAATATTTTCGCAAGCAGATGAGAGCCGACGCGCAAGTTTACTTTGTGCCCAATGCGATTGACGAGAGTTATTTCCACCTGAGCGACCTGGGCACCGGCAGCACGATTCTATATGCCGGGCGCGTCATTCGCCGCAAGCGCACGCTCGATCTGGTTTATGCCTTCGCCAAGGTGGCCGAGCGAATGCCGTCGGCGCACTTGCGGATCGCGGGTGAGTACGACTCCGAGCCGGCGTACGGCGAACGGGTGCGGCAGCAAATCGCGGCCTCGGGCTTGACCGACCGTGTCGAAATGCTGGGCGGGTTATCGGAGCACGCGATCCAGCGCGAGTTCGAGGCGTGTGACGTCTTGGCGCTGCCTTCGATCCAGGAAACGACGCCGATGGTGATCGCCGAGGCGATGGCCGCGGGCAAGCCGGTCGTGGCGACTCCGGTGGGCGGCGTTGCCGAAATGGTGCGGGATCGCGAAAATGGATTCTTGGTTCCGGTCGGCGATACAGACCGCCTGGCGGATGCGCTGTTGAATGTGCTCGGCGATCCTGGTTTGCGGGCGCGGATGTCGAAGGCAGGACGTGAATTCGCGGCGGAGCATTATCGAGCTGCCAGCGTGGCGCGGAGGACTCGTGACGTTTATGCAAGAATCGCAGCCGGAACTTGAGAATATCAAGTTCCTAGAGGCGACCATCATTCCGGCTCAGCAACGATTCGTGTTCATCGTCGGAGTGAGCCGCAGCGGGACGACCTTGCTGCGGAAAACGTTGAACCGTTCCGACCAGATCGCGATATCGAACGAGAATCATTTCCTTGGGCACTTGTACGCCCGTGAGGGGGCGCGTTTCAAGTTTCGCCGCTTTGGCGATTTGAACGACGACGAAAACGTGCGCCGCCTGGTCGCCTTCATCTACGATGGGGGCCTGGAAGCCAGCTCGCGCTTGCGGGGGATGAGCAAGCATTGGCACTGGATCGTCAAGATGGTAGATCGCAACGAATTCCTGAATCGCGTGCTCGCGTCCGACCGGAGCGAAGCGGGATTGTTTACCGTGATGATGCAGGTTTATGCCGACCGCAAGCGCAAGCCGATCATGGGCGAAAAGACTCCATCGCACGTCCGGTACGTGCCGACGCTGTTCGATTGGTTCCCGGGGGCCAAGGTGATTCACATGCTGCGCGACCCGCGCGCGATCTTTGTGTCCGAACTGCGCCGCCGGCGGTTGGAACCCGAGACGTGGCCGTACAAACAACTGCGGCACGTCGGCCCGCTCTTCGCGCTGTACATTTTGCTGGAGACTAGTTTCGCGTGGCTGGAGAGCGTCTCGCTTTCGGCCAAATATCGCCAACAGTATCCGGATAAATACTATCGGCTCCGGTTCGAAGACTTGGTCGCCGGCCCCGAGCCGCACTTGCGACGCGTGTGCGCGTTCCTGGAGGTCGAGTTTCAGGACAAGATGCTCAAGCAAAAAGTGGTCAGCAAAGGGTTTGCCGCGGGCCAAGTGGGGTTTGACGCCGAGGCCGCGGGGCGGTGGCAGTCGCAAATCCATCCCTGGGCCAACGCCTGGTTTTCGTTCTGGTTTCAAAAACAATTGAAGGAACTGGGATTCCCATGCAAATCACGTATCTAGGTCACGCCGGCTTCTGTGTCGAGACGTCTCGATCCATCATCATCGTGGACCCGTGGCTGTCGCCGTTGGGCGCGTTCGATTCGGCGTGGTTCCAGTTCCCGTGCAACCATCACCTGGGCGCGCTGGTTCAGGAAAAATTGCAGGACCCGACCCGCCGGAAATATATCTACATCAGCCACGAACACAAGGATCATTTCGATCCGCCGTTTCTCAACAGTCTGATCGCGCGCGACTTTACCTTCATACTCCCGCACTTCCGGCGGTCCGCGCTGCGCGATATGCTCGCCGGCTACCAGTGCGACGGGATGATCACGTGCCAGGACGGCCAGGTCGTGCCGCTCGAAGACGGCTTTGTTCAACTCTTTCTCGACGACGCCGAGCTGGACCGGGATTCGACGATCCTGATCAAGGCGGACGGCTCGAGTTTTCTCGACATGAACGACTGCAAGCTGCACGACCGGCTGCCCGAGATCCGAAAAGAACATGGCGAGATTGATGCCTTTGCCGCGCAGTTTTCCGGAGCGACTTGGCATCCGACCTGTTACGACTATGCGCCGGACGTGTACCAGAAAATCTCTAAAAAGAAAATGATTAGCAAGTTCGAGGCGACGGCCAAAGCCATCGAAGCGGTCAAGCCGAAAATGTACTTGCCTTCCGCCGGGCCGGCGTGCTTCCTGGATCCGATCTTGGCGCACTTGAATTACGAGCCGGTCAACATTTTTCCGCGGAACTTTAAAGTGCTCGATTATCTCGACAAGCGGCTCCGGCGGTCGCATCCGCTGTTCGCGCCGGACCTGATGCCCGGCGACGTGCTTGACGTGGCGCGCGCCGAGTTGACCTATCGCGCGCCGGACCGCGTGACCGAAGCGAATGTGAAAGAATATCTTGCCGCCTATCAAGCGCGCTTTGAAGGGCTGTTCAGCGCCCGCCGCAACCAGGCGTGCGACGGCGGACTGGACCGTATTCTCGAACGGTTGAAACACGAACTGGAAAGCAAGTTGTCCACCTTTACCCTGAGCGAGCGCGTAGACCGGCGGCTCTATTTCCGGTTCCGCGAACCCCACGGCACGATGCTCCGCGTGAACTTTCAAGAGCGCAAGGTGGAGCCGGTTTCGGAAATTACCGAGGAGAACTATTACGCGATTGCCGCGCCATCGTGGGAGATCGAGCGCGTGCTCAACCGGCGGATCACGTGGGAGGATTTCTCGCTGACGTTCCGCATGCGCCTGACGCGCGAGCCGGACATTTATCAAACCTTGATTCAGGGCTTCCTCATCATGGAACCCGAGGACCTCAACCACTTTTGCGCGCGGCTCTTGCGGCTGGAATCGCAAAAGGAACGCATCGTCGTCGAGGCCGGCGGGACGCGCTACTCGTGCAACCGGATCTGCCCGCACCAAGGCGGCGACCTGAGCGAAGGATGGATCGAGGAAGATCGTTACCTGGTCTGCGCGCGCCATCGCTGGCGCTACGACCTGCAGAACGGCGGCAAATCCGACACCAGCTCGGACACGATTGAAGCGATCGCGCTGGAGCCGGCGTGACGGAACACATTTTTATCGTCGGCTGCGCGCGGAGCGGCACGACCTTGCTGCGCCAGATTCTCGGCATGGCCGAGCGCGTGTCTATTGCGCCCGAGACGCATTATATCCGCCGGTTCACGCAGCCAGGCGGGCGCAAGAACGGCCGGGGCCATCTCGCCGACGACGCGCACCTCGAGCGCCTGATTGACGTGATGTACTCGGGCCGCGAGCGCGCCGGGTCGGCCTACTATGGCTGGTTGCAGCGGAACGTAGACCGGTCGAGTTTTCGCGAAAAGTTGTACGCCTCGGACCGAACCGAGCGCGGAATCTTTCAAACGCTGATGCAGGTCTATGCGGTCAAGACCAAAGGTCGGTTGACCGACGATCTCATTCTGGGCGAAAAAACGCCGACGCATTTCAACTACATCCCGCAGTTGCTCACGTGGTTTCCCGAGGCCCGGATCATCCACACCTTTCGCGACCCGCGCGCGATCCTGGCTTCGGAGTTGAAAAAGATGCGGAAAAAGGGCAAAGAGGGCCCCAAACGACTCGTCCGCTGGGCGCCGGGTTGGATACTTGAACCATTTGAAGCGCCGGCCGAGTTGATCCACACGACGCGCTCTTGGCTCGCCGCCGCGCGCTGGCATGCCTACTGCGAGGAACGTTTCCCAGAAAACTATTCGCTCGTGCGCTTTGAGGACTTGATTACCGAGCCGGAGCGGGAGATTCGTCGGCTGTGCAGCTTTGCCAAGATTCCCTTTGAACCGCGCATGGTGACACAAGTACACGTCGTCGGCTCCGGCTACCAGGCGCAGCGGCGCGGCGCGGCGGGCTTTGATCGCGGCGCGCTCGACCGCTGGAAAACGACGCTCCATCCCGCGGTGGGGCTTTGGTTCGCTCTCTTTGGCGGAGAGCAGTTAAAGAAATTCGGGTATGTCTAGGCCATCGCATATTTTCATCGTCGGGCTGTCGCGCACGGGCACGACGTTGACCCGCACGATTCTCAATTCGTCGGACTATATCGGTCTCGGCGGGGAATCCATGTTCTTTGGCGATACGCACCGGATGGGTCTGTTCCACCGCGACGGCTACCGCCACAAGTTCGCGCGCCTCGGCGGCCTCGCGACGGATGAAGGAGTCGAGCGCATCGTCGCGTATATCTATGGGCTGGGCAAGAAAAATTTCTGGGGCAATCTCACAGGCCTCGTCGCACGCGACGAGTTTACGCGCCAATTGCTCGCGACCGACCGCAGCGAACGCGCGCTGCTCGATCTGGCGCTATCGTACTACGCCGGCCAAAAGCCCATTCGCGGCGAAAAGACGCCCGCCCATCTTTTTTCGGCGCCGGCGCTGATGGAGTGGTTTCCCAACGCCAAGATCATTCACGCGTTTCGCGACCCGCGGGCCGTCTATGTTTCGAACAAGCGCAAGTACGAAAACCGAGCGCACACGCGCCTGAGCGCGCTTGCGCGCCGGACGGACTTGCTGTTCGAATTGTATGCCAGTCTGGATGTGATGCTCAATTGGCAGCGCGCCATCCGCCTGCACCGCGAATACCAACAGCGCTATCCGGGGCAATACTATCTGTCGCAGTTTGAAACCTTGATCACCGAGCCAAGGGAGAGTCTGCAAAAATTGTGCGCCTTTATTGACATCCCGTTCCAAGAATGCATGTTGCAGCAACTCGTGCTCAATTCCAGTTTTTTGCCCAAGCGGCAGCGGGCCGGCTTTGATCCGTCGGCGGTGGACCGCTGGCGACAATACCTGCACCCGCTGCTCAATCGCTGGTTCGCCGTGTGGTGCCAGCGCCAAATGGTGGAGTTCGGTTACTCTGTATGAGCGCAACGTTTGTAGTCAGGCACGCAGCGGGTTTCCCTGGCACCGCCCGCCAGGGCTAGGTGTGCGGAGTGCCGTCCAATGCGCGCGGACGCGACTCCGCAAACTGCGCTCCGTCGCTAACTACGAACCAACTAAGGTGAAGAGATGATGAATCGGGGACCGATTTTTCTGGCCGGGGCCGACCGTTCCGGCACGACGCTGACGTATGCCGTGCTGGCATCGCATCCCAGTATCGCCATGCCGCGTCTCGGCACGAATATGTGGACGTTTTTCTACGGACAGCACGGCGACCTGAGCCGCCCGGAGAATTTCGAGCGCTGTCTCGCCGCGCTCATGCGCTATAAAAACGTGCTCGCGATGGAGCCGGACTCGGCGCGCATTCGTCACGAGTTCCGGCAAGGCCCGCCGACCTACGCGCGGCTCTTTGCCTTGTTCCTATGTCACTATGCCGAGCGCGTACACAAGCCGCGCTGGGGCGATCGCATCAGCTACGTCGAACGCTACGCCGACGAAATCTTTGCCGCGCATCCCGACGCCGTCATGATTCATTTGATCCGCGATCCGCGCGACCGCTACGCCTCGTCCATCAAGCGCTGGCCCGAACAAAAGGGCCAGGTGGGCGGCGCGACCGCGCGCTGGCTCTACTCCGTCGGACTCGCCAAGCGCAATCTTGCCAAACACCCGGAGCGCTACCGCATCTTGCGCTACGAGACCTTGGTGTCCCAGCCGGAAGCGACGATCCGCGGCTTGTGCGCCTTTCTCGGCGAAGAATACGACCCGGCGATGTTGACCATGTCCGGCTCGGAAGGATTTCTGCGTAAAGGCGGCAATAGCTCGTTCGAGCAGTTCGAACCGGGCAAATTCACGACCGCGGCCGTGGGGCGCTATCGCAAGACAATTTCCGCGCGCGAGGTCGCGTTCATTCAGGCGCTGGCGGGCCGCGAAATGCGCGCCTTTGATTATGAGCCGGAGCGCATCGAACTGACCGGGCGGGATTTGCTCTCGTTTTGTCTCGTGCTCGCGCCCAACAATCTGGGCCGCATGGTTTTCTGGCGCGCGCTGGAGGCCGCTCAACACAACCTGCCCTCGCGCGTCGGGCGCACGCCTTTTGCGCGACGACTTGTCGTTGACGGGAATTCATAGGATTGAAAATGCGAGACTTGAGGGGTGTGCGCTTTTTGACGCACGAGACAGGGTTAGGCGCCATCGTGAAGCCGGTACGGCGAATGTTATCGCGCGCTGGGTCTATGCTGCTTACCGCGTATTACGCGCAATATCGGCGCTACAAGCGATTTGTCGAGCGGCTGGGCGTCGCGCGGGAATTCCAATATTGGCGGTCGCAAAAAGATTCCGTGCTGCGAACTGGAGAGGCGGGCTATCGCCTCAAGGTGACGGACCTCGGGCTAACGCCGGAATGCTTGGCGCAACTGCAAGGGCAGGAGCGTAGCGAGGAGATCGTCATCGCGGACATTGATAAGAACGGGCTGTGGCTCTCCTATGTGGGTCCGATCGAGAATGCGCCGACCGTTGCGCCGGATCACTATCTCGCGCGACGCCGGTTCCCGGTCCAAGTGGTCGCATGCGATGGGTACGTGGGCGTGCGGAAAAGTTACCGCGGGGCCAAAACGAACATGGTCCGCGAACTGAAAATCCTGCACCATCTCGGCGCGGCCGGCTGCCACGTGCCCGCGCTGCTGAACGCCGATTTCGAAAATCTGACTCTGACGACTTCGTACATCGCGGGGCGCGCGCTAAAGCAAGAATTAGCCGCCCGCGGCGCGAACCTTTTTTCTCGACAGCCGGGCAAAGCCGCGGGTCCTTCTGCGCTCCAGCGCGGCCGCATACGGAACCACCGCGCGCAAGAGGGACGGCGTGTGTTGAGCGCCATCGTGGGCCAACCCTTTATCGAAATGCTGTATCAGGAACTGTGCGCGATCCATACCGCGGGCGTCATGGATGTTGACGTCAAGTACGGCAATATTATCGTCGAACGCCAGACCGGCGAGCCATATTGGATTGACTTTGAGCACGCGAGCTATTATCCCAACCTGAGTCCGCACGCGTTTCGAAGCTTGCGCAAGCCCGACGCGCATAAGTTCAACCTGTTCTTCGGCGCCAAAAAGCGGACGTGCGCGATCAAACTGCCCAACCGGGACAAGGGCCGCGCATGAGCAAGTCCATCCGAACGTTCACGCGCGCGGCCGCTTGGAAATATCGCCAGGCGACCAATCGCTGGCGGGCATTTCCGCACTTTATCGTGATCGGCGCGCAAAAATCCGGCACATCGTCCTTGTTCTATTACTTGAGCCAGCATCCGCAAGTCGTGCGGAGTTTTGCCAAAGAAGTACACTATTTTGACGGCGGTTTGAACGCGCGCATAGACAGTTTTCAGCGCGGCCCGGAATGGTATCGCGCGCACTTTCCACTCCGGGTCATGCTCAAGCCGCAGCAGATCACGGGAGAAGCGACGCCGCTGTATATTTTCAACCCGTGGGTTCCTGAACGAATCTCCAAACTGCTGCCGGACGTCAAACTCATCGCCGTCCTCCGCAATCCAACGGACCGCGCGATCTCGCATTACTTTCACGAGCAACGCCGCGGCCGGGAACCGCTGTCCATCGCCGAGGCGTTACGCGCCGAAGACGAACGGCTGAAACCGGCGGTGCAGCGCGGCGATTTTAAGGACGACGTGCTCCTTCACTGCTCCTACACGAGCCGCGGCCGTTATCACGAACAGTTGTCCAGATACTTTAAATATTTCGCGCGCGATCAGTTGCTCATCCTGAGCAGCGAAGAGTTATTCCGGGAACCGGAGAATACGCTCGCCGCGGTGTACCGGTTCTTGGGAATCGAACAGCCCACGAGCCGGATTGATTTCAAGCCGCTGAATGTCGCGTGATTGGAACAGAGTCAACGCCTAATGATGAACACTATTCAAACGGAAGGATTAGAAATCCTCGCCGCATTCTTTCGACAACTGAACGAGGCCGGCATCCGCTACTGCTTTTGGAAAAGCACGCATGGCTTGCGCGACGCGCTCAAGGGCGAAAGCGATCTCGATCTGCTCGTGGACCGGACCGAGGCCACCCGCTTTCGCGAGCTACTGTTGCGCTTTGACTTTAAACCGTTTGTGTCCGCGCCCCAGCGACAGTATCCGGCCGTCGAGGACTATCTCGGCTTCGACCGGCGGACCGGCGCGTTCGTCCACCTCCACATCCACTATCGCGTGATCATCGGCGGCTACTTTAGCAAGAACTATGTGCTGCCGCTGGAGCAAAGCTATCTGAATATGACCCAGATGCGCTCGGGCGTGCGCGTGCCGGCCCCGGAGCTGGAGACGATCGTCCTGATCCTGCGCGCGCTCCTCAAGTATCGTGACCGCGACGCGCTGCGCGATCTCGTGAATACCGCGCGCCGCGGGGGCCTGGCCCCTTGGATTCTGAAGGAATTCGACGGCTTGCTGGCGCAGACCAATGCCGACCGCATCGCGACCGTGCTCGAGTGCCATGCCGATTTCGTCCCGCGCGGCCTCGTCTTTGATTTCCTCGAGACGATTCGCAATTCGCCGCGGGACGTTTGGACGCTTTTGCGCTTGCGCCGCCAGACCCGGCGAATCCTGGCGCCGTACCAACGGGTTAGCGCCTGGCGCGCCCAAATCGAGTATTACCGGGGCATCTTGGGCCACCTGAGGACCAGCAAGCGCATCCGGAATCTGATCACGCCCGACCCGCACAAAAAACCGGCGACTGGCGGGCTGGGCATCGCCTTCGTCGGGACGGACGGCGCGGGCAAGTCTACGTCGGTGAAAGAGATTAGCAAGTGGTTATCGCGGCGCTTGAATGTGTCCAAGTTCTATATGGGGACGACGCATCCGTCGCGGGCGACCAAGGTCACGCGAGCGATGGCTACCGCGGGCCACGCCGCGAGCGCTGGCTGCGCGCGGCTCCTGGGCAAACGGAATCCCCTCACGCGCGCGGCAAGCGGGCTTGAAGAACTGGTAAGCGATTTGCGATACCTTTCGGAAGCGCGCGACCGCTACACGCGTTTTGTAGCGGGGCAGCGCAAGGTGGCCCAGGGCGCGGTCGTCATCTACGACCGGTATCCCTTGGCGGCGGTCAACATTGACGGGCGCGGGATGGATGGCCCGCGAATTGCCGCAAATGGAGGGATGCGGCCCATGTCGGCGCGCCTCGCCGACCGCGAAGAAAACGTTTATCGGCTGATTCGGCCGCCGGACCATATCGTCGTCTTGCGCGTCAGCCCGGAGGTCTCGTTGACGCGCAAACCGGAACATCGCCGCGAACGGATTGACGCCAAGGCGCACGCCCTGGCCGAATTCGCCCGCGACGGCTTAAACGTGACGGATATTGACGCCGAGCAGCCGCTGGATCAGGTCTTGCTGCAAATCAAAACGGCGATCTGGAGTTGGATGTAGTAGTATGTCGGCCATAGCATTGATGTATCAACGGAATAGCGAGCGCGCGTCGGAACCGGAATTCGAACGGTTCTCGCCGCGCGTGGCCCAAGCCAAGCGGCTGACCAACGCGCCGGCTGCAGCGAGCGGCTGGGGCGCGCTGGCGCACAAATTCGACACCGCCGCGTCGCTGCACCGCGGCGTCGCCACGGACGCGGCCACCGGCTCATGGCTCATCGCCGCGGGAACGGTCGTGGACCCCGCGCACTCCGCGCCGGACGGCGACCTGACCGCGCTGCTGCGCGATTATGTGGCTCACGGCGCGACGGTTTTCGAGCGCCTCGACGGTCTCTTTGCGCTCGCGATTTACAACGGGCGTACGCGCACGCTGGCGATTGTCTCGGACCCGTTCGCGTTCTTTTCGGTCTTTTACGGCGAGCGCGGCGACTGTGCGTTTATCGCGAATTCCGCCTTGGCCGTCGCGCAACAGATCCAGGCCGCGCCGAGCGAGTTGGGCGTCCAGACGTTTTTGCGGACCGGCAAAGTATTTGGCGAGACGACCTTGTGGCGCGAGGTCAAGCGCCTGCGTCCCGCGACCGTCCTCGAATTCGGCGCAGACAGCGTGCGAGAATCTACTTACTGGAGCCGCGCAGTTGACCGGTCGCTGTCGTCGCTCAGTTTGTCCGACGCGGTGGATGCGACGGCCAACGTTTTGCCGGCGCTCTTAAAGCGGAATCTGGCGCGCGAGGGCAAGGTGTGGAGCGACCTGACCGGCGGTTTCGATACGCGCTTTATGGTCGCGCTGCTGGAACGGGCGAATATTCCATTCAAGGCAAACTTTGTCGGGTCGGACGATCATCCCGACGTGCAGATCGCTAAAACGATCGTCAAGCAAACCGGCTGGGAGCACGCGCATTTCGAATTGCCGCGCTCGTGGGCGCAGGATGCGCCGCAATATCTGGAGGAAGCGTTGTATCGCGGCGACGGGCACTTGAACGTGCTGCTGCTGCTGCGGCCGCTGTGGGTCCATCATCGCGAGTGCGAACAGTTCACCACGTTGTTGAGCGGGCTGGGTGGCGAAATCTGGCGCGGGATTTATTGGTGGTCCGAGCGCGCGGCCATTGGCCGGACGACCGACGCGCATTACGAGCGCCAGTTGTGGAGTTTGATGCACCCGATCCCGGAAGAGGTCCTGCGCGCGAATTCCAAACCGTGGGCGCAAGATGAATTGGCGCGGCAATTCCGCCAGGTGGGCGAACGGGTCCCTGACGCGCCGAACACGTTTAAGCTGGACTCGGTCTGGGCCTTTCGTGAGACCGGACACGTGGGTGCCTGGACCTCTTTCGCAGGCGGACTGCTGCGCTATTTGCCGCCCTTGTTCTCCAAAGACATTTTTACTTTTGTCACGTCGCTGGACTATCGCTGGCGCGTAAACAATTCGCTCGTCAAGCACGTGCTGGACAAGTATCGGCCGGTCTTGTCCAACATCGAGGTCGAGGGCCGCGGGCCTGCTGCGCCTCTGCGGCTCGACAATTGGTATCGCTTTATCCCGAGCCGGCTGGCCTACGCGCGCAAGGCGGCGGACAAGTTCAGCCAGATCGCGTTCGGCAAAACGTTGTGGCAGGCCACGCGACCCGTGAGCTATTCGCGGCTCGAGTGGCGGCAAGAGATAGTGAGGCACGCCGCGGCCCGCGGCTTGTTCGACCCGGCTGCGATGCATTCAGGCAACCTGTATCGTCCCGAACGACTGGCATCCTTTTTGAGCGACGCGCAGACCGAAACGTTCAAGCACGAGGAATTCCTGGGCCGGGTCCTCACCGTAGAAATGGCGCTGCGCGAGACGGGCGCCAGCGTCGAGTAACAGAAAGTAGGAGGCACGTGATGACACGTAACAACCGCAATCGAAAACTGATACTAGTATTTTTCATTCTCGCGTTCGCGATCATTTCGATGGCCGGCATATTCACAGCCGCGGAAGCGCAGTCTGGCTCGGGGTATTATTTTGATATTCGCTCCATCTACACCCGTCCGTTCGGCGTGACGAATCCGGTCGGCCTCGCGTTTCCGAGCGCGTCCAGTAACTTTGTGGTGATTGACGCGCCCAAGGCCGGCCAGGCGAATGTCGCCCTCGCGCTGGTGCCTTTTCGCGAGGAACCGATCACCGCGGCCAGGCCTTTTGCCATCGCCGATCCAATCAACTTGGCATACAGCGAGCGGACGAAAAAATTCTGGCTGTACGAGCGCGCGACCTCGTCGCTGACGAGCCGCGCAGCGCAAGCCGATGGCGCGCTCGCCGCGCAGGCAGCCGACCGTTTCGACGGGCGCTCGCTCGGCCTTTCGAATCCGCAAGGTATGACGTTCGACCCGAAGAGCGGCCAGGCGTTCATTTTGGATGCCGCGGCGCGGCGCATCGTGCGGATCGCCGCGGACGGCCAGGGGAATCCCAATCCCGCGTCCGCCGCACGCGTGGTGCGCATTGATCTGGGCGCGCTGGGCGCGGCGCAATTGCGCGGCATCGCGTTCAACCCGCAAAACGGCCATCTGTACGTGATGGATGTCAACGGGCCCAAACTCTACGAGTTGACCGTGACCGGCGCGCTCGTCGCAACCCGCAATCTCGCCGACCTGCGGATTCGCTCGTCGCAAGGCATGACGTTTGCGCCCAGCGTGGACCAGACCGACGCGGCCGCGACCATGAACCTTTACCTGGCCGATGCGGGTAGCGGAGCGGTGGGCGGGCGCATCGTCGAGCTTTCACTCGACGCACCGCGCGTCGCGACGGCGCGCGTCGCCGCGGCCGCGGCCGCCACACTCGTGCAAACCATCAACACCTGGCAGTGGTCGCCGCCCGCGCCGGACCCAGCCGGCATTGTTTACGATCCGGCGACCGGGCGTTTGTTGATGACGGACAGCGAAGTGGACGAGATCCCGCAACTCTTTACGGGCAAGAACGTTTTTGAGCTGAATTTGAATGGCAATCTGGTGGACACGTACAGCACGATGGACTTTTCAAACGAACCCACCGGCGTCGCGATCAATTCTGACGGTCACTGGTTCTTTTCCAAAGATGGGTCCAACCAGATCACCGACCTGGATCCGGGGCCGGACGAGAACTTTGGCACCAACGACGACACTTGGCGCCGCTATAGCATTTCGGGATTCGGCGTTCAGGACGCGGAGGACCTGGCGATCGGGGCCGGCAAGATGTACATCGCCGATGGCAAGAACCAGGAGGTGTGGGTCATCAGCAAGGGGAATAACGGGATATTTGATGGTCCGCCCTCCGTCGGCGGCGACGATACCGCGACCCATTTCGACACGTCCACGCTCGGCGTGCGCGACCCGGAAGGCATCGCGTACGATGCCGCGACCGGCAACTTGTGGATCTGCAGCCGGAGATCGCCCGTGGTCGAGGTCACGACTAACGGCGTCCTGGTGCGTTCGATTGACATCGCGTTCTTGAACCCGATTGACCCTGATGGCATAACCGTTGCCCCGGGCAGCAACAACGCGGCGGAGATGCATCTCTACATTGCCGACCGGATGGTGGACAACAACCAAGACCCTAACGAGAACGACGGACGGATTTATGAGCTTGACGTGGACAGCAACCCGCCGCCGGATCCGACGCCGACAAACACTCCGCCACCCGGACAGGGCCAGCGGATCAAGGACATTACGTTCGAAGATGGCAGTCTCACCCATCCGACGAGCGGCGCAGACACGACCTCGGGCACGGTGCAGCTTGACAGCACTTCTCTAATCAAGGGTGTCTACTCAGCCGTAATTCCGAATGCGGCGTCTTCCTATCTCAACGAGAACTTTACCGGCGTGAGCGACGTCTACGTCTCGTTCTATTTCAAGTTGAACGCCGTGCCCGGCTCGAATGTGCGCATCGCGTTTGTTTCCACCGCGGGGACGATACGCGGCAACTTGCTTCTCCGCACCAATGGATCACTCCGATTGCGCGACAGTGGGACTACGATCGGCGCGGATTCCGCGCCGCTGACGGCGGGAACGATTTACCGTATCGGACTGCGGCAAAAAGTTGGGACGGGCAGCAACGGCGTATTGGAAGCGTATCTTGCGGTGGGCGACAACGCGTTCGGCGCGCCATTCGCCGCCACCACCGCAGGAACGTGGACGAGCCAGGCGGACCGGTTCCGTTTTGGCGCGACTACTGCGAATAATCTCAATGCGGTCTTTGACGACATTCTCATTGATTCCGGGGCGATGCCGCCGCCCAGCCCATAGGTTTGCAGAGGTACACTGTGAAGATCGGTTACATCATCGGCACCTACCCATTGGTCACGACGACGTTTATTGACCGGGAGGTGCAGGGCCTCCGCGAACGCGGAATGGACATCGCCATCCTCTCCATTCGCCCGGCGCCGCCGGAAGTGGAGCAGATGGAGGAATATCGCGCTGTGCGGCAAGCCACGACCTATTTGCTGCCGGTCAAGTGGGGCAAGTTCGCGGCCGCGCACCTCTACTTTGCGGTGCTGCACGCGCTCACGTACTGGCGCTTGTTCGCGTACTTGATCACGCGCCCGCATCCCGGTTTGCGCCACCGCTTCAAGACGGCGCTGCACTTTATCGAAGGCGTCTATGCCGCGTACGTTTTGCGCGACGCGGGCTGCGATCGTTTCCACGCGCACTTTGCGGATCGCGCGGCGACCGTGGCGCTGTGTGTGAGCCGGCTGCTGGGCAAGCCGTATAGTCTAACGGCGCACGCCAACGATCTTTACGCGGGCCCCGTTCTGCTCTTTGAAAAATTCAAAAATGCCCAATTCGCGGTCACCGTCTCCCAGTTCAACAAGGAATACATCCTAAAGAATCACCCGACTTTGGACGCCGAACGCATCGTCGTCCTGCATCCCTGGGTGAATCTGGACGAGTTCCAGCCGCCCGCGACTCGTCCGCAGAACCGGCGCTTTTCGATCCTTTCGGTCGCGCGTCTGGTCGAGAAAAAAGGACATCGCTATTTGATCGAGGCCTGCCGCCTCCTGCGCGCCCGCGGCCTGCATATCGAATGTTGGATCGTGGGCGGCGGCCCGCTGGAGAATGAGCTGCGCCAAGTCATTAACGCGGAAGGCATGGCCGATTGTGTGCGCCTCGTCGGCCCGCAATCCAAGCCGGAGGTTCTGCGGCGGCTCGCTGCGGCCGATGCCTTTGTGCTGGCGAGCGTCATCGCCAAAGACGGCGACCGCGATGGAATGCCGGTCGCGCTGGCCGAGGCGATGGCGATGCAAGTTCCGGTCATTTCGACCAACGTCGTCGGCATCGGCGAGTTGGTGCAGGACGGCGCCGGCCGCCTGGTCCCACCTCAAGACCCGGACGCGCTGGCCCACGCGATCCAAACCGTGTACGCGATGGACCACGCGGCGCGGGCCGAAATGGGGAGACGCGGACGTGCCATCGTCGCGGCGGGTTTTGACGTGGATAGCGGCATTGATCGCCTGGCGGAACTGTTTCGCGGTCTTGGCTCTGTAGCAACGACTATTCCTGTACGCACGTCGTTCATCGTATGGGGGCCGCCGAGCCATGGGCCGCGCAGCCAGGTGCTCGCGCGTGAGCTGGGAATCGAATCGCTGCATTTTGTGCAAGCCGGCGCGCAGCGCGGGATTCTGTCGGCGCCGTTTCGTTATATCTATCAGGCCGTCGAGACGCTGCGGCGGCTCTGGCGCGAGCGACCACAAGTCGTGTTCGTGCAAAGCCCGCCGAGTCTCGCGGTCTTGACCGTTTACCTTTACTGCCGGATGGCGGGCGCGCGCTATTTGATAGATGCTCACAGCGCCGCGCTGCTGCAGCGGGTGTGGATGTCGCCGCGTTGGTTGCATCGCCTGCTGCTCCGCAGCGCGATCACCACGATGGTGACGAACGAGCACTTTCAGGCGCAGGTTGAGGCGGACGGCGGACACGCGTTCCTGCTCCCCGATGTACCGAGCGATTTTGGTGTGGCAGCCAACCTCACCCCCTACCCCTCTCCTGTAGGGGCGGGGTCTCCCCGCCCTTCCTACGCGCATCAGGCAACCGCACAGGGCGGGGAGACCCCACCCCTACAGAAGAGGGGGGTGAGGCAACCCTACATCGCCGTCGTCAATACCTTCCAAGCCGACGAGCCGCTGGATGAGATTCTGGCCGCGACGCGCGACCTGCCCGAGATAGAGTTTTATGTCACCGGCAAGAAGCAAAACGCGCGCGCCGACGTTTTGGCGCTTGCGCCGGCCAATGTTCATTTCACCGATTTCCTGGCGGACGAGGCGTACTATGCGCTTTTGTCGCAAGCCGATGCGGTGATGTGCCTGACCACGCGCGACCATACCATGCAGCGCGGCGCGTGCGAGGCGCTCTCGCTCGCCAAACCCATCATCACGTCGGACACCGACGTGCTCAAGACTTATTTCGACCGCGGCACGGTCCACGTCGCGAACCGGAGCGAGAATATTCGTCAAGCCATCTTGCAAATCAGAGCCGATCTCGCCTGCTACCAGCGTGAGATCGTGGAACTGCGGGAGGACCGCCGCCGCGAATTCCAACAGAAAAAGCGCGCACTGATCCGCCTCACCCCCTACCCGCTCAATCCCCCGCCCCCCTCTCCTGTTAGCCACGCCCTTAAGGGCTCAATCCCCCGCCCCCCTCTCCTGTTAGCCACGCCCTTAAGGGCGTGGCTAACAGGAGAGGGGGGCGGGGGAAGGGAGAGGGGGGTGAGGCGCAGAGGACAGCATAGATGTCAACGCCCTGTACCCATATCTTCCTGGTGGGTTTGCCGCGGTCAGGAACCACGTTGATGACCGCGATGCTCAACGCATCCACGGACATTGGGATTTCCATTGCGGAATCTCATTATCTCGCGAGGACGCGCGGCTCGGGCCGGACGCCCCGGCCCAGCTTTCGCGAAAAAATCGACGCGGCCGGCGACCTCGCCACTGAGGCGGGCCTGCGGAAAATCGTTGACCTGATCTACGACGAGCCGGAGCTTTTCTGGCGGCCGATCGTCGCGCAAATGGACCGGGCGGAATTTTGCGAGCGACTGATGCAGTCGGACCGCACGCACCGGGCGCTGTTCGAGCTTGCCATGCGGATCCACGCGGGCCGCAAGCCGATTTGCGGCGAGAAAACGCCGGGCCACGTCCTGCACGTGCCGACGCTGCTCGAATGGTTTCCGGATGCCAAGATCGTCAACATCGTCCGCGATCCACGCGCCACCTACGTGTCGCAGATCATCAAGCGCGAGACGCACAATCGCGGGTTGGCCGGGTCCGCGCTGCGGCGCGTGGCGCTGTTGCGCGACTTGGTCATCAGCACCGGCTTTATTCGCGGTTGGAACCGCGCGCTGGGACTGCACTTGAAATACCAGGCGCGCTATCCCGATCAATACCGCCTGGTGCGTTACGAGGACGTGGTGACCCAGCCGGAAACCACGCTCCGCGAGCTGTGCCGCTTCTTGGGCGTCGAGTTCTCGGATGGAATGGTGACGGGCCAGGTCAATCTCAATTCTAGTTACACCGGGGCGCGCCAGGCGTCCGGGATTGATACGCAAGCGATTGACCGCTGGCGCGCGCACATGTCGCCGTTGATTCGGCAGTGGTTCAATCTCTGGTGCAACAAACCGGCCGGCCGCTACGGCTATGTACTTTGATTGGTGGCGTTCATGAATCCAATCGCAATAGCCACCAAGGGTAAAGGGGTACTCGGAATGCTAAGACGCGCCGAGACGATTCGGAAAAGATATGGTCTCACGCCCAAACTAATGGAGCGCACGCTTTCGCACTTTGTCTCCTTGTTGGACGAGTTTGACTGCGGGGCCACGTTTCCTATTACGACGACCACGCTGGCGCGCAGTCGCGGGGTGGTGGAAAAATACCAGGCGCAAAAGATCGAGTTCGCCGCGCACGGCTATTACCACACGGACCAAACCGAATTATCGTTCAACCAACAGCTCGAGCAATATGTGGCCGCGCGCCGGCTCTTTGAAGAACGGGGCGTGCGCTGCGACGGCTTTCGTTCGCCTTACTTGCGTTCCAACCCGGAGACGTTGGCTGCGATCAAGCAGGCGGGCTTTAGTTACGACAGCAGCCAGGCGCTGGCGTGGGACATACCGGAAGATATGGAAACGCACGAATACCGGCGCGCGCTCGACTTTTATGGCGCCGTGTCCGCCCAGGTGTATCCGTCCCTGCCGCGCTGGGACAATGACTTGGTGCGGATTCCCTACTGCCTGCCGGACGACGAGGCCTTTGTGGATCGCTTTCAAACGAGCGCCAGCCGCATGACCGAGCTTTGGATGCGGATCCTCGGCAGCACGTTCGCGCGCGGCGAAGTGTTTACGGTCGCGCTGCATCCCGAGCGCATCTTGCCGTGCCAGCAAGCCCTGGTTCACGTGCTGCGCGAGGCCCGCAATCTGCAACCGAAAGTTTGGATGACGCAGCTCTATCAAATCGCCGCTTGGTGGAAAAAGCGCGCTCAGGCGGAAGTCCACTTTCACCAGGAAAGCCCCGGCGAAATGTGTGTCAGCACGAACGGCACTGAAGGAGTTACGCTCTTGGCACGACACGTGCAGGCCACCTCGGCCGCTCGAATGTGGGACGGTTCGTATCTCCAGCCAGAGGGGCCAGCACTTAAATTCCGCGCAACGCGCCGCCCGTTCATCGGCGTATCGCCTGGCTCGCCCGCTTATTTGACGAGCTTTTTGCGCCAGCAGGGCTATATCGTCGAGGAGGCGCAGGACGCGACCAATCACACGTTCTATCTCGACCGCGCGCGCTTTGCGTATGAAGATGAACTGCCGCTGCTAGACGAAATCGAGCAAGGGGATTTCCCGCTGGTGCGCTTGGGGCGCTGGCCGAACGGCGCGCGCTCCGCGCTCTGCGTAACGGGCGACATTGACGCGCTGACCATTTGGGATTATGCGCTAAGGGTGTTTTGAATAAAACGTAAAACGTAAAACGTAAAGCGTAAAGCGAGATAGGTCAATTTACGTTTTACGCTTTACGTTTTACGAACGAGGTTATACACATGTCCAATATCAGTATCTTCGGCTTGGGTTACGTGGGGTCGGTTTCGGCGGCGTGTTTCGCGGACAATGGCAACCGGGTCGTCGGCGTAGATGTGAATCCGGCCAAAGTGGAAATGTTTCAAGAAGGTCACAGCCCGATCGTCGAATACGGGTTGGAAGAGCTTTTACGCAAGGGCGTGTACGATGGGCGCATCCGCGCCACGTCGGACACCACGAGCGCGGTCCTGGAAAGCGATCTCTCGTTGATTTGCGTGGGCACGCCCAGCCAGTCGAATGGGATGCTCGACCTCACCTACGTAGAGCGAGTGTGCGAGGGCATCGGCGCGGCGCTCGCCAGCAAATCGGGCTATCACACCATCGTCTTGCGCAGCACGGTGCTGCCGGGCACGACCGAAGGAGTGGTGTTGCCGATTCTCGAAAAGGCGTCGGGCAAAAAAGCGTTCCGCGATTTTGGCCTGTGCTTCAATCCCGAGTTCTTGCGCGAAGGGACCGCCATCAAGGATTTTCGCGATCCGCCCTTTACGGTCATCGGCAGCGACGACGAAAGGGCCGCTCAGCAAGTGGCCGGCTTGTACGCGAAACTGGACGCGCCCGTGATGATCGTGCCCATCAAAGTCGCCGAAATGGTCAAGTACGTCAACAATGCGTTTCACGCGCTCAAAGTGACGTTTGCCAACGAGATCGGCAACATCTGCAAACAGCAGGGCATTGACAGCCATCTCGTCATGAACATCTTTGCCCAGGACAAAAAACTGAATCTGTCACCCTATTATCTCAAGCCGGGGTTTGCTTTTGGCGGGTCCTGTCTGCCCAAAGACCTGCGCGCGCTGCTCTACCACTCGCACCGCCACGACGTCAACCCGCGCGTGCTGGATGCGGTGCTGGAAAGCAATCGCCGGCAGATCGAGATTGCGTGCGACATGGTCAAGGCGACCGGGGCCAAGCGCGTCGGCGTCTTGGGGTTCAGTTTCAAAGCCGGCACGGACGATCTGCGCGAAAGCCCGGTGGTCGAGCTGATCGAGTACTTGATCGGCAAGGGGTATCAAGTCAGCGTCTACGACAAGAACGTATCGCTCGCCAACCTGCACGGGGCCAACCGCGCCTATATTGAAAAAGAGATTCCGCACATCGCGCAGTTGATGGCCCGTTCGATAGAAGGCGTGTTGGAGCGCAGCCAGGTCATCGTCATTGGCAACAACGCGCCAGAGTTCAAGGACGTGCTGTCCAAGCTGCGCGACGACCAAACCGTGATTGATCTGGTCCGCGCGGTCGAGGGCCCACTCACTTCCGACGGGCGCTATCAGGGGATATGCTGGTAGGCAGGTGGGCATGGAATTCTCGCAATGACAATGACTAAACCCTAGGAGTTTGCTTGAGACGTGTGACCGGACAAGTTTCACTGATCAAGCCGATGGCTCCAACTCGGTTTACCGAGTTTTGACCTAGAGGCGGGCGTTTGTAACGCCCGATGGTTGGCACGCAAAAACGTGACGCACGCTTGCGACGAGAGGTATTGAGTGCATAGACGTTCGCTTGTATCGCTATTTGCTTTGTTGTTGTTTGCCGTTGCCGCGCTGATCGGCTGCGCGCGCAGTGACGCGCCTGGCGGCATGGGGATGCCGCCGTCAACAAGGCCGCCGTCTACTCAGACCGTCGCGGCCGCGCCGGCGCAAGCTGCCGATGCGGTATCATATCTGAAACCGATCGAACGAAAACCCGGCGAGCTGCGCGCGGCGTGGGTGCATGACAACTCGATCGCGACGCCCGACAAGATTGACGAGATCATCCGCCGGGCCGAGTTGGGAGGCATCAACGTCATCCTGGCGAGCGTGTTTGAGCAGGGCATGGCGCTCTTCGACAGCCAGTTGGCGAGCAAGCACGCCATGGTTCAGCCGGACTTTAATCCCTTGCCTTACCTGGTCGAGCAAGCCCATCGCCGCGGGATTCAGGTCCACGCTTGGTTTGTGAATGGACCGGTGGACTATAAAGAGCAATCGAGCATTATCGCGCAGCATCCCGAGTGGGCCATCGTCGGGCCGGATGGCAAGACCAAGTTGTGGTTGAACTTTACGCGGCCCGATGTGAGGCAATTCATCGGCGACCTGATGTGGGAAACGATCACGCGTTACGGCGTGGACGGGGTGTTCTTCGACTTTACACGCTATCCCGGTCCCGAATGGGGCTTTGATCCGTACAGCGTCGCCGCCTTTGACGGCAGTCATAGCTTCAAGCTCGACGAACTGCGCTACCCAACCTTGCCGGCTTTCGGCTTTTTCCAAGCCAGCCCGGTCCTAGAGCCAAGCACGGCGCAGGTTTTGGCGGAGTTTAGGAATGGCACGCCGGCTCTGACCATTAACGACTTTGGGCAGGGCCAGGTCATTCTCTTGAACTGGAGAGCGTCCGGACGCGTCGTCGCGTCAGACTCGGAGATCATGCGGCGGAGCATCGCGCAGCTCTTGGAGCAGGGGGGCCAGGTCCATATCTACAAACCGGACGGGGAGCTGGACGACAATTCCAAGCAATCGCTGGGCGAGATGGCCGAATGGTTGAATGACCTGGGACATACGGCGACGCTAGTTCTGGCGAAAGACATCCCGGGCCTTGCTCCCAGTTCGGTTCTCGTCGTCACCTATGGTTACGCGATTACGCCCGAGGGCGCCGCGAGCATGAGCGATTGGGTGAGACGCGGCGGCGGGCTGATCTTTAACGATGGGCCTGTGCGCTCGATGAATCTGGAACCTATCCGCGCGCTGACCGGAATGCAAAAGCGCGGCAAGCACGTCGAAGAGTTTACCTTCCTGTTGCCGCGCGGCCCCAGTCCGCTTGTTCCCACCGGCAATCGCTCGGCCGACCTTGCGCTCGCAGAGCAACGCGATGCCGAGTGGAAAGCGTTTCGCAAGCAGGGCGTCAACGCGCTGATCCAGAGTATTTATCAGCGCATCAAGTCCCAATATCCGCAGGTAGATGTTTCGGTGACCGTCACCTCCGACCAGACGACGGCCGGCCAGCAGACAATGCAAGATTGGCGGGCGTGGTTAGAGGGCGGATACGTGGATTACGTCGTGCCGCGCGGTTACGTCGAAGAGGTCGAAGAACTGGCCGACATCCTTTCGGCGTGGCAGCCCGCGCTGCAAAAATACAAGCGCATCACTCTAGGCGTGAGCACCTTTACCGGCAAGCACAGCCAGCGCGTGCTCAAAACCTCGACGCAGTTGCTGGAAGAGGTAAGCCGCGCTCGCCAAGCCGGGTCTTACGGCATCATGCTTTGGAACCTTGACTATTTGAACGACGAGCAACTCAAAGCATTGGCCGCAGGGCCATTTCGATAAACGGATGGTAACTCATATACCAACTGAGGGTCATCAATATGAAAATCGCACATCAACTCGACCCCGTCCTGTGGAAAGTATTCGTAGATCAAAATCCATGCGGGAATATATTTCATACGCCGGAGATGTTCGCGGTGTTTTCGCGCGCCAAAGGGCACAAGCCGGTGTTGTGGGCGGTCACGAGCGACGAGGGAGAGATCCTGGCGCTCTTGCCGGTCGTGAGACTCACGCTGATCAACGGGCCCCTCACCGCCTTGACCACGCGTGCGGTGGCCTATGGCAGCGTCCTGTGCGCCCCGTGTGAGCAGGGGCGAGCGGCGCTGCGCCTGTTGCTTCAAACCTACAAATGCCAGGGAGGGCAGGGCGCGCTCTTCACCGAGTTTCGCAACATGGAAGACTTGAACGGACTGCAGCCGGTGTTGAACGAGTGCGGGTTCATCTTTGAAGATCATCTGGATTACATTCACGATCTGACCCTGCCGCGCGAAACCATCTGGGGCAACATTGACAAACGCAAAAGGTCGAAAATCCGCGCGTGCCAGAACAAGCAGGTCGTCGTCGAGGATACAACCGATCCGGACAAGTTGAAAATCGCGTACGGCTTTTTGGAAGGCGTCTACGAGCGCGTCCAGGTTCCGGTCGCCGACATCAGTCTATTCCAGGCCGCGTTGGACATTCTTGCGCCCCGCGGGATGTTCCGCGTTCTGCTGGCCCGCGTAGGCGACGAGTACGCCGCCACGAGTCTGGCCCTGTTGTACCATGGGCGCATCTTTTGGTGGTATATCGGCTCCGACCGATCGCTGGGTAATATCGGCGCCAGCGAGCGGCTGGTTTGGTATGCGCTGGAATGGGGCCAGGAGAATGGCTATCAGGTTTTCGACTTTGGCGGCGGCGGCAAGCCCGACGAAGAGTACGCGCCGCGGCAGTTCAAACGCCAGTTTGGCGGGGTCCAAGTCAATTATGGCCGACAGGTGTGCATTCACGCGCCGAGGCGTTTGAAGCTATGCACGGCGGGGTATCAGTTGTCGCGCCGCGTCGCGTCGCAGCTTCATTCCACTAGTTTGGGTCGGCTTGTCACGCGCAGCCATTGAGCGAGACGATTCTCAAACCCAGACCACAATGCGAACGTCCATTCACCTATATGCAAATCGTACATCAACTCGATCCGGTCTGCTGGAAGTCGTTTGTAGATGCCAACCCGGATGGCAACATATTCCACACGCCCGAGATGTTCGAGGTGTTCTCGCGCGCTAAAGGCCACCAACCGGAACTCTGGGCCTGTTTGGGGGACGACGGCGAGATCTGCGCGCTGTTGCCGGTGGTCCGACTCACCATGCTCGACGGGCTTTTCAAAGCGATGACCACGCGCCGGGTGGCGTACGGCAGCGTGTTATGCGCGCCGAACGAGCAGGGCCGGGCGGCGTTAGCCACGCTGCTCGAAGCGTACAAGCGGGAGGCGGGCAGCAGCGCGCTGTTCACCGAATTGCGCAATCTGTCGGACCTGGGCATTCTCAACCCGACGTTGAACGAATCCGGGTTCGTCTACGAGGACCATCTCAACTTTCTCATAGACCTCACGCTGCCGCAAGAGACCATCTGGCGCAAGATCAGCCGGAGAAAAAGAGAACGCATCAACTCGTCACGCGGCAAGGGCACAACCATCGAACCGGTGACCGGGCCCGAAAAACTGGAGATCGCGTATCGCTTTCTGCAGGAGGTCTATGCCCGCGTGCAAATCCCCCTGGCCGATCAGAGTCTCTTTCAAGCCGCCTTCGACATCCTTGGGCCGCGCGGCATGTTCCAAGTTCTGTTAGCGCGCGTCGGCGAACAGTATGCCGCCACCATTTTCCTGCTGTCGTATCATGGGCGGGTCCTCTACTGGTACGTTGGAGCCGACCGCGCGCTTTCGACTTACAGCCCCAGCGAATTCCTGGTCTGGCATGCGCTGGAATGGAGCAAGGCACAGGGCTATCAGGTCTTTGACTTTGGCGGCGGCGGCAAGCCCGGCCAGGAATACGGGCCGCGCGAGTTCAAATCCAGGTTCGGAGGTGTCCAGGTGAATTACGGCCGGCACTTGTGTGTCCATGCGCCGATGCGTCTCAAGCTAAGCCAAGTCGGCTATCAAGTCTATCGTCGGGTTTCCGCCCCGCGCCACGCGAATTCGTAGGGGCAGTGCCTTGTGCCTGCCCGTCCTCACGTACCATCAAAGGAGAAGATAATGAACAGAACCTT
>JACQYF010000030.1 GCA_016208315.1 Chloroflexota bacterium | reverse complement strand
GATTGCCGCGTCGGCGCAGCAGCAGCGGGAGGCGATGGCGCAGATCGTGCAAGCGATGAAGGAGATCAATCAAGCGACGACGCAGTCGTTGGTGGGCGCCAAGCAGTCGCAGCAAGCCGCCGAGAGTTTGAACGAGCGCGCCCGCGAATTGCACGCCATGACCCTGCACTACAAAACCGCGTGAGTGTCATTGCAACGGATATAGCATGCCCCTTGACAAGAATCTTCTCGCCCAATTGATGCCGCTTTACAAAACCGAGTCGCAAGAGTTGCTTCAGACCATCAATCGCGATTTGCTCGCGCTAGAGAAAGAGCGCGATGGCGACGCGAAGAGCAAACTCATGGCCGATATTTTCCGCGCGGCGCACACGCTCAAAGGTTCCTCCCGCGCGGTGGGTCTGCTGCACATTGGGACGCTTGCTCATAGTCTCGAAAATACCTTCGGACGCATTCAGCGCGGTCAACTGCAGGCGACGACTGACTGCTTCGATCAAATCTATCAGGCGCTTGATCTGATCGGGTCGCTCGCGCAAACCGCCGATGTGGACACGCCGCCGGCAGATGTTTCCGCCATATGCGCGAAATTGGAATCGCTCAGCTCAGAAAACGCGTCCGCCGCGATGGTCATCGCTCCGGTTCCGCAAACCATCGAGCCAACCCCGGTCGCGTTGGAAAAACCCGAACAGCCGCTCGCGGCGATGGCGCAGCCCAGCCCGGCGACCGTCGCGGCGGCCGATGAAACGGTGCGCGTTGCGGTGAGCAAGTTGGATGCCTTGCTCGCGCAAGTCGGCGAATTACAGGTTGCGCGCATCGGCGGCGACCAACTCTTGATTAGAGCGCGCGAGTTGCTCGAGCAAATGGAGGATTGGGAAGCGGCATGGCGGCACGTGCGCCCCAAGTTTCGCAAACTGCTGCCGTCGTTTGAAGCCGCCGCCGATGGCAATCATGCCGGCGCAGCGAATCGCGCCGAGCTAGCGGTGCTGTTCGAATTTCTCGAAGCGAACGAGAGCCGCTTGCGCACGGCGCGGACGAATGTCTCCGAGCTGCGGCGGCAACTGGAGGCCGACAGCCGGCGCATGGCCCAGGTGACTAGCGATTTGCAGGACGATGTGCGCCGCACTCGCATGATGCCCGCCGCCGCCGTGTTCGACACGTTCCCGCGCATGGTTCGCGATTTGGCGCGCGAATTCGGCAAGGACGTGAACCTCGTCATTCACGGCGGCGAGACCGAGATTGACCGGTCCATGCTCGAACAAATCAAAGCGCCGCTGCTGCACCTTTTGCGCAATGCGGTAGATCATGGCATCGAGCTGCCGGCTAATCGCACGGAGCTAGGCAAACCGGCCGCGGGCGCGATCACATTGTCGGCGATGCCGCGCGGCGCGAGTATCGTCATTCAGGTCGCCGACGACGGCGCGGGTATTGACTCCAGGCAAGTCAAAGCGAGCGCGGTCAAGAAGAATCTTATCACGCTGGAACAGGCGCAAACGTTGAGCGACCGCGAGGCGCTGTGGTTGATCTTTCGCTCCGGCATGTCAACGCGCACGACCATCACCGACATTTCCGGGCGCGGGGTCGGAATGGACGTGGTGCGCGAAAATGTCGAGCGGCTGCAGGGCGTGATTGAACTCGAAAGTGAAATTGGCCAGGGGACGCGCTTTTCGTTGATTCTGCCCCTTACCGTCGCGACGACCCTCTGCCTGCTGGCGCAGGCGGGCGGCGAAACCCTCGCGATCCCACTCATCAACATCGCCCATATCGTCCGGGTGGTCGCCGAGGGCATCGGAGAGGCGCAGGGACATACGGTCATTCACGACGACGGGCGTCCGGTTCTCGTCGCGTCGCTGGCCGAGGTATTGGGAATTCCGTCCTCTGCGAATTCAAGTCCAAAGAAATGGGCCGTCATCGTCAGCTCGGCAGACAAGCGCGCCGCATTTTTGGTAGACGCTCTTCACGGCGCGCAAGAAGTCGTCGTCAAGAATTTGCCGCGTCCATTCCTGCACGTGAATCATGTTGCGGGCGCGGCGATTCTCGGCACAGGACAAGTGTCCGTCGTGCTGAACGCGGCTGATTTGTTGCGCTCTGGCTCGCGCGTTTCCGGCCGAGTGACGCTCGAACCCCAGACCACCGCGCCAACCCCCAAAGCCACGCCCCTCATTCTGGTGGCCGATGATTCGATCACGACGCGCACGCTGGAGAAGAATGTGCTGGAAGCCGCGGGGTACCGAGTGCGCGTTGTCGCCGATGGCTTGGAAGCGTGGACGCTGTTGCAGGGTAATGCTCAGGCGTTGGATGGAGGTGTCCGTTTGCTCGTTTCCGATGTCAATATGCCACGCTTGGATGGTTTTGAGTTGACAAGTAGAATTCGCGCGGACGACAAGTTAAAGAATCTGCCCGTCATCCTGGTCACGTCCCTCTCCTCGCGCGAGGACCGTGAGCGCGGAATCCTGGTGGGCGCGGACGCGTATATCGTCAAGAGTTCCTTCGATCAAGATAGTCTGCTCGCGACCGTGCGGCAATTGATTTAGATCCCAATCGTCAAAGTAGGCAAATGGAACCGACGCCATCGCCCAAGCAAGAGACCATCGTCCTGGTCGAAGACAGCCAGCTTCAAGCTCTGCGCACGCGGCTAATTCTGGAAGCGGCGGGCTTTGCGGTCCAAGTCTCGCCCACCGGTTCGATGGCCCTGGGGACCATCGCCGAGTTGCAGCCCGATTTGATTTTGCTCGACCTGAATTTGCCGGACATCAGCGGACAAGACGTCGCGCGGCGATTGAAACAAGACCCGTTGTTATCCGGGATTCCGATCATTTTTTTGACGGGCGTTTTTCGTGAGGTCCAGGATATTATCCGCGGGCTGGAGCAGGGCGCGGACGATTACATTGACAAGGCGGTCGAGGACGAAGAACTGATCGCCCGCATTCGGGCCAGTCTGCGCGCCAAGCAAACCCAGCGCGAATTGGGCCGCTTGGCGCGGCTCTTGCTCACGGTGAGTAAAGTGGGGAGTCACCTGGCAGGCCTCCTCAACGCCACGACCTTGCCCAATTCGGTCGTTCAGTTGATTCACGAGAATTTCGACTATCCCGCGGTCCATTTGTATTTGCTGCAAGATCGTGAGCTGGTGCTCTGCGCCGCGGCCGGTGAGCGGGCCGCAGAAGCCATGCTTAAACAACCGCGCGTCGGACTGGACGGCGAGAATGTCATTGCCGAGAGCGCGCATTCCGGCAAGCAAGTCTTGATCAACAAGGCCGAAGGCGAACCGATCCTCCATCCGTTCCGCAGCGACGTGCGCTCACTGGCCGCCGCCTCGCTGCATTCCGCCGGGCAACCCAGCGGTGTGCTTGAGATCGCCAGTAGTACGCCATTCGCTTTCAACGCAAACGACAGCTTGGCGCTGGAAACCCTCGCCGATATGGCGGGCATGGCCCTCTACAACTCGCGTCTGTATCAGGCGATGGAAGAACTGGCCACCTTCGACAGCTTGACCGGCTTGTTGAACCGGCGCAGCATTTTGCGGCGGCTCGACGACGAATGGGCGCACGCTCAACGGTATCAACGGGCGCTGGCGCTCATTAGTATTGACATAGACCGGTTCAAAGAAATCAACGACAATTTTGGTCACCCCACCGGCGACTTGGCGATCCAAGCGACGGCGAAAATGATCGCCCGCGTGATCCGCGCCGTGGACCTGGCGGGGCGGCTGGGTGGTGATGAGTTTCTCCTCGTCTTGCCCGAGACCGATGCCCGCGGCGCGCTGCAAATCGCCGAGCGATTGCGGAGCGAATGTGAGCAGATGGGCTTTCAGCCGGAACCGGGCCGGTTAGTCCCGTTGACCCTAAGTCTCGGCGCGGCCTCCTGGCCCGCGGCCCCGGGTTCGAATCCCACCGAATTATTGCAGGCGACCGATCAAGCGCTTTATGCGGCCAAGCAAGCCGGACGCAACTGCGCCAGCTTGTGGCAGCCGCAAAGCGGAGAGGTCGCGGCGCCATGATTCGGGTATTAATTGTAGATGATTCGCTTGTGCAGAGCGAGTTGCTCAAGTCGCTATTGGAGAGCGACGCGGAGATACACGTCGTCGGTGTCGCGCGGAATGGCGAAGAGGGCGTAAAGCAAGCGCTCGCGCTCAAGCCCGATCTCATCACGATGGACATTCGCATGCCGGGGTTGGATGGCTTCGAAGCCACGCGGCGCATCATGCAAGATCAGCCGACGCCGATTGTCGTCGTCAGTTCCAGCGTTCAAACGCCTGACTTGCAGATCACGTTTAATGCGATCAAAGCTGGCGCGCTCGACGTGATTGAAAAGCCCTCGATTGCAACCGGCGGCAATTACGAGGCGATTCGCGAGCGGTTGATCACCACGGTCAAGGCCATGGCCGAAGTGAAGGTCATTCGGAGACGGCCGGTGCGTCCGTTGGGCAGTCCAACCTACTCGCCGCCCACCCAAATCTCGCGCCAGCCGATCGCGGTGGTCGCAATGGGGGCTTCGACCGGCGGCCCGGCCGCGTTGAATACTGTTCTCAAATCTCTGCCCCGCGATTTTCCGGCGCCCATTGTCATTGTGCAGCACATGGCCGCCGGATTTATCCAGGGCTTGATCCAGTGGCTGCAAATCGAATCGAACCTGCCCATCAAACTCGCGCAACATCGCCAAACGGTTCAGCCAGGCGAGGTGTATGTTGCGCCGGATGATCAGCACCTATATTTTGCGAGCCGGGGCACTCTGGCAGTCAACACCGACCCGCCGGTGAGCCATGTGCGTCCATCGGCGACGGTGTTGTTCAATTCGGTTGCAGCCGTGTACGGCGCGGCAGCCGCGGGTGTTATTTTGACCGGAATGGGCGAGGATGGCGCAAGTGGATTGGAGGCGATGCACCGCCATGGCGCGGTCACCTTCGCGCAAGATGAGGCCACTTGTGTGATTTACGGCATGCCGCGCGTGGCCGCAAACTTGGGCGCCGTAGATCAGCTCCTGTCAATTGATTCGATCGGCGCTGCGTTAGTCGCCGTGACGCGGTCGCCTGAATGAACGTCTGAGGAAAACACGTAGGGGCGGGGTCACCCCGCCCTGTTTGGCACCGTAACGTGCGAAGGAAGGGCGGGGTCACCCCGCCCCTACTTGCACGCGTTCCCCTGCATGAAATCGTCCACGCCATTCGCCACGCCCTCGGCGAGCAAATTGCGCTTGTTCTTGAGCAAATCGTACTCTGAGCCGAGGAAACCAAGTTCGAGGATCGCGGCCGGGGATTTCGGGTCAATCTCGTTCAAGCCGTGGTACTGCGTCATGTCGTTCGTGATGCTGCCCGCGTGGAACGGGAGCAACGTTGCCGCCGCGTATGCCACGCTGACGCAGCGCACCAGCCGGTCGTCTTCCGGCGCGATGGCGCTGTTGGCCGCGCGCGCCACCTTGTAGCCCGACGCATAGTTGACGCACGAATCGGCATGGATCGCCAAGAATGCGCGCGGCGAGTAATCGCGTCGCGCCGCGCTGAGACGCTTGTCGAATTCGGCGAGGATGTCCACGCGATAGCCACGCGCTTCGAGGATCGTCTTGGCGCGCGCCGAGACATCGGTCGTCACGTCCACCTCGCGCAAACCGTCCGGGCATATCGCGCCGGGGTCGGCGCCGCCGGAATGGCCGGCGAGTAGAGCAATGCGGGGCAGATCGGGTGTTGGGGTGGAAACAACGGCAACTGCAAAGCGCGTGGACGCAGGAGTGGCGGCGCCAGCGCCGAGGAAGAACAAATCCGGCGATCGCCGCGCGACGATCACGAACGCGACCAACAATCCGAACACCGCGACGCCGGTCGCCACCAGGAATATTCGCGACAGCCGCTCTAGTGCCCAGCGGCGGATGGGTGGCGTGCTCTGTGCTCCTGCGGCTTTGTCTTTCACAACGCTAGCTCGCCTAACGGAAAGAGGGGGAGAGGGGGAGACAAGGAGAGGGGGAGAACCTTCTTTCCGTCTCCTGGTCTCCCTCTCTCCCCCTCTCCCCGTCTCCCCCTCTTCCTCACTCATCGAAGGACTCGCGCATCCCCCACGCGCTTGGTCACGCGCTTTTCGTCCAAATATTCCACTAGCGCGATGGCGTACTTGCGGCTCGTGTCAAATTGGTCGCGCACCTGGCCCGCAGTCACCTGGCCCTGCGCGCGAATCGTCGCGATCACCCAATCGCGCATCGTCTCGAACGCTTTGGGCGAGAGCACGGTCGTCTCGTTCAAGCGCACCAGCTTGCCTTGCGCGACGAGCGCGTTCAGCGCCTCGCTCCCGATGGCCGTTTCGGCTTCCTGTGCGGAAGGCGGCGCGTACGGCGCGCGTTCGAATTGCGCGAGGAGCGCGGCGACCTTGCGCTGTTGGTCGGGAGTGAACGTCACGACAAAATCGGGACGGCGCAGCACATCCTCTACGGCGACCAAAACGTTCTCCGCCGCGGCGCGCTCGACGACCTGATCGAATACGCGCGGCGCAAACCCCAACCGGCTTTTCAACTCCTCGCGCGGCAGCCCGGCCCGCAGCGGATATTGGCGATGATGATCATTCAGCGCGGCGGCGATCTTCTCGATTAATGCTTGCCAGCCCGCCGCGCTGATGTAATTGCCCGCGCCCAGCGTGACGACCGAATCCGAATTCAACACCGGCTCGATCGCTTGTACATTCATGCCCGTGCTGCTCGCGATCTCCTTGATCGCGACGGGCGTCGTCCCGCGGGCCGCGAGGAATTGCATCACGATTTCGTCCGGCGTGCCGCGCGCGAGGGTCTCTAATCGCGTTACTACATCTGGCTTGAACCGGCGATGGCGCGTGGCCGCGCGCGGATCCACGATGACGCCGCCGCCCACCGTGATGCTCGGCGAGGGAAAGCGAATGATAAAGCGGTCGTGCTTGACAAGCGCCACCGGCTGCGCGAGATGCAATTGCACCCAGCCCGTTTCGCCCGGCTTCAACTCCGCGTGATCCAGCAGGCGGACACGCGCGGGAACCTCGGCCGCGCCGATAAAGAAATCTACCTCGGCATTGTGCGCCAGCGGTTTCGGCGCGGCGGCTAGATATTCGAGCCGCGCGCCGAGCAGCGTGGTCGCGCCAATCGTTCCGGGCAGCGCGACGACCTCGCCGCGCACGAGTTCGTCTACGCTGAGGCCGGAGAGATTCATGGCGACGCGATTGCCCGGCAGCGCGCGTTCGAGTTTTTCCTTGTGCGATTGCAGGCCGCGGATGCGCCCGCGCTTGCCGCTCGGCACGATTTCCACTTCTTGGCCGATGGCGAAACTGCCATCCATCAGCGTGCCGGTCACGACCGTGCCGAAACCCGCAATCGAAAAGACGCGGTCAATCGGTAGGCGCGGCTTGCCAAAATCGTTCTTGGGCGAGACCACGTGGAGCAGGCGGTCGAGTTCGCGGAGCAGATCGTCCAGACCATGCCGCGTCTTCGAAGAGACGGGGATGATTTTGGTTTGCGCGAGGACGGTCGCGACGAGTTCCTGGCGGATTTCGGTCGAGACCATCTCGATCCATTCCGCGTCCACCAAATCGGATTTGGTCAGCGCGACCACGCCGCCCTTGACCTGGAGCAAATCCAAGATCGCGAGGTGCTCGCGCGTCTGCGGCATGATGCCTTCGTCCGCGGCGATGACGAGCATGGCCGCGTCAATGCCGCCGACGCCGGCGAGCATATTCTTGATGAACGCTTCGTGTCCCGGCACGTCCACGATGCTGACGGTGTTGCCGCTCGGCAGCGTGAGCCACGCAAAGCCGAGGTCAATCGTCATCTCGCGTTCTTTTTCTTCCTTCAAACGGTCGGGGTCAATGCCGGTCAGCGCCTTGACGAGCGTAGACTTGCCGTGGTCTACGTGCCCCGCCGTGCCAATCACACGCAAGGGCTATGCCTCCACGACTTGCTTGGGAACCTTTTGTTTCGGTTTCGCCGAGGCCTTGTCGCCTTCGAGCCGCGCCAGCATATCGTCCGCCATCTTGGCAATTCCGCCGCCAACGCGCGCATGCTCCATCTCGCCGATCACCTTGCCGACTTCGACAACCATGGCGATGCGGTCGCGGCGCTCCTTGTCCACCTTTTCGACAAACTCGTGGATCGCGTTCAAAACCTCGGGACGCCAATCTTCGAGCTTGTTAATGCGTTCGCTGATCCCCGACAGTCGTTTGGTCCACTCGTCGCGCAGGAATTGCCATTCGCCCATCTGCGTTTGCCAGCGCTTTTCCATATCGCCGACTAACTGCTCGCGCTCCTTGTGGCGCGTTTCTTCGACGAGGCGCTGCCATTGCAAGAGCCGCGGTTCGAGCGGCTTGAGCCGGTCTTCCAATTCCAAAAGCTGCGGATAAATTTTCCGATCCTCTTTGATCTGTTCTTTAACGCCGCGCAAATCGGCCAGCCAGTCGTCCACCTCACGCCGGCTGGACTTGATCTGCTCGGCCCATTCGGCCATGTGGCGCGCGCGCTGCTGTTCCGCGCGCCGGGCGGCTTCGGCGGCCTCGGCGCGTTCCTGGCGCAAGCGTTCGCTGAGGGCGCGCTGCTCGCTCGCCAATTGCCCAAAACGCGGCACCCACTCTTCGAGAATTTGCAGGCGTTGATCGTAACCCTCATCGCGGCGAATGCTATCTTCGATTTCGCGCTGGAGCGTCGGAATCATCAAATCGAGCCGGTTCAAGAGCTCGTGATCGCCGACGATGGCGCGCTGGAATTGCTGCATGCCCTCGATCTGCAACTGCAAAGAAGAGTGGACCTGGTCTTCGCGCTCGCGTTCGATCTGGCGAATCTTGAACGAGTCTTCCTCCGACTGGACGCGATGCTTTTCATACTGGTCGAGCATGATCTGCACTTCGGTCTTGGATTGGCCGATGGCTTGCTCGATCTGCGAGTAGCGCAGGGATTGGCTCTGCACCCGCGCCAGCCGTTCTTCGAGGTCTTTGACGTTCTTGGACACGCCGGCGATCAGCGTATACTGCTGGCTGAGTTGATTCTGCAGCTCGGCGATGTGCGTTTTGTCTTTACGGTGTTCTTCGTCCAGCCAATTGATCAACTGCACGGCTTCGTCAAGGTTCATTCATTCCTCCCGGTATCCGCGCTCAGCTCCTCGATCTCGCTGGTCAGGAGGAACACGGTGCGCTCGGCGATATTCGTCGTGCGGTCGCCGACGCGTTCGAGGGCGTGGGCGATCCACAACAAATAATTCGCGCGGCTGATGGTGCGCGGGTCTTCCATCATGAACGTGAGCAGCTCGCGATAGATCTGATCGTACAGGCGATTGATCTCCTCGTCCTCGGCCGCCAATTGCTTGGCGCGTTTGGCATCGCGCGTGACAAAGGCGCGTTGCTCGGCCAGCGCTTGATCGTGTTGGACGAGCGCCCGCACCGCGCGCTCGAGCTGCTCGTCCACCTGATCGCCCATGGCCAGCAATTCCGCCTGCAATCGCTTGAGTTGGTCTTCAAAAGTTTCGCGCGCCATAGTTCATACTCCTTCGGCGTTATGCGGGGGATTATAGCATCAAATCTCGTAAAACGTAAAACGCGGCACTAAAACCTCATACGTAAAGCGTAAAACGTACGGATTACGCTTTCGTGCCGCCAGCCCTTCGCCCGTTCCACCGCCCTCTTCCAGCCGCGATAGCCCTCCTCGCGTCGCTCCGCATCCCACTGCGGCTCGAAAATGCGATCCACGCCCCAATTCTGCTTCAATTCTTCGAGCGATTTCCAGAACCCGACCGCTAGGCCCGCCGCGTACGCCGCGCCGAGTGCCGTCGTCTCGTTGACGATTGGACGGACGACCTGCGCGCCGAGGATGTCCGCCTGCAATTGCATCAGGAAATTGTTCTTGACCGCGCCGCCGTCCACCTTGAGCGATTTCAACGAGACGCCCGAATCGTGTTGCATCGCCTCCAACACCTCGCGCGTCTGGTAGCAAATGGCTTCGAGCGTCGCACGCACGATGTGCGCCCGCGTGGTGTACCGCGTCAGACCGACGAGCGTGCCGCGCGCGTACATGTCCCAATGCGGCGCGAACAAGCCGTTGAACGCTGGCACGAAATAAACGCCGCCTGCGTCCTCCACCGATTGCGCGATCTCTTCGGTCTCTGCCGCGTTCTGAATCAACTTTAGATTGTCGCGCAGCCACTGCACCGCCGCGCCCGCAATCGCGATCGAACCTTCGAGCGCAAAGCACACGTCGCCATTGCTCGCAACCGTCGTCAGCAGCCCGCTCTTTGAGGGCACGATTTCCTTGCCGGTATTGAGCAGCATAAAGCAGCCGGTCCCGTACGTGTTCTTCGCCTCGCCCGCTTCAAAACCGACTTGACCGAAAAGCGCGGCTTGCTGGTCGCCGAGATCGCCGCAGATGGGGACGCGCCCGCCGAATGGCCCCGCGGGATCGGTATGGCCGTACAGGTTTCGATCAGACGATGGACGCAGTTGGGGCAGCATCGCGCGCGGGATGCCAAAGAGGTCGAACAGTTCGTCGTCCCAATCGAGTGTTCGCAGATTTAACAGCATCGTGCGCGAGGCGTTCGTGTAATCGGTAATACGGACGCCACCGCGGGGCCCGCCGGTCAGATTCCAAATGACCCAGGTATCAATGTTGCCAAAGACCGCTTCGCCGCGCTCTGCCTTTTCTCGCAGTCCTGGAACATTCTCCAGCAGCCATTGAATCTTTGGGCCTGAAAAGTAGGTCGCGATGGGCAAGCCGGTTTTCGCGCGGATGAAATCGCCCTTGCCGTCGTCAATCAGACGTTGGCAAATCGTCTGTGTGCGCGTGTCCTGCCAGACAATCGCGTTGTGGTACAGCTCGCCCGTCTGCGGATTCCAGACCACGGTCGTCTCGCGCTGATTCGTAATGCCGATGCTCGCCAATTGGCTTGCCGACACGCTGCCTTTCGCCAGCGCTGCGCCAATCGTCACGCGCGTTTTCTCCCAGATCTCGCGCGCGTCGTGCTCGACCCAACCGGGCTGCGGGTAGATTTGCGCGTGCTCCTCGTAATGGGAAACGACGACACGGCCGGCGTGATCGAAAATCATAAACCGCGTGCCGGTCGTGCCCTGGTCAATTGCGGATGCGTAGGACGTTGGCATGGTTGTCTCCCGTCGCAGGTCTCAGGTCCCAGGTCGCAGGTCACAAGTTACAGGCAAAGTTGCGGCTTGGGACCTGAGACCTGTGACTTGCAACTCACTTGGTCTTATGTAGCATCAGGATTCCGCCTAACACCAACATGCCGCCAAGAATCTGCACTGCCGAAAGTCCCTGGCCGAGCAACGGGACGCCGAGGAGCGCGGTCACGACCGGCTGACCCAACAGCGTCGGCGAGACGATGGAAGATGGCAGATGGCCGAGCGCGTAATTCACCGCGAGATAGCCCCCCACCTGCGTGATGACCGCGAGGCCGAGGATGCTCAAATAGGTGTGCGTTGGATAGCCGAACATCGGCAGGCCCAGCGCGAGACTAAGCGCCAGGAGCACGATCGCGCTCGCCAGCGACGACACCCACCACGCGATGAACGCGCTCAACTTGTCGCGCGCGCGTTCGGCGGCGAGAAAAAAGACGCTATAACAGAACCCGGCCAGGATGGACATCAAATCGCCAAAGCCGAGCGTGGGATGAATCAGAAAATCCTGTCCGAGAATCACGAGCACGCCGACCATCGCGATGAACAGCCCGCCCCAGAACGCCGGGCGCAATCTCTCTTTGAACAGAACCATCGCGCCGATGCTGACCCAAATGACGGACGTGTTCCCAAACAAAGTCGCATTGGCCGCCGAGGTAATCAGGACTGCATTATTCCAGAAGGCGAGGTCGAGCGCAAAGAAGATTCCGCCAAGCGCCGCGAGCCACAAATGGCGGCGCGAGAACGGCGCCGCGCGTCTCGCTTGCACACTCACGGGAATCGCGAACAAGGTGATCGCGATGAGCATCCGATAAAACCCGTTCACCGTCCCCGGCGCATCCGCCCACTTTACAAATATGCCCGACATTCCGGTGGCGAGGACGGCGAAGGCGAGGACGAGGTATGGGAGCAGGGGTGCAAGGGAGCGGGGGAGCGGGGGAGTAACTGGAGTATGGGAGTGGGGGAGTAGGGGAGGCAGAATTGTAGTTGGGCCTTCTCCCCTGCCCCCTTGCTCCTCTGCTCCTCTGCTCTCCCTCACCTTGTCTCCTCGTATCGCTGTTGTCAGCGTGCAATCAATAGGACTTCTTGAGATGCCTTGCGGCTCAACACATATTGGTAGTCAGTACGCTCGGCCTCAAGTACAGACCCCTTGTACTTTTGCAGCAAGAAGGTCAACTCACCTACGCTTGGGATTCCGTTTGATCGGTACGACACGACAAGTATGCTGTTGCGGAATTTGGCAAAGAGGCGATCAAATGCATCGTGAATCTTGTTCTTGTCGCACCAGACCGACCTGCTGTGTATTAACCCTTTGTGCTTTAGGCGATGGTCAATTCGGTCTGCCCAATGTTCGTAATCTGCTATGCCTTCCAAAAAGTGGTAAAAGTCAAGATAATCTACGCCGACGCCATCCGCCGAGACATACGGAGGATCAACATAGACGAGGTCAAATTCTCCCTCGATTTCGAAAACATCCGATTGTGTGGCAACATTCGGCTTGCCATTATCAAAGACACCGGCATTCGCTTCGGCGATGTAATTCCGAAAGTGCTCTTCAAAGGGCGTATCCCACGTCGTCTTGTTTCCAAACGTCCGCTCGACTTCGGCAGTGCGAAGATAGAGATTACGCCGGTGAAACAGATTGTATGGACGCTTGGCAATGCACGCCTGAAACAGAGCGAAATATGCAAGTGCTTGCTTGTACTTGTCATCCAAAGCGCGAATATTCCCGACCACGTGGTCAAGCCAGCGATTCTCCTCGTCTGTAAAGAAAATATCGGCAAAAGTCTGCTGAATGAAATCTTGATACCGAACTTGTGTGTGGGTATCCAAAAGCCATGCGATATCCGATTCAGTCAACGTGACGCGATGGTTCTCGATCAAGGCAAGTCCAATAAGATAATTAAAAACAAGCACATCGTTGTAGAAAACCGTTTTGCTCTGGCGTTTGAGCAGGTGACTGACTGCACCTGTCCCGCCGAACGCGTCCAGTGCTATCTCGAAATGCAAATCGCGGATATTCTCCCAAATCCAGTCCGCGATCTTTAGCTTACTGCCTTGATAGCGGGTGGAGGGGAATACCGGCTCGCGAGGGAGCGTCGGCAGGAATAATTGGGTGGAGAATCTAGCGGCGGAATTCTTCATCCGGCTTGAGCACCATCGGTAGGCCTCGTCATCAACCTTAATGTTCCCCTCAGTCTCCAGCGCTCCCCTGCTCCCTCTCTCCCTCTCCGCCTTCTCCCCGCGTCCACCAGCGCCTTCACGATTTGGTCAGTCTATCTTGCTCAACGTTATCGCCGCGCCGTCTTTCACCTTCTTGAACACGCGCGCGTCGCCTTGAACTTTGCCGACGATGTTGACGGCGCTGGCCGCGCGGATTTCGTTACCCTGGCTCGCGGGCGTGCGCCCAAAGAAAATGCAGAACGCGTGGCCGGGCGGCCAATAGCCCAGCTCGCCTAGTTCCACAACCTCACGCGCGTCTGGCTCTTCGCCGCGCTTGACCGGAATCGAAAAATAGATCTCATCGCCCCACGTATTCGCCCGCGCTTGTATCGGCAGCGCATCCCAAATCGCCTGCGCCGTCGGCGTTTCATTCAACTCAGCATCGGCCCCAATCTCACCCGCACTAATCCTGATTCTCTTCACACCCGTCTTCTCCCCCTCTCCCACACGCCCACACTCCCACACTCAACCGCCCCGCGCCTCCTGCAAAATCTTCACCCCCGCGCTTGCGCCGATGCGCGTTGCGCCTGCTTGTATCATCGCTTGCGCTTGCTCGTAATTGCGAATGCCGCCCGCCGCTTTGACGCCCAACTCGCCGTTGACTGCGCGGCTCATCAGCGCGACATCGTGAACGGTCGCGCCGCCGGGACCGAAACCGGTCGAGGTCTTGACGAAATCCGCGCCCGCCTCTTTCGAGAGCTGGCACGCGCGCACCTTTTCGTCGTCGGTCAAGAGCGCCGCCTCGATGATCGCTTTGACGATGGCATTGGCTGCGTGCGCCGCCTCCACGACCGCGCGGATGTCATCGCGCACCGCCGCGTCCTGGTTCGCCTTGAGCCATCCGACGTTGATCACCATGTCAATTTCGTTCGCGCCGTCGGCGATGGCTTGCCGGGCTTCAAAGACTTTGGTCTCGGTCGTGTGCGCGCCGAGCGGGAAACCGACGACGGCGGCAATATCCACATCGGTGCCGCGCAAAAGCTGCGCGCACTGCTTGACGTAGGGCGGGTTCACGCAGACCGCCGCGAAACGATATTCCTTCGCTTCGTTGCACAGTTTTTCGATTTCCGCCGGGGTCGCTTCCGGTTTCAGCAGAGTGTGGTCAATGAACTTGGCAAGGTCTTGCGGCACAGCACTTACTCCACTTTTGGCCGATACGCGCGTCGCACCCGCCGCGACCACTTGGCGCACGCGCTCGGGGCATTTTTGCGCGCAAATCTGGCAATCGGTACAGCCGCCCTCATCGGCAATACCCGACAAGGGCACGGCGTATTTGTTCAGCGCGTCAAGGATGGCGCGGGTAATGTCTTCCACTTGCACATTGGAAACTTTCATGAACATGCCTCTGGTAAACAGGTAGACAGGTAGACAGGTAGGCAGGTACTTGTCTACGTGTTTACCTTTCTACCTGTGTACCTGTATACCTGTCTACTTTCTCAGATACCGTCGCTCCACATCCATAATCTTCGCCACGCGCTTTTTGTGACGCTCTTCGGTGCAGTCGGTGTCGAGGAATGTTTTGACAATGTCGCGCGCCAAGCCGAGGCCGATCAAGCGCGCGCCGAGCGTCAGCACGTTTGCGTCGTTGTGCTCGCGCGCGTTCCGCGCGGTCGAGAGATCGTAACACAGCGCGGCGCGCACGCCCGGCACTTTGTTCGCCACCATCGCCGAGCCGATGCCCGCGCCGTCAATCACGATGCCGCGCCACGCCGCGCCATCGCTCACGAGTTTGGCAACCGCGTAGGCAATATCGGGATAATCCACGGGGTCAGGAGAAAAAGCGCCGCAATCGTTCAGGGCATAGCCCAATTCGCGGAGATAATTGGCGAGGTCTTGCTTGAGCGCAAACCCGCCGTGGTCCGCGCCGAGCGCAATCACCTTTTGGGCGGCGAGCGGCGCGGCGGGCGCGTCGGACGCCGCGGCTTTTTCCGCGAGGACGCGGCTCACCGCTTGGCGGACGAGGAGGCGGACGTCATCATCTTTGATCGTCATGGGTAATTCAGAAACCCGTCTTCCCGAAGTGGGGTGGAGAAAACGGGTTTCTCTCAATTGTCGGAAGCGTATGAATAGGTCGGCACGAGGCCCATTAACTGCGGCGGCCAATACGCGATCCAGGCCTTGCCGACGATGTTTTGCGCGGGCAACATGCCCCAGGAATGGGAATCGCTCGAGTTATTGCGATTATCGCCCAGCACGAAATATTCGTCCGGGCCGACGATCACGGGGCCGTGGTTATAGGACCCTTCGTTGAGTGGATAAGGTTCCTCCAACAAGTCGCCGTTGATATAAACCTTGCCGTTGACCACTTCCACGCGGTCGCCCGGCAAACCGATGACCCGCTTGATGAAATCGCGCGAGGGCACGGGCGGGTAGCGCAACACCACCACGTCGCCGCGTTCGGGGGGGTGGAGCATGTAGACGATCTTGTTGACGAGCAGGAACTCGCCGTCGTGAAAATTCGGCTCCATGCTGAAGCCTTCGATTCGGAAATTCTGAACGGCGAATCGAATCAACAAGAAAATGACCAGCGTCAGCAGGAGCGTTTCGATCAACTCGCGCAGGGCCGTGCCGATCCCGCTCAAGAGGGACGGCTGCGGCGCGGCGGGCGGCAACTGCTCGGGGCCGGGCAAAGAGTTATCCCAAGTCATATCGGATTCCGTCTGATCGTGTGGACTGGACAACGCGTTCCTTTCGGTATAACGATGCAAGCGGCTCAATTATAATGTCCTCTAGAAAACGTGTCAAATGGTCGCCGCGCATTTTTTCGCGAGCGGCTTTGACATTCGAACAGAGCGCGAATATACTTGAGGCGCTTGGCAAACAAGGAGGATCAACGATGATCATTGGGGTCCCGAAAGAAATCAAGATCAAAGAAAATCGAGTCGCGCTCACGCCGGGCGGCGCGCATGCGCTCGTCAGCGCCGGACACCGCGTCCTTGTCGAGACGCGCGCGGGTGAGGGCAGCGGATTTACCGACGAGGAATACAAACTCTCTGGCGGCGAGATCGTCCCGAGTCACGCCGACGCATGGACTCGCGCCGAGATGGTTCTCAAGGTCAAAGAACCGCTGGATTCCGAGTACGAATTGCTGCGGCCCGACCTGCTGCTCTTTACGTATTTGCACCTCGCCGCGGAAGAGAGATTGACGCGGACGCTGCTCGAAAAAAGGGTTTGGGCGGTGGCCTACGAAACGGTAGAACTCAGCGATGGCTCGCTGCCGCTCCTCACGCCGATGAGCGAGGTCGCCGGAAAAATGTCTATCCAAATCGCAGCGCACTATCTCGAAAAGACGAATGGCGGCCGCGGCAAGCTTCTCGGCGGGGTGCCGGGTGTCCGGCCGGCCGATGTCGTCATCATTGGCGGCGGGACCGTGGGGACTGCGGCGGCGAGTGTGGCTCTGGGCATGGGCGCGGATGTCACGATCATTGACGTCAACATTGATCGTCTCCGCTACTTGACGGAAACTCTGCACGGCAAACTGACCACGCTTTACTCCAATCCCTACAACATTGCCGAAGCGGTCAAGTTCGCCGATGTGGTGATCGGGGCCGTGCTCATCAAGGGCGCCAAAGCGCCAACGCTGGTCAGACGCGAGATGGTCAAATCCATGACCCCGGGCAGCGTCATCGTGGATGTCGCAATAGACCAAGGCGGCTCAGTCGAGACAATCCACCCGACCACGCACGCAGATCCCACGTATGTGATTGACAACGTCATTCATTACGGAGTGACGAACATGCCCGGCGCGGTGCCGCGCACCTCGACCTATGCCCTGTCGAATGCGACGCTGCCGTATGTCCGCAAACTGGCCGACCTCGGATTCATCCGCGCGGTGCAGGCGAATGCCGACCTGGCCCAGGGCGTCAACGCCTTCGCCGGCGAGATCACCTATCCCGCGGTCGCCGAAGCATTCGGTTTGAAATATCGCGCGCTGACCGAATTGATCTGATCTAGAAATTAGAAATTAGAAGTTGGAAATTGGAACTAGCATTCCAACTTCCAACTTCCAACTTCCAGATTGACATTTCTCGCCAATGCGACTATAGTTGCTGTCGAACAATCCAATACTCGTGGGGGAGAGTTCCACCAATGCGATTGGACACCGAAGGGGCAAGCCGGTCGGCAAGCAAACTGATCGGCGAATCTCTCAGGTCAAAAGACCCCACAACCTGTCACTCTGGAAAGTTGGATCCGGCGGAGTATCCAACGCCGACGGGGCAAGTCTCGCTTGCGATGTGAGGCGAATCTCTCAGGCGCTCAAACAGAGGATGCGTGATCCATTTCGCGCATCCTTTTTCTTTTTGGAGGCAAGATGCCGACGATCGTCCCAAGCTTTCTGCTCAAGAAATTGTACGTCAAAGGCAGTTTCAAGAACACCGCGAACGGGTTTGAGCTGCAGCTCAGAAACACGCTCGCGCCCGGAACGCTCATCGGCTTCGGGCCCCTGGCGATTGACGGACGCGATATTCCGCTCGACAAGCTCTTTATCGCCGTGGGCGATTCGACGCCGGTGCGCGCGAGCGATGTTTCCGCCGCCGCGCCGCGTTCGTTTCCACTCAACACGCTGGTTAGTTTTCGCATCGAGGATCAGCCGCTCGCGCCGGGCAGCCATCGCGTGACGTTGGCCGTGAATACCAAAGAAGCCGGCGAGCTCAAGATTGACGCCGAGGATACCATCACATGACCACACTCAAACGCACTCCACTGTACGACACGCACGTCGCGCTCGGCGCGCGCATGGTCGAATTTGGCGGCTGGGAAATGCCGGTGCAGTATTCCGGCATCCTGGACGAACACCACACCGTCCGCAACGCCGCCGGCCTTTTCGACATTGACCACATGGGCCAGTTCGACGTGACCGGGCCCGACGCGCTCGCGTTTCTCCAGCATTTGCTCTCCAGCGATCTCTCAGCTGTCGAACCGAACGCGGCCAAGTACGCGATTCTGTGCTACGCCGATGGCACGGTTGTAGACGATACCTTCGTCTACAGACTCGGCGGCGCGGAGCCGTACTACATGGTCGTGGTCAACGCCTCGAATCGCGAAAAAGATTTCAAATGGATGGAGCATCACCGCGCGGGCTATCAAGTCAAACTGGAGGATGTGTCCGACAAGTATTACATGCTGGCGTTCCAGGGGCCCAGAGCCGAAGAGGTACTGCAAAAACTCGAATCGTTCGACCTTTCGAAAATCAAATATCATCACGCGCGCGAGATTGGCATCCACGACGAGCGCGGTTTCCTCGCGCGCACGGGCTATACCGGCGAAGACGGATTCGAGCTATTCGTGCCCGCCAGTCACGGCAAGCACGTGTGGGATGCAATTCTCGCGGCGGGCAAGGATGCGGGCGTGAAACCGATTGGCTTGGGCGCGCGCGACAGTTTGCGGTTCGAAGCCAAGATGGCGCTCTACGGTCACGAGATTGACGCGCACACGACGCCGATTGAAGCCGGGCTGAGCTGGGCCTGCGATTTGAACAAGGACTTTATCGGGCGCGATTGCCTGCTCAAGCGCAAACTCGAAGGGGTCGCCAAGAAACTCGTCGGCTTTGAGATGGTAGACCGCGGCATCGCGCGCAAGGATCATCCCATCACCAAAGACGGGCAGCAAATTGGCATCGTCACCACCGGCATGTTTTCGCCGACGCTTCAAAAGAATCTGGGGTTGGGCTACGTGCCGCCCGAATTCGCAGCCATCGGCGCCGAATTCGACGTGATGGTGCGCAGCAAGCCGCTCAAGGCACGCGTCGTCAAGACGCCGTTTTACGCCAACAGAGCGCGGGGCAAATAGAAAAGATCGGTTTGTCAAACACAATTTTGAAAGGAGATCACTCCCATGTCAGACAAGAACCTCAATTATGCCGCCGACCGCAAGTACCACGAGACACACGAGTGGGTCAAGTTGGACGGCGACCCTTCGGCAGGGCCGGCTCTCGCCGTGGTCGGTATCTCGGATTATGCTCAAGATCAATTGGGCGACGTCGTGTTTATCGAGTTGCCGGCGGTCGGCGCAGCCGTCGAGCAAGGCAAAGCGTTCGGCGTCATCGAATCGGTAAAAGCCGCCAGCGATCTGTTCGCGCCACTCAGCGGCAAGATTGAGGCGGTCAACGAGAAACTGAGAGAATCGCCGGAAACGGTGAATAAGGACCCGTTCGGGGAGGGCTGGCTGCTCAAGATTCGCTTCACCAATCCCGCCGAGCTGGATAAATTGCTCGACGCCGCGACGTATCAGAGCAAGATTGAGGCCGGAGAAATTCACTAGCCGCAGGTCGCAAGTCGCAGGTCGCAAGCAAAACCTGTGGCCTGTGACTTGGGACTTGAGACTGGAGTACCCATGACTCATCGTTTCATCCCAATCACCGATCAAGACCGCGCGGCGATGCTGCAAACGATCGGCGTCAACGCCGTGGACGATTTGTTTTGCGATGTGCCCGCCGAGGCGCGGAACCCAAAGCTGAATTTGCCGAGCGCGCTTTCGGAACTGGATTTGATGCGCGAGTTGCAGCAAATGTCCGCGCGCAATATGAACGTGACCGACCACGCGTCGTTTCTCGGCGCGGGCGCGTACAATCATTTCATCCCCGCCACCGTCCCGCACCTGATCTTTCGCTCCGAGTTTTACACCGCCTATACGCCCTACCAAGCCGAAATCAGTCAGGGTACGCTGCAAAGCATTTTCGAATATCAATCTATGATTTGCGCGCTGACCGGCATGGACGTGGCGAACGCGTCGCACTACGACGGCGCGACCGCCGCGGCAGAAGCCGCGATCCTCGCGATCAACCAATTGCCCGGACGCGACAAGGTTATCGTTTGTCCGACTCTCCATCCCGAATATCGCGCGACGCTACGCACGTACCTTGAAGGCCAGGGCATTCAGATCGTGGGCGACGGGGATACCCGTGCGACTTTCGAGCAGGTGGTGGACAAACACCTCGACGACAAGACCGCGTGCGTGCTTGTTGGCAATCCCGACTTTCTCGGCCAGATGCGCGATCTAAAACCCTACGCCGACCGCGTGCATGCGGCGGGCGCGCTCTTTATCGTCGGCGCGTACCCCATTTCGCTTGGGCTGTACCCGCCGCCCGGCGAATACGGCGCGGACGTCGTCTTCGGCGACGGGCAATCGCTCGGCAATCCGCTTGCTTTTGGCGGCCCGTACCTGGGCATCTTTGCGACGAAAAAAGCGTTCATGCGTAAGATCGCCGGCCGCCTCGTCGGTCAAACGGTGGATACGCAGGGACGGCGCGGCTTTGTGTTGACGTTGCAAGCCCGCGAGCAGCACATCAAGCGCGAGAAGGCGACTTCGAATATTTGCACCAACCAGGCCTTGAACGCACTCGCCGCGTGCGTCTATCTTTCGACCCTCGGCAAGACCGGTCTGCGTCAGGTCGCGGAATTGTGCTATCAGAAGGCGCACTACGCGGCCAAAAAGATTAACGCGCTGGCTGGTTATCGCGTAGACCTAAAGAAGGAATTCTTCGACGAATTCGTCGTCGAGTGTCCAAGCCCCGTCGCCGAAATCAATGCGCACTTGCGCAACCACGGCATCATCGGCGGCTACGACCTCTCGCGCGATTATCCGCACCTCGGCCACGCGATGCTCGTCGCGGTCACGGAGATGAACACGCGGGAGCAGATTGACGCCCTCGCTAAAGCGCTGGGGCAAGTAAAAAGGAAAAAGCTAAAAGCAAAAAGTAAGAACTAGTGGGCTTCCACAGGAGGAGGAGACGTGGAAAAGCTGGACGAGAGAACATACAATTTCGCATTGCGAATAGTCAAGCTCGTTTCGGCTCTGCCGCGTACGACACAAAGCGAAGTGCTGGGACGCCAAGTACTTCGCTCCGGCACGTCCATCGGCGCTAATGTCGAAGAGGCATATGGAGGATGCAGCAAGCGCGACTTTACGAACAAGATGTTCACTGCGTTCAAGGAATCCAGAGAGACCCACTTTTGGCTCCGCCTTATTCTAGATGCGGGACTTGTTCCGGAGAAGCGAATCTCTCCACTTGTCCAAGAAGCACTAGAGATCAAACTGATTCTTGCCCAAACTGTAATCACAAGTAGAAAGTCAAAAGCACAAAGCGAGTAGCTACTTTTGCCTTTTGCCTGTTCACTTTTAACTTTGAGGTTGATATGGCTCTCCCTGCAATGCAAACCGAACCGCTGATTTACGAATTGAGCTCGCCGGGGCGTCAAGGCGCGGCGCTGCCGGAATGCGATGTTCCCGCCACGCCGCTGCCCAAGAACACGCGGCAGGAACTGCATCTGCCGGAGGTTTCCGAAGTGGATGTCGTCCGCCACTTTACGCGCCTCTCGCAGAAAAACTATTGCGTTGACCTCGGCATTTACCCGCTCGGCTCATGCACGATGAAGTACAACCCAAAGATAAATGAAGAAGCCGTCAAACTGCCGGGATTGGCCCAAGTCCATCCATATCAAGACCCCGAGACGGTGCAAGGCGCGATCCAACTGATGTTCGAGTTGCAGCAGTATCTCGCCGAAATTTCGGGCTTGCCCGGCGTCACGTTGCAGCCCGCGGCGGGCGCGCAGGGCGAATTGACCGGCGTGCTCGTGATTCGCGCGTATCACCTGGCGCGCGGCGATTACAAACGCTGCAAGGTGCTAGTGCCCGATTCGGCGCACGGCACGAATCCCGCGACTTCTTCGATGAGCGGCGAGACCGTCGGCTTGATGCTGACCAATCCCAACACGCTCGGCCTGTTCGAAGAGAACGTGCAAGAGGTGTGCAAGATCGTCCACGACGCGGGCGGGCTAGTTTACGGCGACGGCGCGAACCTCAACGCCATCGTCGGCGTCGCGCGTCCCGGCGATTTGGGATTCGACGTGCTACACAGCAATTTGCACAAGACGTTTTCGGTTCCGCACGGCGGCGGCGGGCCCGGCGCAGGTCCCGTGATGGTTCGCAAAGACCTGACGCAGTATTTGCCCGGACCGAATGCGGTCAAGGTAGCGGGCGCTAGAGTAGCGGGCGCTAGAGTAGCGGGCGCTGGCTCTAGCGCCCGCTACAAGCTGGCGATGCCCAAGAAATCCATCGGGCGCGTCAAGTCGTTCTACGGCAATTTCCTCGCGCTCGTGCGCGCCTACACGTACATTCGCTCATTCGGCAACGAGCACCTGCGCGAAATCGCCGAGAACGCGGTGCTCAACGCGAACTATTTGCTCGCGCGGCTGAAAGACACGTACAGCGCGCCGTACGGCAATCGCGTGTGCAAGCACGAATTCGTATTGACGGGCACGCCCATTGCGCAAAAGTACGGCGTGCATACGCTCGACATCGCCAAGCGGATCGAGGATTACGGCTTTTATCCGCCCACCATCTACTTTCCGCTCATCGCGCCTCGACGACGTCAAAGCCGCCCGCGAACCGGTGCTGTGCTTCAAAGGCTAAAGCTCTTGCAGCCGCGATGGGGGTCGCGGCTTTCTAATTGCGGGATTAAATGGGACGCGGACGAGCGCGGACGAGCGCGGATAGGAATTTAGTCAAAACCTACAATCGGCAAGGGAGGCAACAATGGACGCCACTCTCAAGCACAAAGAACTGACCGACAAAATCCTGTACGCCTTTTTCAAGAAAGTCTATGCCCGCTTGGGCTATGGATTCCTGGAAAAGGTTTACGAGAACGCAATGGCGATTGAGCTGCAGCGGATGGGACTGAATGTTGAGCAGCAGGCCAAGATTAACGTTTATTATGAGGGCGAGATGGTCGGCGAGTACTTTGCCGACTTGCTTGTTGAGGGTTGCGTGATTATAGAACTGAAAGCGGTCCAGCGAATCACGGATGAACACGAAGCCCAATTGCTGAATTACTTGCGTGCAACTCCATACGAAGTCGGTCTGTTGCTCAACTTCGGCCCCAAGCCCGATTTCTGCCGTAAAGCGTTCGACAACGAACGGAAAATCTCAAAGACTTGGATCGCAAAAATCTCGACGCTCCTTGCCATTGCTCACATCCTGATCCAGTCAAGTACGCGACAAGTCTAGACAAAGAGCAGCCCAAGAATTGTTGTTTTGTCCGCGCTTGTCCGCGCTCGTCCGCGTCCTATAGCTTGACTGTATTCGATTTTGTCTTCACAGCAGAAGATGGTAGAATAGCGGCGAATCTGTTGCCTCGGAGAATGAATGCGCTATCGCTCGCTGATGTCTGTCATCGTGTTGGTTTTGCTGGCGCTGGCCGCGTGTCGTGCGCCGGAGCAAGCGCCCCAGCCAACCGATGATCCAACCAAGGTTGCCGTAATCCTCGTCCCCGTTACCCCAACCCCCATACCCGTGCCCACCTCGACGACCATCGTCGAAACTTATACCGTGCGCAACGGCGATACGCTCGGCGCGATTGCCGCGCGCTATGATCTTTCCATCGAAGAATTGATGAAACTGAACGGGCTGGCGAACCCGAACTCGCTCCAGATCGGCCAAGTCCTCAAGGTTACCCTGCAAGTGACGCGCAGCGCGCCCGGCGACTCGTTGCTCCCCAATAGCGAAGTGGTCTATAGCCCCGCCTATCTCGGTTTCGATCTAAACGAGTTCGTCAACCAAGCCAACGGGTATCTCGCCAGCTATCGCGAAAAGGTTGACGGCGAGATGCTGACGGGTTCGCAGATCATCCAACTCGTCGCCGAACGATTTAGCGTTGGCCCGCGCGTCCTGCTCGCGCTGCTCGAATACCAAGGCGGCTGGGTGACCGGCACGAATCTCACGCAAAGTCAACTCTCTTATCCGATGGGCTTGCAGGATGGCACGCGCGGGACGTTGTTCTATCAGACGAGTTGGGCCGCCAATCACCTCAACGAGGGCTATTACGGCAAACTGTCCGGCCAACTGCCCGCCTACAAATTCAAGGATCGCACCCGCGCGCGGCTCGCGCCGAACGTCAACGCGGGCACCGCGGCCGTTCAGAATGTCCTCGCGCTGACGTCGTCCTGGGACGCGTGGCAAAATCAAATCGGCCCGGATGGGTTTATCGCCACGTACCGGAGTTTGTTTGGCGATCCTGTCGCGATCGAGCCGTTGCTGCCGCCCGATCTAAAGCAGCCGCCGCTGCGCCTGCCGTGGAATGATGGCGCCACCTGGTTTTACACCGGAGGCCCGCACAGCGCGTGGGGCGATTTGGCCGCGTGGTCGGCGATTGACGTCACGCCGAGCGATATGTCCGGCTCAGGCAGTTGCAACGCCTCGCGCGACTGGGCGCTGGCCGTTGCGCCGGGGCGCGTGATTCGCGCCGAGCGCGGGCGCGTGATGCTCTCGCTAAGCAACAACAATTTTCAGGGAACCGGTTGGGTGCTGCTGTATATGCACATGGCAAACGCGGGGCGTGCGGCGGTCGGGGCGCAACTCAATGCGGGTGACCGCGTCGGCCATCCCTCCTGCGAGGGCGGCGATGCGGACGCGACTCACTTACACTTGGCGCGATTGTACAACGGTCAGTGGATTGATTCCAATACCGTGCCCTTCATTCTTTCGGGGTGGCAAGTCGTCGAAGCGACTCAGCAGTATGATGGGAAACTGGTGCGCGGGGCCGAATCACGCGAGGCACTCAACGGGCGCGACGCGAACAAGAACGCCATCCTCGCGGATGGCGGGCGATAGCGCTGCCACATGCCATTTAGGATTTGGCTTGTTATGGCGGACACGCCTCCACATGCAAATATTTTTGGCACTCGTCGGTGGTCAGCGCGCGCGTCACACGCGATTTCGCAATCGCGATGATGTCTTCAAGTGGCAGCGCGTAGATGCGCGCGGTGCCATCAGCCGCACCCGTTGCTAAGCGCTTTCCATCTGGGCTGAAGGCAACCGACCATAAAGTGCTGCCGCTGAGGCTGTATAGCGTCAGGGGTTGCTGGCTTGGACCGCCTCCGGATGCCACATCCCAAACTTTCACCGTGCCGTCGTTGCTGGCAGTCGCGAGTCGTCTGCCATCCGGGCTGAAGGCGACGCCATTGACTTGACCGGTATGGCCAGAGAGCGCGAATAGCTCTTTGCCGGATATGGCATCCCACACTCTCACCGTCCCATCCTGACCGCCCGTCGCGAGTTGTCTGCCATCCGAGCTGAAGGCGACCGTATAGACCTCTCCCGTGTGACCCTTGAGCGTGAGCAGTTCCTTGCCCGTCGCCGCATCCCACATCTTCGCAATTCCGTCCTTGCCCCCTGTGGCAATGCCTGTCCCATCGGGGCTGAAGGCGAGACGAATGACGACAGCCGTGTGGCCGGACAGGGTAATCAGTTCTTCACCCGTCGTGGCATCCCAGACCTTGGCGGTGTTGTTCGCACTGACCGTGGCGATGCGCTTTCCATCCGGGCTATAAGCCACCCCGAGCCCAAACACAAAGGGAGTGGCTTGAGTAGACAGGGTGAGAAGCACCTGGCCGGTGGCGGCATCCCACACTTTCGCTGTTTGGTCCAAACTCGTGGTCACTAGACGTTGTCCATCGGGGCTGAAGGCAATGCTACGCAGTTGATCGGTCTGTCCGGCAAAGGTGAGCAACTCCTTGCCCGTCGCCGCGTCCCACACCTTCGCCGTTTTGTCTTTGCTGCTGGTCGCAATGCGCGTGCCATCCGGGCTAAAGACCGCGGCATGGATCTCGGTTGTGTGACCTGCTAGGGTGAGCCACTCTCGCCCCCCCGCGGGCGCGACATCCCAAACTTTGGCGGTGTTGTCAGCACTGGCAGTTGCCACATGTGTCCCGTCGGGGCTGAGAGCCAAGTCTTGAACCCCGGTAGTGTGCCCAGCCAGGGTGAGCAACAATTGGCCGGTGGCGGCGTCCCACACCTTCGCCGTCCCATCGAGACTCGCCGTGTACACGCGTGTCCCATTCTGGTTAAACGCGACAGCCCAGACCGCGCTACTGTGGCCGAAGAGCGTGTGCAATAATTGGCCGTTGGCCGCATCCCACACTTTGATCATACTGTCTCTGGTGGTGGTCGCCAGGCGTTTGCCATCGGGGCCGAAGACAGCTCCATAAACCACATCGGTGTGACGGGTAAGCGTGAGCAACACTTGACCCGTCGTCGCATCCCACACTTGCGCCGTCCCATCATCAATCGCTGATGCCACGCGCGTCCCATCGGGGCTGAAAGCGATACCGCGAATACTCCCCGTGTCTCTAGCGAAGGTGAGCAACAACTGACCGGTCGTGGCATCCCACACTTTGGCGGTGTGGTCAAGGCTGGGCGCGGTCATTATGCGTCCGCCGGCGGTCACCAAGCGTTTCCCGTCAGGACTATAAGCCACTTTTCGGACTTGGTCCTTATGTCCGCGCAGGGTGAGCAACTCTTTGCCCGTCGCCGCATCCCACACTTTGGCCGTCTGGTCCTCACTGGAGGTCGCCAGCCGTTTCCCATCCGGGCTGAAGGCGACCCCAGAGACTGGACTGGTGTGACCCATGAGGGTGAGCAACAACTGGCCGGTGGTCGCATCCCACACTTTGGCAGTCCCGTCATCGCTGGCGGTGGCTAGACGTTTTCCATCGGGGCTATAAGCGATCCCATTCAGAGGAGCCGAATGACCGCGCAGGGTGAGCTGCACGCGCGAGGTCATGACTGCACGGTGCAACGCCTCTTCTGCTTCGAGCAGCACCGGCTTGCCGCCAGCTGTACTCGCCGAGACCGCCTGCAACGCAAGCAAAATGCTGCGCTCTGGGTCTACAACCAGGTTACTCACCGCATTCACGGACAATTCGCGCGCGAAGGCAATGCGACGTTCATTCTCGGCAGCATCGCGCGCGGTCTCCGCCGCCGCACGCTGCGAAAAAGCAAAGACTGCCAAGCCAATCATCACGACGAGCAAAAGCGATGAGCCAATTGCGACCCAGCGCAGAATGTTTGCGCGTCGCTTTTCCGCGTGTGCTAACTTTTGCGCGGCGACCAGTTCGCGCTGGCGCGCCGCTTCGCGTTCCGCTTCGTCGCGCTCAAGCCGTTGCTTCGACGCGTCGAGAAACTCGCGCTCCGGCGGATTCAATTCGTCCCCGTGGGTTTTTGCCCATTCAAGCATCTGCGCCAACCGCGCCCCGCGATACAACTCGCCGGCATCGCGATTCATTTTCTCCCATGCCTGCGCCGCCTCTGTCAAGCGCCGGCGCAGCCGCAGCCCTTCGCGATTTTGATTCAGCCATTCGCGCAAACGGGACCATTCCCGAATCAGCGCCTCATGCGCCACCTCGACAGTATCTTCGCCCAGCGTGATCAAGCGCGCCTCTGCCAAGCGGTTTAGCACCGCTTGGACTCCCGGCGCGTCTGTCGCACGCGCATAGAGTTCACTCAGCGACACCCGCCGACGCGTGTCCTGGGTCCCTTCTCCCAACTCGGTCAGGTGCAGGAAAGTATGCCGTGCAATTTGCTGTCCTTCGGGCGAGAGTTGATGAAACACCGTTTCGGCTGTTTGCGCAATCGCGCCGCGAACTCCGCCCGACACATGATACCCTGCCAGAGTAAGCGTGCGTCCCTGTCGTCGCTCCCATGTCTCCAGCAGCGCGTGCGAAAGCAGCGGCAGCGCACCCGGCTCATCCCCCCCATCGCGCAAAATCAAATCTACCAGACCTGCTTCGAACTCCCACCCCGCCTGCCGCGCGGGTCCCTCGATGGCTCGCCGCGTTTCCTCCGCCGTCATCGGTCCGATGTACTCTTGCCGCTGCGCCAGCGCATCACGCCAGTTGGCATACTGCCCGCAATGGGCGTAAAAGTCCGCCCGCAACGCCACGACGACGGAAATCGGCTTGTCGAGCTCGGGCGCTGTAGCGATCAGCAGGTTGTCAATGAACGCCTTGCGTTCTTTCTCCTCCCGACACAGCGTGAACAACTCTTCGAATTGATCAATCGCCAAGAGCAAGCGCTTCCCCTCGGGAACGATGCGATGGGCATACACCCGCAGGCCGCGCGGGTCGTGCGCCAGATCGTCCATCAACGTAGTCGTCGCCAAGAGCGAAGGGGCGCTGCGTGTGAGACTTGCTGCGAGCGCTTCCAGCGGATGGGACGTGGGCGTGATGACGTGAATTTCCCACTGGCGGTTGCCGTCGGCGAGTGGCTTGCCCGCTTTCAGGGCCGGGATCAAGCCCGCGCGCACCAGCGACGATTTCCCGCTGCCTGACGCGCCGACTACCGTCAGCAGGTGATACTCGTTCAAGTGACTGACCAACGTCTCCACCAATCGCTCGCGCCCGAAGAACAGGGCGGCGTCCCCTTCATCGAAATAATGGAGACCCTTGTAGGGCGGCTCTTCGGCGGGCGTAGGAGTGCGGGAGTGTGAGAGTGTGGGGGTCGAGGCGCTACTCCCATACTCCGACACCCTCACACTTCGCTGCAACCCCGCTCGCAATTGCTCACACAGCGCGCGCGTCTGCTCCGATGGCTCGACTGCCAAGTCCTCTCGCAATGCCCCCACACACCGCTCGAACACTGCTACCACCTGGGAGCGGTTTCCCAAGGCATTGTGCGCCACCATCAAGGCGCGGTACGCCGGCTCTGGCGACTCGCCGCGCACGATCCAGCGTTCTCCCCAATCGAGGACGTCTTTCCAGCGTTCCTCGGCAAGCAGGATGTCGAGCAGGCGCTGCATCTGCTGCTCGAACAGGGCGCGCATGCGCTCGCGCTCCAGGGTCGCCCACTCGTCGTAGAACTCCGGCAACAATTCGCCTTGATACACTTCCAGGCAGCGCATCAAGTCATCGGCAGACGAACTGACGCTGCTCGCGCTTTCGAGTATCGTCACATCGAGCCAGTAGTTGGAACTGGGGTCAATACCGACGGAGAGGTCGTCACTGGAGAGTAAATCGGAATGGGGCGGAGAGCAATCGTCGAAGGTTTTGCGGATGCGCCACAGTTCCTGGCGCAGGCTGCGGCGGGCGTTCGTCTCGCTCGTGTCGCCCCAAAAGAGTCCGGCGAGTTTTTCGCGGCGGTGGGTGGTGGTGCGATAGAACAGGAGATAGGCGAGGAGGGATTGTGCGAGGCGCGAGGAAATGGCGAGAGGCTGGGCATTCCAGCGCACGTCAAATTGCCCGAACAGTCTGAATTCGAGCATGGTTGCCCCCTTGCTTGAGGCAGTGGTGAGCGCCGAGGATTGCGGTCAGACATCCCGCGCCTACCACTGCGTCAAGCGCACAGCAGTCTGAGGTTGACCGGTAGGCGAGCGTTAATTGCGGCGATTATAACACGAATTCAGAAATGACGCACAGTTAACCCTGGCTTGACGCGTCGGTGTTAGAGTGGCGGCAGCAATAGGGATGAAAACTCGAACTGAGGTGAAAGCGCCATGACTCTACAGACTCATTCGCTATCCTGGTTGCTACGATTTCTCATCGTCCTCGCCGGGCTGGTCAGCACGGGGGTCGCCGGGGGTCTCACGGTGCACTATGCGGGTTACGGATCGAGTCCTCGCCCGACGCCATCTTCAACACCGATTGAAGCGGGTTTTGTCAACGCCGTGCGGCGAGTCGAGCCGGCGGTCGTTACGATCATCAATCAGCAGCAAGCGCGGGTGGACGACATGGAAGTCTCGACCTCGCTTGTCCACGGGTCGGGAATTATCTTTGACGCGCGCGGTTACATCCTGACCAATAATCATGTCGTGACGCTAGCCGAAAGGATTCACGTTATCTTTGCCAACAGACGCAAGGTCCAGGCGATGGTGATCGGAGGAGATAGTCTCTCGGATGTAGCGGTCATTCAAGTGGACGGCCCCGTCCCGGCAGTCGCGTCGTTTGCCAATTCGAGCGCGTTGGAATTGGGGCAGATGGTGATCGCCATTGGCAATCCGTATCAAGACTATGGTGGGTCTGTTACGCTCGGTGTAGTCAGCGGGCTGAACCGACGGGTGGGGGGCATCCAGGGCTTGATCCAGACCGACGCGGCGATCAATCCCGGAAGTTCCGGGGGACCTTTGGTGACGATCCGCGGCGAGGTCGTCGGCATCAATAACTTTGTGCTACGAAGCACGGGCGAAGGCAGGACGCTGGAGGGGATGGGGTTTGCCATTCCGTCTAACCAGGCGCTTGAGGCGGCACACAAATTGCTCTCCATTCAAGAGGTTCATCATGGAAAGTAGCCACCATCGCATCCGCGTCCTCCTGGTGGACAATCATCCGATGGTTCGGCGCGCATTGCGTGACCTGTTGGAGTGCTACTCGGATATCGAGGTGATTGGTACTGCCGAAGATGGACCTGGCGCCCTGGACGCGGTGAGGAATTTCTCGCCCGATGTCATCCTACTCGACGTAGCGTTACCTGGCTTGAGCGGAATTCAAGTGGCGAGGCAAGTGCGCCGTGCATGGCCGGCGCTGCGGATCATCATGCTGACCAGTTACGATCCCCAGTATGTGGAACAAGTCACGGGTGGGTGCGCTCACGCTTACTTGTCCAACAGCCGCGCAGAGAAGAGCATTTGTGAAGCGATCCGCGGCGTCTATCACGATCAGTCATCCTAGCGGACTAGGCGCTCTCATTTCTTTTGTTCTGCGAGCATGGCGAGTAGGGCGTGTAGGCCATACAAATACGAGCGCCAACCCAATCCGGCGATAACGCCGACGCAGACGGGCGATAACACCAACTTGTGACGAAATTCGTCGCGCGCGTGAACATTCGACAGGTGTACTTCGATGGTCGGCAGCTTGACGGCGGAAAGCGCATCGCGCATGGCGATGGAATAGTGCGCGTACGCGCCCGGGTTGATTACGATGCCGTCCGCCCAATTACGCGCGTCCTGAATCGCGTCCACGAGCGCGCCCTCGCTGTTCGATTGGAACACCCGTAGCTCCGCGCCGTTCTCCTCTGCGACCTTTTTCATGCGCGTGTTTATTTCGTCGAAACCGACCGTGCCATAAATCCCCGGCTCGCGCCAGCCGAGTAAATTCAAATTCGGCCCATGCATCAGCAATATTTTGAACATTTCTATTCTCCATCAGTTCCGTTTTCATCCTTCAGCGCCATCTTCGATGGCGACTCATCCCTCATCCTTCAAAACGTCTCCGTATCGTAGAACTCGCCGAACAACTCTTGTTCCGTCGGACGGTCTTCGGGAATCGGTCGGCTCACCCAGGTCACATTCATATAATGCTTGAGATGGATATTCTCTGAATCGTCGTCGAATGAATAGATACCGCACGAATGTCCCTTGCCGCCAACCTCGTAAATCTGCTCGACCAACTTGAGCGCGTTCTCGAAACCACTGTATTTGAAAAGCGCGAGAACGACACACAGTTTCTCGCTAGAGAAGAAATGTTCTTTGCCAATATTCTGTTCTTCGACCATGATGAACGTGCGATCGGCGGGAATCTCGAAACCGGCGATTGCCGCGATTTTCTGCGCCGAGATCGCCACCGTGTTTGACGTGCGATGCCCTTCCGAATCCCAAAGCACTGCGAGTAGTTTCTGCTTCTCTTCGGGCGACGCGAGGTATCCGCCTTCTCTAATCAACTGGGCAACCAGCTTTTCGTAGATAGATGATTCAATCACCAGATTGCCGTCGGCGGAACAGCCCGAGCCGTAATCCGACGTCTTGCTGAGCCGCGTGTTGCGCGCCGCTTCGGCGATGTCCGCTGTCTCGTCAATGACCATCGTCGAATTCCCCGCGCCCACGCCGAAAGACGGTTTGCCGGAACTGTACGCGGCTTTCACCATATCCTTGCCGCCGGTGGCCTGAACGAGGTCGCAGATAGACATCAAGTATTGAGAGAGCGGTATGCTCGGATTCTCCACACATTGGAACAAATCGGGGGGCGCACCCTCGCGCTTGAGCACCTCGCGCATGATGCGGACGGTTTCGAAGGTCGTTTTTTTGCTGCGCGGATGCGGCGAGAAAATCACGGCATCGCGGCATTTGAGCGCGAACAGGCCCACACCCGGGGGCGTCAGATCGGGGTTCGTGGTGGGAATGATTGAGGCGACGACGCCGACGGGCTTGCCATATTTCACGATGCCCTTTTCCGGAATTTCTTCGATTATCCCAACGCTCTTTTGGCGCAGAACGTCGCGAAGGATTCCCATCACCTTGAAGCGCTTCGACACGCGGCTGGCCGGATCGCCCAACTCACTTTCCTCGACGCCCATATAGGCAAGCCGCGTAAACGTTTTCTCGTTGGTAATGGCCCAGCCGATGGCCCGGCACAGACGATCCACCCGCGCCTGGTCGTAATCCTCCACTTGCTTCATCGCGGCACGCGCTTGCGCTAACATTTCGTCCGCGCATTGCTTTTCTACTAGAGTAATGGGTCTCGTCGCCATAGGACAGCTTCCTCCCAATATGTTTCCATCGTCGGTTACGACAGGTCTCTCGCCGCCGGCCCCGTGTAACTGTGATCTACCGGATCAATCCGGCGCATCGGCGGCATTTCGGTCAGTTCTTCGTTGGCGTGCGCCAAGATGCTGGTCAGGCGCGCGACCATGAACAGCGCGTTCGATAAGCTGACGGGAAAACCAATCTCACACAGGATTGCCGCGACGGCGCCGTCAATATTGATCGGCAGCTCTTTGCCCGTATTCCTTTTCAGCGCGGCCTCGATGGCACGCGCCGCGGCGAGATAGCTTCCGAATACATTCGCCTCGCGTGCCAGCTCAAATAGGCGAGCAAGGCGCGGGTCTTGACGTTTGTGTTGGCGATGACCGAAACCGGAAAGCCGCCGCCCTGCACCGCGCCATTCGGCGACGACCGCATCGGCGGCGCTATCCAAACCTGATCCATTTCTTGCCAATTCGGCGACTCCTTGAATCGCTTCCATCGCGTCTTGGACCGCCGCGCCGTGAAACTTGCCGAGAGTGAGCAAGCCCGCCGCTGCGGCCGCGCCCAGCGTCGCACCGCCGGAAGCCGCAGTGCGCGCCGCCAACACGGAAGGCGCGCCCGGCCCGTGATCAATGCTCGCCACCATGATCGCGTCAATGAGCTTGGCAATGTTCGGCGATGGCAATTCGCCGGTAAAGAGCAAATACAACACCGAAGGAAACGGGACGGTGCCGATCAATAGACCGAGGTCATAGCCGCGGATTTGGATACCGTTTTCGGTTGTGTACGATAACTTGGTCGTCCAATGATTCTCGCCCAAAGCAAACCCCATATTATCCGCGAATCTCGCGAATCTCCGCCGAAGTTCAAGCACTCACGCAGCCTGTCATTTCGAGTGGAGCGACATTGGCACCGCCCGCCAGAGCTAGGTGGAAATTTCGTCGTTGCGAAGTAGAGATTTCTCCTCGCAGAAACCGCTCGTCGAAATGACAGGAACATCCGCGAGATTCGCGGACAGCTTTTGGTTTACGACATCACAACATGCACCTTGCCCGAATGGCCAGCACATGCAAGTTGCAACGCGCGATCCATCGAATCGAACGGCAACGTATCGGTCACGATTCTGGAAGGGTGTAGCGCGCCGCTGGCGACGAGCGCGATGGCGCGCGCAAAATCCGATGGGTGATCGTAAATGATCGAGCCGGTGATGCGAATCCCCTCGCGCACCACGCGCAGCGGCACAAAACTCGCCGCCGATGCCGCCAGCCCGATCAAGACCACTTGACCGCCGCGCGGCGCCGCGCGTAGCGCCAGTTCCACGGTTGACGTGACGCCCGCGCATTCGAACACCGTCGTTACGTTCTCATCCTGCCACAGCTTGGCGATGTCGGCACTCTCGATCACCATCGCCCCCAAGCCGCGCGCCATTTCCAGTTTGTCTGCGAACTTGTCATGTGCCAGCACGCGCACGCCCTGCGCCACCGCGGCTTGGATCAATAATAATCCGGTCGCGCCGCAGCCCAGCACTGCAATTGTATCGCCGACGCGCGCCCCGGACAAAAGCAACGCGTGCAGCGACACGGCGAGCGGCTCGATGGTCGCCGCGCCCTCGTCGGAGATGCTATCAGGTACCGGCCAGACCAATTCGGCGGGGGCAACGAAGAGCTCGGCAAAGCAGCCAGGCAGGTTGACGCCGAGACTCTTTTTGTTCGGACAGATCGCGCCGCGTCCGGTACGGCAGAACACGCACTCGCCGCACGGATAATTCGGCTCGACCGTCACGCGTTGTCCGACGACT
>JACQYF010000029.1 GCA_016208315.1 Chloroflexota bacterium | reverse complement strand
AGATCGTTGGGAGACAGCCGCACATCGAGCGCCCCAAAGCTCTCCGTCACCCAAGGCCATGCCGGACTACACTGACCCGGCGCGGTTGCCATTGGCAATCTGAGCCGAACATCCGTGCTCACAGTTTGAGAGTTGCACCCAAATCACATGGCGATCGCAGTGTTAACAGAGTCTGTATGTACCACCGACATTCCAAGCGCTATCTCGACATGATCACTTTGATCCTAGTGGTTTCAGTCTTTGCCACTGGCTGTAAACTGTCAAACTCCGTTGCACCCATACACACTTCCATCACGCCAACCGTCTCACTCGCCTCCCACTCCCTCCTCTCCTCCCTCACCGCCCCTGACGCCTCCACCCTCCGCATCACCCTCACCCGCCCCGACGCGGCGTTTTTGGAGAAGTTGGCGTATCCGGCGTTTGGCATCTCCAGTCCCGCGAATATCAAGAAATACGGCGGCGGCGGAGAGTTAATTCGCAATCCGGTCGGCACGGGACCTTTCCGGTTCGAGAAATGGGTGCCGGGCGATTACATTACACTCAGACGGAATGACAATTACTGGGGCGAGAAGGCCAAGCTGGAAACGCTGACCTATCGCGTGATCAAAGAAGCGCCGGCACGGTTCTTGGAGTTGAGGGCGGGCACGGTGGACGGCGTGGACAATCTCTCGCCTGACGACATTGCTGCCGCGCAAGCCGACCCGAACCTCGCGGTCTATTCGCGTCCGCCATTCAACATCGGCTTTCTCGGCATCAACCGCGCCCGCAAGCCGTTTGATGATGTGCGCGTGCGGCAAGCGGTCGCAATGGCGATTGACAAGGCGAAACTCGTCAAGGCGCTCTATCCGCCGACGGCTCAAGTGGCGACCCAGTTTGTCCCACCGAATATCTTTGGTCAGACCGATAGTCTCCAAGACTGGCAGTACGATCCCAAGCGCGCCAAAGAACTGCTCGCCCAAGCCGGTTATCCAAATGGTTTCAAGACAACGCTGTGGTTCATGGCGATCTCGCGCCCATACGTTCCTTATCCCGACCGCGTGGGCGAGGTGCTCCAAGCAAATCTTGCCGATGTGGGAATCCAAGCCGAGATCGTCACTTACGAATGGGGCACGTATCTGAAAAAAGTGTATGCGGGCGAAGCCGACCTGTTTCTCAACGGCTGGATGGCCGATTATCCCGACGCGACCAATTTTCTCGACGTGTTTTTTGGCGCTGGGTCGGACGACAGTCTGGGCGCGAAATTCCCGGAACTAACGCAGATGCTGCGCGACGCCGGCTCAACACCGGACAAGACCAAACGGCAGGCGCTCTACGACCGCGCCAACCAGTTTATCCACGACAATGTCCCTGCCGTGCCGCTCGTACACAACAGTTCGGCGATTGCTTTCAAGAAAACGGTCAACGGAGTTCGCGCCAGTCCGTTCAGCCAAGAGTTCTTTTTCCCCGTTTCGGTCGCGGGCAAGAGCAATTTGATTTTCGGGCGTAGTGGCGATTCCGTGGGTCTCGATCCGATGGATGAGGGCGATTACGAGTCGCTGATGGTCGCGGCGCAGATTTTCGAGCCGCTGGTCGCGTTCGAGCCGGGCACGACTAAGATCGTTCCGGGGCTGGCGGAGCGCTGGTCGGTTTCCGACGATTTGACGACGTGGACGTTTACGCTGCGCCGCGGCGTCAAGTTTCACGATGGGAGCGACCTGGATGCCGACGCGGTCGTGTTTAACTTTCAACGGTGGTGGAACCGGGATAACCCATATCACGTTGGACATACGGGCAGCTTTGTGAACTGGGGCTTTTATTTCGGTGGATTCAAAGGCGAATGACGCGGCTCCTCGCGCGGCGTTTGCTGCTGCTGTTCCCGACACTCTTCGGTATTTCGCTCCTCACTTTCATTCTCCTCCGCTGGATCCCCGGCGATCCAATTCAAACAATGCTGGGCGAACGCGCGACGGCTGAGCAGGTCGCGCGTTACCGCGCGGCGAACGGCTTGGACGCGCCGATCCCGATCCAATATTGGCGCTATGCGGAAAACCTCGCGCGCGGCGATTGGGGGCGCTCGATCACGACCAATTTGCCGGTGCTCACCGAACTCGCCCAACGCTTGCCCGCCACGATTGAATTAGGGCTAGCCGCGATGCTGATCGCGTGCGCGTTGGGGATTCCGATGGGCGTACTCGCTGCCTACCGGCGCAACTCGCTTTTCGATTGGGTCGCGAGCGGCGCGACTCTGATCGGCGTTTCGGTGCCGCTGTTTTGGCTTGGACTCGGTCTCAGCTACTTGATGGGCTATCGTCTCGGCTGGCTGCCGCCCTCGGGCCGCTTGACGATTGGCATCGAGCTGCAAACCGTTACCAACCTGTACGTCCTCGACAGTCTCCTCACCGCAAACTGCGCTGCGCTGGTGGATGCGCTCAAGCACCTCGCGTTGCCCGCGCTGACCCTGAGCACTGTGCCGCTGGCAATCATCGGCCGAATGACGCGCGCGTGCTTGCTCGACGTTCTGGCGCAGGACTATGTTCGCACCGCGCGGGCAAAAGGTCTTGGCGAACATGTCGTCCTTCTCACGCACGCATTCAAGAACGCCATGCCGCCGATTGTCACCGTGATCGGGCTGCAACTGGGCTTGCTCTTTTCCGGCGCGATTCTCACCGAGACGATTTTCTCTTTTCCCGGCTTGGGACAACTGGTCGCCGAACGCGTCCTGGCGCGCGACTATCCGATCATCCAAGGCGTCGTCGTGGTCACCGCGCTGCTCTTTGTGCTTGTCAATCTCGCCGCCGACGCGCTTTATCTTTACTTGAATCCGCGCATTCGCTATGATTGATTCCCGGATGCGATGGAACGCGCGGTTGGCCGTGGGTGGGTTTCTCCTCGCGCTCGTATTCTTTGCCGCCGCGTTCGCGCCGCTGCTGACTCCCTACTCGCCTAACACACAAGACCTCGAAGCGCGCCGCACGCCGCCGTCGCCCAAGCATCCCTTCGGTCTGGACGAGGTTGGGCGCGATAATCTGAGCCGCGTGCTTTTCGGCGCGCGGCTTTCGCTCGGCATTGGCATTGCGGCGGTCACGCTGGCGCTCGTGATCGGGACGGGATTAGGTCTCGCGGCCGGCTATCGCGGCGGGTGGCTGGATAGTGTGACGATGAGCATGTTGGATGTGATGCTGGCTTTCCCGACGCTCCTGCTGGCAATCGTCGTGATCACCGCGCTGGGCAGAGGATTACCCAATGTCGTCTATGCGCTGGCGTTCGCCGCTATTCCAAATTATGCTCGCCTGGCCCGGGTCGGTGTGCTGGCGATCAAGGAAAAGGAATACGTCCTCGCCGCGGAGGCGGTCGGCGTTTCGTCCATCCGCCTGATCTGGCACCACATTCTGCCCAACTGTCTCGTCCCTCTTCAAGTTCAAGCGACCGTGGGGATTGGAACCATTATTCTCGAGGCCGCTGGACTGAGTTTCCTGGGCCTGGGCGCGCAGCCGCCGACGCCCGAATGGGGCCTCATGATCGCGCAGGGGCGCGGGGCCGTCTTCGCGGCGCCGCACATTGTCCTCTTCCCGGGAATAGCGTTGATGTTGACCGTGCTCGCGTTTAATTTCATCGCCGACGGGTTGCAGGATTTGGGCGTTAGATGAATATCGAGTATACTGGGATTACAAGTTGGCGCGCTGCCATTCTCATGGAGGTTCCGATGAAAAGCATGATCCGAATGGGAGCAATTCTTGCGTTTGTCGTTGCCCTGACCGGTTGTACCGGAATAAGCCAGGATAAGGCCGACCTGGTCAAGATCATCGTCGTGGCTTCGTTCGTAATGGCCCTGTTTGGCGCGCTGGTGGCCATGTTCACCAAGCAAACCGAGCAGCGCTACGTTGCCGGGCTAGTCGCCTTCGGCGCAGGGTTGCTGGGAACCCTCTTTGCGCTGGTTTTGGTCGGCTAACTGTTTGGAATTCGGCGACGTTGGTGATATAATAAAACTAAGATTGCTTGGTCCGTCGGATTGTGGTTGAACCTGTTCGTGGCCGATTTGCTGATTCCCAATCGGAGTGTGGGATGATTGCCTTTCGCCTTCCTGACCAATCGCACGCGAACGAGCCGAGTGTGCCAATTTGACACCTGCTGTTTGGCGCGCGCCATGCGCCAATAGCAGGTTTTATTTTCTCCGGGGGGACTTATGGCCGAAATTCCTCTGCCTGTCGAGTATCGCGCCGACGTCATTCCACAGATCGTCCGCTGGGCACAGGCCGGCGAGTCGTGCTCGGTCGTCGGCATTGCCGGCTCGGGCAAGGGCAACATCGCGCGCCACCTCTGCCGCGCCGACGTCCGGCTCCGCTATTTTGGCGCGGCCGTCCCACAAACGTTCGTCCTTTACGCCTACTGTAAACCCATCCCGCCGACCTCGCCCTATCTCTTGTTCCTCGACGTGCTTGATGCGCTGGAAGCCGCGGCGGGCGAGCTTGCGGGCGCGTTTGCGCCGCTGCAACCGGCGATTAACGCGTTGCACCGCGAAGCGCAGTCCAATCCCGAATTGCTGGCGAAACGCAACCTGGGCAAGGCTCTGACCTCGGTGATGAACGCCGGCGCGCAGCGCGTGATTCTCCTGCTCGACGATTGCGACGACCTGTTTGCGAAAGCGTCCGCGACGCTCTTTGCCGATCTGCGCGCGCTGCGCGACAATCACAAATATCGGCTCGTCTATGTGACGCTCACCCGCCGCGAACTCGGATACTTGCGCGATGACCTGGGTGCGGAGGAAGAATTATCCGACCTAATTGATGCGGCCGAGCACGTGATTGCCGTCCCGGCTCATTCCGAAGCGGACTGCCGCGCGATGTTGCAGCGCCTCGACACGCGCCAGAACCCGGCGCAGCCGTTGACCGAGACGGAGATTCGGCAATTGTACGAATTAGCCGGCGGCCACGCCTCCTTGATGCGCGCCCTCTACTTTGCCAGCCGCGTCAAGTTTCCGGTTCAATCGCGCGATGCATTCAACCTTCTGGCGCACGAGCCAGGCGTTCGAGACGAATGCGAGAAGATATGGAACGGCCTTACGACCGATGAGCGGCAAGCGCTCTGCCGGATCGTTCGTCATGAGCCAGCCGATGAGAATACGGTCGCGTGGCTTGCCCAAGTAGGGGTGCTGCGCGTTCGCCCAACGCTTGCGCCGAATTTTTGTTCACCGGTTTTTGAAAAGTTAGTCCAAGAGATAGCAGGCGGCCCCGTCGTGCCCGTGCTGGATTTTACCCCGCCGCCCTCCCACGTGCGCGTCAACGGCGAGATGGTGACAACTCTCCGGATGCCCGAGTACGAGATCCTCAAGCATTTGTGGAACAAGCAGCCCGAGGTCTGTACGCAAAATAGTTTGATCTTGGCACTGCACGAGGGCGAACGCAAAGAGCCGACCGCAAAAAGCGCCGGCAATCCGCTCGAGCGTCTTGACCGATATATCCACGAAATCAAATCGAAAATTGGGCCAACCGGTCAATCCATTCAAGCCGCCAACAATGGATACCGGTGGGTCCCGTAATGTGAGAGGTCAAAATGGAATGGAATACGCGACCGACTCCTCCCGCCGACACCCGACAGCCGTTAACGCTTCGGCTCAAGCTGTCAGTCGGCAAGGTCTTGGGTTTTTTCTTCGTGCCGGAAAACCACGTCCAAGCGATCTACCGTGAGGGTCTCTATTGGGACGCGCGCGGTCCCGGCATCGCCCGCTACGATTGGTGGGCGGAATCGCTTGGCCCGCTCGTCTATACGAGCGGGCAATTCGGCGAGTACACGCTCAAGAACATGTTCACGCGCGACATTGTCCCCGTTTCAATTCGGATCCAGGCCATCGTCGCCTACAATCCCACGGGCACCAAGCGCGAGATCGCGCGGATTTTGACCACGTTGCCGCGTCAGACGCTCAAGAACGTGGCCGAACCGTACCTGCGCTGGGCCATGATGGAGCAAGTCAACCGGTGCGACGCCACCCAAGTCACGCAGCACGATGTTCTGGCACAGATTGCCGATGGCTTGGCGCCCACGGTCACGAACGAGATGCGCTTTCTGGGACTGTCAATCGCGGCCAAGATCAAGATTCTAGAAGTCCAACTGCCGCAAACGCTTGGCGAACGGCAGGAGATGATCGCCCAACGCCGCGCCACTATGGCCGCGAATGTCGGCGTTGATCCCACCGACATGCGCCGCGCGTTGGTGACCGAGGTGCTCGAACGAATGGGCCGCGATGGCATCGGCGATTCGCTCATCAGTTTCAGCGAATTCCTCGATTCGTATGCCGCGGCGAAAGCGGGGCGGCCGCCCCCACAGCCGCCGACCATTGATGTCACGCCACGGACACTGAATAGCAGTACGACGCCTGCAGTGCCTTCTTCCATCCCAACCGGCGAGCCGATCAAACGACAGCCCAGGCATCACTAAATCAACCTCCCGGAGTTATTCATGCCCAATCGCCAGCGCGCCCAAGCCGCGCGAACCATCATCGCAAAGTGTCTTGCTCTCGCTCCCGACAGCGAAGTTGCCCTCGTGTCCGATGAAACCACTTGGGTGATGGCCCGCTTATTGGCCGATGCGGCGATAGAATCAAACTGCCGGCCGCTCTTGATGTTCTTTTCGCAGGCCTTCCAGCAGAACAATGCGCCCGACTCATTGGGTGAATCCGTCAAAGCCGCCCTCCGCGAGGTCGCGGCAACCGTCTTGTGCGTCAACGGCAGCGCGGCGTGTCTCCCCTTTCGCGACGTGATTCGCCGCACGGCGTGGGGACGCGGGCGCAAAGTGGCGCACATGCCCGGAGCGACGTGGCGTTCGTTCCTTATCGCCGATGCAGACTATGAGCAGATTACGCGCCGGTGCGAAGGATTGGCGCTGGCGCTCGCCAAAGGGAACGAAATCGTCATTCAATCTTTCGATCGCGCGCACGGCGAGCATATCTTGCGCGCGCAACTCAAATCGTGGGAACGGCTGCCGATCATCAGCGATGGCATTATCCGGCCCGGCGCGTGGGGCAACGTCCCTTCGGGCGAAACGTACATCGCGCCGGTCGAAGGGACGGCTGAAGGCGAAATCGTCATCAACGGCTCTCTGCCCGGCATGATTCTCGCGCCCAATCACGAACTCGTGCTCGAGTTCCACGCGGGGCGACTGGAGCGCGTATCGCCGGGAAACAGTCGCGCCGCGCGCCATTTGAGCAAGACGCAGATCGAATTTGCGACCGGACGCGGCGATTGGAATTGGAGCAATCTCGCCGAGATCGGCTTGGGAACTCACGAAGGGATCCGGCGTTTGACCGGCAGCCCGCTCCTCGACGAAAAGAAATACGGTTCAGTCCACATTGCGCTCGGAGACAACATGGACATGGGTGGACTGACCGAATCGGTCATTCACTGTGATATGGTCTGCCTGCGGCCCAAGGTCTGGATTGACGACCGGCTCATCATCGCCAATGGAAAAATCGTGCTGGACGAAGCCGACTGGCGGGAGGATTACCGGGCGCTGGAACTGCCCGCCGATTGGCGCGCCGACGCCTTTGTAAAGCGGACCGTCATCGAAGCGGACGTGGATGGCGAGCAGCGTCTGCGCCGGTATTGGGATACCAGCGCTGGCGGCATGTGCAGCGTACCGGTTGGCGACGATGTTGCCGCGCGCCATGCCGCCACAGTTTGGCAGATTATCAAAGAGAACGGCTCTGCGATCCAAATCCCCGAGCTCTTCGCTCGCTGGCAAGAGAGCCAGGGTGATAGCTTGGACCGTCGCGACCTGGACCGTGTGGTCCGGGTGCTGGAAATCTATGGACTGGTCCAACGAACGACAATTGATGGCGAACAGGAAGGATGATGAATCATGACTGGCACGCTACTGCCCCTCGTCATTTCCGTTCTGCACGAGCGGCTGCACTTTCGGTACTGGACACTGCCCCGCGTGGTGCGGCTCGATACCTTTTTCATTGACCTGTCCGATTGGAAGCTCGCCTTTAGCGACCGGACACCATGTTTCTGGGTCCACACGCCCGAACTGCTTGGTCAGCCGGTCGTAAACCTCGCCGACGAAATTCGCGACGCGGTGCGTCAAAAGGGTTGGCAAAAGGAAACGATTCTAGTGCTCGTCGAGGGCCCGGCGGACGAGTTACGCGGCCGTCTGTCCACCTCATTTACGCAATTCCTGGTGCTCGGCGAGCAACAGCACAAGGAGATTGCGAGCGCGCCCTCGCCTACGCGCGTCATGCTGGACCTGTTGCTCCCCCAAATGCCCCGCGCCCGACTCGGGCCCTACCAGACGACCCGTCCGGTGACCGGCAGTCGTTTTTTCGGACGCGAATCCTACCTCAACAAGATGATCGCGCATCGCAACCAGAACTATGTCATCATCGGGATTCGGCGGATCGGCAAGACTTCGCTGCTTCAAGAAGTGAAACGCCGCCTCGATCTCGTTGACGAACCAAACCCCGAACAACAGCGCCGGCTGTACATAGATTGCAGTGTCATTACCAGCGCGGAGGAGTTATATCGAGAGATCGTCCTGCGCTTGCGAAAAGAAGAGTTGAAACGCTTGCTTGGACGCAATACGGAATCCTTGCGCTTCCAGGCCCAAATGTTCGAATACCTCGCCGGACAGAATGGCGGAACGATCACGTATCTCCTTGATGAGATTGATGGATTGCTCAAGCATTTGGGCGGCGACCTGAGCGTCTTTGACGTGCTGCGCCGCGTCTCATCTGAGGATGGCGCCGCGCGCTTTATCATCGCCGGATTCCGCGAGGCGCGCCGCGCCGTTAGCGACGATAAGACACCGTTTTACAATTTCGGAGAACCGCTGGTTCTCGACGCAATGGACCGCACCGAGGTCAAGCGGATGGTGGAATTCCCGATGGATCAACTGCGCGTGAAACTGCAGGGCCGGGATGAGATCCTCCAGCGCATCTATCGCGAAACTGCGGGGATGCCGAACTTTGTCCAATACTATTGCCAGACCTTGCTCGAAAATCTGGATCGGAGCAGCCAAGACACCCTCTCCGTCGCGCACTTGCAGTCCGTCTACGAGAATCGAAATTTCCGAGATTTTGTGATCAAGACCTTTATTCGCAATACCGTACCGCTCGAACGCGCCATTGTGTTCGCCATGGTGGCCAAGAATCACACGCGCAACGCCGAATCGTATTCGCAAAAGGACATTGACGACGAATTGTCCCGCCGCGGAGTCAACCTCGGATTCACCGAACTCGATGAGGGATGCGGCAACTTGGTCGCCGCTGGAATTCTCCAGCAGCACGGGAGACAGTACAGTTTCAGCATCCCGCTTTTCGCGCGCATGTTAGAGGAGAACTTTTCGGTGGATTTCGTGCTGAAAAAGACGCGCGACGAGCTGATCGCGAAAAAGGTCATCGCATGAAGCGCACCGCTCCCTATGCCTCGCCCAAAGCCAGCCGCTACCGGAAACAAGAACTCATCGGTGGTAACCAGGAAATCAACGGCATTCTTCAGGCCTTGTCCGCCGGCGAATGCTGCCGGTTCATTGGCGCGCGCTATCACCACAAGAGCCGGATCATGCGCGCGGCCTGTGCGCGCGCTCACGCACTAGAGGAATACGTCGGTTTGTACGTCAGCTTGGGCGAAGTACGCGTTACATCTTCCGAAGCTTTCTACCGCGCGATTCACGCCGTCATCTCTCGCCAGGCCCTGCGCTATTGCGGGCGACGACTTGCCCCAACCCCCGTGCGCTCCTCCGCCGACTTGGCTTTCTTTCTCGGCAGGCTGCCCCTTGAATTGCGCGCGAACACGGTGCTTTTTGTGGACGACTTGGAACTCGCGCCGGCCATCTACATCGGCGAAGTGCTGAATGCGCTGCGCGCCGCGTATGAGAGCACATCCAGCAGTCTACAATTTCTCGCCGTGGTCTGTGCGTCCAATAGCTTGGCGAACACAGCATTGGGGCCCACTTCCCCATTTGAAAATATCAGTCGCCTCATTGCCGTCCAAGACCTCACCCAGGCCGAGACCGACGACTTGGTGCGGCAGATGCTCAAGGGACAATCTCTCAATCCCACCACGGCGGCGCTCGCCCTAATCTATGAAGAGACGAGCGGAGATCGCTATCTCGTCCAAGAAATCTGTCGAGAATGTTGCAAATTGGTCAAGCCGCGGGACGCAGGCGCTATTGGCCCCAAAATCATGCAGCAAGCGATAAGGAATTGGATGGCCGCAAGGGGCCAACACGCCATGGCGGAAGGTTTGCAACACATTGAATCCGATCCGGAGTTGCTGGCTGCGTTGCTCGATTTACTGCGCGTCAAGAGCATCGCGGCATCCCGGTTGCCTTTCGACGCCACCCAATTTCCTGATCCGCTGACGCCGTCGGGCCTGGTGGCCTTCGAGGGCGGCCGCTATCGCATCAAGAGCCGCCTGCATCGAGTCCTGTTGAAAGAACATTTCTCGTCCGAGCACGTGGGGCGGAACTTTTTGGCGGCAGGCGACTGGCAGCGCGCGATCAAGTCGCTGGGCAGTAATATCCGCGAGGGCACGTCCGCCGAACGCGAGCCACTGATGTTCGCCGTGCTCAACGCGATGTATACCATGCCATCTAAACAGGATGCTTTCCAATACTTCCAGAACGGCTTGACCATTGCCTATCCCCATAGGCGCTTCAAGTTTTATGATTTCGATCCCGAGCGCCAAGCCCTGGCGGCCCTTCCGCATTTGACCCGTTCTCGACCGATCTCGCTCAAGGCGACCCATCGGCCTGAAGTCAGGGCGCTGCTCAATTTGCACGATTATTGGCTTGAGCCAGTCCGCCATCACCAATTCAGTCTCATGGTACCGCTTCGACTGAACGTCGAACAACCATTGGGAGTGGTGGTCGTGGAGAACCTGGTGACCCAGCGCAACTTCCGCCAGCGGCAAGAAGACATTCAAGAGTTTGTCGGCTATGTCCGCCACGCGGCGCGCGCGCTCAAGAACCGCGGCGATTATGAGCAACTCTTTCGTCAAGTCGAACAGCGCGCGGCGGATCTACGGCATCTTTTGACTCTGACGCGCCAACTGATGAGCGCCGAAGGATCGTTCCAGGAGATTCTCGATCAGGCATTACGGAGCGCGGTAGAAGCGCTAGGCCGTCACGCGCAAATGGGTTCGATTTATTTGTTCGAACGGGAAACGGGCCTGCTCAAAATGCGTGCCGATACCGGGTATCCCGAATCCGTACGCGCCCGCGCGCAATTCTGTCCGGGTGAAGGTCTGGCGGGACATGTCTATCAAACCGGGAGACCTTATCGGGCGCGCGACACGCGATCCGATGCTCACTACAAAGCACTGGACGGCATCACACCGCCCGTGCTCTCATCCCTCGGGGTGCCACTGATTGGGGCGCGCGGCTCGCTCGGTATGCTCTGCCTCGACAACCGGGAACGTACCAACGCGTTCGACGATGAAGACGAACACCTGTTGAATTTGTTCGCCGGGCAAGTGGCGCTGTGGCTTGAAAACGTGCGCCTGCTCGAAATTCAAAAAAACAGCCGCGAGGCGGCGTTTCTGGCGAGCCGCCTCTTGCATCAGATGACCAGCGCGGTCGCTCTCGTCCCTGAGTTGGTGGACGAGGTAAGCCACGCCGTGGAAGATGACGAGACCATTCAGGCGCCGGCACGCGAGCTGAATGCAATCGCTCAAACCGTCGAACACATCGGCAGTTGGCTGGGCAAATATGTCCGTGTCGGCGACATCATGTTAGAACCCGTGGATGTGCCCGCGTTGCTTCAAGAAGTAATTGATCGAGTTGACAACCAGCGTCCAGCCAACGTCACCATCAAACCCACAGAATTCCAACCACCCCTGCCCTCCGTCTACGCCGACCGAATGCTCATTGGCGTCCTGTTCGAGAATCTGCTTCAGAATTCCTATGACGCGTTGCGTGAATCGGTTAGCGCCGGGCAAGTGTGCTTTCAGGTTTGGAAGGAACAAGCTCTGTGCATGATCCGAATTTCGGACAACGGTCCTGGCATCGGCGCCGACAATCGCGCCAAGATCTGGGATCCAGGCTGGACTACCAAAGGTGGCGAGCAGAGTAACTACGGTAGAGGGTTAGGACTGCCGCTCTGCCGGCAGATCGTCGCCGCGCATGAAGGCACACTGACGCTGGACGACACTCCTGAAGGCACAAGCTTTACCATCCGACTACCCATCAACGGTCCCCAGATGCCGGAGTGATGAGGTGAACAGACTAGAGCGCCAGATCCTTTTGGTTGACGATCAAGCGATTCAGTTGCCCACGTTGTCGCGCCGCCTCACACAAGACAAGTACGCGGTGACTGTAGCAACCAACTATGCCCAAGCGCGCCAATTGCTCGAAACGGCTCATTTTCATCTCGCCATCTTGGACATTTGCCTGGATCACACTGCTGGACGGAACGAAGATGGCTTGCGCCTTCTCGAAGACATCGAGAAACTCGGTTTGCGCGAAATCATGCCGTGCATCGTCCTCACCGCCTATGGCAATGAAGAGCGCGCGGTCAGGGCGCTCCAAGACCTGCGTGCCAAGATCTATGTCCATAAGGAACCCCGTTATATCGCCACGGTTCTGGAACACGTAAAGGCCCTGTTCGCCAACGATGTCGGGATCAATTTTGACATCGAGTACGAAGGCAACTCGTTGACTCACCTCACCAATGCTATCCACGACATACACGCCGCCGACACCGGTTGGCCACCGATGGAACAGTTGATTCCCCAAGCGCGCGACTTGATCGGCAAACTCTTTCCCGAAGCGTCCGGTGTCATGATCAAGCCCATGCCCAAGGGACTGAGCGGCTCGGCGGTGCTGCGCGTGCGTGCAACTTATCCGCGCGGCGGCCTTGCTCAATGGGTGGTCGTCAAAATCGGACGCGGCGAGAAGACCAAGATCGAACAAGACCATTGTCGTGCGTATGTGGAGCGTTTCTTGCCGGCGGCACACGCAACCCACTTGACCGCCAAGTATACGCAACATTTGGGCGGGTTGCTCTACACGCTGCAAAACCTCGACGTCGGGCAAACGCGCGATTTCGCCGATTTCTATGCCAAGCGACCGGCCAGCCAAGTAATCAGCGCGCTCGACAATCTCTTCTTCAAGACCTGTTCCCTCTGGTACAACAATCCAAGTGCGCTCGGTTACGTGAATTTGCGCGATTTGTACCTGCAAGCGTTCGAACTTGAAAATCAGCCGGAACGTATCCCAAATGAGCTTGCTGTCCTACGCTCCGACATTAATTGGCAAGCCGAGACTATCCGGCTTGAGCCGCCAGGTACGACTCTCCCCAATCCCGTGCGCTGGTGGCGAGACAGCGACGCCGGAATGATTGCCGTGTCACAGCGCACCACCCACGGCGACCTGCACGCGGGCAACATCCTCATGGATGACAAGGGCGAATGCTGGCTGATTGACTTTTACCGAACCCATCCGAGCCACCTCCTCCGCGATGTCGTCAAGTTGGAAGTGGACATCAAGTTCAATTTGCTCGATCCGCAGCCCGCGGAAAATTTTGCCGAAATGGAACAATTGCTGGCAGGGATGAAGAATCCTGCCGATGGCGTTACTCTGTTCAAGAGTCAGTCCCCGGCCATGCACAAGGCCGTTCAGGTCATCGTTGGACTGCGGCAGATCGCGTGGCGCTTGCTTGGCGGGACCGTAACGACCCCGTCTCATAACGAATTCCTGTACGAATATCTCTACGCGCTCTTGATGACCACCCTCAACGTCCTGCGCCTGCGGCATTACAAGGAGATTCCCCGGCTCCAGCCCTACCGCGAGCTGGCACTCTTGTCCGCCGCGCTCATCTGCCGCGAATTGGAGAGACTGAGCCCAACAAAATAATCCTCACGCTATCGAGGACGATGACACATGAAAATCGCCTACATCGGCGGCGGGAGCCGCGAATGGGCGCGTAAATTGATGTTCGATCTCGCGCTGTGTCCTGACCTGGAAGGGCATGTCGCGTTGTACGACCTTGATCTCGAATCGGCGCAACTCAACGCGGAATTGGGCAACTGGCTGCAGACGCAACGCGGCGTCGTATCGCGCTGGCAGTATGCCGCGGTCGCGGCCCGGTCTGCCGCGCTGGCCGGCGCCGATTTTGTCGTGGTCTCGATCCAGCCGGGATCGCTGCAAGTGATGGCCGATGAAATTGCCATCGCCGAAAAGTACGGGCTGTTCTTTCCGGTCGGCGACACGACCGGCGCGCCAGGTCTAATCCGCGGTCTGCGCGCGGCGACAATTTACGCCGAGTTCGCACGTGCGATTGCCGCCGAGTGTCCTCGCGCGTGGGTCATCAATTACACCAACCCGATGACCATCTGCACGCGCACCTTGACCCGCGTCGCGCCGGAACTCAAAGTGTTTGGCTGCTGTCACGAAGTCTTTAGCACACAAGAGTACCTGGCGCGTTTGATCGCCGCGCGGCTGGGCGGCGACCCGCCGCCGCGCCACGAAATTCAGATCAATGTGCTGGGTATCAACCATTTCACTTTCGTGGACCGGGCCTTTTACCAAGAGCACGATTTGCTCGCGCTCTTGCGCGCACACCTCGCGGAGCCGGACGTCTTGCGCCCGTTTACGCGTGCAGAGGTCGAAGCCGGGGGCAATTGGTTTCAAGATAATCGGCAGGTCAAGTGGAGTTTGTTCCAAAGATTGGGCATCTTGCCGGCCGCCGGCGACCGCCACCTGGTTGAGTTTCTGCCGGGCTATGTCGTCTCGCCAGAGGAGTTGTTTCGCTGGGGCGTGATCCGCACGCCGGCGAGCTACCGCATTCAACGCTGGCGCGACGCGATGCACTCCACGCGTGATCTGATCGCGGGCCGGTCGCCGCTCGAACTGCGTCCATCCGGCGAAGAAGGCGTTCAGCAGATTCGCGCGCTGCTCGGGCTAGGAGATTGGGTGACGAACGTGAGTGTGGAGAATGTAGGGCAAATTGGCAATTTGCCCCACGGCGCAGTCGTCGAAACGAATGCGCTCTTTACGCGCGATCAAGTTCTGGCTCTGCCCGCGGGCGCGCTGCCGCCAAGCATTCATTCGCTCATCGCGCGGCACGTCGCGAATCAAGAGATGATCGTGCAAGCTGCGCTTACCGGCGACAAGGAAATGGCCTTCCATGCGGTCTATAACGATCCCGCCAGCGGCCTGACCGTGGATCGCGCGTGGAGCATGTTCGAGGAAATGTTGGAAGCGAGTCGCGCGTACTTGCCTCACTTTACGAAATCGAACTGATTCCAAGTCGAGTTTTGCGGGCTAGCCAGAGTGACTGGTAAGGGGCCAATTGCGCCGTGCCGGTCGCGTGAAATTCTTGTCCCGTGATCAGGTCAACGAGGTCGCCGGACAGCGCGTCGAGCGCCGCGGTTTGCGGCTGATTGCTCACATTGTGGAGACAAATAACCGCGTCGTGAGCAGAATCGCCGCGCAAGGCGGCGAAGATGGAGGGATTCGTATCGAGGACTTGTATTCCGCCCAAGGGATCGAACGCGGGGTGCGCGCCGCGCGCGCGGACCAATGGCGCGAGCCGCGCAAAGACGCGATGCCGCCGCGAAGTCGTGTCGCTCAAGTCGCGTTCGAGCGCGGCACGGTACAACTTTTCGCGATTGATCGTCCGCTTCTGTCCGGTTTGCGCGACGCCGGCGGGCCAACTGCGCGAGCCAAAGAGACTGTGAAAGTAAATGCCCGGCACGCCAATCAGCGCGAACATAATCGCATGCGCGGCGACAAAGCGGTCTATCTGCGTTTGAAGCGATTCGCGCGCGTTCGGGTTGGAGAGCGCGTCAAAGTAATTGATGTTCAGCTCGTAGGCACTCGACGTTCCGTCCGGATTCTGTTTTTGTGACACCAACCCGCCGTGCCTCAGAGTTCGCTTGACGAGCGCGTCAATCTCCGCGTCGGACAAGATGCCGCGCGCCGGGTTAAGGCCGATGCCGTCGTGCGACGCGAGAAAGTTAAAGAATGTCACTTGTTTCGAGGGTAGGGTCAGCCCGCGTGCCCAGCGCGCCAGCGTCATCGCGTTCCCCGTGTGAATCGCATGCAGCGTGAGCGGCGGCAACGCGAAATTATAGACGAGGTGCGCTTCGTTCGTGCCATCGCCAAAGTACGCGACGTTGTCGGCGTGCGGCACGTTCGTCTCGGTGATGAGCATTACGCCCGGCGCAACCTCGTCGAGCGCCGCGCGCATCAGTTGGATGACGCGATGCGTTTGAGGCAGGTGCAGACAGGGCGTGCCGAACTCTTTCCAAAGGAACGCAACGGCGTCGAGCCGAAGCCACTCGGCCCCGTGCGCGATGTAAGACAAGAGCAATTCGATAATCTCGAGTAGAACCGCGGGGTTGCGGTAATTGAGGTCAATCTGGTCGGCGCTAAACGTCGTCCAGACTTGTCTTGGGCCGCTCGGCGTATCCAACCGCGTCAAAAGCGGCGAGGTGCGCGGGCGCACGACCGCGGATACATCAACACCGTCGGGGACGACGATAAAGTAGTCGCGATACCGCGGATCGTCGCGCAGAAATCCGCGGAACCACGCGCTCTGCGACGAAATGTGATTGACGACCGCATCGAACATCAAGCGAAAGTAAGGGCGCGCCTCGTGCTCGCCCCCGCGTACGCGCGCCACGTCGTCCCAATTGCCCAGCGCGGGGTTGACCGCGCGGTAATCCGTAACCGAAAAACCGTCGTCGGAAGTATACGGGTAAAACGGCAAAATATGAATGCCGCTGACGAGGCCCGCCAGATGCCGCGCACAAAAATCGGCGAGCGTGAGGAGGGGTGGCGCGCCCGGCTCGCGCACCTGATCGCCATACGTGATGAGGATCGCGTCGCGGGCAGTGAGGGCGCGGGCGGGACGCGGGGGGATGAGAGAGCGGTAATTAGTAATTAGAGATTGGAGACGGGCGAAGGTGGCGCGTCCGACCGCATCGCCGTACAGCGCGATGAGATGGTCGAGAATCCGGCTCACGGCAATCGCTCCGGCCACCCCCACCCCGGCCCTCCCCCGTCCGCAAGAGCGGCGGACAGGGGAGGGGGTATGGCCGTGGGACTGCAAAAGAGCAGCGCGCCGTCATGCGCGGCAAGCGTGACAGAGACCTTCGAGGTCTTGCCCCGCTCCGCTTCGCTTCGGGGGTGCTTCGCAGAGACCTCGAAGGTCTGGCGCGTCCAATCGAAAACGTAGCACGGCACCGGCACTCCCAGCGCGTCGAGCGCGTACGTCCGTTGAACCGGCGTATCCCCCGTGTTGAAAATAAACACCGCCACCACTCCCTCCCCTGTGAAACGGCGGAGGGGGGTTCGCACCTGCACGATCACCGGATCCGCAGATTGGCCGAGCAGCGGAAAGTGGCAGAGCGCAGGATTCGGATTGAGCAGCAATTTCCACAAGCGCAGCCGGTCCGGCGAGAGTTCGTCGAGCGCGTCGCTCGTCATCACCACGCCGCCCGACATGCCCGCGTAAATCGCGAGCGAGCGCACCTCGGCATCGCTCAAATGGTGAAAGCGGTCGCGCAGCAGAATGCAATCGGGGTCGGTCTGCCAAAGGATACCATTCGTAAAATTGCGCGTGGCCTGATCGCGCAAGAGCGACTGCGCGGAAAGATTGCCGCGCCATTCGACGCCCACATCGCGGCCGATGCGAATGCCGTCCACCAACCCGATGGCCGCCCACAGCGGACAGCCGCAGCCGAGCCACAGCGCGTCGCCGATTTCCGCGCGAATCATCGCCGCGACGCGTCGCCAGATTTCGATGCGCGTGAGCCCCGGCGTGTGCCACTGGGCGCGGTCAGGGCCGTACTCGCTGCCAAAGTGCATGAAATCAGTCTTGAAATATTCCGCGCCCCACTCGCGCCGCCAAATGCGAAACACTTGCCGCAGATATTCGAACGCGTCGGGGTGGGTCGTATCGAGGATGTAGTATTCTTCGCTGCGTTTGTGCCAGCGAAATTCGGCATAGTATTTCCGCTGCGCGAGCGGGCCGCCGGTCGCAACATCGCGCACGACCCAGTCAGGATGCTGGCGATACAGGCGGCTGCGGTTGCCGACCATGAACGGCGCGATCCACAATCCCGGCGCAAACCCCGCGGCGCGAATGTCGTCGAGCAAGGGTTTCATGCCGCGCGGAAATTGCGGCTTGATCTCCAGCCAATCGCCCATCTCGGGCGTATAGCCATCGTCAATCTGAAACACGCGCATCGGCAACTGCTCGCGTCGCGCAACCTCCGCCGCGCCGCGCAAATGATCGAGAAGGATCTCCTCGTTGATGTAAGCGTAGAGGTTGTACCACGAGCACCAACCGATGATCGGCTCGGCATGACGCGGCGGTGTGGGCGATGCCGCCCCGACGAGGCGCGCCCACTCGCGCAGCGCCTCTTCAACCTCCGCGTGCTCGAAGATGACGAGGCGTTCCGATTGTAGGGGCGTTTCATGAAACGCCCCTACGGTTTTGCGATCCCACAACGTTTGCGCCCAGACCCGAAGGGTTTTTAGAGACCCTTCGGGTCTTATCGTGAACGTCTGCTGAAACCGGTCGTGACGGTCAAAGCCGAGGACGACCGACCCCGGGCCGTAACGCGGCAAAAGTTGCGTCATCGCGTAACCCGTCTCGTGACGCGACTCGTCGGCGCCCCAGTCATGCATCGCTTCCGGCTCGACATAGAAACTGCCGTCCCAGGAATGGTAGCCGTTCCGCAAATACGCGCGCAGGTTTTCGACGCGGTCGAACCGAATGCCGAACGAATCGCATGGGACGCGGTAGGGGACGCTGGCCCTAGCGTCCCCTACCGCGTCCCCTACCGCGTCCCCCACCACGATCCAATACCGCAGCCACGCGCGCGTTTCGCTCTCGCGCGTAATCTCGACGCCGAATGAGCCATCGCCGAGCGCGGGCGCGGTGTAGCGCAGTTCGATTCGCGCCGCGTCGTTCTGCACGATCTCCACGCGTGCTTTGTCGAGCGCCACGCCGTTCAGCACGGGCGTCAGTCCATAAAGCGAGACGATTGAAGATTCGATGGCGAGGTCTTGTTCTGGTGTTAGGTTAATTTTCATTGGCTCTACACTGGGACGCGTCGCCTTCCAAAGAAGGCGCTGAACGCGGACGCACGCGGATATTTCTGTTTTTTATCCGCGTTCATCCGCGTTCAGCGCCTTCTTTGGAAGGCGACGCGTCCAATTTCAGTTCCATTCGCGACGTGCCGGACCGCTGGGCGGCAAGCACGAGGTCAAGTGATTTTGCCCCCTCGCGCAAAGGTGTGCGCGTTTCGCCGTTGGTTCGGATAGCGTGTACGAGGTCGCGCAGTTGCAACGCGAATACGTCTTGCTCTGACGCGATAATTTCAGGGGCCAGCCCGGGCGCGGCGGTTGGCGTGAAAGTACCGTGATTCCAGTCCGTGAATTCGGCGACCAGGTCGCGCGCGACGATGCGCCACTCTTTGATCCACTTGTTTGGCGCCGCGCCGTTCGTCGCGTAGATGACGCCGAGCGCGCCATTTGCTAAACTACATACTGTCGCACTGACATCCTCAACCGTGTAATCGGGCACGTCGCGGTGAAACACGTTCGCTTGACGGCTGAACACGCTGACCGGCTCGCCGAGCAAATAGCGCATCGTGTCGAACAAGTGAATGGCCTGCTCGACCAACTGCCCACCCGACTTGTTGCGGTCGCGCCACCACGGTGCGTGGAGCGAATTGCAGAAATAGCGCGCGGTGAATAGGCCCGCGGCGTCCGGCGCGACGTGTACCTTGCAGTGTTCAACCGCCGCGCCAAAGCGATACATGAATCCCACTTGCGTCTTGATCTCCGCGCGTTCCGCCGCGGCCACCATCCGCCACGCCTCGTCCGAGGTTAGCGCAATCGGCTTTTCGACGACACCATCCGCCACGCCTCGTCCGAGGTTAGCGCAATCGGCTTTTCGACGAGGAGATGCACGCCGCGCGCGGCCGCCAGCTCGATCTCATCCGAGTGGGCAAACGGCGGCAGGCAGACGACGAGCACATCCAAATCCACTTGTGCCAGCAGCGCGTGATGGGCGCTAAAAACCGCGGCGCGACCGCCGGCATACTGCTCGTTGAACGCGCGCGCGTTCGCATCGCTGCGACTACAAAGCGCAACCAATTCGACTTGATCCGCCAACTGTCGCATCGCTTGAGCGTGCGTGTGAGCAATCCCCCCGCACCCCAGAATCGCCGCACGCAATCTATCCAATCTCCATTCTCCAATTTCCAATTTCCAATTTCAGAATTCGATCACCGCCTGCACTACCTGCTCCGGCGCGCGGTCAATCAACTCGAACAACTCGACCGCGCGGTCAAAGGGCGCGCGATGGGTGATGAGCGGTTTCAAGTTCAAGACACCGTCCGCCTGAAGCCGGACGGCGGTTTGCGACAGGCGCAATTTGTCCCAACGATATTTCAGTTCGGGATCAACGCCGGAAATTTGGGAACCGACCACGTTGACGCGATTGTGATGCAGTTCCTCGCCCAGGTACAGTCCATGCGCTTCACCTTGATAAAAACCCATCGCGACCACGCGCGCCGAGTAGGCCGCCGCGCGGATCGCTTCGTTCAGCGCGACCGTCGAACCCGCGACCTCGAACACGACGTCCGCGCCGTGAACGGCGGTGATGCGCTTGATTTCTTCGGCGACCGAGACGCGCTTGGGGTTCATGACCATGTCCGCGCCCAATCGCTTCGCCATCTCCAGCCGCGTGTCGAGCACGTCCACGGCGATGACGCGCGCCCCGGACGCGCGCGCGGCTTGCGCGACAATTTGCCCCAGCGTGCCCAAGCCGAACACCGCGACCGTCTCGCCGATACGGATGCGCCCGTCATGCACGCCGTTCAACGCGACCGCGCCGATGTGGTTGAAGATTCCGAAAATTTCTTCCGCGCCTGGCGGCAAGAGGCGCGGGCGAACGTAATCGGCATTGGCGACATGATGCGTGCGATGCCACCACGCGCCGAACACGCGCGCGCCGACTGGAATATCGCTCACCGCCGCGCCGACCTCGACCACTTGACCCACTTCTTCGTAGCCGATGTTCGGAACCGGATACGTCCAACTCGGAACGTCGCTCGGCAGATAGAGGCGATTCGTTTCGTCCCAGCGTTTGTTCATGTAGGGACTCGTGCCGCGATACTGGCTCATTTCCGTGCCCGCGCTGATGCCGGAGTAGAGCGTCTGAATCCGCACCTCATCCGGCTTGAGGGGCGGATCGTCGTAGGTTTCGTAAGCCAGTTGCCGCGGCCCGGTCACCACAAGTGCTTTACCCATAATGCTCCAACAAGTTCACACAATTATTGACGGCGGCATCCCTATGCCGCACCGGCTGGCGGCAAAGGGATGCCGCCGTCAAAGACCGACAATTTCGCCGTGTGAGGCCCTGATCGCCAAATCCACAAACACCGCGCTCGACCAACCGAACACCGAGGCCGCGTGCGGCGGCGGCTCGCCGGTATCCGGATTATAGTATTCGTAAATGTCATGCTGGCGCATCAGCAGATCGAGCGTCTTGTCGCGCAGTTGGCGCGCGAGGTCGGGATAGCCGCAGCGTTCCAGCCCTTCGACGAAAAGATAGTTGATGTTCACCCAGCTCGGCCCACGCCACATTTGATTCGGGTCGCATTTGGGGTCGTTCCGCGCAACGGTCGGGATCGGGAAAGGCGTCCAGAATTCGTCCGGGTTCGTCAGGTGGGCGACCAGCCGCTCGACGATCGCGCGCGGCATTCGGCCCGTGAGCAGCGGATAGAGGTTGAACGGCGTGAGGACGCGAATCGGCTTGTGGTCGCGCGTCGCCCAAAAGACGCCCTGCGCCGCGTCCCAAAAATGCGCGATGATCTTTTGCGCGAGGTCGGCCGCGCACGCGCGCCATTGTACCGCGTCGTCCGGCAGTTCCAAAATCTCGGCGACCTGCGCGAGCGCGTCCATCTGCATCACCAGATACGTGTTCAGTTCCGGCGATTCGACCGGCATGCCCTCATCCCACAGCGGGCTGTCGTCGAGGCCGGACGAAAAGCCGTGATTGTACTGCGCGATCCCATCGCGGTCGTCGTCGTTTTTTTCGAACCACCAGCGATTCCAGCGGCTGACCGGTTCGTAGATCTCGGACAGAAAATCGCGATTGCCGCTCGCCGCGTACAGCTTGAGCGCGGCCCACGCGATCAGCGGCGGCTTGGTCACGTCCGATTCGCCCTCGACGCCGGGCAGCTTCCAACGCAGGACGACGCCCTCGTCGTGGATCGCGTCGGGGATCATGCCATCGTCGCGTTGATGGTCGAGCAGGACGCGCAGTTGGTTTTCCGCGAGGCGTTGGTCAACGTGCCGGTACGCGAGCGCGTGGAAGAACGCGTCCCACTGCCACACGCCGATGTAGTGAATGGCGGACGGCATCATGGATTCGCGCGTCAGGTAATAGCGCGGGCTGAGCAAACCCATCCCCATGATCCACCACGCGTAATAATACTCTGAGCAAACCCATCCCCATGATCCACCACGCGTAATAATACTGCTCGGCGAATTCTTCCTCGACGGCGGGCGCGGACTCGAACCAGGCGTGCCACCGCGCCTCGGCGCGCTCGAGGATATTTTCCCCGCGCGTGAAACTGCGATTAAATCCAAGGCGCGGAGTGATGTTCAGCAAAAAGGCCGAGTCGCTTGACGCGTCCAATTGCAGCGCGACGCGCAAGCACCCGTTGCCGTGCGGCGCGATCGTGTTCGACAGGATGCGCGCGTTCGTCGTGTAGGCAATATTGCGATGGATGACGCGGTGCTCGGGGTCGCCTTTGAATTCGCCGCCGCGCCGGTCAGCGCGCCCTTGAGCCGCATAAGCGCAGAACGAAATGCCGCAGCGCGCGTCGGGCAGTTTCAGGTACAGCGTCTCTTCGTCGGCGAAAGCCAGCCAGAATTCGCCGACGCGCGTCGCGAAGAAAAGCGCGTGAGGGTACGCGGTCATCGTAAAATCCAAGCGCGCGCCCTGCGCGTCGGTCAAAACGAAATCTTGGACGAGGGCCGGACGGCGGCGATAGTCGCCGACCTCTTCTTCCCATTTTGCCCAGCGTTCGGCCAGCCGGATGTACAAGACCGAGTCGCGGCGAAAGAGCAAAATGCGCGAGCCGCGTTCGCTAAAGGGAATGCCGCTGAAGGGAATCCGGTCGTTATCGTCGGGCGAACGCCGAAAGCGCGGATCACGTTCTTCGGGCGCAACCTCTTCGAGCGTGATCCGATCGCGCAAGAGTTGGAGAAAAGAGGAAAGGGGAGTGTCGTTCATTTTGCTATTCACCGGAGCAGCAGCGGACGCGCGGTATTGGCCCAGGCGCGAATGGCATTCCAATCGCGGTGATCGCCTTCCTTCCAAAAGCCGAACACGACACTCAGCCGAAATTTGAGCCGGTCGCCAAACGACGGGATGGTTCGAATGTCGAGCGCGCCGGCAAAGAGCCCCTCGCTCACGGGCCGCACCAACGCGCGCACCGGCTCCAGCCACGTCGCGACGTGCTCGCGGTACTTGTCGGCATTCCGCATGGACAGGGTCATACACACCAAAAATGCGGCGAACGGTTTTTGGGTGAGCGTCGCGCGATGCGTCCGCATGAAGTGGATGGCCTCGGGCAGCCATTCGCCGCCGTGAACCGCGCTGCCCGCGACGACCGCCCGGTACGCGGCGAGGTCTTGCACCTCTTGCATGGGGCGCACGTCAACTTGCGCGCCGCCCTCGTTCAACGTCTTGCCGATGGCTTCCGCGACGCCGCGCGTGGAACCGGCTTGACTGGCATAACAAACTAGAATCTTGTCTGACATTCACATTACTCCTGATTGATTCTCGCGCCACACCTTCAACATCAACTCATATCGCTCCAAGCGCATGCCTGGATAAATGCAATTGCTCGTCGAAAAAATATAGCCGCCGCCGGGGGCGCCGTGCGCGAGCGCGTACTGCGCCGATTCGATCACCTCCGCGTCGGTGCCCGTGTCGAGCAAGCCGCAGTTCACGTTGCCGATCAAGCACACGCGATCGCCGTACCGCCGCTTGACCGCGGCGATGTCCACGCCGCCCTGTGGATCGAGCGAATGGAGCGCGTGCGGATTGCACTCGACCAGTTGATCGAGAATCGGCATGATGTTGCCGTCGGTGTGCTTGATCGTGTAGAACCCGAGATCGCGATAGCCGCGGATCAACTGCGCGAGGTAGGGCACGACGAATTCGGCGAACTTGTTCGGGCGCAAGTACGGGCCGGTGTTGAAACAATAATCGGTGCAGAGCGCGTACCCGTCGAGCACGCCGCGCTTGCTCTGCCGTTCGGCGCGTTCGAGCGCGGCGTTCACTTTGGCTTGCGCGTCTCGCTTGACCTCGTCCGGCTCGTCGGCGACGCGATACGCAAATTCGGTCATGGTCGGAATGCCGAAGGTCGCGTCGCCGTGCATCATCAAGAAATACTTGCCGCCCGTTCCCTCGCGAATCAGATCCACCATGCGCCAGCGTTCCTCTTCCGTGTCGGGATTCGGATGGATAAAGATCGCGCTGTGCTCGAAACGCTCGGCGGTCGCGATGAAAATGCCGGCCATGTCGCGGCGATGCAGCTCGCGCTCGTGTTCGCTCATCTGGCCCCACTGCGCGTAATTTCGATGCGACGGGTGAACCTTGCCGAACGTCTCCATCGTCAAGAAAAAGACCAGCTCGAAGTGCGGCACGCGTCCGGCGAGCGGCCTCCGTTCCAGCGCGGCGATGAAGCGTTCACGCGGGGTCACTTCTTGAACCTAAAAGCATTTCCAGCGTCAGCGCGGCTGACCAGGAAAAGTCGTCTGCGCCGCAGCCGCGGCCGTCGCGCGGATCGTAGTATTCGCGAAAACCGCTCTCCGCGATCAGCGCGAGCGAATCGCGTTCGAGCGCGTCGGCTTGCGCGTCAAATCCATAGCGGCGCAGCCCTTCGGCAATCATCCAGTTGATGTGAATCCAAACCGGCCCGCACCAATAGCGCCGCGGCGCATAGCCGCGTTCGTTCTTCGCCGCGCTCGGCAAACGGAAACAGGAATCCGCGCTCGGCGCGTACTCTGCCAGATTGTCAAAGTGCTCGGCAACCAAGCGCGCGGCCTGCTCCGGCGACGCCAGCCCGGCGAAGAGCGGCGCGAATGTGCCGCACGCGTTCACGTCAATCGGCGTCTGCGAGCGCACGTCGTAATCCAGATACAGGCCGCGCGCCTCGTTCCAAAAGCGCGCGTCGAACACGGCCCGCGTGCGCGCCAGCCAGCCGTCAATCTCGGCCGTGGGTTCGCCCAGCGCGACGGCGAGCGTACGCAGGTCCTCGTCGGCGCGGTGCAGAATCGAACAGAACAAGACGTCCTGAATCAGAAACGGCATCTGTTCGAGCAAAACGCGCGGCTCCCAACACAAACGCCGCCCGAGATCAATCAAATACACAAAGCGTTCGTAATCCGGCGCCAGCGGGCGCTCGTCGGCGGCGACGTGAATCATATCGCGGCGCTTGAATGGGGGCAAAATCGCGGGCGTGATGTGGTCAAGCGCGTTGGCCCACAACGGCGAGTTATCCATGCCCGATTCCCACGGATGAATGAGACAGGGCAGGCCGGTGCCGTCGGCGTCGCGCGCGGTGTGGAGCCAGCGGTGCCAGGCGAGGAGGTGAGGAAATGCGTAATGCGTAAAACGTAAAACGTAATCTGTCGCATTCCCGTTTGATTGTTGATGCGTCCTTTCGGAAAACATGCGGACGACGGTGGTGAGGATGGGCGGCTGGGTGAGCGCGGAGGAGGGAATGGGGCCGGCGTGCGGCAGATTTTGGGTTTGCCAAAAGGCCGGCGGCGGGAAATAGTCGGATGGGCCGGTGGGGTAGACGATGTGGGGGACCATGCCGTCGCGCCATTGGGCGCGCAGCAGCCCGCGCACTTCGGCGATCGCGCGCGGCAGATCGAAATGCGCCAGGCCGAGCGCGATAAAGGCAGAGTCCCAGTTCCATTGATGCGGATATTGCCGCGGCGAGGGCTTTATAAATTCGCCGGCATCGTTGAGCCGCAGGACGCGTTGCGCGCGAGAAATCAAATGGCCGCCCCCGTCGCCGCGTCCATCCAGCGAATCTTTTCGGGATCGAAATGCAGCCACACGTCTTCGTCCGGCGCAACGCGCTCGTCGGGCGCGACGCTCACCTTTGCGACTTCGCTGCCGACGCGCATCGTCAGCAATTTGTGCGAGCCGAGCGGTTCGACGACGAGAACGCGCGCGCGAATCGTGTTCGGCTGTTGGCTCGATGCCAGCGTGAGATTCTCGGGCCGCATCCCGAGCAAGATCGGCTGCCCGTTCTTGGCGGCGAGCGCGGGCGCGTGCGCGGCGGAGGGCGCAATGCGCGATTCGCCGATCGCGACCAGCGGCCCGCTGCCGTTGGCGTGGACGACGCCGGGCAGGAAATTCATCGGCGGCGTGCCGATAAAGCCGCCCACGAATTTGTTGGCGGGATTGTCATAGATCGTCATCGGCACGTCGCACTGGACGATGCGCCCGCTCTGCATCACCGCGATCCGGTCGCCGAGCGACAGCGCCTCGACCTGATCGTGCGTCACGTAAATCGTCGTGGCCTTGATGTCGGCGTGAAGGCGTTTGAGTTCGGCGCGCATTTGCAGGCGCAAGAGCGCGTCGAGGTTGGAAAGCGGCTCGTCCATCAAGAGCACCGCCGCCTGCATCACGATGGCGCGCGCGACCGCCACGCGCTGGCGCTGGCCGCCGGAAAGTTGGGCGGGATAGCGCTTAAGATAGTCGCTTAGCTCCAACAGGGCCGCGCCCTCGTCGACGCGGCGTTTGATTTCCTCTTTCGGCTTGCTCTGCATTTGCAGGCCGAACGCGATGTTGTCGAATACGGTGAGATGGGGAAAGACCGCGTAACTCTGAAACACCATCGCGATCTTGCGGTCGCGCGGCGCGAGATCGGTCACGTCGCGGTCGCCGATGAGAACGCGCCCGTCGTCCACGTGTTCCAAACCGGCGACCCGAGCAAGACCATAAACTCGCCGTCCTTGATTTCGAGCGTGACGTCGTCAACGGCCTTGACCTTGCCGAAAAGTTTGCGAATAGCTTGAAAGCGAATGCCAGCCATGGAACCCCATTTCTGATTTCAGATTGCAGATTGCAGATTCTAGATCTGAAATCATAAATCTGAAATCTGAAATTACCTTACGATGCTGCCCCACATATTCAGCAAATACCGGCGGATCATAAAGATACAGACCAGTGCGGGAAGGATCATGAAAAAGCCGCCCGCGTAACGATAGTACAACGGCGAATTGCTCAATCCGCTCAGGACTTGCGCGGGAAGCGTGCGATTGCGCAGGGTGAGGATCGTCGCGCCGAACACCTCGTTCCACGACATCATAAAGGTAAAGATCGCCGCGGCGGCAAGGCCCGGCTTGCAGGCGATTGCAGCCGAGCGTCTGCGCCGCTTCCTCGAGATCGCGCGGCACGCCGACAAAGATGCCCGCCGTGACGATGATCGCGAACGGCAGGGCCATTGCGGTGTGCAGCAGCGCGACGCCCCAAATCGTGTCGTACAAATCCATTTGCAGGAATGCGACCGCAAGCGGCACCGAAAGGATCGAGATCGGGAACATTTTACTAATCAGAAAGCCGAGTTGGATCGAGTCGCGGCCGCGAAACCGAAAGCGGGCCAACGCGTAACCGCCCGGCGCGCCGAGAATCAGACTCGCGGCCACCGTCACCACCGCGACGATCACGCTGTTCAACACCGCATCCAGCACGCCGCGCGTATTCACAAAGAACTGCATCGTATCTGCCGAAAACGCGGTGGGCAAGAGCAGCTTGGGCCACTGAAAGACGGCCTCTTTGGTGCTAAAGGCGGCCACCCCGATCAGATACAGCGGTGCGAGCGTCCAGAGCGCGAGCACGATCGCCGCGCCGTAGAGCAACATTTGGTTGACCACGTATCGCCGCGATAGCGCGGCACGTCGAGAGACGGCGGTAACGGCCTGTTCGCTGGCAATTGAAGATGCCATATCCACTCCATTTCAGATTTCAGATGGCAGATTGCAGATTAGGCGACCGCAGGGTTCAATCTGAAATCTAAAATCTGCAATCTGAGATCAGTCGAACCCCGCTTCCGCCGCGCTCGTGCGCAAGAGCCGGAAATAGACGAAGGTCGCGGCGACCGTGAAGGTGAGAATCAAGACGCCGTATGCCGACGCGACGTTGGCGTTGCGGCTGTTCGCGTACCATTCGTAGGATTCGCCGGCGAGCACCGGAATCACGCGCCCCGCAAGCGCAAGCACGACCGAAAAGGTTTGGAACGCAAAGATGGTGCGGATGATGAGCGCGTTCTGCAGACTGGGACGCAGCAGCGGCAGGACGACAAAAAAGATGCGCTTGAGCGTCGTCGCGCCGAACACATCCGCGGCCTCGAAATAATCGCGCGGAATCACTTGCAGACCCGCGAGCAGAATCACCATGACGATGGCCGTCGCGCGCCACGACTCGGCGACGACGATGGTGCCGAACATCGCGGGCAAATTTTGATACGAAAGAAAAAGGAAGGGTCTGTCAATAACGCCCGTTTGGTAGAGGATCGAGTTCAGGAAACCGCGCTCGGTGAAAATCGAGAGCCACGCAATGCCCGCCGCCAGATCGGAGATCGCGAGCGGAATCGCATAGATGTAGAGAAAGAAAGTATGCCCTTTGAAACGGGTGTGGATGAGGAGCGCCATCACCAACGCCAAAACGACTTGCGCCGGAACGATGAAAACCATCAGGAGCAGCGTGAACTTGAGCGCGTCCGCAAAGTTAGTGTCGGTCACCATCTTTAGGAAATTGGCCGATGTAAAATCGCCGTCGGCCGTTTGGAACGCCAAGAGAAACGCCTGGAAAATCGGCACGACGATCAGCAGCACGATAAAGAGCAGCGTGGGCGCGAGTAACGAGTAGGGCAGAATCGTCTCGGATTTGACGCGCATAGGAACCTCGCAAACCTCACCCCCCACCCCCTCGCTCCCCCTCCCCCCTCTCCTGATTCTGAAGTTCGAATCAGGAGAGGGGGGAGGGGGATGGGGGGAGAGGGGTGAGGTCGTAGTCTACTTCGCCAGGCAGGGCTTGCCGCCGCTGTCCGGGTCGGGCGACCAGCACGGCGCTTTGAGTTCGTTCATCAACGCGTTCAGCGCAGTGGCTTGCTCGTCCAAGACCTTCTTGATGTCTTCGCCTTTGAGAAGGATGCGAGTTAAGGTGTCTTGCTGAATCTTGTTGAAATCGCCGGCCTTGCCGCCCAAGCCGATGGGCAGCAGCGCGACTTTGGCATCGGTCGCTTTGGACTGCTTGACCACGCCGTCCAACTCGAGTTTCACGTGCGCGGGCACATCAGTCGGCAGACCGGTTTCGAGGACCGGGTAAAAGTTGACTTCGCGCGTCACCGCCGCTTGCACTTCGGGACGCGTGAGGTACTCGATCAACGCCTCGGCGCCGGCTTTGTTCGGCGTGCCTTTCATGATGCCGAGACCCGCGAGCACGCTCATGTAGTAGCGGCCCTTGGGACCCGCGGGCGCGGGCGCGGCGAGAAAGTCGTTCGGCTTGTTCTTGAAGGCATTGACGACGCGCGCAGTGTGGTCAATCGCGACCCACACTTCTTCGGAAAGCAGCGGGTCTTGCATGTTGTTGTACGTCGTGGACTGGGGATTGGTATATTCCCAAACGGCTTTGAGATCCGTCCACATCTTGACGGCGTCGTCACTGCGATACGTCGTGACCAAGCCGCCGGTGTACGACGGATACAAGTACCCTTGCGTCAAGCGGTGCATCAATCCCGTGGGACCGGCGGGCACGCCGAGCTTCTTTTCTTTGGTGGCGGCGGTAATGTTCTTGCCCCACTCGCCGAGCTGCGTGTACGTCAGCGCGTCCACGTTCGCGCCGGCCGGCAAGTATTGCAACGCCTTTTTGTTATAGACCATGATATAGGTGGCTTGCATCCACGGAATATAGTACTGCTTATCCGTGCCCATCTTGCCCAGCGTCATGAATTCTTTGACGATCGGGCGATTGCTCAACTTGGCGACCAGCGGCGTCAGGTCTTCGAGCGCGTTCGCCTGGATCAGGTTGGGGAACGTGCCGTGTAGCGCGCCGATCAATCCAACGGTGATCTTGCCGGTCTTTTGCTCGGCGATGATGCGGTCCATGAACGGCGCTTCGCTGGGATCAACGACGAAATCAACTTTCGCCGCGGCAAAGTCCTTGAGGATCACCGTTCGCATCTTTTCCTGTTCTTCGACCGGGCTGAACTGCGTCGAAGAAAACAGGAGCGGCTGCGCGGGCGCGGTCGTTGGCGCGGTAGTGGCTGCCGGCGCTTTGGTGGGCTCCGGTGCCTTGGTCGGTTCCGGCGCTTTGGTCGGCTGGGGCACCGCGGTGGCGACGGGCGCGGCCGTGGCAACCGGCGCGGTGGTCGGCGGCGGCGCGGTCGGTACGGGCGTCGGCGCCGGCGCGCACGCCGCGATCAGGGTCAAAACGAGGACGAGCATTGCGATCGTCCCAATACGCTTGTTCATTCGAATCTCCTCCTTGATGTCGGCACAGTGATCGAACTGCTGTGCCATCAGTGCGACGATGAATAACGATTGGATATTGCGACTTGGCATCACCTCCTCGAATGGGCGGGGTGACCCCGCCCCTACACACTGAAAGCGGTGGACTGGCGAACGATCAATTCGGGCTGGAGGATTACGTGTGGATCGGCGATTGGTTCGCCCGCGATGCGCCGGAGCAGCATCTCGACCAAGCGGTGGGCCGTGTCGTAGATGGGCTGTTTGAGAGTGGTGAGCGGCGGATCAGTGTGTTCGGACTCGTCCGTGCCGTCGTAGCCCGCGATGGCGATATCGCGGCCGATCACGCGGCCCCTTTCGCGCGCCGCGCGCATGGCGCCGATGGCGGTTAGGTCGTTGACGCAGATGATCGCGGCCGGCGCGTGGCGCGCTTGGTCGAGCAGCTGCCCCGCGGCCTGGTAACCACCGGTGCGCGTCAAATCGCTTTCGGCGACGAGCGTTTCTTCGAACGCGATACCGGCCGCGGTCAAGCCCTCTTGATAACCGGTAAACCGCTCGGCCTGGAGCGTGAACTTGGCCGGCGCGCCGATGTAGGCGATGCGCCGGTGGCCGCGGTCGGCGAGATGCTTGACTAGTTGGGCAAAACCGGCGCGCGAATCCATTTCGATGTAGGGAAAGTCGAGGCGCAGATGCGTATGCCCGTGCGCGACAAAAGGGAAATCGTTTTGAGCGAGATATTTCACGCGCCAGTCCTTCAAGCGCAAGCGGCTCAGCACGATACCGTCCACGGGGCGGCTCTGCGTCCAGCGCGTATAAACGTAGAGTTCCGCGTCGCTGTCCGGCGGCGCGGTCGAGATCAAGAGGTCGAGGTTGTGCGAGGTAGCCGCATCGCCCAGGCCGGCGATAAATTCAGAGGAGAAGGGATCGGTAAAGTAGGGCGCGCGACCCGGGATGATGTAGCCGATGGCATCGGCGCGTTGGCGGCGCAACTGCCGCGCGGCGCGGCTGGGGACATAGCCCATGTCGCGTGCGGCGCGAATGACGCGCGCACGCGTCTTGTCTGCTACGTCGTCGTAGCCGTCGAGGGCCCGCGAGACCGTCGTAATCGAGAGGCGGAGGCGCTTGGCGACGTCCCGGATGGTGACAGCCATATTTCTCCAAAACGTTTTCGGTCTTGAAGCCCATTATAGCCAAAACGTTTTGAAAGTCAAGGCCGTTTGGGGCGCTCACGACACCCCGTCTTTGACATCCCAGGGGAATTCCATTTACTCTAGACGAACCGGTCGGTCGCCGTTGTTTTACAATGACCATTCCTCTGGAAGAATTGCGTACGAGCTTGCTTTTTGGCAATCTCGCCGACGAAGAACTCCTGGCCGTCGGCGAGGTGGTCAGCGCGCGCGAGTACCCGGCCCGCGCCCTCGTATTTACCCAGGGCGAGCGCCTGGACGGGCTGTGGTTTGTCAGGCGCGGCCGCGTGCGCCTCTATCGCGTGAGTCCGACTGGGCGCGAGTTCACTCTCTGCATCGCGCGCCGCGACCATCTCCCCTGTATGGGCATGTGCCCCCTGTTCGACGGCAATCTCGCGCCGGCGCACGCCCAAGCGTTAGAACCGACCACCATCTATTTCATCGAACGCACACGCGCGTACCAGCTAGCGGCAGAAAGCCGCGGCATAGCGGACCTGCTGGCGCGGGTGCTCGCGAACCATACCCGCTACCTGACGCAGCTCTCCGCCGGCTTGGCCCTGCGCTGCTCGCTGCCCCGTCTCAACGAACTTCTGCTGGGCTATGCCGAAGAACGCGGGCGCGCCGGCCCACGCGGGATCGAGCTGCAACTCGATCTGACGCGTGAGATGCTGGCGAGCGTCCTCGGGACGACGCCGCAAATGGTGACGCAGATGTTTCAACGCCTCGAACAGGCGGGGCTAGTGGACGCCCGGGGCAAGCACATCGTCATATTGGACAAGGAGCGCCTAGCAAAAATGGTCTGAATTCGGGAATGTGACTTTTTTGCTAGTATTTTCGTCACGCCTGGGCTATACTGACAGCCAATCCGCATGGCTGGTGGAGTGATGATTGCTCCTTCACGCGACGACTTGCGCGCCATCCCGCTTCTGGCTCGGCTATCCGCGACCGAGCTAAAACTGGTCGCGCGCGCGGCCGAGGAACGCGATTACCAAAATCGCGTGGTGATTTTCCGCGAGGGGACGCCCTGCGCCGGTTAATATCTCCTCAAAACCGGACAGGTCAAACTCTTGCGCGCCTGCAAGGATAAGGAACAGCTCGTCGGCATCCTCAATGCGGGCGAGCCATTGGATCTCATCCCCCTGCTCGACAGCCGGCCCCACTCGATCACCGCCCGCGCGCGCGGTCGCGTCCGCCTCTTTTTCATCCCATTCCCTTTCGCACACGATCTGATCTGGAATACACCCGACCTCTTTTCGGCGGTGCTTGCGGTCGTGAGCATGCGCTTGCGCGACCTCGCGACGCTCGCGACCGATCTCGCCTTCAAGGATGTGACGGCGCGCGTCTGCAAACTGCTGCTCGAACAGGCGCAGACCCAAGGCCGGGACGACCGCGGAGGCGGGCAGTGATACGCCGCATTGGCTGGACGCTCGTATTGCTCCTAGTGAGCGGATCGCTCGGCTGCCGCGCGAATGCGCTGCCCGTCAAGCCAAGCGCCGCCTGGTCTTTGACGAGCCAAGATGGTGTGTCATTCGGCTCGCGTGATTTGCGCGGCAAGGTCGCCCTCGTGACGTTCGTCTACACGCACTGCGCCACGGTTTGTCCGCTGCTGAGCGCGCAGATGAAACAATTGCAAGACGAGTTCGGGCGTGAGGGCGCCTTTGGGTCACGTCTCGTTTTCGTCTCGGTCACCGTTGACCCGCCGCGCGATACGCCGGCGCGGCTCAAGGAATATGCGGGCCAATTCGGGGTGGACTTGAGCGGCTGGACTTGGCTGACCGGCGAGCCCGCGCAACTGGAAACACTTTGGCGCAGCTTTGAGGTGGTTGCTTATCCCGACCTTGCGACCATGGACGCGCCGCTCGCTTCCGCATCTCACGCCGGACACGGCACGAGCGTCCCGGCGAATTATGCCGTCGTCCACACAACCAAGACGGTACTTCTGGATGGCGCGGGCAACCTTCGCGCCGAATACATCGGAGTGGAACTGCCGCGGGCGCGCGTCGCGCAAGACATTCGCGCGTTGCTCGCGGAACTAGACGGAGGACATTGATGAGCGTAGTACCCCAAGAACACCAAGAACGCATTCCGATCTGGCAAGTTCTTTTCGACGATTTCTTTCTCTTGTTTCTCCTCGGCGTGGCGGTCCCTTTTGTCTTTTACACGGTGTGGGGACTGATTGACATTGGCAGTATCCCCACCGCCAAACCCATCGTGATCTCCGCGTCCGTCGCGCCGCCGCCTGCGGGCGCGCTGGTCGTCGAAACGACCATGAGCGAATTCAAATTCCAGATCGCGCAAACCTCGCTGCCCGTGAGCAAGCCGGTGCGCTTTAATATCGCCAACAAGGGCGGCATCGAGCACGAGTTCATCGTCGAAAAAGCGGGCGCGGTCAATCAACCGCTAAAGAGCGATGGGCAGTCTGCCAAAACGTCCATCGTGCCCGGCGCGAGCGGCTATCTCGACTGGACATTCGCGGAACCCGGTCAGTACCAAATCCGTTGTCACATCTCCGGGCATTACGAAGCGGGGATGGTCGCCAGAATCACGGTTAGGTAGGAGGAGCCGATGAGCGTTGTATCTCCCGAACGAGTGTGGTGGAAGCCGCTGTCGCGGCAGGAACGGCTGTGGGTGGGTATCTCCTTGGCCTGGTGCGTGCTCTTGTTCGTTTCATTGCCGCTCTGGCATTTGATCGCGCCGCAGAACACTCCGAGCGAGACGTACCGCACCACCGCGGCCCAGTATGCCGAACTGGCGAATCGGTTTATCAAACAATACCAGACCGGAACCGACAAAGACATTCCCATCGTCAGACCGCCCGTGGGCAGCGATGTTTATCTCGTCGCCAGAGCGTGGCAGTGGTCGCCGATTCTCGAATTGAAAAAAGGACAGACCTACCGGCTGCACCTTTCTTCGATGGATTACAGTCACGGCTTTTCGGTGCAGCCGATCAATATGAATTTCCAGGTCGTGCCCGGCTATGATTACGTGCTCACCATTACGCCGAATCAGGCGGGCGTGTACAACGTCTTGTGCAACGAGTACTGCGGCATCGGCCATCACCTGATGTCCGGCAAGATTGTGGTCAAGGAGTAGACAATGGCAGTCCAGACGTTACCCTGGGCGCGCGCGCCCGAATTCGAATCACGCGTGGACCCGATCACCGGCTTGCGTGTGCATGCCGCGGCGGAGCAGCTCATTCTCGTCAACGCGGTCACCGCCGTCGTTTTCCTGTTGCTCGGCGGAATAATGGCGCTGCTCATCGCGCTGACGCGCTGGCAAGCCGTGCATCTGCTGCCCGCCGATCTGTTCTACCGCTTTCTCACCGCGCACGGGCTGAACATGCTCATCTTCTGGATCATCTTTTTCGAGATCGCGGGCTTGTACCTGGGCGGCGCGGTGGTGCTGAACGCGCGTCTGGTTACGCCGGGCCGGCGTGGCTCGCGTTCGCTCTGATGCTCGGCGGCGCGGTGCTCGTGGATATTATGGTCTTTGCCGGGCAAGCCGACGTGATGTTCACGTCCTATGTTCCGCTCCCGGCGCACCCGCTTTACTATCTTGGTATCATCATTTTCGCCGTCGGCGCGATCCTGGCGGTCGTCACCTTCTTCGCCACCGTGATCATGGCGAAGGTCGAAGGACGGTATACCGGTTCGGTGCCGCTCGTCACCTTCGGCTTAGTCGTCGCGGCGATCATCGCGATCGTGACGCTCGTCGGCGGCGCGCTGACGTTCATTCCGGCCCTGTTCTGGTCGTTGGGGCTGATGAATCTCGATCCCGAAGTCTATCGCCTGAATTTCTGGAGCATCGGGCATCCCTCGCAGCAGATCAATCTCACCGCGATGGTGTCGGTCTGGTATCTGCTCGCGACGCTGACGACCGGCGCCAAGCCGCTGAATGAGAAACTCAGCCGGTTCGCGTTCCTCTTGTACATCATCTTTATCAACCTCGGCTCCGTGCATCACCTGCTGACCGACGGCGGCATCAGCATTCCGTTCAAAATTTTCAACACCAGTTACGCAATGTATCTCGCCGTCCTGGGTAGCATGATCCACGCGTTCTCGATCCCCGGCGCGGTCGAAGTCGCGCTGCGGAAAAAGGGCTTTAGCAACGGCATCTTTGAATGGCTGCGCAAAGCGCCGTGGGGCGAGCCGGGCTTTTCGTCGCTGATTCTTTCGATGTTCATCTTTGGGTTCATCGGCGGGACGACGGGTGTGATTATGGGGCATGAGCAGTTGAATATCATCAATCACAACACCTTGCGTATCCCCGCGCACTTTCACGCGACGGTCGTGGGCGGCACGACGCTGGCATTCATGGGTCTGACCTACTATGTCTTTCCCATCATCTTCCGCCGCGAGATCGTCGGCAAGCAGTGGGCCAAGATTCAACCGTACCTGTACGGCATCGGCATGTTTATCTTTATCGCGGGCATGATGCAAGCGGGCGCGTACGGCGCGCCGCGCCGCGTGCCGGACATATCCTACGCGGGCGCGCCCATCCCGGTCGAATTCAGCGGCTTGACCTACGCGATGCTGGGACTGATGGGCATCGGCGCGCTGCTTGCGGTTGCGGGCGGCGTCATCTACGTTTCGATAGCGGTGCTGTCGCTGTTGTTTGGCAAGCGCGTAGAGGCGACGTGAAAAGGCATGTGAGGTTGACGCGTCGTAACAGAATGAGACCTGTCAGGTTTCCAAAAACCTGACAGGTCTCAACGGGGTGAATATGCAAAAAGATCAACACGAAAACATTGACGTGCGCGGGACGTTCGTCCTGGTGTTCCTCTTTCTCGCGTGGTTCGGATTCCTGTGGCTGCTCAACATGGGGATGCTGCTGCAAGTTTGGCCGATTAAGTGAGAGGTGATTCACTGATGAATATCCCGTGGCGCACGGAGATCAAGTCACAAGCAGTGCTGCACGGTTGGTTATTCGTCGCGATCGGCTGCGCGGGAGTGGCGGGCATGCTGTCCGTGCTCGTCGCCGCGGCGCGCATTTCCGCGGTGGGCTGGCTCTTACCGAACGCCGATATGTTCTATGTCGCGATGGTCGGCCACGTTTCATTCGGTCTGATTATCTGGCTGCTGGCGTTCGTCGTCGCCATCACCGTTTATTTCGGTCTGCGCGAGTGCTGGGGGTACAACGTCCGCTGGCTGCAAGCCGCGCTCGCCGGCGCGATGCTCGGCGCAGGCATCGTTCTGGGCAGCGTCTTGAGCGGGCAGGGTGAGACTTTTTTGACCGATTACGTGCCCGTGCTCGAGACGCCGATGTATTTCGTCGGCTATGCGATCTTTGCCGTGAGCATCGTGGTCGCGTTGGCGTGCTATCTGCCCACTGCGCTGCGCCGCCGCACCGACCTCTCGCTGCCGGCATTCGGAATGCTGATGGCGGTCGTGGGCGCGCTCATCGCCGCCGCCGCGCTCGTCGCCGCGCTCGTCACGCTCGCGCCGCGCGCGGTGGCCGACGAGTGGCGTTATCAATCGCTGTTCTGGGGCGCGGGACACGCGCTCCAATATGTCTATGTTACGACGATGGCGGTCGCGTGGTACACGCTGGCGCGCGGCGCGATGGGCAATGTGCCAATCTCTCCGAGTCTCTCGCGCGCGGCGTTCGGCCTCGCGCCGCTCCTCGCGCTTCCCGCGCCGCTCGCATATTTCGCGTTCGATGCGACCTATTGGGGCAACCTGCGCCTGCCCGGCATCTTTCTGGACGCGGGTCTCAGTCTGCCGACCGTGGTTCACATGCTCGTGATCGCCTGGGCAATTGGGCAAGCGTGGCGCAAGCGCGCGCTCCCACGCTGGCGCGAAATTCTCGGCAAGCCCGAAGGCGCGGCGCTGTTTGTTTCGATGGGCTTGTTCCTCGTCGGCGCGGCGTTGGAACCGCGCGCTTCACTGGATACGACGCGCGTGCCCGCGCACTATCACGGCATGGTCGTCGGCGGCGTGACGACCGCGCTGATGGGTCTCAGTTACCATCTGCTGCGCCAAATGAATTGGCAAATCGTTCGGGAGCAGTTCGCCCGCGCGCAGTTGTACTTGTTCGGCGTCGGCGTGCTGATCAGTATTACGGGATTGGCGTGGGCCGGCTCGCTCGGCGCGCCGCGCAAGACATTTGACGCGGGGACCGGCAGCGCGTATGCCGGCTCGATGAATTTCATGGGCATCGGCGCGGCGCTGGCGGCGCTCGGCGGCGCGTTGTTCGTCTATAACATCCTGCACGCGTTGCTCAGACGGCGGCAGGCGCAGACCGAGGTGGCTATTGCGCCGGCGGCTCTGGCAGAATGAATCGTGCGAGCACTCGTCGCGCACTCGTATTCCTCGAGCGCGCGACACTTGCCTTTGAGAACCTGATTAACCTTGTCGCCACGACGCGCTACAATCCGCTCTACCATACCGGCACGCTCGCCGTATGGCTCTTGACGATCGTCGCGGCCTCGGGCATTTTGCTGCTCGTGATCTATTTTGCCATCTTTGGCGTCGTGCCCGATGCGGCGCTCGTCTCGATTGAACGCTTGAACGATTTCTGGCTCGGTCGCCTCGCGCGCAGCGTTCATCGCTATGCCGCCGACTTGAGCGTGGTGTTCATCGTGCTGCACGCGCTGCGGATGTTCGTCGCCGATCGCTTTTCGGGCAGTCGCTGGTTTGCGTGGGTCACCGGCCTCGCGCTGCTCGCGACGGTGCTGGCGATCGGCGTGCTCGGTGTCTGTCGCGTCGGCGACGTGCGCGCGCAGTGGATTGGATCGGAGCTCACGCGTTTGCTTGGCGGTCCGACGGCGCTGACCTATCTCACGAACGAGACCCTGCAAAAAGCGTTCTATCTGTTTTACGCGATTCTGGTCTTTCACATTGGTTTGGGTCTAATTGTCGCGATTGGGTTCTGGCTGCACACCATGCGGTTGAGCCGCGCGCGCGTGCTGCCGCCGCGCGTTTGGGTGTACGCCGCGCTCACCGGGCTGGGCGCGGTCGTTTTGATTCGTCCCGCGGCGCTGCCGCCTTCCGCCGACCTTGGCCGCACGCTGGGCGAAACTCCGCTCGATCCATTCTTTCTGCTGTTTCTGCCCGCGCTACAAAACTGGGGCGCGCCAATGGTTGTCGGCGCGAGCGCGGCAGGGTTGGGCGTCGCGGCATTGTTGCCCTGGCTCTTTCCGCGCCGCGTCGAGAAAGCGACGGTGCTGCAAACTGGATGCACGGGCTGCCAGTTGTGCGCCAATGACTGCCCTTACGGGGCCATCGAGATGCGCCCGCGCAGCGACAACCGGCCGTACAAGCTGGAAGCCGTCGTGAATCCATCGCGCTGCGTCGGCTGCGGGATTTGTGTCGGCGCGTGTGGGTGGGACGCGATTCGCGTGGGCGCGGTCTCCACGCTGAATGTGCAGTCGCGCCTCGTCGAGAATGCGCACATCACTCTCGCATGCGAGCGGCATACACTGCACGGTGCGCTGGCTTCGACCGGCGAAAATATCATTATCGTTCCTTGCATTGGCGCGCTGCATCCCGACTTGATTCACTGCGCGCAGCAAATGACGGATGCGCCCGTCGCGCTCGTGGGTTGTCTTCACGACGATTGCTCGAACCGCGAAGGCAGCCGCTGGCTGGCGGAACGATTGTCGTCCGATCGTCCGCCCTATCTGTCCAAAGACGTCGACCGCCGGCGGCTGCACGCGGTCTGGATCGCGCCGGACGATGGGCGAGAGTTGGCGGCGGCATTGCGCGGAGCGTGCCGCCCTCAAGGTGTAAAGGCGGCTCCGAATCCGACGTCGCGGGCGCGCTGGCTGCCGGGCATTGCGCTCTTTGCCGCGCTCGTCCTCGCGGTCGCGGCGTTCGCGGATGTGCCTTATCAGGTTTACCCGCCGGACGTTGGTTTCCTCAAGATCGCGTTGGCGCACGGCGGCGAATTTCGAGAAACCGCGCACGCGCTCTCATCGCAGCAAATGTCGCGGCTGCCGCAGGGCGTGACCCCGGAACAAGTTCTCGGCGCGGCGCGTTTTCCGGTCGCGCTGCAGGTGAGTGTAGACGGTGATACCCGCTTGAACGAAACATTTCCGCCGACCGGTCTGCGCCAGGATGGACTCTCGTACGCGCTGCAAGAATTGTCCCTGCCCGCGGGCGACCACACAGTTGAAATCCGAATGGATGATCGCGGCGGGCAAGAGCCACGGCTGGTATTCGACGGCACGATCAACGTGCCGGCGGCCCAAGTGCGCGTGCTGAGTTTCGACGCGGGCAGCAAAGTATTTGTGGTGCGTTAGGATTGAAAACGAGGAGGATGAATCATGCGAATGCTACAGTATCTCGCGTCGGCGTCGGTGATCGGGACGGTGGCCGCGGCAATCATGGGGAGTTACGTGCGCGGGATGGGCGCGGGGCTGGCATGTCCCGATTGGCCCCTTTGCCACGGCGCGTTGATCCCGCCACTCGAACTGCCAATTCTTTTGGAATGGGGCCATCGGCTGATCGTTCTGGGCGTTACACTTTGCGTGGCGGCGGTTGGCCTGCTCACGTGGCGCAAACGTCTGCCGGCGCGGTTCAATGCGTTGCAGTCGCTCGTGCTCTTGGTGACGCAGGCGGTCCTCGGCGGCATTACTGTAATCGTTCGCTTGAATCCCGCCATCGTCGCGCTGCACCAGGGACTGGCGCTGATATTTTTTCGGCTCGCTCGTCGCGCTGGCGCTGGGATTGCGGCACACGACGCACCCTTCAGTCGCAGTGCAGGCCCCGGCTGCGGGCAAGTGAAGCAGTTCGTAGTGTAGGGTGCCCAACATTTCGGCTCGATCATTGACTGAACCACAGCGACCCTAGGTCTCATCGCACAGGAGGGGGTATCATGGAGATTCTCTCCAATCTGTTTGGCACACCGCTAAAAGCAGCCGCCATCATCGGTGGCTTGATCATGCTTGCGCTCGGCGCATTGCTGTATTGGCGTTGGCAATCTCAAAAAGGGCAACCCGCGCTGCTCACCGTTTCGGGCGGCGCTTCGCCAGGAACGCCCAGCATCCTTACCGTCGGGGCAGTGCTGCTCGCGCTCGGTGTGGCGAGCATCCTTTGCGGCGTAATCAGTCCACTGGGAGTCGCGGCACCGCAAATTGCTTTGACGACACGGACCGGGACGCCGACATTCACGCCAACGCCGACCCATACCCCGGTCACACGAACACTCACGGCGACGAATGTGCCCCCACCGGCAACAGACACACCAAAGCCCCCTACCCACACCCTAACTCGCACCGCGACGCGGACATCAACGAGGAGGCCGACTAGCGCCTTGACGCGCACGCCGACTGCGACGGCATCACCCACACCCCCGCCCACCGTGCGACCGCTGCCCAATGTGTTTATTCTGGATACGACGTTCAAGGCAACCAAGTGCGGTTCCCCCGGCGCGCGCGCGACATACACGGTGAACATCGAGGGCAGCGCGATCAAAATGGACCATTCCAATGGAAGGAACAAGTACGAGGGGACGATCACTGCTGCTCGAGAATTCAAGATGAACGGGGTCACAAACATTGGCGGCGGTGTGTCCGAAGTCTTTGAGGGCAAGTTCGGCCACGGTGAATCGTTTTTCGATGTATTTTTCGAGTTGACCACCTACACGATCAAGGGTCAGCCGTGCGAAGAAGTGTGGCAAGTCGAAGGGACGGGCCGACAGCCCTGAGGTTATCGAAACATGATCGCGCAACGCACAATCACGTCAAACAACGCTCGCGAAATCGTCCGCGTCGGACTGGAGTTGTCCAAGCCGCGCGTCACGCTGCTCCTCGTCTTTACCGCGTTCGCTGCGGCGGTCGTCGCCGCGCGCGGCGCGCCCGATCCCGCGCGGGTGGCGCTGTTGCTCGCCGCCGGCATTGCGGCGTGCGCGGGCGCGGCATGGATCAACCATTACCTCGACCGCGATATTGACGCGCGGATGGCGCGCACGCGCCTGCGTCCGCTGCCGAGCGGACGCGCAAACCCGGTCGCAGTCGTGTGGATCGGCATTGCCCTGATCGCGACCGGCGTGCGAATTGCGCTGTTCGTCAACCCAACGGTCGCGTGGTTTGTGCTTTTCGGCGCGCTGTGCTACGTAACCGTTTATACGGCGTGGCTCAAACGGCGGACGGCTTGGAACATTGTCATCGGCGGCGCGGCGGGCAGTTTCGCCGCGCTCGCGGGCTGGGCGACCGCGCAGCCCGCGCTCTCTCCTTCGGCAGGTCTGCTCGCGCTGCTCTTGTTCTTGTGGACGCCTCCCCACTTTTGGAGTCTGGCGATGGTGTACGGCGAAGAGTACCGCCGCGCCGGCGTGCCCGCGCTGCCCGTGATCGTAGGAGCGCGCAAATGCGCGTGGGTGATACTGGGTCATGCGGTTGCCATCGTGATCGCCTCGCTGTTCCTGATCGGGAGCGGCGCGACGCGCGGGTGGGTTTACCCTGGAGTGGTCACGGTCGCGGGTGCGTCTTTTGTTCTCGCGGCAATTCGGCTGGTCTACGACCCGCGTCCGCGGCAAGCGTGGAAAACCTACAAGGTCTCGAGCGTCTACTTGGGGGTTTTACTGTTAGCGATGATGCTGGATGCTATTCTATGAATGTTGCGATCCGACGCGTTCGTCCACGTTCCGCCCGCGCTGAGCGTCGCGCCATTGCCCATCGCGAGATAATTCGTCGCGCCGCCCGGCGTCAGGGTCATCACGTTCTGATTGGCTTTGCCGGAATAAATCGTAAACGTCGTCGAAATCGCGCCCACGTCCCAGCGATTGTTGTAGCCATTCGCTACGCTCACATTGTCATTCGTCAAACGCAAACGCACATAGTCGCCCGAGGTGGTGCTCAAGCGCATCTGCGGCATCGAGTCGCCGCCGCTCGATGAAACGTGTACCATCGCGGCGGGCGAATTGGCGCCGACACCCACGCCGCCGTTGGCGCGAATCAAGAATTGATTGTTCGCGCTCGATGCGAAATCGGCATCGGTTGAATCGCCCCACACGAACGCGCCTTGATGATTCGCTTTGGCGCGGCGACCGGCGGCAAGCGTGTAGGACATGGTGGCCGAATTGGACGATCCACCCGGGATCACAGCATAGTCACCGCTGGCGTTGTTGCCCTCGCCGCCGCCGATAGTCGCGTAATCGCTGCTCACCGTGTTGGTGTATCCCCCGCCGACGGCGGAATAGTCGCCGGTGACGTTATTATACTGTCCGCCGGCGATGGTGGATCGGGACCCGCCGGCGGTGTTGTATTGACCGCCGGCGACCGTAGCGCGCGCTCCGCTCGCGGTGTTTGATCTGCCGCCGCCCACGGTCGCCCAGCTTTCCCATACACGGTTGGGGTAGCCACTTTCTCCGCCCCCGCCAATCGTTCCTCCTACGACGGTGTTGGAGATGACATTGCCGTTGTACCCCCCAATGATGTTTGGACTCGTCGCGTTTTGTTGGGTGTACAATCCCGGCAGCGCGAATGCGTAGGGCGCGGGTGTTAATGCCTGGCGTGGGGTGAGAGTCGTGTACGCGCCGGTGCTTGCGCCGGGTCGCACGAAAATTTGCAGCCAACGTGCATCCCCATTAAAAACATCCGTGCCGAAATCGAGCGACTCAGTGAACAGCCCGTTCGTGACCGCCGCGTCATTCGCGGTAACCGTGTTGCCCTTCTGAAAGCCGAAACTCGGGCTTGGGTCATCGAAAAGTTGGAATTGGAAATCGTACGCGCCGTTCGCAGGATTGCCGCCGTCGTTCAATTTACCTTGATACGTAAACGCGTTACCGACCGCGGCACGCGGGGCGCGGGAAGTGCCGCCCGGTTTCGGGCCTTGCGCATCCGCCGCGGCCGCGAACGACAACGTGCCGAGCAGAATGAATACGGCAATGAAAACTGTCTTGTGCGACATGGGTCCTCCCCTGAACATACGTTAGTGGAGCGAGCGGCTCGCTCGCTTTGATGTGTGGTCTTACTATCGCATAGCTTTGGCGGAAGAATAGAAAAAAAGTCACATTCTTTCAGTAAGAGGGTGGAAAGGTAGCCGAGCGGGAGAAATTTGGGAGATGCCTAGTGTACACTGCTCGCAACCGTTGGCAGGCATACGCGCACCTGTGAAAATTGCCACAGAGCGAACCGATTGGGAGCAAAGGCCATGACAGAACAAGTTCTCCGCCAAAACGAAGCCGGTCAGAGCGAGGCAATCCTCCGCCAGATTGATGCGGCGCACATTCGCACGATCAAAATCCAATTCCCCGATTTCTTCGGCGTCGCGCGCACCAAAGCGGTACCCGCGCGCCAATTCCCGCACTTGCTCGAACATGGGATTCAGTTCGCGCTGCCAACCTTTTCGCTCGACCTTGCGGGGAACGGCGCGGCCGGCACGGGCACTGCCGAAGAAGTGGGTTTCCCCGACATGACCGCAATTCCCGATCTTAGCACCTTCACCGTCCTCCCATGGGAGCCGCACACGGCCGCCGTCATCGCCGACCTGTATTACGAAGGCGAACCGATCGCGCTCGCCCCGCGCAATATTCTGAAACGCGTCCTTGCGCAGTACGAGCGGCGCAACCTGCTGCCAATCGTCGGGAGCGAACTCGAATTCTATTTGCTCAAACGCGACGACGGCGGCACGTGGCACACTTACTCGGAAAAGCCGAGCATGGTGTACACGTGGAATTCGACGATTGATCCCGACGGCATCACGCGCAAAATCTGCGACGCGGTCGAAGAAATGGGGCACCGCGCGCTCGCGGTCAGCCACGAATATTTCCCCGGTCAATTCGAAATCAACCTCGATCACGGCGAAGCGCTGAACATGGCCGACCGCACGTTTTTCTACAAGCAAGCCGTCAAGGAGATCGCGTGGCAGAACGGGTTGATGGCGACGTTTATGGCGAAACCGCGCTCCGACCTTGGCGGCAGCGGCTATCACGTCCACATGAGCATCGCGCAGCCCGAAACGCGCGAGAATCTGTTTTACGATCCGCGCGGCGACGGCGGCCTGTCGGATTTGGCGTGCAGCTTTGTCGGCGGGCAGATCGCGCACGCGCGCGGGATGACGGCCGTCCTCGCGCCCACCGTCAATTCCTACAAGCGCTTTGTGCCCGGGGCCTTCGCGCCCTACTTTGTCGTTTGGGGCTTTGACAACCGGACCTGTTACGTCCGCATCCCGCCCGAACGCAAAGGCGGCACGCGCGTCGAGAATCGCACCGCGGATGGGGTCGCGAATCCGTATCTCGTTTTCGCCGCCACGCTTGCAGCCGGTCTGGATGGGATTGATCAGCATCTCAATCCCGGTCCGCCCTTTTCCGGCGATGCTTACTCGACCGCCAGCCCCGACACTCCGGTGATCCCGCAGTTTTTGCACGAAGCCGTCACCGCGCTGGAAGAGGATGCGGTCATGTGCGCGGCGCTGGGGCCCGCGTTCGTCAAAGCGTTTGGCGCGGTCAAGCGGCTCGAATCGCAGCGTTTTTGCGCCCACGTGACCGATTGGGAATTCAACGAGTACGCGTTCCATCTGTAATCGTCGAACGGTTCGTAAATTTGTCCCAAGGAGGGGGACATGTCAGTCGAAAGCATTCCCCACTACGTGGGGAAACCAGCGGCGGGCACGGCAGTTGAGACGCACACTCAACTGAAGAAAAACGCCCTGAACACCTGGGACGTCATTTCGCAAGCGTTGGCGTTCCTCGGGCCGGTCATGAGCATGACGTTCCTGACCGGCTACATCGCGATTGCCGCCGGCGCCGCGACGCCGCTCGCGGTCTTTCTCGGCGGCTTGACGATGGTCGCGCTGGGGTACGTAATTTCCCAGTTTGCAAGTCGCGTCCACGCCGCCGGCGCGATCTACAATTACGCGGCCAAAGCGTTCGGACCCTCGACCGGGTTCATGGGCGGCTGGGTGTATCTGTTCGCCACGCTCTTGCTCACGATTGCGATCATCGGCGGGGTGGCGGGTTGGATCACGCAATTTCTCCTGATGATCGGAGTGCTCGCCGAGCCGATTCCGTATTTGTGGATCGGGTTGGTGATCGTCGAGTGCATCGGTTTGTACTTCCTTACCTACTTTGACGTGCGCATCTCCACGCGCACCCAGTTGTGGCTCGTGTTCGTGTCGCTTGCGCTCGTCGTGGTGCTCGCGCTGTACGTCATCCTTCGCGGCGGCGCGGCGGGACACAGCGCGGTGCCGTTCTCGTTGGACGCGGCGGGCGGCTTTCAAGGTCTCGCGTTCGGAATGATCTTTGCGATCCTCATGTACACCGGCTTTGAATCGTCGGCGGTGCTGGCCGAGGAAACCCAAGACCCGAAGCGTTCGATGCCGATTGCCATCGTCGGGACGGTCGCCGCGGCCGTGTTGGTCTACACGGTCGTGACCTACGCGTACTCGATCGGCTTTGGCGTGACGAATACTGCGGATTGGGCCGACCCGACCAAGCCCGCGTTGTTCAGCATCGCGGGAATCTATGGCGGCGATTGGTTGGTCGCGCTGGTCTTTCTCGCGGCGATCGTGGACGGCTTTGCGGTTTGCTTGGGATGTCTCACGACATCGGCGCGCGTCGCCTTTGCCATCGCGCGCGATGGCGCGCTCCCGACCGCGCTCGGTCGCACGCACGTGACTCACAAGACGCCCTACATTGCCAACGCGACGGTCCTCGCGCTCGCCGCGATTGTCGCGATCGTTTTCGCGGTGGTCTTGCCCAACGGGCCCACGTCCGGCTCGGATGTCGAGTTCGGCTATCTCGCGGGCATCGGCGCGATCACGATCGAGGTCATCTACACGTTTGTCTCGCTCGCCGCGATCGTCTGGTTCCGCCGTCAATTGAAAGCCGAGTACTCGGTCCTCAAGCACCTCGTGATTCCGATTGTCGCGATCATCGGCGCGGGCGCGGCGCTCTACGGCTCACTGCAACCCCCACCCGACCCGCTCTTGCAGACCATGCCGTATGTCGCCGTTGGCTGGATCGTCCTCGGCTTGTTGTACATCCTGTACCTGCGATCAGCCAAGCCCGGCGTCGTCGCGCAGATCGGACGCGACCTGAGCGCAATGGACGCGCCCACGGAATAACGATCAAGATGTCATTGCGAGCCGCGGGTTTTGCGGCGAAGCAATCTCCAACGAGCGAATTGGGGATTGCTTCGGGCACACCTGCCCTGGCGGGCGGTGCCAGGGAAAAACGCCCTCGCAATGACATCGGGTCTTGAGGAGAAGTGTATGTGTGGGATTGCCGGGATCATGGTCAAGCAAGAAAATACGGTGGGCGACGCGATGTATCGGATGCTGTACGAGATTCGGCACCGCGGCGGCGATGCGACGGGCGCCGCGCTCTATCTCGACCGCCCGCGCGATCACGTCGTGGCGCGCGTCTCGATGCGGCATCCGAACGACGATCTCCCCGTGCTGCGGCGCATCGTGAGCGAACACGCCGAACTCGGCGAGTGCGACCTGCAGCGCACGAATTCGCCGTACACGATGGCGCGCCTCACGCTGCAAGCCGACAAGGGTGACCTCGACCGGCTGTACCGGCACATCAACGCCGAACCGGCACTATGCGTTCATAGCATGAGCGACCGAATGGACATTATCAAAGATGTCGGCACGGCCGAATACCTAAACGAGTTCGGTCACCTGCGCGAGCTGCGCGCGCGTCACGCCATCGGGCACACGCGGCTGGCGACTGAGAGCATTGACAACATCAACTTTGCCCATCCCTTCGCGTCCGAACTCTATCCGGAACTCACCGTCGTTCACAACGGTCAACTGACGAATTACTTTACGCTGCGCCGCCGGATGCAAGGCAAGGGCATCCAGTGTAAGACCTTTAACGACTCGGAAATCATCGCGCATTATCTCGCGCTCAAGATCAAACGCGAGGGTCGCTCGCTGGCAGAAGCGTTACGTGCCACGCTGGACGATTTCGACGGCGTGTTCAGCTGCCTCGTCGCGACCGAATCGGAAATCGGCGCGGTGCGCGACCGGCTGGGCATCAAGCCCGTGCTCTATTATCAAAATGACGAACTGCTGCTGCTCGGCTCGGAGCAAGTCTCGTTCGAAGCGGTAGACTCGGATATTTTCGCGTCCGAATTGACGCCAGGGGAGGTGCGGGTATGGTCGAAGAACTAGACCTGGAAAAAATCGGCGAGCGCGAATTGAACGCGCGTTTGCAGGCCCTCACCGGCAACAGCCACAAGGTCATCCTTCGCAACACGCACGCCCGCCACAACATCGCGGTAAACGTCAGCGGCGAATTGGAAATCGAGGTGAGAGGCAGCGCGGGTTTTTACTGCTGCGGCTTTATGAACGGCCCGCACACTTTCGTCACCGGCAACGTAGGTTGGTACGCGGCCGATAACATGCTCGGCGGAAAATTGGTCGTGCAAAATAACGCGGGGAGCAATCTCGCGCCTTCGATGATCGGCGGCACGGTGGTGGTGCGCGGGTCGGCGGGCAGCCGCGTGGGCTATGGGCTGAAAGGCGGCGCGGTCATCGTGTGCGGCAACGTGGGAATGCTGACCGGTCAGCAGATGTTGGGCGGGCGCATCGTGCTCCTCGGCAATGTGGGCGAACGCACCGGCGAGTCCATGTACGGCGGCGTGATTTTCTATCGCCGCGGCGCGGTCACGAGCATCGGCTCGAATATTCGCGTGCGTCCGATGGAGCCGGCAGACGTCGAAGCGTTGACCGCCCTCTTCGCCGAGAACGCCATTCAAGCCGATCCCGGCGAATTCGAATGTCTCGTCCCGCGACCCGGCAAGCAAACCTATCACTTGTTCAAGCCCGAATTCACACCGCGCGAGAAGGTATAGCCACGGAAACACACGGAAACACACAGAAGGTAAACCAAAAAATATCGTGAGTGCTCTGCCCATGTCATTTGGGTGCAACTCTCAAACTGTGAGCACACCTGTTCGGATTCAGTTGACAAAAGGTAGCCATCCGTGCAAAGTAGGAGTCTGACCAAGATTCCACTCGACA
>JACQYF010000028.1:39023-60945 GCA_016208315.1 Chloroflexota bacterium | reverse complement strand
CGCGCTCGCGTGGCTCGCGTATAAACGACAAAGGCCCTAAGGGTAATGCGCCATCTGCGATGGCGAGGAAACCCTTAGGGTCTAGTCTTGAGGCGCCGGGCGGATTCGGACCGCCGGTCAAAGTTTTGCAGACTTTTGCCTTACCACTTGGCCACGGCGCCGTCGGACAAAAGTATACGTAATTCCCCGAATGTGTCAAATCGGTTTTGAATTTGGTTCAATCTAGAAAATATGTTGGAGTTGGCTGCAACTGTCAAGCGCGCATTGCTCGCGCCACGTTTAAGACGAATAATCATCTGGTTCCAATGAACTACACTGAAAGCGACTTGGCTACCCTCAAAGAGATGCCTCTTGTTTTCTCCCCGTTCGCGGCGAACAATTTCTGTTCTAGGGTCAAGTTCCTCACCCCATTCTCGTTCTCTTTCGCTCTCTTCCTGAAATGGTATGACGAAAGAACTCGCCCAGAGTCGAATAGTTGCCAACCATCGCCGGTCATTGTATACTAAGCCCGATGGGCAAGCCGATGGTCTTTCTCGCGATTCTTTACTCTTTATTCCTGGTTGGCTGTCAGGGTGCGACCGAGACGCCACCGCCTGCCCCGGCGGCACAGGTGTTGGTAATTCCTGTCGTCGCAACGCCTGTTCCGAGCGATACTCCTCGTCCCACGGCTTCACCGACGGCAAAAGTCACCTCCGCTGCATCACCGACCTCTTCCCGAACGCCGACCGCCACGCGCGCCCCGGCGACACCCACAAGGCAGCGCCCCACACCTACCCCCGTGCCCACTGCCACACCTCCCGACACCCTGTTGGACGGCAACTATACCAGTATTGGCAATGTGCGTATTCAGTTCACTGTGTCGGGTGGCGGAAGCATGGCGAGTGCGGGTTACTTTAGTTTTCGCTGCCCGGCTGATGGGGCACTTTCGACGTACGGCTTTACCGATCCGGCGGCAATTGTCGGCGGCCAGTTCGCGTTCAGCGCGCTGCCGGCAAGTTCGGGTGCACCGCAGGTCACGATGATCTGCACCGCGATCACCCTCACCCAGGCGCGCTGCACGATTCGGAATCTGCTCGCTACGAACAAGTGCCTCGATACACCCGCCACCGCCACTCGCAAGTAGCCTTCACCGCTCAGGCAAAACAACTGTACCGGTCTCCCCCACCGCTTCTGCGATCAAGACAAATGTTGGCTCGGTCGAATGCGCGGAAAGGGAGATTTCCGATGATTCGCCGATTCCGCTTTTAGACGCATGACCATTATCGTATTGACAAACACAGAATTGCTGATATAATGTACATTAGTTCATCATTGCACAATTGTTCCAATCTGCTCCCCGCACTGGTGACAAGTGAGCCACAATCCTACCCTCAAGAGGATGACCCAATGAACATCATCCTTGTGGTTTCGGACACGCTGAGAAACGATTATCTTCCGTGCTACGGAAATTCGCGAGTCCGCGCGCCTAACCTGGATGCATTCTCTCAAAATGCTTTTGTGTTCGACAACTGCTATGCCGCCTCTTTCCCGACCGTGCCCGCTCGTGCCGACATCTTCACTGGTCGCTATACCTTTACCTATCTCCCTTGGGGTCCACTCCCCACTAACGAAGTGACGCTCGCTCAATGCTTGAGCAAAGCCGGCTATCTCACAACCGCCATCGCCGATACTCCATTTCTGATCCGAAACGGTTATGGTTATGATCGCGGCTTTGCCGATATTCAATGGATACGCGGTCAACGAACCGGACCCGAACTCGACGACGTGTTGATGCAACGACGCTCCGAAGAAGATTACTTTGCGCCGATGACCTTCAAGAGCGCAGCCGAATGGCTTGAGCGACACCATCGCGAAAAATTCTTTCTGTACATTGATACCTGGGATCCGCACGAACCCTGGGATCCGCCGCACTATTATGTGCGTCCCTATTATCCCGATTACCAGGGCGAGGTCGTCAGCCCGCCGTATTGGGATTGGCGCGAGGATGGGTACACCGAGAAGGACCTAGAGATCGCGCGGGCCTGCTATGCCGGCGAGATTACGATGGTGGACCGTTGGTTCGGCATCCTGATGGAACGCCTGAACACGCTCGACTTGATGTCCAACACGGCGATCATCTTCACCTCGGACCATGGGTTCTACTTTGGGGAACACGGCCAGTTCGGCAAGCGCCGTTTTCGGTGGGAAGGTAATTTGCCCATCGAAGACGGATTCAAAAAGGGTCTGACACTGGCGCAGGGATTTACGTATCGCTCACCGTTACATCAAGAGGTCACACGCGTTCCGTTGTTGGTCTATCTGCCCTTTGGGAAAAAGGCGCGCATCACCGGGCTGGCGAGTCTGCCCGACCTCTTCGCGACCATCCTCGACATTGCCAAGGTCCCAACGCCGGAGCGCGCACAGGCGCGCTCGCTGGCGCCGATGCTGATGGCGGGACTAGACGAGGGGCAAGAGCTCGTCGTGACGAGCGCTCCGTTTGACGCGGTCGGCGACGTATCGAAAACGGTGGACGACAAAGGACGCGAGACGATCGAGGTCTCTCCCAGCACCATTACGGATGGTACGTGGGATTTGTTATATGCGGTCCACGGCGGCGAGATCGAATTATACCGAACGGTTCAAGACCCGGGTCACCTACATAATCTGTTCGAAGAGAATCGCGGCGTGGCTCAAGAACTGCACGCCAAATTTGTGGCCTGGCTGCGGCAGCTAGGTACGGCGTCCAAGTTTCTTGATCCACGGCGGGAACTGTAGAGCGTTTTGTCATTGCGAGGACGATTTTTGTCCGAAGCAATCTTCCTCTTCGCATCGGAGTTTCACGACATTGAGGACGATTGCTTCGCAAAAACCGCTCGCAATGACAAACAGCCGCGACCAAGTCCCTAATTATTGGACAAGCGGGCATGAACATAGAACGGGATACAACGTGGCAGGCAAGAACCGACCGAGTCGCGTGGGGCATCCGCAAGCGCGTACTCGAACACACCATCAAGAGCAATGGCGGCTATCTGAGCCAGGCCTGCTCTTCCGCAGAAATCCTCGCCACGCTCTACGTTGAAATCATGAAGCTGGGCCCGTCCCAGTCTGCCGCGATTCCGCCCCCCTTTCGCGGAGTTCCAAGCAAAGACAATCCCCATCCTTTGACCGGCGCCGCGTTTAACGGACCTCACGCCCCCGAACTCGACCGTTTTTTCCTCTCGCCCGCGCATTACGCGCTCGCGGTGTACGCCGCACTCATTGAAGTGGAACGCATGGCGCCCGAAGGTCTCGCGATGTTCAACCAGGACGGCAGCACCGTCGAGATGATTGGTGCGGAACACTCGCCGGGGATGGAGGTTACCAGCGGCTCTCTCGGGCAAACACTGAGCCAGGCGGCCGGCGTAGCATTGGCGCGCAGGTTGAATGGCGATAGCGGACGCGTCTGGGTGTTCATGTCCGACGGCGAATTTCAATCGGGTCAAACGTGGGAAGCGATGCAGGCACTCGCCTTTTATCGCCTTGACCATGTCGGCATCTACGTAGACGTTAATGGACAACAATGCGACGGCAAAATGGACGAGGTGATGAAGATCGAGCCGCTGTTTGACCGGCTCGCAGCATTTGGCGCGCGCGTGTCTCGGGTGAATGGACACGATGTGGACGCGCTGCGCGCGGCGTCCGATTATTTGCCGGATGGCCGACCACTCGTCGTGCTCGCGTACACCAACCCGTGTCAGGGTCTCGACTTGCTCGAGGCGCGCCGGCCCAAGCTTCACTATGTTCGTTTTCAGAACGAAGCCGAGCGCAAGGAATTTGCGGCCGCCTTGAGTGAAATGCTTGGGCACAAAGCAAAAACATTTGGACGCGGACTAACGCGGATTAACGCGGACAAAAGAATAGAATAAATCCGCGTTTGTCCGCGTTAGTCCGCGTCCCATATGTTCCTGTTTACTTTCCACTTGTCCAAGTTGAGAATAACGCATGGAAATCCTATCGCGAGTACACGCTCGCCGGCTGGTCGAATGGGCGAAGGACAAGCCGAGGGTTGTCGTCCTCTCCGCCGATCTGACTAGCTCAACCGAAGTTGACCTGTTCCGCGATACCTATCCCAAGCGTTTCTTTTCGATGGGGATGGCCGAACAGAACATGATGAGTTTTGCCGGCGGTCTCGCGCGCGAGGGCTTGTTCCCGTTCATCCATACGTTTGCCGTTTTCATCTATCGCCGCGCCTACGACCAGATCGCCGCATCAATAGCGTATCCCAATCTGCCGGTGCGGCTGTTTGGTTTTCTTCCCGGCGTGACAACACCCGGCGGCGCGACGCACCAAGCCGTCGAAGACATTGCGGTCGTGCGCGCTCTGCCGAATATGACCATTCTCGAAGTCGGCGATGCGACGGATGTGGAGACGGTGCTCGATGTTGCCCACTCGATTGACGGTCCGGTCTACGTGCGGATGCTGCGCGGCGAGATTCCGCGGCTCTTTCCCGCGTCGGAACCGCTTCGTTTGAATAGCGCGCGCCAACTACGCTCGGGTTCGGACATTACGATACTATCATCGGGCATTTGCACCGAAGAGGCGCTGCGCGCGGTTGCCGCTCTCACAGAGCGCGGCGTCTCGATTCAGCACCTGCACATTTCCACGCTCAAGCCCTTTGCCGATCCCAGCGTATTTGAGGCAATCGCACAGGCGCGTTCGGGCGTGATCACGTTGGAAAATCACACCACGTTGGGTGGGCTGGGAACTTGTGTCGCCGAGGTGATGGCAGAGCACGGAATCGGCAAGCGGCTGATTCGCATCGGAATTCGCGATACGTTTTTGCACGGCGCGAGCAAACCGTATTTGATGTCCAAATACGGCCTCGACGCGATGGCGCTCATGCGCGAGGTTGAAAAACTGCTGGGGACGAGATTTGGTCTTTCGGAACAAGACCTGTCTGCGATTCGACTTGAGTTGACCCACAGCGCGGCGAAAGCGGAAGCGCTCTGATGGCCGAACTCAGCGGAGAGCGATTCCGAGTTTGGTATCGCCTGTCGGGTGACGCCAAGACCGCGCGCGAAAAGGCCGAAGACATTTGCGTCGAGCAAACGGTCGAGTTCCCGCGCGAGTTGGTTCAAGAGAACGCAGCCGGGGTTATCGGGCAGGTTGAGTCCTTCGAAATGCTCGACCCGACGCATTCCCTCGCCTGCATTACCTTCGCCGCCGAGACGGTCGGGACCGAACTAACCCAGTTGATCAACGTCGTGTTTGGGAATATCAGTCTCAAGCCGGGCATCCGAGTGGAACGGATCGAGTTGTCCGCTGGATTACTCGGGGCGCTCAAGGGCCCGCGCCTTGGCCGCGACGGATTGCGCGCGCGGTTGGGCGTACTGCAACGGCCGCTCTTGTGTACCGCGCTCAAGCCGATGGGCCTGGCCGCCCGCGACCTGGCCAAGCTGGCCTACGAGTTGGCGCTCGGCGGAATTGACATCATCAAAGACGATCACGGTTTGGCCGATCAGTCCTTTGCGCCTTATCGAGAACGCGTCCAGTACTGCGTTGAGCAAGTCGAACGCGCGAATCGGGAAACCGGGTACCGGTGCATCTACGTGCCGAACGTCACCGCTTCGAACCACGAGCTTGCGGCGCGCGCTGATTTTGCCCGGCGCGCGGGCGCGGGTGGTCTACTCGTCGCGCCCGGTTTAACGGGGTTTGATGCCATGCGCTCTTTAGCTGACGACGACCGGATTGCTCTGCCGATCTTGAGCCATCCCGCATTCCAAGGCAGCATGGTGACAAACCCGGACAATGGTTTTTCACACTATGCGCTCTTCGGTCAGTTACCGCGCATTGCCGGCGCCGACGCGACTATCTTTCCGAACTGCGGTGGTCGTTTTTCGTTTAGCTGCGAGGAATGCGCCAGCATCGCGCAGGGCACGCTCGCGCCGATGGGGCATCTCAAGCCGATCTTTCCGACTCCAGGCGGAGGGATGAGTTTGGAGCGCGTGCCCAAGATGCTCGACATCTATGGACGCGACGTGATTTTCTTGATCGGGGGCGGATTGCACCAACATGGCTCTGACCTGATTGCGGCCTGCAGGTATTTCCACAAGTTAGTCGCCACGATGTGAAACATGGCTGAGAATAAATCCGATGAATTGATGGTCCTCGCGGCTTGGATGTTTGGCGACGATGGGCTGACGCACCAGGAAATCGCGAGCAAGCTGCATTTGTCGCGCGTGGCGGTCACTCGCCTGCTGCAAAGGGCGCGGCGCGAGGGAATCTTGCAAATCAAGATTACGAAACCCTTGCCGCTGCAGTACGAGTTGGAACGGCGGTTGCAAAAAACATTCGCGCTGAAGAGCGCGATCGTCGTCAAGACCCGCGGCTCGTTAGATGAAACGCTGGACGAGATCGGCCGCGCGGGTGCCGGACATCTCGATCAAATCCTGTTTCCTAAATGCCGGCTGGGAGTGGGCTGGAGCCGGACGGTCAGCCGGATGGCCCCGTATTTGGTCAAGCCGGCCAAGCCCGTCAATTGTGTGGTGAATGACTTGGCGGGCAGCGTTCTCGATCCGCAACATCCGTACAGCATCAGTTGGCACATCGCGCAGGTTTTAGCGGCAAAGGTCGAAGCGCTACCTGCGCCGGTCGTCGTGAATAGCGCGGAGGCGCGACAAGCGCTGTTGAACGAACCCGCGATCAGCACGGCGATGGAACACGCGCGGCAGTGTGATATCGCGATTGTCGGTCTGGGCGATCTGGAACCGGACTGCACATTGGTGCGAACAGGATTCATGTCGAGCGCGCAAAGAACCGATCTGCAGGCCCACGGCGCGGTCGGCGACATCCTCATGCGGTTTTTCGATGCCTCCGGCCGATATGTCTCCTCGCCGCTCGACCCGCGCGTCATCTCGTTGACCAGACCGGAGATCGAGCGCATACCTTACGTGGTGGTCCTGGGCGCGGGGCCAACCAAAATAGATGCAATCGTCGGCGCGCTGCGTGGTCGTCTCTGCCACGGTATTATTCTCGACACGGATACGGCAGAACAAGTTTTAGAACGCGCGGAGAGGAGCCAAGGGTGATGGTCAAATCTGGAACGGTCGGTCCGAAACGTCGTTGGGCGTCCGTAGTGGCAATGGCATCGGCGGCGTTTGTAGATGGCTGCGAGGATGGCACGCTCAGCATTCTGTGGCCGCAGATGCGCTTGACACTTGGCGCGAGCGTCGGGCAGTTGGGCGCGGTTTTGGGTTTCTCCAAGTTGATCCGAACTATTTCTCTCCCCGGATGGGGCTACGCCGCCGATCACTTGTCGCGCAAAGCGTTGCTGGTCGGCATCACCGGCATCTGGGGATTGTGGACGCTCGCGATTGGATTCGTGAACTCTCTGTCGGAACTGTTCTTGCTTCGCACTCTGTCATCGTTGGGCCTTGCCGTTTTGTGGCCCACGGCATTCTCGCTGTTGAGCGATCTCTTCCCCAGCAAAGAGCGCGGCCGAGCCGCGGGTATCATGGCGGCGGTCAGCTACGCGGGCAGTCTGGCTGCCTTTGGCATTCTCCCCGTCCTCGCCGTTGCATCGCCGGAGGGATGGCGGACAGGGTTCGTCGTGATGGGCGTCGCTAGCTCGTTGAGCGGTCTACTCTTGCTCATTGTAAATGACCCACCCCGCGGCTCGAGTGAACCGGAGTTGAGCGATGTGCTGGCAACAGGCGAGACGGCGCGCCAGTCGTTCCGTGTCGCCGACTTGCCGGCGATCGCGCGCGTAAAGAGTTGGTGGATACTGATGCTGCACACGGGCGTGGATTCACTTTCCACCTCGATCCTCTACGCTTGGGTTTTCACTTGGCTGGAAGGGATGCGGCTTGGTTCGTCGGGCTTTATGGTCGTTGCCCTGATGGGCGTGGGCAACCTGCTCGGGCACATTATCTTTGGCTCGTTAGGCGACATGCTCGAGCAGCGGTTTCCGCGCAATGGTCGCGCGGCCATGGCGTTTGCGGGACTGGTGATCACCGTTCCGGCCCTTACCGGGTTCATCGCGTTGGGCAGCACGAGTGTGAGTTTGCTCATCCTCTTCGGCGCAATCACCGGTCTTGGGCTGAGCAGCGTAGATGCCGGCGCGCGCTGGCCCATGGCTCAAGGGGTGCTGTTGCCCGAACTGCGCGGCACGGGGCGCGCGACCATTGACATGGTCGTGGGCATTCTCGCGGCAGGAGCCATATCGCTCTCGGGCCTGCTGGCCGATCAAGTCGGTGTGACCGCGATGCTCCTCATCATGCTGCCGATCCCCAAGCTGCTGGGCGCCTTGACGTGGCTGCCGATGTTTCGCACGTATCAAGCCGACCGCGCAATGCTGCACGACACTTTGGAACAGCGACGCGCTCTGTACGTGGTTGCACCTTCCATCAGGCCCACCGCGGTGCAAGATACTGTACCGGGATAAGAGTTGTCCATGTGCCGCACAGCATACCACCAGTTGAATGAAATTAGGACGCGGACGAGCGCGGAAAACGCGGATAAGAAAGAAAAATCCGCGCTCGTCCGCGTTTATCCGCGTCCTGTTTCAAGGGAGAGACCATGAAAAAGGTAATCGTCGTCGGGGCGGGCATTGCCGGGCTGACCGCGGCTTATCGGCTGACGCAAGAGGGCTATGACGTGACCGTCCTCGAAGCCAAGAACCGGGTCGGCGGGCGGCTCTTCACGTTCGACTGGGAAGGATTCCACATCGAGTTTGGCGCACACTTTGTAACGGGCGCCGACCAACTTCTCTTGCAGATGGTACAATCGCTGGAGCTAGGGCAGGAACGCGTCCCGTTCAATCCAGAAGGATTAATCACGACGATTCTCCGCAATCGCGCGTATCACACGTTCAATTACCTGTCGCCGATGAGTTTCCTAACGTGGAGCGGCGTCTCGGCGCGGGCCAAGTTGAGCGCGGTAACGCTGCTGCCGGGATTCCTCGGCAAGGTCGGGGCGGAGCTGTATCATCCCGAAACGGCAAGGGGGAAAGACATCAGTGTCGGAGAGGCGTTGCAGACATCCGCCGCGAGCGAGCTTTTGAAATATTGGATTCTGCCCATGTTCTCGCTCATGTGCGGTTGGAACAAGGATGATCTCACGACCGACATGTTCTACCTGTTGATGACCAAGTACGTGCAACAGGGGACTTTTTCTTTCCGCAACGGCGCTAGCGTGCTGACGGACCGGGTCGCGACCAAGGTGAAGGTACTGACCAACACTCCGGTTGAACAGGTTGTGGCGCGAGGACGCGAAGCGGTTGTCCACTTGTATCACAACGGAGCTCGGCAGGAGATGAACGCGGACGCCGTCGTCATCGCAGTCGACGGCACGTGCGTGCGTTCACTGCTCGGCGATGATGTGCCGTCCCCGTGGCAACCTCTCCTCCGCGCGGTCCATTACGCGGTCGGGCTGCCCATGTATGCCGTCGTCCAAGTGCCGGCTGATTTGAAATTGACGCCGCAATACATTTTGATTCCCGAAGAAGAAGATAAAGTCCTATTGGGCATCGGCGGCCGCAAAGACAGCCCGAACAGCACGCGCCTGCTCATGTCGTTTGCGCTGCATCACCCGGAGTGCTTGCTGAATGAGAGCGAGGACGCGCTCTTCGCCAAAGCAGAAGCCAAGATGCTCGAGTATTACCCGCAACTTAAGGGCTGCCCTATCCTCAATCGCATCATGTATCGCTGGAATGCCAAGACGCCGACTTGGCGTCCGGGCTATTTGTCGAAGCTGGCCCAAGCCCGCCCGCACCTCGCAACCCCGCCCCTGTACCTGTGCGGCGACTATCTCGCCGGCCCGTCGGCTGGCGCAGCACTGACGAGTGGTTGGGAGTGCGCGCAACACATCATGCAGCGCGCTTTGCGATATTAGCCACAGAAGCACACGGAAACACACAGAATCCCTTTTTTTCTTTTCGTGTGGTTCTGTGTGGTTCTGTGGCAAATTGATTCATCCACGTTAGGAGACGTACTTGACCGTAGCAATCATCGGGGGCACCGGCTTGTACCAGATGCCGGGACTTGAGACCGAGTCACAAGTCGTCGAGACTCGTTTTGGGGACGCTCTGGTATTCGTGGGCAAGGGCAATTCCCAAGACCTGGTCTTTATACCGCGACATGGACCTGATCACTCCACGCCCCCGCACCGCATCAACTACCGCGCGAACGTCAAGGCGCTAGAGCAATTGGGTGTCAAGCGCGTCCTCGCGATTTTCGCCGTCGGTTCGCTCACGCTCGACGTGCCGCCGCATTCGTTGATCGCGCTCGACCAAATTCTGGATTTTACTCACGACCGCCCAAATACGTTTTACGACGGCGGCGCGTCCGGCGTCGGACACGCGGACATGACCGAACCGTTCTGCCCGGCGCTGCGCGATGCGTTACTCGCGCGTGCTCCTGACCACGGATTGAATATTCGACCGCGAGGTACGTATGTGTGCGCGAATGGACCCCGTTTTGAGACTGCCGCGGAGGTGCGCCTGTTCGCACAACTGGGCGGAGATGTGGTCGGGATGACCGGGATGCCCGAGGCGGCGCTCGCGCGTGAGTTAGGCATTCACTACATGGCGTTGGCGCATTCGATCAACTGGGCCGCCGGTTTGCATGAGCAGGTTGAGTTGGTAACGATGGCGATGGAAATCCAAGCCGCCATGCTGCAACTCGGCGTCGAATCGTTGCGCGCGGCGACACTTGGCAAGTGCAAGTGCGAGAACGCGACCTATTTTGTTTATCCGCCGAGAGAATCATGAATACACAACCGGTTGACCTGCTCATCCGCGATGCGACCATCTTTCGCATGGTGCCGGGGGAAGAGCCGCTGAAGCACATGGACATTGCCATCCATCAGGGTGCGATCGTCGCCATCGAGCGTACGGGCGCGCTTGAGGTTGCGGCAAGCCAGACGCTGGATGGCAGCCATTGCGCGGTGTTGCCTGGTTTTGTCAATACGCACACCCACCTCGCGCAAGTGCTTCTGCGCGGCACGACCGAATCCTGCGGTATCTCAAGTTGGTTCCTGTTCAACCGGCCGCGGGTTCAAAAATTGACGCCGGATGATGTGTATTGGTTTTCGCTCCTCGGAATTGCCGAATTTATCCAATCGGGAATCACGACGTTCGCGGACATGTTCTTTTTCGAGGACCGGGTCGCCGAGGCGGTCAGCCAAACCGGCATTCGCGCGTGTCTGGGTCAAGGCATCATTAGCGTCCCGGGCGCTGAGGCGATCTACGGCCCGCCGGAAAAGCAAGTCGCCAATGCGGTCGAGTTTGCTTTGCGGTGGAATAACGCGGCCGGTGGTCGCATCACGACGCGCCTCGCGCCGCACGCGATCTACACGCTCTCGGAGGATGTGCTGCGCGAGACCGCGGCCGCCGCGCAGAGCGCCAAACTCGGCGTCATGACGCATGTTTCCGAGGCCGATTTTGAAATGGACTTTACGCGCGAGCGTTATCACGCGACGCCATCGGAGAAATTTGGCGAGTGGGGGTTTCTCGACGTTCCTTTTCTCGCCGCGCACTGCATTCATGTCACGGCCAGCGATCTCGATCTAATGGATCGGCCCGGCGTCGGCATCTCGCACAACCCTACGAGCAACCTCAAAGTGCGAACCGGCCGCGCCGACCTGCCGAGGTTGATCGAGCGTAAACAGCTTGCCGTTGGACTGGGAACCGACAGCGCGGCGAGTAACGACTCGCTCGACATTCGCAAGGAAGCGTACCTCGCGGCGCTGATCCATGAATGGCCCGAGGGGACGAATGCCGCGCGGCAATGTCTCGACATGGCAACACGCGAGGGTGCGCGCGCCATCGGGCTAAGCGACCAGGTTGGAACGCTTGAGGTGGGCAAGCAAGCCGATCTGATCTTGATTGACTTGGATCGCCCGCACCTCACGCCGCTCAACGATTTGGCCCGTGTCTTGATCTATGCTGGTCACTCGGACGACATCATTTCTGTCATCGTCGCGGGCAAACTGATTTTCCACAATCGCCAATTCCTCACGTTGGATGTTGACAGGGTTATGCAAGCAGCGCGCCAGCGGGCGCAACGAATTTTGAACTAGAGACAATCTATCAAGGAGGAGACGATCAAATGAGTAGCAATCAAAAACCACTCGGCGTAACGCGGCGCGAGTTCTTGCGCTACGCGGCAATTTCCACCGCGGGTCTGGCCGCGGCTGGCTCGCTGTCGAGCATTCTGGCGGCCTGCGCGGCGCCGCCGCCGACGAGTGTGCCCATCCAAAAGGTCAAGGTGCAGCTTAACTGGATCGAGAATTCGCAATGGGGTCCGTTGCTGGCCGCCGAAAAAGAGGGCTATGGCAAGGAAGTTGGTGTGGAGCAAGAGTTTCTTCCGGGCGGGCCGCAAGTTGATCCGATCCAAGCGGTTGCGGGCGGAACCGCGCCGCTCGGCATCATCGGCGGTTTGAATCAACTCGCGTTGGCGCGCGCCGCCGGAATTCCGGTGAAGGGTTTTGGCGCGATGTGGCAAAGTCTGCCGTTCGGACTCATCAGTCTTGCATCCAAACCCATCAAGACGCCCAAAGATACTATCGGGAAGAAAATCGGGCTGCAATCGGGCGCGCGCTCGACCTGGGCGCTTATCATGGCCGCGAACAATATGACCGAAGACCAAATGACGATTGTTCCGGTCGGCGTTGACCCGGCTCCATTGGTCACGGGCCAAGTGGACGGCTATTGGGGGACCGCGACGGGGCAGTTGATCGCGCTAAAGTCGCAGGGACAGCAAGTCGAAATGATGTTTATGGCCGACGCGGGCGCGCCGGGCTATGGCTCGGTGTTCTTCGCGCTGGAAAAGACGCTGCAGGAGCAAGAGGATTTGCTCGTGCGCTGGCTCAAAGCCGCCATCAAGGGCGGACAATACTATCTGACACATACCGACGAGATGGGGGAGTATGCGGTCAAACGCGCGCCAACACTTAACCTCAAGGTGGAAGACGAAAAGGCGCAGGCCCGCGCGCTCGTAGATTTCGTACAATCGCCGCTGACTAAATCGAAAGCACTCTACTGGATGGATCCGGCCGTCGCCACGAATTTGGCGGATGTCATGTTGCGCGCGGGCCAGATCAAGGCCAAGATTGATGCCAAGGACCTCCTCACGACTACGATTCTTGAAAAGGCAACCGGTCTTAAATAGACGCGGACGGCCCGGCTTGGATCAGAGGTAAAAGAGAAAATAATGAATGTAGATTCGAGCATTGTTGCAAAAGATGTCGTCAAGACCTTTTACCTTCGTGGTCAGCAAGTCGAGGCCGTCGCGCAGATGAGCTTTGCCGCAGCCAAAGGCGAATTCGTTTCGCTCGTCGGTCCCTCTGGCTGCGGCAAATCCACCCTGCTCAAAATGGTGGCCGACATCCTGCCGCCGACGCGCGGCACGATCGAGATTGACGGGGGAACGCCTCACGAGGCGCGCCGCCGCCGCACTTTCGGGATGGTCTTCCAAGACCCCGTCCTGCTGCCGTGGCGCACCGCGCTCGACAATGTCGCGCTCCCCCTTGAAATCGTGGAAAACCGCAAACCGAATTCATACAAATCGCCGCGCGATCTTCTCCACCTGGTTGGCTTGAATGGATTCGAAAAGGCGCTGCCGTGGCAGCTTTCGGGCGGGATGAAACAGCGCGTCGCGATCGCGCGCGCCCTGGTGCTTAACCCGACTGTGCTCTTGCTCGACGAGCCGTTTGGCGCGCTGGACGAAATTACGCGACAGCGCCTAAATATTGATTTGCTCCGAATCTGGAGTGAGAGCCGGACGACGGCACTACTCGTAACCCACAGCATCTCGGAAGCCGTGCTGCTTTCCGATCGCGTGCTGGTCATGTCGCCGCGTCCGGCGCGGGTTATCAAAGACGTTGCCATCACCTTGCCTCGCCCGCGCACTCTCGACATGCTCCAACACAAAGATTTTTTTGATCTCATGGCCGAGACGACCGCGGCGCTCTACCAATCATTTGAATGGGCAACCGCAAGCGACACGCAAGGTGTGAGTTAGTGTACAACATCTCGGAACGGAGCGCGATGCAATCGCTTTTTCGTCAAGGGGCATGGGCGTTATCCCGATGGCGGGCGGCATCGCTGCTGATTGCTTTGCTATTGCTTTGGGAGGTCGCGGCGCGACTAATTCCGCAGCGCGCGACCATCGTCCCCGCTCCATCGCAAATCCTTGGCGTCGTGTTCAAAAACTATTCTGTATTTATCGTGGCGATCCAACCGACGATCCTCGAAGCGACCGCCGGATTTCTCATTGGGTGTACGGTCGCGCTGGCCCTGGCACTCGTGTTTTTGCGGTGGCAGGCGGCCGAGCAGGCCCTCTACAATTTGGCCGTGACGCTGAATAGCGTACCATACCTTGCCATCATTCCCTTACTCGTCATCTGGCTTGGCAACGGATTTGCGCCCAAGATCGCGATCGCCGCGATGGCGACCTTCTTTCCCGTCTTGGTGAACGCGACGCGCGGGCTAAAAGCGAGCGATCCACAGTCACTCGACATGATGCATGTATTGGGCGCGAGCTGGATACAGACGCTCGTCAAGTTACGTTTGCCGATGTCTTTGCCTTATCTGTTCGCGGCGTTCAAGATCAGCGCGCCCGCGGCGGTACTGGGCGCGACCGTCGGCGAATGGATCGGTTCCAAGACAGGGATCGGCTACCTCATCCTGACATCCATGTTCAATTTCGATGTACTAATGCTCTGGGCGACGATGCTGGTCAGCGCGCTGGTCGCTCTCTCGGGATTTCTTCTCTTTGCAGTATTAGAACGGGTGACGGTTGGGCGATGGTCGGAGCCAGTCGGCGACGAGGATGGATCGGCATGAGTCAAGCAGAGCGCGCCCCGGCAGGAAGCTCGAATCGGATGACGATTGCCGCCACGCGCGGCTCCCGCGCCGCGTCGCGAGCCGTCGAGTATCTCGCGCGCCGGCTCAGTGGATTGATCGGCCTCGTGATCGTGTGGCAGCTTGCGACCTCGCTGTTAGAGATTCCACCTTATCTGCTTCCTCAGCCGATTATGCTCGTTCAAGGGTTGGTCGAAAACTGGGCCAAGCTTTTTCCGGCGCTGCGGACACTTTTGATCGAAGCCCTCGGCGGATTCATTCTGGGCAACACGACGGGTATCGTCCTTGCATTTCTCGTGAATCGCTCTCCAACCCTCAAAGGGGCATTTCTACCGATCGCATTGGCTATTCGAAGCATCCCCATCGTCGCGATCACTCCCGTCATTACGCTCATACTCGGTTTCGGCTACGCGACGACCGTGACTGTGGCTGGTCTGATTTGTTTCTTTCCGACTTTTGTCAATGTCAGCCGTGGCTTGCAATCTGCTCATCCCCAAGCGCTCCAGTTTTTTCGTCTGCTCGACTCGAGCGAGTGGAACACATTCTGGAAGCTGCGCTTACCATCGGCGCTTCCATTTCTTTTCGCGGCCCTGCGCGTCACCGCGCCGGCGTCCATCATCGGCGCGATGGTCGCCGAGTTCATCGCCTCCGATGCCGGGCTGGGCTTTTTTATCCTGCTGTCATATTCGAGTTATCGTTTTGACTTGATGTGGCAAGCGATCATTCTCACGACTGCTTGCAGCGTGGCAGTTTTTACACTGGTCGCTTGGCTCGAACGTGTGCTCATCTCCTGGCATCACGCGGAGCAGACGCGTTAACGTGCTCAATGTCTTTGGGGGATTAGCATTGACGATCTTGCACGGAGCGGCTCGCTGGGGCAGTCAGCCCACTATCGTCTGACGGCGAACGCTGGGATCGGTGAACACGTCTTGGTTGTCTATCGCTTGGGTGGACAAGCTCCAGATGACCGCGCCGTGCGGTCCACCTTGAAACCAGTGCGGGGTATTCGGCGGCAGGGTCACTTGGTCTCCGGGGCGTAATACAATCTCATGCCGCGCAGTATACCCATCGCGCCGATGGGGCGGCAGAAACGCATTTGGGCTGGCCGTCGGCTCGCCGGGGGTAAAGAGGCGTCCTCCCGTCATGCCGATTCAGATCAAGAGTTTGTTGAGCGGCTCTCTCCGGTGATTGCGCCGTCCACTGGTCGGACCCGCCTCTCACTTGAGGCGGGCTTGCGGAGTACGCGGCTCGTTACAGTTTGGACTATTTGATCACTTGCAGATGAGACGCCTTGGAGTTGGGCGGGCGCGCGCCTTCCGCGGCTACGCCACCACCCAATGCTTTCGCGCGATAGCAAGCCCGGTCCGCCTGCTCGACCAAGCCCGCGCGCGTCTCGGCGGATTCCGGGAAGGTCGCGACGCCGATGCTGACGCGCAAGGTAAGCTCAGTCCCTTCGGCCCGCGAACTGGCCTCCTTCCAAACGCGGAATGGATACGTCCGAATCACCTGGTCAATGCGCGCGGCCACTTCCATCGCGCGCGACCGGTCGGTGTGCGGCATGAGGACGCATAGCTCGTCGCCGCCATAGCGGCAAGCAATATCCGTGCTGCGAACATTCTCGCGCAGCAACTGACCGATGGTCTGGAGCACCTGATCGCCAACTAGATGTCCATAGTCGTCGTTCAGGGTCTTGAACTTGTTGATGTCAATCATCAGAAACGATAGGTAGCTATTCCGCTGCGCCGCATCGCGCAACTCGCGCTGCAACGCCTCTTGAAAGTACCGGTGGTTGTAAAGGCCTGTGCGAGCATCAATCTGCGCCTCGCGCTCGGCTCGTTCGTGAGCGAGCGCCATTTCCAGAGCATTCTCGGCCAAGGAACGAAAGATGAGGATCTCTTTCATTTCTATGGCGGAAGGTGTCCCTGGAGTTGCGACGCCGACAACTCCCCATCCTTCGCCAGCAATGGTGAGCGGTATCAACGTCACCATCTGCTCGGCGGCTTGCGCGCCATCCGCAAGCGGGCGAACTTGGTGACGAGCGACGTATAGTTCGCGCTTGCGGAACCACGTTTGTTTGCCAACATCCTCCGCCACTCGTGATAGCGGAATCTCGTCTCCCCCATCCGCGAGTGCGAGCGTCCACTGCGCCATATCGGCGTGCGACGCGCACCACGCGGCATCGCGCAATGGTCCAGCCACGAACCCGGCCGAAAATCCCATCGTCTGCGTCGCCGCGAGCACGCGGTCCAGGGTTTCCTCAAGATGCAGCGAACCGACGAGCGAACGCGAGACCTCGTACATCACGTTCAAGCGCTCGTTCGCGACTCGCAACTCTTCATTCGCCTCGCGAATCTGTTCACTCGCCGCGTGTAGCTCGAGGTTTGCTTTGACGACCCGTTCGTTCGCTTCTTTCAAATCCGCATTGGCCTTTTGAACATTCTCCATCGAGCCGGCGTAAAGGTGGAACGAATAGCGCGCCATGACAATCGGCGCCAGGTAAATCGCGAGACCGCCAAGCCCCGTCTTTTGATAGGTGAGCGCGACCCCGGCGGCGAGCGGCGTCAAGCTTGCCACGTTGAGGATCAGCCATTCGCTGTTGGTTCGCAACAACACGCCAAAGCTTCGGCGCTGTTCGACGGCCATTGCTCCGGTGATGAGCAGCGTGTTGACGATATAGTAAATCAAGCCCATCAGCGCAATCGGAGCGAGACTGCTCAGGTAATCACTGTCCGGCCCAACCTGCCCGCCGAACGCGAGGTAGAGACGGCCCGAGACAAACGCGGCAATCACCCACGTCGCGGTCGTCACAGCAGAACGGTAAATGGGCCTCTGTTTCGGACGGATGAGGGTCAGATAATGGACCACGCCGCCGGACACGTTCACCCAGGCGGCATAGATCGGCCCAAAGACGAGGATGGCGGCAAGCGCGGTCGCCATCCCCATCGAGATCGTGGCATTCCGGTAAAAACGAATCACGATCATTTGTGCCAGACCGCCGAGAAGCACAAAAGCGGCAAGGCCCATAATGTCGTGCGACGGAACAAGCGGCCGCTGTAGCAGAATGAGCAGCCCTATCGCGCAAACGGTGGCGATGTAAGCGCGCGCCCGCCACGTTAGCCCCGGATTGTCCAATCCCAAGCTAACGTGGCGTAAGAGCGCACGGAACGAATCGCGCAACTTGTCTTTCACCTCTCCTACTCAATCCAATGTTCCCAGAGCCGCCCAGTCCGCACTTTGTCCGCCCGTCGAGGACGTGTGAGCATCCCAACCGATATTGTCCCAACCGATATTGTCCCAGCCGATGTTATCCCAACCGATATTGTCCCAACCGATGTTATCCCAATTGATATTATCCCACGTAATCCGGTCCCAGCCAATATTATCCCAACCGATATTCACCCAATCTAGCCCCATGTAATGTGGGTCACGCCAGAGATTGGTCGTTGACGTTCCGTACAAGAGTGGATAGACCGCCAGGGCAAAATCGTCAGAGGGCGTGAGACCGCGGTTGGCCGATGCCATCGCCGTATTGTTGACCGCGCCGTATGCGTCCACCAGTCCCGCGCCCTTTGCATTCACGTCGAGCACTGATTCGGCGGGACGCGCCGTCACCTTCAAGCTGTTCTTGACCTGGTTCGGCGTCAGCGCGGGATTCTTTTGCAGCATTAACGCGACCGTCCCGGCGACAACCGGCGAGGACATCGAGGTGCCCGTCAGCCGAAAATAGCTGTTGCCGGTCCGGCGGTCCGGTAGCGCGTTATCGAGGAAACTGCTCACCGAGCGGAGCGAGACGATCTTGCGACCCGGCGCAACCAAGTCGGGCTTGACCACTCCATCGGGTGTTGGCCCGCGGGATGAGAACCAGGGTATCGTATCGTCAAGTGTGGTCAGCGTGCCATTGTCATCAAGCGCGCCCACCGCGATTCCATAGGGATCGGTGGCGGGGGTCACGATGCTTCCAGCCGTCGGCCCGCTGTTGCCGGCGGCCATCACGACGACAATGCCGCTATGCCATGCAATCTCGACCGCGGCGACCATCGGGTCCGTGCGGTACGAAGACGTCGCCTGGCCACCCAGCGACATGTTGATCACGCGAATGTTATAGGTCCGGCGGTTCACGACAGCCCACTCGATGCCCCGGATCACCGTGGATACGTTGGTCGTGCCCTCGCGTCCAATGACGCGGACGTTCACAATGTTCGCGCCCGGCGCGATGCCCATCCAGCCCTGTGCGGAATCACTGCCATTGCCGGCGACAATCCCCGCCACGTGGGTCCCATGTCCGCCTGGATCGCCCGAACCCGGGGTCGCCGTCAAATCCACCGAGCCGATGACTCGCGAGTTGGGCAGTACGAGGTCGTTGGCCGAGGCAACGCCCGAATCAATCACGGCGACACCGATACCCTGACCGGTGATGCCCTGCGCCCAGACTTCAGGCGCGCGCACGAGTTGAGTGTAGATGCTCTGCGCGGCCGGAGTGCCCATCGGCTTTAGTTTTTTGTCGAGCACGATGAACTTGACGAATGGATCGCGGCTGAGTTTCGTGATCCCGTCCACATTCATCGTCGCAGCCGCGCCGCCGATCAACGCCAGCCCCTTGAGATACTTGCCGCCATTCGCTTTGAGGCGATCCGCCGCGCCTTTTGCGCGTTCGGCATTTACTTTCGGCGAGGGTTTTTTGCCGCCGCCAGGCACGCCCGTTTGCACGATGACGTCAAACTCGCCGCGCGGGTTCGCGTTCATCGCCGCGAGGAGCGCCGGATCAATCTTGGACGAGACGGGTCCGTCGGCGTTCGCGGGCTGCGCCAGGGGAAAACTGGCAGAGAATAAGAGCAGGAGAGCCAAGACCACAAAAACAACGCGGAATGTCAGGTGTTTCATTTTACTAGTCCTCCACCGTCAGAATGGCGGGATGACTCGGGTTGCGGAGCAGCAGCGCGGGGTTAAAACGATGTCCGGTGAGTTGCCGAATATCTTGGTATTCGACCGCGGCGAAAAAGGCCTCGACGACCTGAGGCACAAATTGCGTGCCCGAGCCGGCTCGAATCTCCTCGATCGCGGCGGAATGGGAGAGAGCCGCGCGATAGGGACGATCACTGGTCATCGCTTGATAGCTATCGCAGACGGCGATGATCGCCGCGGGGATGCACTCCCGCGAGGAAATTCCGTCCGGATAGCCCTTGCCGTCAAAGCGCTCGTGATGATGACGAACGATGGGGAGCACCTCCGCCAGCGCGGGGACTTTGAGCAGGATGCGTTCGCCGATGATGGGATGCCGGCGCATCTCGGTCCATTCCTCCGGCGTTAACCCGCCGGGCTTGTTCAGGATGGCTTCGGAGATACCGATCTTGCCCAGGTCGTGGAAGAGCGCGCCCAAGTTTAGAAACTCGATTTGGCGCGCGCCAAGACCCAGTTGGTGACCGATGGCGACTGCCAATTGTCTGACCAAGTCCGAATGACCGCGCGTGTAGGGGTCTTTGGCTTCGACGGTCGCGGCCAGCGCGCGAATCGTACCGAGATAACTGTCGTGGATATGTTCCACCAAGCGCGCGTTTTGCAGCGCGACGGCGGCTTGTTCCGCCAACGCTTTGAGGACGCGGATTTCTTCATCCGCAAACACGCGCTCGGTTTTGAAACAAACGTCCAGCGCGCCGACAATATCTCCGGCGACGTTGAGCGGCAAAGACGCGGCCGCACGAATACCCTCGCGCTCCGCGGCCGAACTCAGCATCGCGGGGTAATTGTGATTCTTGTCCATCACCAGCGCGCGATTTTCGCGCAGGGCGCGGTTGGCCGAGCCGTTCAGGGCCATCTCGGGTGCGCTCACGTACTGCGCGCTGAGACCGATGTGTCCGGCAATCGTCAACCGCTGTCCGTTCTGATCGAGGAAAATCGCGCAGGTATCGGCGCGAATGAGTTCGACGACCGAAGCGAGGATTTGGTTGAGAATGCTTTCGAGGGATTGGGTGCTGTTGAGACTGATGCCGACGTTGTGCAACGCGCGCAAGCTGCCCACTTGCAGGTCCAGCGCCCGGTTGGCTTGCGCCAGTTCCTGATTGGCGACTTTGAGTTTCTCGGTCTGCACGGCAACTTGCCTGCTCTTTTGGACGTAGAAATAGATCGAATACCACGGCAGAACGAGCAACAGCCCCGAGAGGATAAACCCGTTTATCCCCCTGCCGCTCAAGTAGACCATTGCCATCACCAGACCGATGGCGAGCGAGGTGAGGAATTGCAAAAAGAGCCACTGCCAGTTTGCCAATACGGAGCGAAAAGGTCGCCCGGTTTGCAAACTGATCGCCGCGGAGATCAACGTCGAGTTGCTCAAAAAGTACGCGCCCGCGGCCAGCCCCGCGGCAATGAAACTCGCAAGGTCCCAGGTCAAGCGCGGCTGTTGAGCGATGACCACGTAGACCAAGCCGGAAACCGCCGAAGAGAGCACGTACGTTGACGAGGTAAAGAGGCGCTTGTAAAACGGCCGCTTTTCTTTCAACCAGAAGGCGCACGCGCTGCCGGTATTGACGATGATACAAGCCGCCGGGCCTAGCATCAGCAGAGCCGCGAACGCGATGGCGGAACTGACGGACAGACTCGCGCCTTGCAGCGGTGTCCCGGTCAGCCGGATCGTCGCCCATTCGGTCGTATAGATCAGGATGAACAGCATGACCAGGATGGGGAGCTGATCGAACGGCGTTTGACTGAGAGCGTAAACCAGTGCGGTGGCGCCTAATGTGGCGACGAGCGAAATATAGACGCGCAAAGTTCCCGGCGGCAGGAGAGCGTCTCCCCAGGCGAACAACTGTTGACGATTGAGATGAAGGGTGTGAAGGGTCATACTGAGCCACGTCAGAGCGAACATCAACGAACGGATTGTGTGCTCTTCGGCGGCCCGGCGATCGTGGCGAAATGGGGGAAACGAACCAGGAGAATTACTTCGGCATCCCGGCAGTCATGGCCATTTGGCTGTAGACCCGTGGCTTTGCGTCCCCATCTTTCGATGGGTTTGCCTTTTCGGTTGCGATATAGAGTGCGTCACGATGAGTGTAAGCGAAAACCGGCTGCAAGACAATCGGCAAACCGCGCAGTGCGGGTCAGCAATTT
>JACQYF010000028.1:0-39014 GCA_016208315.1 Chloroflexota bacterium | reverse complement strand
CGCGTTCTTCCGTCTCAACCAAACCTACTTTCATCGCATAGCGCACGAGACCGGCGGTATCGTGGATGTTCAACTGCTCCATGATCTGCGCGCGATACGTGTCCACGGTCTTGGCGCTCACGCCGATCTTTTGGGCGATCTGTTTGCGCGAGCAGCCCTCGGCGATCAACTGAAGCACTTGGCGCTGGCGCGGGGTCAGATGCGCGCCCGAACTCGGCTCGTCGGACCGGCGCGCGAGCATGTCCCCGACGACTTGTTTCGACGCGGCGGGGCTGAGGTACGCCTCGCCGCGCATCGCCGCGGTGATGGCTAGCTCCAATTCGGACGTGCGCGCGCCTTTGAGCAAATACCCGACCGCGCCCGCGCGCAGGGCTTGGAGCACGTATTCCTGCTCCGCGTGCATAGAAAGCATAATCACCCGGACGTTCGGAAAAGATTTTGTGATCCGCGCGGTGGCTTGCAGTCCGGTCAGCCCCGGCATCGCAATGTCCATGAACGCGATATCGGGCTGTAGCTTTTCAACCCATTCGACCGCCGCGTTGCCATCGTCCGCCTCGGCCACCACTTCGATGCCCGGAATTTGCTGGAGCAGCGCGCGAATCCCGGCGCGGACCAGCGCGTGATCGTCGGCGAGTAGAATGCGAATACGAGTCATGACATCTGTCTCCTGCGAATACGTCGCTCGATAAAGGCCACCGAAGAATCCAGGGGGAAACGGGCTTCGATGCGTGTCCCCTGGCCCGGAGCGGATTTGATCTCGATCTGGCCCCCCGCGAGACTCACGCGTTCTTGCAACCCGAGCAACCCCAAGCTTGCGCCGCCCGAGGCGCGTCGCAAGGCCAGCGCGGTGTCGAAGCCGGTTCCGTCGTCTTGAACAACCAACTTGAGCGCGGGTCCGGCGCATTGCAGCCGCACCGATACATGGGTGGCGTGCGCGTGCCGCGCCGTGTTGGTCAATGCTTCCTGCACGACTCGAAAGCACGCCGTTTCGATTTCAATCGACGCGCGCGGTTCCAATGGGTCGGGCGTGAACTCGATGGTCAGATTGGCGCGCCGCATCTGCTGCGCGACGAGCCATTTGAGCGCGGGGACCAGCCCGAAATCGTCCAGGATCGAGGGCCGCAGATTAAGCGAGAGATCGCGGACCTGCTGCAAGGTGCGTTCGATCGTCGCCATCGCGTCTTGCAAGGTCGCCCGCGCGGATTTGCGCGCGAGGGCCGGTTCGATGGCCTGCAAATTGAGCTGCACGCCGGTGAGCGCCTGACCGATTTCGTCGTGCAATTCGCGCGCGATATTCCGGCGTTCGCTCTCCTGCGCTTGCAGCAGACGACGCGAAAGAAATTGGAGACGCTCGCGGCTGGCGCGGACCTGCTCGAACAATTGGAGATTTTCGTCGTAGAGTGCGCCCAGCTCGGCGGCGCGCTGTTCCAATTCCGCATGCGTGTGCCGTTCGTTTTCGCGCAGGGCTTGTTCGGCGCGGGCGCTTTCGTGACGCAACTTTTTCTCTTCCAAAGCGCGCGTAATGGCTTGACCCAAGCGCGCCAGGCGGTCTTTGAGCAAATAGTCGGTGGCCCCTTGCCGGATCAAGGACACCGCGCTCTCTTCCTCAATCGTGCCCGAGACGACGATGAAGGGAATATCCAAGCCGCACTCTTGAAGCGTCCGAAGGGCGCGCTTGGCATTGAACCCGGGTATGGAATAATCGGCCAGGATCACGTCGAGCGCCGGAGTTAGACGCGCGATATAGTCTGCGCGCCGGTACACGCGTTCGTACTGCGGGTCAAACCCGGCGTGGCGCAACTCCGCCACGATCAACTCGGCGTCGGATGCGCGGTCTTCGAGGATGAGGACGGAAAGAGGCGTAGGCATATGTCCGGCTACAATATACCACAGGGCCGACGAAATTCAAATGGGACGTTGGAATGGAAACTCGTGTTCTCTGGCAAGCGGTTGGTCCAGGGGACGCACGACTTGCGCCGCGCGCTGCGTCTGTGCTACAATGGCGCCGATACGCCGACCACCGCCGATGCTCGCGTCGTTCCCAACAGGGTGGCAAGGATCAACGTATTCTGCGTGGGACGCGTACGGGAGACGGGTGAGATTAGAAAGGAGATTGATCGCATGCCGAATCGTCTCATTCAAGAAACCAGTCCGTACTTGCTCAAGCACGCCCACAATCCGGTCGCTTGGTATCCTTGGGATGCGGAAGCGTTGCAAAAAGCGAAAGCGGAAGACAAGCCGATTTTCTTAAGCATCGGATACGCCTCCTGTCATTGGTGTACCGTCATGGAGCACGAGTCGTTTGAGGATGCCGAGACCGCGCAGATCATGAATGAGCATTTTGTAAATATCAAAGTGGACCGCGAAGAACGACCGGACCTGGACTCGATCTACATGAACGCGGTCGTCGCGATGACCGGGCAAGGCGGCTGGCCGATGAGCATGTTTCTCACGCCGGACGGCAAGCCGTTTTACGGCGGCACGTACTTTCCGAACACGCGACGCTACAATATGCCCGCGTTCAAAGACGTGCTGAACGCGATTGCGACGGCATGGAACGCTCCGCGCCGGCGCGCCGAATTGATCGGCGCTAGCGCGCGCGTCGTCGCCGCCATCGAGCCAATTGATCTCGGCGGCGACGAAGCGCCGCTCGGCCCAGGCACGCTCGACCAAGCCGTGGCGCAAATGCAAAGCGCGTTCGATTGGGGCGAAGGCGGCTGGGGCGGCGCGCCGAAATTCCCACAGCCCATGGCGCTCGAATTCCTGATGCGCGTCTATGCGCGCACGCGCGAAGAAATCATCCTGAAAATGTTGACGAAAACGCTCGACAAGATGGCGCGCGGCGGCATCTATGACCAACTCGGCGGCGGCTTTCACCGCTATGCGACGGACGCGGTTTGGGGTACGCCCCATTTCGAGCGGATGGCCTATGATAATGCGCAGCTCGCGCGAGCGTACCTGCATGCCTGGCAGATGACGCGGAATGATTCCTTTCGACGCATCGCGGCAGAGACGCTCGATTACGTCGCTCGCGAGATGACCCACGCGCGCGGCGGTTTCTTCTCCAGCGCCGATGCCGATTCGGAAGGGCACGAAGGAAAATTTTTCGTTTGGACGCCGGACGAAATCCGCGCCGCGTTAGGCGCTTCGCCGTCGGGACGGGTGATTGTCGCGCGCCAATCGCCGTCCGATGTGAACGACGCGCAGATGTTCATGGACGCATACGGCGTGACCGCGCAAGGAAACTTTGAGGGGAAAAACATCTTGCATGTCGCGCGTGATCCCGATGTGATCGCGGCGATGTATCATCTCGACGAGTCAAAAGTCGAGCGACGCTTGAACGCGGCGCGGCGCAAATTATTCCATGCCCGCGAACGGCGCGTCCAGCCGGCACGGGATGAAAAAGTGTTGACGAGTTGGAACGGGTTGATGCTCGCCGCGTTCGCCGAAGCGGCGCGGGCGCTCAGTCGCGACGATTATCGCGCGATCGCAGCACGAAATGCCGATTTTATTCTCGCCGAACTCCGCGATAGCCGCGGTCGCCTGCACCGTTCGTGGAAAGACGGGGAGGTGCGCATCGGCGGATTTTTGGAAGACTATGCCAATTTGATCGAGGGTTTGCTGGCGTTGTATCAAACCACCTTTGACGAGCGCTGGTTCATCGCCGCACGCGAACTGGCGGATACGATGCTGGAACTTTTCTCCGATCCGCGCGGCGGATTCTATGACACGAGCCATGAGGCAGAACAACTCGTGACGCGGCCCAAAGATGTACAAGACAATGCCGTTCCATCGGGCAACGCGATGGCGGCAACCGTGTTGCTCAAGCTCGGCGCGTATACGGGCGAGAGCCGTTATACTAAAGCGGCAGAACGCGCGCTGCAATTGGTTCAGAAAGCATTGGCCGTTGCGCCGTTGGGATTCGCGCAGTGGCTGTGTGCGCTCGATTTTGCGCTTGGCAAGCCGAAGGAAATCGCGATTGTGGGCGACCCGCAAGGCACGCGCGAATTGCTGAATGTGGTCTATCGCGAGTATCGCCCCAATCAAGTGGTTGCTTACGCGACCGAAGGCGACGCGTCGGCGATTCCTTTGTTGCGCACACGCGTGTCGCTCAAAAACCGTGCGACCGCGTACGTGTGTCAGAATTTCACGTGCCAGCTGCCCGTGACCGAGCCGGATGCCCTTGCGGCACAGCTGAATGGCTGACGTTTGCAGAAAGCAATTGCCATGCGCATCCACGACATTTCGATCCCCATATCTCCCGACATGCCCACGTATCCCGGAGACCCCACGGTCAGTATCACGCCGGTGCTCCAGATCGCCAACGGCGATAGCGCCAACGTGTCGCAACTCTGTATGGGCGATCATACCGGCACACATCTCGACCCGCCGGTCCACTTTGTCCCCGGCGGCAAGACCGTGGACCAACTTGACCTGGATGTCCTGTATGGCCCGGCGATCGTAGCAGACTTGACCCGAGTCTCCGGCGTCATCACGCCACAGGATTTGGAAGCGGCAAAACTGCCACGAGGCGTCGAACGAGCGCTGCTCAAGACTCGCAATTCACGCTTGTGGACTCGCACTGGGTTCGACCAAGATTACGTCGGCGTCTCGGCGGACGCGGCCAAGTGGCTGATCGACCGCGGAATTCTCTTGGTTGGAATTGACTATTTGAGCATCGAGCCATTTGGCGCCGTCCAGCCCGATACCCATCACATTCTGCTGCGCGCCGGCGTTATTATCGTCGAAGGGCTGAATCTGAAAGATGTCGCGCCCGGGGCTTACACACTGGCTTGCTTGCCGCTCAAAATCGCAAAGGGTGATGGAGGTCCTTGTCGGGCGATCTTGATCGAGGGCTGAACGTCTTTACTTTCAGCCAGCCCGGAAAGTTCCCATACGTTTGCCTCATCCATAGCGCGCCGATGACCGGGACGGTCACCGTCGTGCCATAAAAATCGGGCCGTAGGACAAGTTGGCAACTTGTCCTACGGCCCGTGCCTTGACAAATCCGCGTCATTGCGCTTATAATGACGATGGATTCGCCTGTCGCGGGGTGGGATAGCTTTGCCGGATTTAGCGTGAGGAATCGGTTGCAGTCAGGAGATCGGTTGTGCCACCCCGCCGTGGTATTGGGGTGGGAGAACCGATTTTTTATTTCGGCTGGATGGTTCGCCGGTTCGCTGTGGAGGAATAGCCCGATGGCTGAAGTTAAACCGTGGGAAGAAGTACCTGATGATGGGTATTGGCGGGCATTGCTGGGAGAGAAACCCGCGCCCCCGCCCGAGCCGCGCCCGGCATCCCCTGCGCCGACGAATGGCGATGAGAATCGGAGCGCGGCCGTTACGCCCCCTTCCCGACCTGCTTTGACCGGCAGCGGATGGGCGCTGGCCGAAAAAAGTTATGCCCAGGGCGATACGCTCCAGCTTCGCGTCGTCGGTTACAATCGCGGCGGGGTGCTAGTTGACCTCGGCGAGATCCATGGCTTTGTCCCCGCGTCGCAGCTCTCAAGTTTCCCGCGCAAGGTGCAGGAAGACGAACGGATGCAAGAGTTAGCGCGGTACGTGAATACTACGCTGCACCTTAAGGTGATCGAATTCGACCGACAGCGCAATCGCCTGATCCTGTCCGAACGAATTGCCAACCCCGCAGTCCCGCGCGCCGATCAAGTCCTCGCCTCCATCGAACCACAGCAAACGCGCCAGGGCGTGATTCGCAACGTTACCGACTTTGGCGCGTTCGTAGACTTGGGCGGCGTCGAAGGATTGATCCACGTGTCCGAGTTGTCGTGGCAGCATGTGGGCCACCCGCGCGATGTGCTCGCGCCCGGGCAGCAAGTCCAGATCTATATTATGGACGTGGACCGCGAACAAAAACGGATCGCGTGCAGCATCAAGCGCCTGATCCCTAATCCCTGGGCGCAGATCGCCGAAAAATTACATCCGGGCGATTGGATAGACGGTCCGATTACGAACGTTGTCGAATTCGGCGCGTTCGTACGCGTGGCCGAGGGGGTCGAAGGCCTAATCCACATTTCGGAATTAGCCGAAGGTAGTTTCCTGCATCCGCGCGATGTCGTTCACGAAGGCCAAATCGTACACGCGCGTGTGATCAATATTGATTCGCCGCGCCAGCGCATTGGTCTAAGCTTGCGCGACCGCGCCGCCACGCGGCCGCATCGGCCGGCGATACCGGCCCACGGCGATTATAAGTTTCAAGCCAAGGCAAAACTTTTCTACGATACCCCGCCGCCGCCGCCACCGCCCGACGCGGGCTATTGGGAGAGCTTGGCGCAATCGGGGGTTTGACCCCCACCCCAAAGATGACATGACGCGCAAACGAGTCAAAGAGGACCGTTCGGTTGCAAACCGATTTCAATTGAAAATAGACCCGGCCCGGCAGCGCGAGATCGCGGGACTCGCGCTGTTCGCGTTGGGGGGTTTGGTTCTGTTGAGCTTGCTGCGGATTGCCCCAAGCGCGATCAGCAACTATGCCGCGCAACTCTTGCGCGTCATGTTTGGTTGGGGCGCGTTTGGCTTGCCGCTTTTGGCTTTTATCGGCAGCGGATTCCTGCTGCGCCGCGGCGATCATCGGGCGACCGGCGTGGCCTGGGGCCGAGTTTTTGCCGCCGAGATTTTCTCCGGCGCGGCGCTCGCGCTCGTTCACTTGTTCACGCCGGCGGACAACCCCGCGGCGCTTGCCGATAAAGGCGAGGGCGGCGGATTCATCGGCTATACGATTAGTAACGCGCTCGTGGCCGTGATCGGCGAGGTGGGCGCGGGCTTGATCCTTTTCGCGCTGGTGTTGTTTACTTTGCCTGCGATTATCGGCTTGAGCGCCGGCCATTTGCGCGCTTGGAGTGAAACGCTCAAGGCGCGCGCAGCGCAGACCAAGCCGGCGCCGGCAGTCGCCGCGACGCCGCGGCCCAGAGTGGAAAGACCCCGGCCAATGATTGCCGAGCCGGAAGACTGGCCGTTACCGGCTGCGCCCCCGACGCGCCCGGTCTTTGGCAAACCGGCCCCTGCGGTGGCGGAAACGGCGCGCCTGACCCATCCGATTCTCAGCGCGCGCAAGAGCGCCCGGCGGCGCGCCGGCGCATTGCCCGCGCTCGATTTGCTCGCCGAATCGAACGAAGCGAAATACGGCGAATTGGACGCCAAACGCAAAAGCGAACTGATCGTCGAGGCGCTGGCGAATTTCGGCATCCCGGCGAAAATTATCGAAATCAACGCGGGACCGACGGTCACCCAATTCGGGCTGGAGCCGGGTTTTCTCGAACGGCGCGGAACCGACGGGCAAATGCGCCGCCGCAAGGTCTCGGTGAGCCGGATCGCCGCGCTGCAACACGATTTGGAACTCGCGCTCGCCGCCGCGCCGATTCGCATTGAAACGCCCGTGCCGGGCCGCCCGATCGTCGGGATCGAGGTGCCGAACCAATCGGTCTCGGTCGTCTCGCTGCGCGGCGTTCTCGAGAGCGAGCAATTCAAAAAGAAAAAGGGGGCGCTGCGCGTGGCGCTCGGGCGCGATGTTTCGGGCGCCTCGATGTCGGCGGACATGGGGAGCATGCCCCACCTGCTGATCGCGGGCGCGACCGGCTCCGGCAAGTCGGTGTGCATCAACACGATTATCGCGTGCCTGCTGTTCAACAATTCGCCCGACGACTTGCGCCTCATCCTGGTGGACCCCAAACGCGTCGAGCTGACGACGTTCAACAACATCCCGCATCTTTTAGGCCCCGTGGTCGTCAACATGGACGAGGTAGTTTCCGCGCTGCGCTGGGTCGTAGAAGAAATGGACAGCCGCTTTACGCTGTTCGCCAAAACGGGCGTGCGGAACGTCGAGGCGTACAACGCGCAAGCCACCGAGAACAGCATGCCGTACATCGTCGTCCTGATTGACGAGCTGGCCGACCTGATGCTCGCCGCGCCGGACGAAACCGAAAAACTGCTAACGCGGCTCGCGCAGATGGCACGCGCCACCGGCATTCACTTGGTCATCGCGACCCAGCGGCCATCGGTGGATGTGGTGACCGGCCTGATCAAGGCGAACTTTCCGGCGCGCATCGCGTTTGCGGTGACGAGCGGCGTGGACTCGCGCGTCGTGCTCGACACGCCCGGCGCGGAGAAATTGCTCGGCCGCGGCGATATGTTGTACATGGCGCCCGATTCGTCGAAATTGCTGCGCCTGCAAGGGTGCTTTGTCGCGGATGAAGAGTTGGCGCGGCTTGTCCATTTCTGGCGCGAAAAGGCGATCATGGAAATGCGCGACATTATCCACGAGCCGCCGTGGAAAGCGTTGGAAGAATCGGGCAAGAACGGCGGCGGGGACCAGTTGGTCGAGAAAGCGACCCAGCTGGTGCGCCAAGCGGACACCGCGTCCATTTCGTTCCTGCAACGCAAATTGGGGATTGGGTATCCGCGCGCGGCGCGGTTGATGGATCAATTGGAAGAGTTGGGCGTCGTGAGCGCGGATGAGGGAGGCGGCAAGGCCCGGGCCGTGATACCGCCCGAACCGCCCGAGCCAGGACGCTCGAAAAAGAAAAAATGAAGGAGAGTCAATGCCAAGACCAACACAAGAGCGCGAAGAGAAAAAGCAAAAAAAGGATGTGATCGAGGCGGAGGGGACGGTCACCGAAGCGCTCCCCAACGCCATGTTCCGCGTGCAACTCGACAGCGGGCACAGCGTGCTCGCGCACATCTCGGGCAAGATGCGGATGTACTATATTCGCATTCTGCTTGGCGACCGCGTGACGGTGGAACTTTCGCCCTACGATTTGACGCGCGGGCGCATCACGTACCGATTCAAAAAGTAGGGCGCGACCCTTGTGGTCGCCCGATAGGCGTCGCGATGAGCAATGAGACGCATGATCCGCGAACCGTTCGGACCTCCGCCATTGCCGGTACTTGGTATCCCGGCTCAAAACGTGAACTGGCCAAAGCAGTTGACGAGTTCCTCGCGCAAGCCGAGTTCTATGCGACCGACGATGAACTGATCGCACTCATCGCCCCACATGCGGGCTATCGTTATTCCGGGCCAACCTCCGGCCATGCGTATCGGCAACTGACGGGCCGAACGTTCGAGACCGTAGTTTTGTTGGGCCCCAGCCACTCGGAAAACTGGGGCCCTTTTGCCATCAGCGCCAAGCAATATTACGCGACGCCGCTCGGCGAAATTGAACTGGCCCACGATTTCATTGACCGGCTGGCGGACCGGATCGCGATCGCCCGAGTCGAACGGGACCGCGAACACTCGCTCGAAATTCAACTGCCTTACTTGCAGCGCACCCTCGGCGATTTCAAGCTGGTGCCGATCATGGTGACGCTACCGTTTTATTTGTTGGGCGCGGGGGTGCTCGAAGCCTGCCAAGAACTGTCCGCCACGCTCGCGGACTTGGGCCGCGGGCGCCGGGTTCTGTTCGTCGCCAGTTCCGACCTGTCCCACATTCCCGATTACGAAGCGGTAAACCAGTTCGACGCCCAGACCGCCGAAATGGTCGCGGCGTTCGACATTCCCCGCTTGGCGCAAGCCATGTCGCAAGACGGCGAGTGCCGCGCGTGCGGTGACGCGCCGATCGTTATCGCGCTCCTGGCCGCGCAGCAACTCGGCGCGAACCGCGCGCGGGTGCTCCACCGCACCAACTCGGGCGACGTGACCGGCGTCCGCACGCGCGGGCAATATACGGTGGGCTACCTGGCGGCGGCGGTGTACAAAACAACAGTAAGCAGTAAACAGTGAACAGTGGACAGTAAACTCGCTTCTGGACGCGCGGAGAGAATGTTGCGGCAAGTTCATGCGCCGTACCTCGTCGGCGAAAAGCGCGAGGCGCTGGCGCAGTTCTTGTCGCGCTTGGAATTCGAATGCGCGGAAGATGTGCTGCGCGTGATTCTCTTTGGCTCTCAGGCGCGCGGTGATGCGGATGACGAATCTGACGTGGACTTGATGATCGTCGCGCGGAATGGCGACCAACATTTGGATCAAGTCAAAGCTTTCTACAAACGAGAAAGGGTTTCCTCGATCACGGCGCTCATCTACACTGACGACGAGTATCGTGGCATCCAAGCGATCAAGTTGCCGCTGTACGTCAACGTTCGCCGCGACGGTATCGAACTCTGGGATCCGAGCGCGCACGCGCAAGAAACACAGGACGTTCCGCTCGATTTCCGGGAAGGAGAATTTCGGATGCTCGATTACGAGACGATTGAGACGATCCGATTGTACGTTCGCGAGTTCGAGACAAAATTGAGATTGGCACGTGACGTCGAGAAAACTGGACAGCCGGGGGAAGCAGTTTCTCCGTTCTATTACGCGGCTTTTTATCTCACGACTGCCGCGCTCTACACCGTCAATGTCGTTCGCGGAAAACACCAGGGCGTCAGTGACGCCGTAAATCAGTTTCTGGTCAAGCCAGGCCTGCTGGAACAAGAGTACGCCAAAATCTACACCGACTTGATGGAGGGACGGCAGAACGTAGATTATCGTCCCCAAAAGGCACAAGCTGGCGAAAAAATTCTTAGTGATGACGAATTGCGCCAATTTTTGCGCGACGGCGAGCGGTACATCGAGCGGATGAAACGATTCCTCGTCGAGCGCGGCATTGACGAATCGGATTTCAAGTAGGACAATTTTCAAAATTGTCCTACTTGCCATTTAAGATGAAATACGCCGAGATTGTCGTCAATACGCCTTTGGCCGCATCCGGCAACGCCGTCCAAGCGTTCACGTATTCGATTCCGGCGCGGCTCGCGGACGCGCTCGCACTCGGCCAACTGGTGTGGGTGCCGTTCGGCGCCCGGCGCGTGCAGGGCATCGTCGTCTTGCTCGGCGATACTTCGCCCGTTGACAAAACCAAAGACATTGACGCGGTTGTTGATCCGCGTCCGTTCCTATCTGCCGCGCGCATTGATCTCGCGCGGTGGATCGCGCGAACGTACCTCTGCTCACTCAACGATGCGATCCAGTTGATGCTCCCAACCGGCATCGAGCAAGAACCGGAACTCCTCATCGCCCTTGCCCCCGACCCACCTCTCGAGAATCTCAACGCCAAACAAGCCGCGTTGGTCGAATTACTTCGGCGCGACGGCGAAGCCAAGTTGCGCGCGCTCCCGCGCGAACTACGCGCGGCCGTCGAACCGCTCGCGCGGCGCGGAGTCGTCGTCAAGCGGTCGCTCATCACGCCGCCGCGCGCCAAACCCAAACGCGTCAAATCGGTGCGCCTGATTTCGGAAGAGGCGATTGGACTATTACCGCCGCGCAGCCAGCCCAAGGCGCAAAAAATCGCCGACGTCTTGCGCGGCGAGCCGGGGGCCGTGTGGGTGAGCGCGGTGTATGCCGGAGCCAACTGCGCTTTACATGACTTGCGGCGATTGGAAGCGCTCGGCGTCGTCGCGCTGGAAGAAGAGGAGGTACTGCGCGATTCGCTTGCCACGCGCACGTTCGATGTGGTCGAGCCGCCGAAACTGACGCCGGAGCAAGAGGCGGCGTGGCGCGAGATTGAAGCAAGTCTCAAGTCCCAAGTCGCAGGTCTCAAGTCACAAACCGCGGTAGACGCGCAGACTGAAACCTGGGACCTGGGACCTGCGACTTGGGACTTGCGACCTGCAACCTGCTTCTTACTGCATGGAGTAACCGGCTCCGGCAAAACGGAAATCTACTTGCGCGCACTCGACGAAATCCTCAAGCAGGGCAAGCAGGGCATCGTCCTCGTTCCCGAAATTTCGCTGACGCCGCAGACCATTCGCCGCTTTGGCGCGTGGTTCCCCAATCGCCTCGCCGTGCTGCACTCGCGCCTTTCGCTTGGCGAACGCTACGATACGTGGCGGCGCTGTCGCGATGGCAAAGTGGACATTGTCATCGGCTCGCGTTCTGCGCTATGTGCGCCCTTGCCAAACCTCGGCTTGATCGCTATAGACGAAGAGCACGAACCGGCCTACAAGCAAGAATCGGTTCCGCATTATCACGCGCGTGCGGTTGCGCTAGAACTGGCGCGGCGCGTCGGCGCGACCGTGATCCTCGGCAGCGCGACGCCCGACCTCGAAACCTACTATCGCGCCACGCGCGGCGAATTCAGGTTGCTCGAATTGCCGCAGCGGATTATGGGCCATCTCCAGGTCATCGAATCCGAAATTACCAATTACCAATTACCAACCAGCAAATTAGCAGTCCGCGAGATCGGAGCGAATTACCAACAAGCGCGCTATCAAGAGCTGCCGCCCGTCGAAATTGTTGACCTGCGCGCCGAGTTGAAAGCGGGCAATCGCTCGATCTTTTCGCGCGCGCTCCAACGCGAGATGGCGCGGGTGCTTGCGGCCCGCGAGCAAGTAATCCTCTTTCTCAACCGCCGCGGAACGGCAACGTTTATCCTGTGCCGCGACTGCGGCAATGTCTTCAAGTGCCGCCGCTGCGACAACCCCATGACCTACCACGGCGCGGGCGAGCAATTGGTTTGCCATCACTGCAACCGCCGCGACCGCGTGCCGACGCGATGTCCGAATTGCATGAGCGCGCGCATCCGCTATTTTGGCACGGGTACGCAAAAGGTGGAAGAAGAAATCCAAACGATGTTTCCCACGGCGCGCACACTGCGGTGGGATTTCGACGTGACGCGGGGCAAGGAATCACACGAAGCGATCCTCGAAAAGTTCGTCCAGCATCAAGCCGACATCTTGATCGGCACGCAAATGATCGCCAAAGGGCTGGACTTGCCGCTCGTCACGCTCGTCGGTGTGGTCAGTGCGGATACCTCACTGAACCTGCCGGATTTTCGCGCGGGCGAGCGGACATTTCAATTGCTCACCCAGGTCGCGGGCCGCGCGGGACGCAGCATTCTCGGCGGCAAGGTCATCTTGCAGACCTACGCGCCCGACCATTACGCGATCCAAGCCGCGTCGCGGCACGATTACGGCGCGTTCTACGCGCGCGAGCTTGCCTTCCGCCGCGAACAAAATTACCCGCCTTTCAGCCGCCTGATCCGATTGTTGTACACGAATCCAAGTGACAAGCGCGCGGCCGAGGCGGCGACGCAGATGCAGCGCCTGCTCGCGACCCGCATCGCGCAGCGCGGCCTGCCCGCGCTCGACCTGATCGGCCCCGCGCCGGCGTTCTTCCACCGCGTGCGCGGCGCGTATCGCTACCAACTCCTGATCCGCGGCGCCGACCCGCACGCGTTGCTGCAGGGCCTCGCGCTGCCGCTGGGGTGGCGGGTGGACGTGGATCCGGTGAGTGTGCTTTAGGATCGGTAATTGGTGATTGGAGATTAGAGATTGCATTCTGCGCGAATCGGGGTAGAATGGAAATATGGGACACAGACAAACCCGGACGAACACGGACAAAAGCGCAACCCTCAAACGGAACAAGCGCATTGTGAGACAGATGCTGCGCGGCTATGCACGGGTGAACGAGTTTACGCAGGCCGAAGAACGTGAGTGGGCCGCACGATTGACGCCTGAAGAGGCGCGCCGAATCTTTGTGGAACTGTGCCAAGTCTGGGAGCGCAGCGGCGCAAAAGCAGGCGGGAATTGGCAAGCCGTTGACCGTTTGAGGATCAAAGAATTGGTTGAGGCGCAGCGCCCCTTTGCCCATGTGGCACGGCGTGTGAGGCGAACGTGATCCCACTATTTCAAGCCGCATGGGAAATCCATCAATTCCTGACTCGCCACAAGATTCCCTACGCCATCATCGGTGGATTCGCGGTTCAGCACTGGGGAATTCCGCGCTTGACCGTTGACGTTGATCTTGAAGTGCGTGCGCCACTCGAGGAAGGCAGCGCGGAATTGGTTCGTCTTGTGCTTTCACAATTTCCGTCACGCGTGTCCGACCCGTTTGTTAGAGCGCGGCAGGATCGGGTCATTCTGATTTCGGCTTCGAACGGGCGAGGGATTGATGTGTCGTTTGGCGTGCCCGGTTATGAAGAAGAGTTTTTGCGGCGAGCCGTGGACTATAAATTGACCCGCGGCAAAGTCGTTCGTATCTGTGCGGCAGAGGATTTGGTCGTCCACAAGTGTGTAGCCGGTCGCGCGCATGATTTGCGCGATGTACACGGGGTGGTCGCGCGCCAATTCAATGCGCTGGACATCGTCTATGTCCGTGAATGGCTGACCTTCTTTGATAACCTCTTGCCGGAGCCAGTGGCGTTGGAACGCTTTGAGCAAACGTGGCAAGCCGTGCGGCGATCCACGCCCCGCAAGGAACGCAAGGCAACGCGCCGCCCGCAACGTAAAAAGTGATCGAGACATGAATCGCCATTCCAAGCGAACCAGCCAGTTTGATAGACTCACGCGCGCCCTGCGCGCCGCGGATCCCGATATTCTCGAAATCGTCCAGTTCGGGTCAAGCGTTTACGCGCCGCGCTTGGCGCGCGATGTAGATTTGCTGGTGCTGACGCGCGCTAAAAAGGACTATGAAGTTTATTTAGACGCCGCGCAGTTCGGAAGCAAGAATGTAGACGTTGTAGTCAAAGAGCCAAGCGAATCTATGGGCACCGACATTGCTCTTTCGATCTTGGCGTTCAGCAAAACATTGTACGGGAATGGCAGAACGCGCAAGGAGGCGATGGAGAATATGCCTGTTCCAACTTTTGAAAGCGCGCGAAACTATCTGATCATGGCCGATGAACAAATGAAACAGGCGCCTAAAGAGCGTCAGGATGATTTCCGCGACGCGCGCTATAGACTCGCATTTGACCTGCTATTCGATGCCGTTCGTCACGCGGCGATGACGTTCTTAGTGTTGGATGAGCAGACGCGCTGGAGCGAACTGCCCAAGAAACTGCCCGTGCCGTTCAACAAGCGCTTCCGCGAGTTCATCAGTTTTCTGCACGTGCAATTCAATTACCAAGGCACTTGGCCCAAAGATCGCGTGGACGAGACGTTTCAGGATTGGCGCGGCAAGGTGAGTACGTTCATCGAAGAACTCGCCGCGCGGTCTCAAGCTGCCCAAGATGGACAATCTTGATCTCGCCGCCGCGCTGCGCCAGCACTTTGGTTTTCATTCGTTCCGCCTAGGCCAGCGCGCCGCGATCGAGCACGCGCTCGCCCGGCGCGACGCGCTGGTGGTGATGCCCACCGGCTCCGGCAAGTCCCTCTGCTATCAACTCCCCGCGCTCCTCCTCGACGGCACGACGCTGGTCATTTCTCCGCTTATCGCGTTGATGAAAGATCAAGTGGATGCGCTCGTCGCCGCGAACAAACGCGCCACATTTATCAACAGCACGCTCGCTCCGGGAGAGCAACGCGAACGAATCGCGCGCCTCGCGCGCGGCGATTACAAGATCGTCTACGTCGCGCCGGAACGTTTGCGGAATAGCGATTTTCTGCGCGCGCTCGCGAATGTGCGGGTCGCGCTGCTGGCCGTGGACGAGGCGCACTGCATCTCGCAGTGGGGTCACGACTTTCGCCCCGACTATATGTACCTGCGCGATTTTATTCCGCACATCGGCAAGCCGCCCGTCTTTGCGCTGACCGCCACGGCGACGCCCGAAGTGCAAAATGATATTTTGAAGCAACTCGGACTGGCCCAGGCGGAACGAATCGTCACCGGTTTTAATCGTCCGAATTTGAGTTTCACCGTGCGCTATGCGCCAAGTGAGCCGGAAAAGCTGCGTGGATTGAAGGCGCTCTTGTCCGACCCGCATTGCGCCGGTATCATTTACACGGGCACCCGGCGGGAGGCGGAGGAGGTTGCCGAATTCGTCAACGACGTCGCGCACGTTCGCGCGGCGCACTATCACGCCGGGCTGGACGACGACGAGCGGACGCGCGCGCAAGACGCGTTCATGCGCGATGAGACGCCCGTCATCGTGGCGACGAACGCGTTCGGGATGGGCGTGGACAAGGCGAATATTCGATTTGTGATCCACTACAACTTGCCCGCGACCGTCGAGGCGTATTACCAGGAGATCGGGCGCGCGGGACGGGATGGGCGGCCCGCGCGCGGCGTGCTCCTCTATTCGCCGCAAGATCGCGCGCTGCAAGAGTGGTTCATCGAGAACGATGCGCCGACCCGCGCCGAAGTCGAGAATCTTTATCGCTTGCTCCCGCGCGGCACGCATCTCGTCTCCCCGCTCGACCTGCAACGCCAGACCGGGCTGATTGACTCGAAACTCAAGATCGCGCTGCGCCAACTCGAAAACGCGGGCGCGCTGCGGCGCTTGGGCGACGAGCGCGGAACGATGCTCGTCCAAGTGATCGCGCTCGCGCGGCTGGACTTGTCGGCGAGCGCGGCAGAGATCGAGCGCTTTCGCGAGCGCAAACGGCAAAAGCTGGCGCAGATGATTCGGTACGCGGAGACGGATGGGTGCCGCCGCCGCTTCATCCTGGACTATTTCGGCGACCGCGGGCCCGCCGATGCGCCGGATTGTTGCGACAATCATCACGCTTTGACTCCGGCGCGGCCCGCCGAAACGGAAGACGAGTCGGTCGCGTTGACGATTCTGGATTGCGTGCGTGTGGTCAGCAACCATATCGGGCGATTGGGCGTGAGCAAGATTCTTGCCGGTTCGCGCTCGCAGGACGTCGCGCGTTTTCAGCGCAATCCGTTCTACGGTCGTCTGGCGCATTTTAAACAGAGTCAACTCGACGATTTGGTCAACGAGTTGATTGCCAAGGGTTACATCAAAATCGTCGGCGGCGATTATCCCGTCGTCGCGCTCTCGCCGCTCGGCGCGTCCGCGATCAAGACCCGCGCCGCGATCGCGCTCCGCTTGCCGCAGACGACGCGCAATGCCGAAACCGCGCGCGGTGAACGCGATCTGGGCACGGTCGAGTACACGCACCAACTGTTTGGACAAGGGCTATCGCCGGACGCGATCGCTCAACAGCGTGGGCTGAAAACGAGCACGGTGTACGATCATCTCGCGCAGTTGATCGCGCAGGGTTTGGTACACGTGGACGCCGTCATCGCGCCCGAGCTTCAGGCGCAAGTGCGCCAAGCGATGGGCAAAGCCGAATCGCTCAACCTTTCCGCGATCAAGGCGCTGCTGCCGGAGACCATCTCGTACGATATGATTCGGTGTGTCCGCGCGGCGCATGATTTGGAGCAACAAGGCCCTGCGCCGCTCAAGCCGACCGCCGACGAGGAGCTTGCGCCTCTGACGCCCGAAGAGCAAGTAATCTTTGATGCGCTGCGCGCGCTCCGCACTCAACTCGCCAGCGCCGAACAACTACCGCCTTACGTCATTTTCCACGACCGGACGCTCCGTGGCCTCGCGCGCCAACGCCCACAAACCCCTGCCGAATTCAGCGCGGTTTTTGGGATTGGGGCAAGCAAAACTGCGAAATACGGCGAGCGCGTGCTCGCGATTCTACGACAGTATCCACGCAAACAGCCAGACGACGCCGTCGCGGAATTTCTATCCACGGCGCGCCCCAAGCCGCTGCGCGGGCCGTGGCGCAGTGGCTTTGCGCTCGACTTTAACAGCAAGTTCGCCGGCGCGCGCTGGGAGCGGACCGAACTCGGAGAGCTGGTCTATCGCTTCAAGTACGCCGGCGATCGCACGGTCGCCGAAACGCTCGCGACGCGTTTGGGCGATTTGATTCGGACACGCCCAGACCTCCACGCGGACGTCATCGTTCCGATTCCCTCGACCAAGAAGGACCGCCCCTACGATCCGGTGCCGCTGCTCGCGCGCGCCTTGGGGAATCAGATCGCGGTGGCCGTACACGAGACGGCGCTCGTCAAAGCCCGCGCGACCGAGTTGCAAAAAGCCATGACCAACGTCGTGCAGAAACAGGCCAACATGAAAGGCGCGTTCCACGTTGCCGACGCAGGCGCGGTGCGCGGCAAACAAATCCTGCTGCTCGACGATTTCTACGATTCGGGCGCGACGCTGGGCGAGGCGACCCGCGTCTTGCTCGCGGCCGGCGCGGCAAGTGTAAACGTGTTGACGGTGACGAAAACGATTCATGCAGATTGAGTTATCCGCGAATTACGCGAATCTCCGCGAAGAGAAAAAAATCAATGACTGAGAAGGCTTACTGGGTCGCGCTGGCAACTGCCAGCGGGATAGGGCCGCGCACGTTCGCCGCGCTCATTGAGCGGTTCGGTTCGCCGCGCGCCGTATTCGAAGCGTCGCAAGATGAATTGACCGACGTGCCGCGCGTCACGGCGGAAGTCGCAATTCAGTTGCGCGCGGCCGACCTGGACCGGATCGAAGACGAACTGTACGCGCTCGGCGAAGAGAACATTTCGACAATCACCCTTGAGGACGACGATTATCCGGTCAATCTGGCACAGATTCACGACGCGCCGCCGGTCCTCTTCGTGCGCGGCGCGTTCCGCAGGGAGGATGCGCGCGCGGTGGCAATTGTCGGCACGCGTGAGGCGAGCGATTGGGGCAAGACCGCGGCGACGCAATTGGCGCGCGGATTCGCCGAACGCGGTTTCACGGTGGTGAGCGGCTTGGCGCGCGGGATTGACACGGCCGCGCACGCCAGCGCGTTGGTTTCAGACGGACGCACGCTCGCGGTGCTCGGTTCCGGCATCCGCGTCATTCACCCGCGCGAGAATCTGGGGCTCGCGGACACGATTGCCAACGCGCGCGGGGCGGTGCTCTCGGAATTCCCACCGAACGCGCCACCCAAGGGACCGGCGCTCATGGCGCGCGACCGCGTGATCAGCGGCCTAGCGCGTGGCGTGGTCGTGGTGGAAGCCGCTCCGGACAGCGGCAGCATGGACACGGCGAGTCGGGCGCGGCGGCAGGGACGGTTGGTGTTTGCCGTGCGCGGTGGAGGCACCGGTACCGAGAATTTGATCCGCGGCGGCGCACCGATGATCGAAACCGAAGCCATAAATTGGGATGGTATTGTCGCGGCGTTGGATGCGTGGAGTATGGATGCGCCGCGCGAGACGAGCAAACAAATGCCGCTGCTGTGAGGAGTTGCCTTTTGCATCGCGTCATCCTATTTGCTATCCTCGTCGTCTATGTTGTTATCGCCGCGCTGTACGCGATCTTCACCCCCAAGTGGCAAGCGCCGGATGAGCCGGCGCACTTTAATTACATTCGCACCATTGGGGAGACGGGCACCCTGCCCGTCCTACAGGAGGGCGATTACAATCAGGACTATCTCGAAAAGATAAAGGCGGCCAAATTTCCCGCCTCCATGCCGATTGATTCGATCCGTTACGAATCGTACCAGCCGCCGTTGTACTATTTGTCGGCAGTGCCGGTGTACTTGGTTGCGCGTGCCGGTGGCATAGATGCGGCGGTGCTTGCCCTGCGCCTGTACTCGGTCGCGCTTGAAGTGATTGTGCTCCTGCTCGCCTTCGCCATCGTCCGTGAGATGTTCCCCGACGACCCGCTGCTGGCGCTCGCCACCGTCGGCTTGATGGCGACAATCCCGATGCATATCGCCATCACCGCATCCATCAGCAATGACATCGCAGCCGAACTCATCCTCGCGCTCATTCTTTTCCTCTCTGTGCTGCGCGTCAAGAACAAGATCTCAGACCGTCGCTTTGTGATCCTTGGCGGCATCTTGTTCGGCGCGGCTCTGCTGACCAAGACGACCGCGTACGCAACCGGCGCGCTGTTACTCATCGGGGCTGAAATTGCCCATCAGCGAGTTGCGAATTACGAATCCCACAGGGACGCTTCGCAGTTACGAATTACGAATTACGCTAGTCTACTCGCAACTTTTTCTCTCGCGCTCCTCCTCTCCGCCCCCATGTTCCTCCGCAACATGCTCACGTACGGGCTTGCCGATCCGCTCGGGTTGGCGCGGCACGATGCAGTCGTCATCGGGCAGCCGACCACGGCGGAGATGATTCGGCAGTACGGATTCAGCCACGTTCTTTTCGGCTTTTTTGCGGTTACGTTCAAATCGTTCTGGGCGCAATTTGGGTGGATGGGCGTGCTGGTCAACGATCGCATTTACGTGGCGCTGTTCATACTCATGGCGATTGCGCTGTTCGGGTTCGGGCTATGGGCTGTCAGGATCGTGCGCCATCGTGAATTGCTGACACCGCTTCAACACTGGGCGATTGGCTTGCTCGGACTCTTGACCGTCGTGGCCCTTCTCGACTACGTTGCCTATAATTTCAAATTCCTTCAGCTCCAAGGACGCTATCTGTTCCCCGCGATCATTCCCATCGCGTTCTTCCTCGTGCTCGGCATACGCGAGATTCTCGCCAAAGAACACGCGCGCCTCACGTTCGCGCTGCTGTACGTCATGTTTGTGGGGCTAGACATCGCCTCGCTCTTCTTGTATATTGTGCCACAGCTAAGGCCGTAAAGCGTGAAACGTAAAACGTAAAGGCGGCACGCTTTCAGTTTACGTTTTACTCGTTACGTTTCACGTCTTGCGTTTCACGTTTTACGAATCGAGGTCACCCATGGGCTTGCTTGACAGCATCAAATCCTTCTTCGCGCCGCAGGGCCGCAGCGACGATTGGGCGATGTGGCTGTACGTGCGCTGCAAGCGCTGCGGCGCGCCGCTCGCCGTGCGCGTCGATTTGCGGAACGAGCCGAGCAGCGATTATGAAAGCGGCGGGTATGTGCTCAACAAGGAAATGATGGATAGCAAGTGCTTTGCGCTGATGCGCGCCACGGTGCATTTCGACGCGCAGCGCAAGGTGGTCAGCCAATCCATTGAGAACGGCGATTTCATCACGGCGGAAGAGTATGAAAGGCAATTAGGCAATTAGTCAATTGGTCAATTAGTTGCTAATTGGAGGTAACGGACGTGGCAGGCGTGCCTGACTATTACGCAATTTATCCGTACCAACTAGAGCCGGTGATCAAGGAAAAAGTCTGGGGTGGGCGGAACCTCGAGACCGTGCTCGGCAAAACGCTGCCGCCGAAGGTGATGATCGGCGAGACGTGGGAGGCCTGGGAGGGCTGCATCGTCGAGAATGGGATCTACCAGGGGCAGACGTTGGATCGCGTTATGGATCAAGATGCCGCGGGCGTACTCGGTTCGGCTTCCGTGGGCGGGCGACGATTGCCGCTCCTGTTCAAATTCATTGATGCCCAGGATGATCTCTCGGTCCAAGTTCACCCGGACGACGCACAAGCGCGGGCGCGCGAGAACTATGCGTTCGGAAAAACCGAGGCGTGGTACATTTTGCACGCCGAACCAAATGCGAAACTGATTCTGGGTTTCAACCGCGATGTCCGTCGCGACGAAATTACGGCGAGCATCGCCAACGATACGCTGACCCATTTGCTCGCGTCGGCGCCGGTCCAGCGCGGCGATGTGCTGTTCGTCCCAGCGGGAACGGTCCACGCAATCGGCAAAGGTATCGTCCTCGCCGAAATCCAAGAAAATTCGGATATCACGTACCGGTTGTACGATTGGGGTCGGGCCGTGCAGGGACGCGCGCTGCACGTCGCGCAATCGCTCGACGTGCTTGATTTCGGCCGCCTCGACGATGCCAAAATTCCATCGCTGACCATCCACCATCCACACTTCGATCAGCACTATCTCGTCGCGTGCCGCTACTTTGTGCTCGAACTGCTCGAGGTGCGCCAGCCGACGCCGTCCCTCGCGCTGAATGAGAAATTCCAAATCCTCTCGGTCATCACGGGGGCAGCGGATATCGCGTACGGAAATCAATCGTCCATCGTGGCGAAACAAGGGCAGACCTTTTTGCTGCCGGCGCAGCTTGGCGCGTATGTGATTTCGCCGCGAACATCGTGCCGGCTGTTGAGAGCGTACGTGCCGGATCTGGAGCGTGAGGTCGTCGTGCCCTTGATAAGGGCTGGCTACGACAAGGCGAGCATCATGCGCCTCGGTGGACCGGCGCGCGAACACAATGATCTCCTGGTGGCAATTCGAGAATGAGCCATCAACCTCCCGTAAGGACGAACACGGGAGATAATTATTTCTGGAATAGTTCAATCTTTTGACGCTAATTGACAAATATTATGGTTTATGCTACAATCTTTGACGAAAACAAGGAAGGAATTGCTCAAATGCATCCAGTCTTTGGCAAATGCCCCGTCTGCGGTCAAGAATTGACCGTCACACGCCTCGAGTGTCGCGCTTGCGGGACCGATATTAGCGGCCAGTTTTCGATAGGCCGTCTGGCCCGCCTCAGGTCCGATGAGATTGAATTCGTCGAGACGTTCATCAAGAATCGCGCAACCTAAATACACCGGGCTCCGCCGGTATGTAGCACGTGACTACGGCTTTCCCCTCTTTTATCTCCACTTTGGTGTTTAGAATTTCCAGAATCTCCCGCTTGTCCTGAATTGTGGCGGCATATTTGATAGCCAGCTTTTCCCGGCTCTCTCAATGAACATTGGAGAATGGGGCGAGGTCGTAGAACAAACCAAGTCTACCCAGGGTGTTGTGTGTTATTTCATGGGCACGGATCAGTCAAAAGAGTTGAGGAACAGACCAAGAAGAAATTCCGACGTTGGCGCCAAGTGAAGGCAGGAGGATGGAATGGGAGCTTCGGGTTTGCTGGATGGACTGCTGAGATGCGAAGAGCACAATTGTCCGATGATCCAGGTTGGGGAAAATTACGAATGTGTGATCGAGAGAGTGGATGCCCATCTCGGCGGCAAGCGGGTTAAGGATATTGTACCGGGCAAGCGGAAAACACCGCTCACCCTGGTTTTTGACGACGGGCACACCTTGCCGCTGCTCTGCCCAGATTGCGGCGGCGCACTCCATGTCGCTCCTGAAGATGAAGACCACGTCTTGGATCAAAGCGCAGGTCTCTATCTCGTGGGAGTCGCCTACGTCGAGCCGAGCACAGAACCCGAGGGCATTGCTTTAGCATTCGCATCCGACCCCGATGCCGATCTCGAGCATCCCGAAACCGAGTTGGAAGAGGTGGTGCTGCACCTTGACAGTGCTCGGCGACTGACATGCCCCGACGAAGAGACAAACGGACGCTAGCGGAGCTTCAAGTCTCAGCGCGTAATAATCGAAGGGCAGATGGGGATGTCGAAGCAGAAAACAGGAGCGAGCAAAAACCAGATCTGGATCGAAGTGCAGAAAAGGTATCACCTATCGGACATGCATATTCAGATGGCGAAAGAACTGGGTCTGAATCCCAAGAAATTTGGTGGGCTGGCGAACACGAAACAAGAACCGTGGAAAGCGCCCTTGCCCGATTTCATCGAAGCGATCTATTTCAAACGCTTCAGGAAAACGCGCCCGGCTGAACGGAAACCCGCCGAGCCGGTCAAGTCAAAAGAGCCGCAGGAAACAGAAACTCACACGAGCCAGGATGAGTAGATGCATTCATTTCCCCAAGAGCCAAAGAAAATCCGAGAGCGCATTCGGCGCTACGAACGCGGGTTGCGCCAAGAGGCCGAGCGGTTCGGGGGCATTGACGACAGTGCTGGGAAACGCTATTGGCTCGGGCCGCTCTATCTGTTGATGGGCGATTTCGCCGGTGCCATGCGAGCCTTTGAGTGGTTTAAGCAGACGTTTCCAAATGATTCGGGCGAACCATTTCACTCCTTGTGCTGGACTCTAGCCTTGTATCGCTCTGGAAACATTCCCAAGGCCACCCAGAAACTGCGCCACACGATGCTCTCCAACTTGTACTTGATTCCCCACTTGCTCCATCAAGACCAATCGGAGCTGGATATCTGGCACGGTTCCAATGTCGCGATGAAGGATTATCTCCACTACTTGCCGCCAGAGTTCGAGGCGTTATGGGACAGGCCGGCTCTGCAATGGGCGAAAGAGACATACGAGAGCGCGGGATTTCGTCGGGTGCGTAGCCGGTACATCGAGATTTACCGCCAGCTCAAACAGGAGCGTCCCGGCCCGCGGCGGAGTCAGCTGGTGAAAGAAGCATTCGAGCTTCAAAACTCGGAATAATGGTCCGTCGGATTCGATTGAATAATTTCGCGAGTGAGTATCCAGAATGGCAAAACGGATTGTGGGGAAGTTGATGAGGCGTTGTGTTTGGGCTGGATTGACGGCGTACGCCAAAGCCTTGACGAGAACCGCTATACGATTCGGTTTACTCCGCGCAAGTCCAACAACACTTGGAGCCGTGTCAACCTCCAGCGCGTTAATGAACTGACGAGCCAAGGGCGGATGCAGCCCGCCGGACTCAGAACGCTTCACGCCCGCGACCGCAAGAAATCGGGCCTCTGTTCGTACGAACGCGCGACGGCCAAGCTGGACGCGGCTTACGAAGACCGATTTCGAGCGAATCCAAAAGCGTGGGCTTTCATTCACGCTCAACCGCCCGGGTACCGGAGCACGGCGCGCTTTTGGGTGATGCGCGCAAAGAAAGAAGAAACACGGCTCAAGCGCTTGGAGCAGTTGATTGACGATTCGGCGTATGGGCGTACCATGCCACCCCTGACCCGGCGAACCAAATCAGAATAATCTTGGGAGACGACATGGCCACACAACCGATCGGTATCCTTCATCCTGGCGAAATGGGCATTTCGCTTGCCGCCGCCGCGCAAAAGAGCGGGCACACGGTGTATTGGGCCTCTGAGGGCCGGAGTGCTGCGACGCACAACCGCGCCGCGCAATTTCAACTGCACGATGCCCGAAGCGTCGCGAATCTGTGTGCCGAATGCTCGATCCTCGTCAGTGTCTGCCCGCCTCACGCCGCGGAAACCGTCGCCCATCAAGTCGTGGCATCGGGCTTTACGGGACTCTACCTGGATGCGAATGCCATCTCTCCGCAGCGGGCAATCCAGATCGGCGAAACGATGGCGCAATCCGGCATCGGCTTTGTGGATGGCGGGATCATCGGCGGACCTTGCTGGGAGCCAGACAAGACGTGGCTGTATCTCTCTGGTCCACGCGCCGACGAGATCGCCGCGTGTTTTTCCGCCGGTCCCCTGAGGACGCGCGTGTTGGACGCGGCAATCGGCAAGGCGTCCGCGCTCAAGATGTGCTACGCTGGCTACACCAAAGGCACGACGGCGCTCCTTTCGGCCACCCTCGCCACCGCTGAGCAACTGGGTGTGCGCGACGCGCTCTACCAGCAGTGGAATCAGGAAGATCCGAATTTCTCAGCGCAGACGGAGCAGCGCGTTCGGAAAGTGACCGCGAAGGCGTGGCGCTTTGCCGGCGAGATGGACGAAATTGCGGCCACCTTTCGCGCAGCCGGTCTGCCCGGCGATTTCCATGCCGCGGCAGCCATCATCTATCGCCGCTTGGCGCGCTTCAAGGATGCTCCAACCGTACCCGTGCTCAATGAGGTGCTAGGAGCGCTTGGCGAATACCCACAACCATTATCCTCCAAGCGCGCCAGCGCGGACCGTGATGCTGGACGCTCGTATCGAAAGCGGGTTGCGGTGGGCGACTCTGCGCCAGGTCGTCACAGGGCTGGTGGGTACGGTGGGCGCGTTCGCCTACACGCGCTGTCTACAGCCCGAGGATGTGGGGGTCTTTGGACTGGCCTTCATGGTTTACAACGGACTGTTCTTGCTCGTCGAGGCGCCGATTCGCGATGCGGTGGTCTATTACCAGGCGCAGGAATAGACGCACAGCAGCGCGGCCTTCTGGCTCTTGGCCGCTTTTACCACTGTCGCCGCCACCATTGTGATGATCTTTGCGGGAGTGTGGGCGCAATTCTATCAATCGCCCCTCGCGGCCCCGCTGACACGAGCGATGGTCATCACCTTTCTGTTTCAGGCCGCGGCGGTCGTGCCGGCCGAGCTGCTGCTCAAACGATTCCGGTTTGCCGTTCACGAGGGACTGCAAACGATCCATGAACTCATTTTGTTCATCGGATGGGTGGCGCTATCCATCGCTAGGTGGGGCCCCTGGGGGCTCGTCGTTCCCACGATTGCCGGTTCGATGTTTTGGGTAGCGACCACCTGGACCGCAAGCCGATTTCGCCCTATGCTGGCTCATCTGAAAAACCATCCATCGGATGTTTGCTCATTGCTTATGGCATCGGTAGGCGATGTTTTTCACCAACAATAACAACTTCGATTCCTAGCCCACACAAGCAATCAATGAAATCGCACGCACATCGATATCCGTAATCGGTTCACAAACCTTGGAATGAACGATTCGGTTTTGCATTAACAATCGATCACACTAAAGTGTCGAGACAACAAAAAACAGAAGCGAAAACCAAGCTTCCTTCTAAACATTCGACTTAATCTCAAAGTTCGCCAACTTTTCGAGTATCGTCACGAATGCCGAGTGGTCGAGGTCACCGCAACCGTTCGCAATCAACCCGTTCATCAACTCCGCCACGTTCGCCGACATGGGCAATGATACGCCCAACTCGCGCGCCGTGTTCAGGATGATGTTCAAGTCTTTGCGATGCAGTTTGATCTTGAAGCCTGGCGCAAACGTGCGTTGAACCATCCGATTGCCGTGCAGTTCGAGAATGCGACTCGCGGCAAAGCCGCCCATCAACGCCTCGCGCACCTTCGCCGGATCGGCACCAGCTTTTGCCGCGAGGAGCAACGCTTCGCTCACCGCCGCAATCGTTACGCCGACGATAATTTGATTTGCCGCTTTGGTGATCTGCCCCGCACCCGCCTCGCCGACGAGCGTAATGTTCTTGCCCATCTTTTCAAAGATCGGTTTCGCGCGGTCGAATGCGGCTTGCGAACCGCCAACCATGATTGTTAGCGCCGCATTCTTCGCGCCGACCTCGCCACCGGACACTGGCGCATCGAGCGCATCGCCACCCTTCGCACGAATCGCTGCGGTCACCCTGCGCGCGACCGAGGGCATGATAGTGCTCATATCAATCACGAGCATTCCCGCGTGCAGTCCTTCGAGCAAACCGTATTTGCCAAGCACGACCTCTTCTACTTGCGGCGAGTCCGGCAACATCGTGATGACGACATCGCTCTGCGCGGCGACCGCTTTCGGCGCCGCCGCCGCTTGCGCGCCCAACGCGACGAGTTCATCCATCGCGGGCTTGACAACATCGAGTACGGTCAACGAGTAACCCGCGTTCAACAAATGCTGGGACATCGGTTTCCCCATAATGCCCAGTCCGAAAAAGCCGATGCGTTCGGCCATGCTATTTTCCTTTCATGTATAGACTGGTTCCCTGAAGAGGGAAGTGGGATGAAGGATGAATTTGATTCTCATTCCTCATTCCTCTGTCTTCATCCTTCACAATGAGTAGCCGTACTCTTTGATCCAGCCCAACGACTGCTCCGTCTCGCTGAGGGTGACGCCCTCCTTGAACTTGGCGACCAGTTTGGGATTGAAGCAGACCCAGGTGGGCTGAAACGGCGCGAGGGCGGGACTGTGTTGGAGATAGACGTAGAACGGCAGCCAGAACAAACCCGTGGCTTCCAACCCGAATTCCAGCTGCGTGTAGCCGTGCTGGGTCAGGAGTTGGACGAGATGGGCAATGGCTTGCTCCGCACCCGGCCGATTGTTTTGGACGGTGAGCCGTTGACCGACTTCATGCCCATCGGTCTTGTCAATCGCGCGGAGCTGGAGCGTTTCTTGGTGGATGTCCCCACCGACACAGAGAGTGGTGGGCATACAAACCTCCTGTTGGATAGTGTCGTTGCAACGGGCGGGTGGGTGTCCCAGGGAACCGAGTAGTTCAACAACCTCGTCGGCTATGAGAACTCAGGCGGAGCCCTGACCGCACGGGAACAGCTTGCGAGTGAGAAGGACCGCTCGGCGTGGGTAACAGTCTTTGAGTAGAAGTCACGTGCCAACATGGAGTCAGAGAACTGCCCACGTGACCCATTGAAACGCAGGGTCATTTTCTCTGGGACGCCCCGTTCGTGCAAATCTATAATACGAGGAGTCTTGGAGGTTTTTCATCGCAGCCCACTGATCCCCGATCGGGAGTGGCTTGGCTTTTTGGAAACTCTGGCGGGGCAGGCGGCCATCGCCATTGAGAGCGCGGCATTGTTCGGGGACCTGCAGCGCTCGAATATCGAACTGATGCTCGCTTACGACACCACCTTGGAAGGTTGGTCGCGTGCCCTCGACCTGCGCGACAAAGAGACGGAAGGTCACACCCAGCGGGTGGTGGAAGTGGCAGTGCATTTGGCGCGGGAGATGGGCATAAGCGAAAGTGAATTAGTGCATGTGCGCCGGGGCGCGCTGCTGCACGACATCGGTAAGATGGGCATTCCGGACGCCATCCTGCTCAAGCCCGGTGCGCTGACTGATACGGAATGGGAAATCATGCGTCGGCATCCCACCTATGCGCTTGATCTCCTGTCGCCGATCGCTTACCTTCGTCCGGCGCTAGACATCCCCTACGGCCATCACGAAAAGTGGGACGGCACCGGCTATCCGCGTGGATTGAAAGGCGCGGAAATACCGCTCGCGGCGCGCATCTTTGCGGTCGCAGATGTATGGGACGCGCTGCGTTCGGATCGTCCTTATCGCGCCGCATGGTCTGAAGAAAAGGTGCGCGAATACCTGCGATCAGAGGCCGGTAAGCATTTTGATCCGCAGGTGGTGGAGCGATTCCTCAGCTTGATCAGCGAGCAGGGACACGCATCATAAGCGGTACAGTGTGCCTGCTCGTCGAGGGTTGGTCAGAAATCATGGACCACAGCCTGCGGCTCGTAGCGACTCCGCACAAGTGGCCTGACAGGACAACGCTCCCAGTACCATTGCGTCATTGTGATTGCTGCGATTCAATGCTATCTTGAGGTCGGGCAGAGGGGGGAAAGGGGGTGTGTGTTCGGGTTAGTGCCCTTTGTCTGCTGCTGACCAGCAAGTCTTCGGGATGTTGACCCGTACGATCCCCGCGTGAACCCACATCGCCCCGCTTCGATTCCCATCCTTTTCGGTGTTGAAAGTAAACCATGGTTGCGTCTCTCCGGTCAACTCTGCGCGTTCGCCTGATGCTGCTCGTTCTCATTGCCATTCTGCCGGTCTTTGGGCTGACACTGTACGGCGATTTGGAACAACGGCGCCAGGCCATCGCCGATATCCAACACAAGGCCGAGCGAGCGCTCCAACTGACGGTCACCAAACAAGGCGAACTGATTCACAGTACCCGTCAGCTTTTGATGCTCTTGGCCCAACTCCCTCAAGTGCGCGAGCGAGACGCGAGGGCTTGCCACGCGGTTTTGTCCCGATTACTCACACCGGATTCGCGTTTTGCCAACCTGCGCGTGAGCACTCTTGACGGCGAGGTCTTTTGCAGCGCTCGTCTCATGACCGAGCCAGTGAACGTAGCCGATGCCCGCTACTTTCAATCGGTCCTCACAACCCACGATTTTGCGATCGGCAATTTTGAGGTTGGACCCATTTCCCAGAAACCCATGGTCGGTTTTGGCTATCCGGTCCTGGACGAAACCGGCCAAGTGCAAGCGGTCGTGGTGGCGACCCTGGACTTGGCCTGGCTCAATCGCCTGCTTATGGAATCCGACCTCCCTCCGCATTCGACCCTCACGCTCTTTGATCGCCAAGGGATCGTCCTCGCTCGCTATCCAGAGTCCGCAAGTGCGGTCGGCCAGTCAACGGCCGATCTCCCCATTGTGAAAACGATCCTCTCTCAGCCATCTGGCACGGCGCAAGGCCTTGCGCCGGACGGGACCCCGCATCTCTCTTTCTTCCGTCCGCTGCAGGATAACCCTGACGCGACGCTCTATCTGAATCTGGACGTGTCTGAAGCCGATGCTCTGGCTGACATCCAGGACACGTTCGCCCGCCATCTGGCGGTCCTCGGGGTCGTCACCGCCATCGCAATGGCGGCGGCATGGTTTGGCGGCGAAGTGTTTGTCCGTCGCCCGCTCCAACTGCTCACGGGTACTGCGCGGCGTTGGGCATCTGGCGATCTCAGCACGCGCACCGGGCTTGTCAACGGCTGGGGAGAATTCGGCGAACTCGCGCACACGTTCGACGAGATGGCGCGGGCGCTGGAGCAACGCGAGGCGGAACATGCGCGGGCCGTGCAAGCGCTGCGAGAAAGCGATGACCGCTACCGCGATCTGTTTGAAAACGCAAACGACCTCATTCAATGTGTGACGCCCGCGGGGAGCTTGGTTTACACAAACCGCGCCTGGCGCGAAACGCTCGGCTACACCGAGGACGAGGTGGCCCACCTCTCCCTCGTGGACATCATTGACCCCGATTGCCAGGATCATTGCCTGCAGGTCTTTGGGCGGCTCATGGCGGGAGAGAAAATCGAACGGATCGAAGCGGGCTTTGTGAGTAAGGGTGGGCAAAAGATCACCGTCGAGGGGAGTATCAACTGCCGCTTCGATCACGGCCAACCGGTCGCGACACGGGGCATCTTCCGCGACATTACCGCTCGCAAACAAGCGGAACAACAATTGGTCTATGTCAGTACGCACGATTCTCTCACCGGCCTCTACAACCGGGGTTACTTTGTGGAGGCGCAGCGCCGTCTGCAACGGGCGAATGATTTCCCGGCGAGCATTATCATGCTCGATGTGGATAACTTGAAAAACACGAATGATCGGCTGGGACATGCCGTGGGCGATGAGGTCCTCAAACAAGCCGCCGCGCTCCTCACTGCGTCCTTTCGCGCTCAAGACATTATCGCACGCATCGGCGGTGACGAGTTTGCCGTACTGCTGCCGGCCACCGATGCGCCGGTGGCCGAGGCCGTTGCCCAACGCCTGCGCCATAACCTGTGCCTGCACAACGATTCTGGTGGTGGACATCGGTTAAGTCTCTCCCTGGGTGTCGCCACGGCCCAACAGAGAGCCGAACTACCCCAAGTCTACAGTCTGGCAGATGAGCGCATGTATCAAGACAAAGCGGCCCAGCCCCGTCACATCCGTCAGCGCGATCTTCGACCCATTGAAGATGATAACGAGACAGAAAGGACATGAAGAATCAGATGAGAACCTATCGGCTCGTCCTGCTGATCGCGCTCGCCATTTCGTTGGGGCTGGCGGCTTGCAGTGGACTCACGCAACCCAGAGCGACGCGTCCGCCGCTCACCGTATCTTGGACCGTGTGGCCGGGCTATTATCCCTTGGCAATCGCCCAACAGCAGGGCTTGTTCGCCAAACATGGCGTCGCGGTCAAGCTCGTCGTGTACGATGCCTACACAACGGCTTACACCGACTATGCCTCGGGCAAGGTGGATGGAAGCGAAATGGTGCTCGGCGACCTGCTGCTCCTGCTCGACAAGCGGGACTCGAAAGCCATCATGGTCACGGATAGCTCGGAAGGCGGCGACCAAGTGTTCGCGATCAACGCCATTCGGACGGTGGCGGACATGAAAGGCAAACGCATCGGCGTGCATTTTGGCACCTACGGCGAGTTGTTTGTGCGCAAGATGTTGGCCGCCAACGGTCTGGCACCCGACGACGTGACCTTCGTTAATATCAACCCCGAAGCGGTCCCCGCCGCGTTTCCGACCAAGATTGACGTGGGCCATTCCTTCGAGCCGTTTACCTCACAGGCTGTCGCCAAAGGCGGCCACGTCGTCTTTACCAGCGCTGAGACGCCTGGCTTGATTCCGAACGTGTTTGCGTTCAGCGCCCAAGTAGTGCGCGAGCGCCCCGATGATATTCGCGCGTTCGTCGCCGCTTGGTTCGAGGCGGTGGACTGGATGAACGCCCACAGCGACCAAGTCCCGGCCGTCGTCGCGCAGGTCACCGGTCTCAAACCGGAAGATATTTGGATGGACGGCGGCGACCGGGTGTTCACGTTGGCGGAGAGCCGGGCGGCAATGACGCGCGGCGCCGATTACCGTTCGCTGTACTATACGGGCGACGAGTACGTGAGATTCCTGACCGTTACCGGGAGTCTCAGTCGTGCGCCCGATCTTGAAAAGCTGATTGACCCGTCGTTTCTCAAGTAGCCACGGCATCCCTACCAGACATAGGATCGCCTCATTCATGGTTTCTCACCGGATACCCAAACTCCCGCCTGTTGACCCAGGACGTTTGATCCTGGGAAAGCTTCGGAAACATTCCCTACGCACGCAACTCACGGTTGCGGCGCTGATCGTGACGCTCATTCCCCTGGGCATCATCGGCGCGATTGCCAACGTGGCGACGCACGCGGCGTTGGTCAACGCAGCCAATGAGTCGCTGGCCGGGGCCGCGGCTCAGACCGCCGCCAGTTTGGATGGCTTTATCCAGGCCAATCTCGACGCCGTGCGCACCGAAGCCCAACTGCCGATCTTTGGCAAATTCCTGGACCTGTCTCCGGAACAGCGAGCGACTGCCGCCGAATTGGGCGCTGAGAGCGCAGAAATCGCGACGACGCTGCGCGCGCTCAGCCGGCGGGATCAACTGTATATCTTGTCGTATGCGCTTTTGGATGCCGACGGAATTGACGTACTCGACACCAACAATTCTAAAGTCGGCGCCGACGAATCCCAACACGAATATTTTCAAAGACCTCTGGCGACCGGTTTACCCTACGTCTCACCCGTCGAGTTTTCGGAGCGCGGCGATCCGCCCGCGCTGCATTTCAGCGCACCGATCCGCGACGCGCATGGAAAAATCGTGGGTGTGTTGCGCGTCGGCTACAACGCCGCCGTCCTCCAGCAACGGATCGTGAGTATGAGTGGTCTCGCCGGTCGAGAATCGTTTGCCGTCTTGCTCGACGAGAACCACCTGCGGCTGGCGGATGGTTCCCAGCCGGATTTGAGTTTTCAAACGGTCGTGCCGCTCGACCCGGATCAAATCAGCAAACTGCAAGCCACTCACCGCTTGCCGCGGCGACCCGTGGATCAACTTGCCACTCACCTGCCGGCGTTTGAGCAGGGGCTTACGAATGCTGCCGCCCAACCCTTTTTCCGGGGCGAAGTGCATACGTCGGGGGGCACCTCCGAAGCCATGGCCGTGGCGCATCTGGCCACAGAGCCATGGCTGGTCGCGTTTGCTCAACATGAGGATGTGTTTTTGGCGCCCGTGGCCCAACAAACGCGCAATGCCTTCCTCATCGCCGCGCTCACAACGCTTCTGGTGGTCTTGATCGTCCACCGCGGGACCCGCGTGCTGACCGCTCCGATCCTTCGGTTGACCGCGGTGGCTGAGAAGGTGGGGGCCGGCGACTTGACGACGCAGGCGCCGGTGCAAGCCCGGGACGAGATCGGCACACTGGCGATGACCTTTAACACGATGACGCAACAACTGCGGCAAACGCTGGACGGTTTGGCCCAGCGCACCGCCGAACTGCGACTCGCGAACGAGCGGCTGCAATTGGAACTGATCGAGCGACAGCGCGCCGAGGATGCGCTCTGCGAGAGCGAATCGCGGTATCGCACGCTGGCCGAGCACGCGCCGGATGCGATTTTCATTGTGAATGGGTACGGCTGCGTGCTTTACGGCAATGGTTCCGCCGCGCAGTTGGTGGGTTGTCCGCCCGAAGAGGTCGTCGGCAAGACGCTGAACGAACTCTTCCCACCCGCGGCCGCCTCGGGGTTTGTCCAGCACATTCGCGAGGTGCTCGAAACGAAGCAGCCCATCCAATCGGAAGCCAAGGTCACGATCAACGGCCGAGACGTCTGGCTGGATACCAAGCTCGTCCCGCTGCGGGATGGCGCCGGGGAACCGGAAATCGTTATGGGAATTTCGCGCGACGTGACGCAGCGCAAGCGAACCGAATTGGATCGCCTGAAATTTGGTTTGGGCATCGAGCGGTCCGGCGAGGCGATCTTCCTCACGGAACCCGATGGCTCGATCGTCTACGTGAACCCCGCCTTCGAGAAAATCTACGGCTATGCCAAGCCAGAGACCTTGGGCCAAACGCCGCGCCTACTCAAATCGGGTGTACTGCCGCCCGAGGCATACGCGGCTTTCTGGCAGACGATCCTCGCGAAACAGATCGTCGCGGGCGAACTGATCAACAAGACCAAAGATGGTCGCCTCTTGAACATCGAGAGCACCAGCAATCCGATTCTCGACGAGCACGGCGAGATCATCGGGTTCCTGGCGATCCAACGCGATATCACCGAGCGCAAACTCGCCGAGGAACGGCTCCGTGAAAGTGAAGCCCGCTTCCGCAGTTTTGTCGAGCATACGTCCGACTGGATTCTCATGACGGACGAAGAAGGAACGATCGTCGAATGGAATCGCGGCGCCGAGCAGATCACGGGACTGGGATGGGAAGCGGTCGTGGGCCAGCCGGTGTGGGATGTACAGTACCAACTCGTGTCGCCCGCGCGCAAGAACCCGGCCATGTACGCGCGGCTCAAGGCGACGTTTGCTCAAGCCCTGCGCACAGGGACATCGCCCATGGTGAACAGGGTCGTCGAAGCCGAATTTGTGCGGCGCGACGGCACGCTCCGGGTGGCGGAACAGAGCTTGTTCCCCATTCGCACGACCAAGGGCATTCGGCTCAGTGGCATTTCGCGCGACATTACCGAGCGCAAGCAGGCCGAAGCGGAAATCAAACGCCGCCTCGCGGAACTCGAAGCGGTCCATCAGTTATCCACGGCGATGCGCGCCGCGCAGACGCTGGAGCAAATGCTCCCGGTGGTCCTGGAAGCCACGCTCACCGTGGTGCATGCGACCGCCGGCAGTATCTGGTTGTTTGACCCTGTTAAGGATCACTTGCGGTTGGCCGTGTCCCGCGGTTGGAACACTGAAGCCAGTGCGCCTTGCCCGCCGCCGGAGAAGCCCGGGGAAGGAATTTCCGGTTACGCCTTTGCGACCAGCCAGCCCTACCGGTCCAAGGAATACGGTCTTGATCCGCGATTGCCGGACGTGGTGCGGCGGCGCATCCCGCCAGGGATCGGCGGGGCCGCCGTCCCCCTTCGCGCGGGCGATACGGTGATTGGAACTTTGGATGTCAATGTCGCGTTGCCCCGCGAATTGACAGCGGGTGAGGTGCATCTCTTGACCATCCTGAGCGAGATCGCGGGCAATGCGATTCAACGCACCCAACTGCACGAACAGACCGAGCGGCGCCTGCGGCATCTGGCGGCGCTGAGTGAAATTGACCGGGCGATCACGTCCAGTTTCGATCTGCGCGCTAATCTGGAAACGCTGCTCACGCACGTCCTGGCGCAGTTGGGTGTGGATGCGGCGAATGTGCTGGTGTACCATGCGAATTCGCAGCGGCTCACCCATGTCGCGGGGTGTGGTTTTCACTCCCCAAGCGAGGAGAACCTGCAACTGCGCCTGGGCGAGGGCTACGCCGGTCGTGCGGCCTTAGAACGCCGCATCATTCATATTCCCAATCTGAACGAGGAGCCGGGAAACTGGGGTTCGGCCAGAGGGTCGAGCAAGGAAGATTTCGTGTGCTACTACGGAGTACCCCTGATCGCGCAAGGCGAGGTGGAAGGGGTGCTCCAAGTCTTTCACCGGGCCCCGCTCGAACCCGATGGTGAATGGCTTGATTTCCTGAACACGCTCGCGGGCCAGTGCGCCATCGCGATTGACAATGCGATGCTGTTTAGTAATATGCAACGCTCGAACGCCGAACTGGCCTTGGCCTACGATGCCACGATTGAAGGGTGGTCCCGCGCGCTGGATTTACGCGACAAAGAGACGGAAGGGCACACGCAGCGGGTGACGGACACGACGGTAAGACTCGCGCGCGCCCTCGGGCTGAGTGAGGACGAATTGATCCAGGTGCGGTGGGGTGCGCTCTTGCACGACATCGGCAAGATGGGTATTCCCGATAATATCTTGCTCAAGCCAGGTCCGCTGACCGACGAGGAATGGGTGGTGATGAAGCAACACCCCGTCTTTGCGTATCAAATGCTCGCGCCCATCCGCTACTTGCGTTCGGCGATTGACATCCCCTACGGCCATCACGAAAAATGGGATGGGACGGGCTACCCGCGCGAACTGAAAGGCGAGCAAATCCCACTCGCCGCGCGCATCTTCGCTGTCGTAGATGTGTGGGATGCACTCCGCTCTGACCGCCCGTACCGTTCGGCGTGGCCGGAGGTTCAAGTCCGCGAGCACATCCGATCACTCTCCGGTACCCATTTCGATCCGCAGGTCGTCGTAGCTTTTTTGAAGACATTTGCAGTCATGCCGCGGTAGACATGGCAGTACCGGTTTACAAGTTTCCAAGCCTAGTTGCCACCGCGTGACCCGCATGGAATTGTCTCTTGATTTACCATTGAGTATATCCGTCGCTCATTTTGCGATACTCAATAAACGGCTCGTCAATCAGCTTGGCTTTCAGCGCGATCTCGCACGCTTCTTCCAACGTAGACGTCCAGTGAAACGCCTCGTCCAACGTCTGGCCGATGGCAAAACTCCCGTGCCCGCGCAGTACAACGATCTTGTACGCTGCCAGCGCGTTCGCCAGCGTATCGGCCATCTCTTTTGTCCCCGACGGGACTTCTTCGGAGACAACCGGGATCTTTTTCAGTAAGTACGACGCTTCGTTGTCAATCGGCACGATCTCGTCGCGCGAAAGCGAATAGGCGATGGCGGTGCGCGGGTGCGCGTGGATGACGGCGAGCGCGGGCGTGTTCAGATAGATCGTGCGATGGACGAGTAACTCGGTGGACGCCAGCGCGACCCCGCTGTCGTTCTTGGTCAGGCCGGTCTCGATCAGGTCGTGCGGCTTGAGCCGGCCGAGCATCGCCCCGCGCCGCTTGATGACGACGCGATCCCCCAGGCGCACGCTGATATTGCCGCCGTGCGAACTCACCAAATCTTGCTCGAACAAATCGCGCCCGATCTCTTGAAATTGCTGAATGATGCGTTCGTCCATTTTAGTTTCCTAGTTGAATAGTTGAATAGTTGGATAGTAGGCTGGCTCAACTACCCAACTATTCAACTGTCAAACTATCCAACTCCAATTGAATCTCTTTCAACTTCGCCCGCCCCGGCACGCCCTGCGCGTCCCAACCCCGCGCGCGATAGTATTCTGCCAGCATCGGCTCGAGCTGGTTGACCCACCCCTTGCTGGGGCCATCCGCCAATGGTTCGCGAAGCAAGCGCGCAGGAAGCGAATCGTCCGCGCAGGTGAACCCCTCGCGCAGGTTGTACAATCGTTCGAGGTTCCAAACCCGTTCTCCGACGCGCACCAGATCGCCCGTCGAGAACTCAATGCCGCTCACCGCACTCAGGACGCGCGCGAAATATTCCTCGGCGACGGCCATGTGCGTGAACTTGCAGACGACGAGCGAATCAATCGCCGCGGCCGTGTTTTGGTGCAGGATCACGTAGGACGACTTGCCTTGCACCTGGAAACGGTCAATCAACTTGGGCAGTCCCAGCACCTCCAAACCCAGCATATTCCCGCGCATGTGGCACGCGCCGCGATTCGAGGTCGCGTAGAGCAGTCCTTGCCCTTGCATCCCGCGCGGATCATACGCGGGCATTTCCAATCCTTTGACGCTCATCGAAAGTTCCGGCGCGCGGTACTTGCTCGCCAAGCGCAAACTGCCTTCCGCCAAATCGTCGCCCAGCTCGCGGCGATAGGCAATCGCTTCAATGATCGGCGAGAGCAAATCGGCGCGACCAAAGCGCAAATCGGAATCGAGGAGGCCGCGCTCGGTCAACTCCATCGCGCAGCCGATGGTCGAGCCGGTCGAGATCGTGTCCAGCCCCACCTCGTTGCACAGGTGATTCGCCTCGACGATCGCTTCCAGATCGTCAATCCCGCACTGCGCGCCAAAGGCCCACGTCGTTTCGTACTCGGGCCCTTCGCCCTCCACGTGGTCCGTGCGGCTGATGCGCGTGCAGCCAATGGGACACGCCCAGCACGAGGCATTCTTTACGAGGTATCTCTCCGTCAACGCCTCGCCCGAGATCGCCTCCGCGCCCTCGAACTGGCTCTGCTGAAAATTCCGCGTCGGCAGCGCGCCGATGTTGTTGACCAAATTCATCACGACTGCCGTTCCAAACTCGGGCAGCGCCTGGCTGGTGAGCGGACTCGTGCGCAGCATCTTGCGGCTCTCGTAGAGCAGGAACTTGAAACGCTCTTGATTCTCAATGCCCGGTCGCTCTTTCCCTTCGACGACGATCGCCTTCAAGTTCTTACTGCCCATGACCGCGCCCGGACCGCCGCGCGCGAGACTGCGCCGGCCGTCGTTCATGATCGCCGCCATGCGGCCCAAATTTTCGCCCGCCGGTCCAATGCACAGCACGTTGCGCCGATTGTCATTTTGGCCCAGCGCCGCGGTCACCGCGCCGACGCGCGCGCCCCACAAATGTTGCGCGTCCTTGATCGTCACGCCGGCCGGCGTGATCTCGATGTAGACCGGTCGCGCCGCGCGCCCGCGCACGATCAGCGCATCGTAGCCGGCTTTCTTGAATTGCATGCCCCAAAAGCCGCCGCTGTTCGCGTCGAGTATCGTGCCGGTCAGCGGGCTTTTGGTGCTGACCGAAAAGCGATTGCTCGTTTGATAGCCCGTGGCCGTCAAGGGGCCCGTCGCGAAGATAAGCACGTTGTCTGGCGAGAGCGGTTCAACATCAGGACCCACCGCGTCCCACAACAGTCGCGCACCCAAACCGCGTCCCCCCAGAAAGCGACGCGCCATATCTATGTCCAACGCATACGTTTTGATTGTCGCAGCACTCAAGTCAATCTCTAGTATCTTGCCTGTCCAACCGTTCATTTCATTCCTCTACCGTATTGTTGCCCACCGCCCGCAATCGGCGGGAAAATCGCCACTTGATCGGATTCGTCGAGGGGCGTATCGAGCCGGCGCATCAGTTCGATATCGCGTCCATTGACCAGGACGCGCACGTGCGGGCGCAAATCGCCGTTCCCGTCGAGCAGCGCTCGAGCCAGTTCCACATTCGTCGCGCAGAGCGTGTTCAAGACCACGCGCACCGTTGCCCCCGGCGCTTCTTGCCCGGACGCGCGGCCGAGACGACGCAGTCCTCCGTACAATGTCACGCGAGCCATTTCGAAAATCGCGCGTGCGCGGCGTCCCACGCGTCCGAGGGGTGCTGTTCGTACTCTTTGACCGCAAACGAACACGCGACCACCGCGCGTCCTTCGGCCAGCGAGGCGATGTATCCGGTCGCGATGGCTTGCATCAGCAAGTTACCAATCGCCGTGGCTTCAACCGGTCCCGCGACCACCGGTCGTCCCGTGGCATCGGCGGCCAATTGACAGAGCAGCGCGTTTTGTGATCCACCGCCCACGATGCGGATCGTCTCAACGGCAACACCGGTCAGAGATTCGAGCGCGGTGATGACCCAACGGTATTTGAGCGCCAGCCCCTCCAAGCAACCGCGCGCCAGCTCGCCGACCGTCTCCGGTTCGGGCTGCGCGGTG
>JACQYF010000012.1 GCA_016208315.1 Chloroflexota bacterium | reverse complement strand
GCGGCGCGCGTCCCGCGCGATGAGGCGGACACGAGCGATGTCGCGTACGTCCTGCGCGCGCCCGAGTTCGACGCGTTTTTCCCCGCGGCGCGTTTGCTGCCGGCTTTCGAAAAGACGGCGGCCGGGTTGGGCCTCGCGCTCGAATCCACGCCGGGCCTGAAACTCGACACGGAGCCGCGCCCGCTCAAATCGCCGCGCGCGTTTTGCGCGCCCGTTCGCGTTCCCCGCGAGGTCTATCTCGTCATCAAGCCCATCGGGGGACAGGATGATTATCGCGCGCTCTTCCACGAGTCGGGCCACGCGGAGCATTTCTCGCATATTGATGCAGAGTTGCCTTTTGAGTTTCGTTACCTGGGCGAGGAAGCCATCAGCGAGACATTCGCGTTTCTCTTCGAGCATATTACGCTCACACCGCGTTGGCTCGTGGACACCCTGCGCGTGCCGATGCGCGAGGCGGAGCGGTATCAGCGCTTTGCGCTTTTTAACAAGCTCTGGCTCCTTCGGCGGTACGCGGCCAAGTTGCGCTACGAATTGGTCCTGCACGACGAGGGACCCGAAGGTATGGAGACCGCGTACCGCGACCTTCTCGGTGAGGCGCTCCATCTGCCGATGCCGCCGCAGCGTTACCTCGACGATGTGGACGACGGCTTTTACGTGGCGGGGTATCTGCGCGCGTGGATTTTCGAGCGGCAATTGAGCAATTTTCTGCTGGCGCAATTCGGCGAGGGGTGTTATGAATCGAGCGAGGCGGGCGGATTCCTGCGGTCGTTGTGGGAAATCGGCTTGCGCGATCCGGTGGACGAACTGGCGCGCACGCGCATTGGGGCCAAGGGGCTTGACCCGCTGCCGCTGATCGAGGAAGTCGCGGATTTCTGAGTCAAAGAAACTCTACATGATTCAGCATGTCTTTCGGCTCCAAGACATCGTGGATCAACATTAGGCCCCGAATGATGTAACCGACAGGTGTATGCTGCGGCGCATACACGATGCCAGGATGGGAAACACCGGCTGCATGTAGACGCAAGAAATCCGCATCCTGAGTAAAGACAACACGGTCTTGCTCGACGGCGAGTGCCAGGTGCTTGTCATCGTCGGCTGGATGCATTCGCGCTTCTTGCGCGGTCAAAACGTTTACACCGCGACGCCGCAGACCTTCCGTAACCGCGCCGTCCACGTGCTCGTCCATGTAGAATCTTATGCGGTCAGCCACCGATCTTTTCCTTGATCTTGGACGGTGTGCGACCGCGAAGTTCGTTGACAAAGGCATCATCGGCGCGGATGGACTCGTCAAGTTCGTCGCGATGGTCATAGTAGTAGGCCAAAGCAGCAAACACATCGCCCAAGGTGATTCCGTACCTCGTGGCGATTTCATCCGCGCTTAGCCCCATGCGCTCATGCCAGATAGCGACGTTTTGGACGGTGATGCGGTGTCCGGCGATACGGGGCTTACCGCCAGCGACGTTTGGGGTTACCTCTATATGCTGCGTCAATACATTCTCCATTTTCGCCTCCTACTTGCTAACTTTCCATACTCCTGCCGCGATACAACCCGCGCGCGCTGATGTACGCGGCCACGGCCTCGGGCACGAGGTGCGCGATGGGCTTGTCCGCGCGAATGCGGCGCTGCAAATCGCTCGCGGCAATGTCGAGCGAAGGGGCGGGGATCATCACGATGCTTGCGCGCAAGCCGGGCAGTTTTTCTTCCAGCATTTCCAGATTAACGCCGAACCCGGGCCGGTTAAAGACGGCCAAGCGGCAGAACTTGATCAGTTCCTCGGGCTTGTGCCACGTCAGAATATTCGCGAGCGAATCCATCCCCATGATAAAGTACAAATCGCTGTCGTCGCCGCACTGCTGCCGCAATAGGCGCATCGTATGCACGGTGTACGTAGGTCCCTCGCGATTCACATCCACGTGCGAGAGCGTAAAGCGCGGTTGTGAGACGATCGCCAGCCGGACCATCTCAAGCCGGTCTTCAATCGGCGTGATGCGCTGATCGAGCTTGTGGGGCGGCTGACGCGCCGGCGCAAAGATCACCCGTTCCAGGCCCAAATAATCCATCGCCTCTTGCGCGATGACCAGGTGGCCGATGTGCGGGGGATCGAACGTACCCCCTAGTACACCGATCTTCATTCCCGCCATTCCAACTCCACCTCGCCGATCCGCACCTTGTCCCCCTCACGCACGCCCGCGCGCGCCAGCGCGTCCGTGACGCCCATCGCTTTGAACACGCGATGCAGGCGCAGGATGGCTTCCACTTGATCGAAATTCGTCATCGCAATCACGCGCTCGACTTTTTTGCCGCGCACGCGAAAGGCATGTTGCTCGCGCGACACTTCGAACGCGTCTTCCCCGTCGGTCGGGCGGATCACCGGCAATTCCTCTTGGACGACGGGCGCCTCGCGCGGAATCTCGGCCAACTGATCGGCGACCGCGCGCAGTAATTCGGTAACCCCCTCGCCCGTGGCGGCGGAAATCGCGAACGCGGAAATCTCGCGTTTCGCCATCGCTCTTTGCACTTGCGGCCAACGCGCCTGCGCGTCCGGCAGGTCCATCTTGTTGAGGGCAACGACTTGCGGCTTGGTCGCCAGGCGCGGGTCGAACTGCTTCAACTCGGCGTTGATCTTGTCGAACGCGATCAGCGGGCGTTCGAGCGCGCCGTCGAGCAGATGGATGAGAACGCGCGTCCGCTCGATGTGGCGTAGAAATTTGTCGCCCAAGCCCGAACCCGCGTGCGCGCCTTCGATGAGGCCCGGGATGTCGGCCAGCACAATCTCGCGATCATCCACGAGCGCGACGCCCAAGTTGGGGACGAGAGTCGTAAACGGATAATCGGCAATTTTCGGCTTGGCTGCGGTGACCGAGGCGAGCAGAGTGGATTTGCCGGCGTTCGGCAAACCGATAATGCCGACGTCGGCCAGCAGTTTCAATTCCAGAGTTAGCTGGCGCGCTTGACCCGGTTCGCCTTTTTCGGCCCAGCGTGGCGCTTGGTTGGTCGAGCTGGCAAAAGCCGAGTTACCACGTCCGCCGCGCCCCGCGCGCGCGACAGTTAGGCGGTCGGTCGGGTTCACTAGATCGCCGAGCAATTCGCCGGTTGCTGCATCGCGCACGACAGTGCCGCGGGGCACGGGAATCAGCAGGTCGGCGCCGCTCTTGCCCTGTTTGTTCTTCCCTTGTCCGTGCGCGCCGCTTTCGGCTTTGAAATGCGAGCGTTTGCGAAAGCTCAGCAGCGTATCGAGCCGTGGACTGACCACGAGAACCATGTCGCCGCCGTGGCCGCCGTGCCCGCCGTCCGGCCCGCCGCGCGGCACGAATTTCTCGCGGCGAAAACTGACGATACCGTTGCCGCCGTTGCCCGCCTGCACAAAGATTTTTGCTTCGTCGAAGAAGAGAGACTCGTCACGCATACGAACGACAAGATACCTGAAATGGGGGAATTAGTCAATTGGAGACTGCGAAGCGTCCCGTAGGGATTGGAGATTGGAGGTTGGGGTAGTCCACCGGCGTAGGATTTCTTGCACGATTACTACCGCGCGCGGCACGGCGTCGGCGACGCGGGGCGATAGTTCTGGCGCGAAATCCCACACCCGCGGCGATTCGATCGCGACGAGCACGATCTCGCGCGGCAGTTCGACGCCCAGTTCGCGACCAGCGGCCAGCGCGTTTTGCAGCGTGGTATCGTGCGAGGAGGAGAGATGACCGGCGGCCGGATTGGTCATCGCTTCGAGAGCAAAATGGTGGACCGTTCCGGGGGGGCCGTGGTCGGTTGCCAACGCGTCAATCAGTATCGCGCGTTCATAGCCGACGAGGCGCTCCATCAAACTCAGCCCGCCGCCGGCGTGGCAGCCGAACTCGAAATCCGGAATTCGGAATTCGGAATTCGTGACCTTATTCTTGAGTTGTTCGAGGACGCGCCAGCCGACTCCATCGTCGCCGAGCAGCGGGTTGCCGAGACCGAGGATGAGTGTGGGGGTATGGGAGTGTGGGAGCGCCCCCCATACCCCCACACTCCCATACTCGATCGGGTGTTTACCGCGTGAAGGCATCGCGCCCTCACGCGCGCTCGGCGGCCAATTGCACGCGCGTAAAGTGCAAGCGTTCCATGGCCGCGCTCGCAACGCCGCGCATGACCACGTGCCCCATTTTACAGTCGGCATCGCACATGGCGCGCAGCGCCGCCGCGTTGATGAGAATCGCGCGACACGCGCTCGCCGTTCGCGCGGTGTGGCTGAGGATGTGCGGCGGGATCAGGGCCGAAATACTGAACGGCTCGCCGGGATTGATGCCTCCGACGTGTATTTCTCCACCCCGAATACTAAAGTACAAATCGAGACTGCCCGATAGCAGAAAGTAAAACGCGTTGGCGGCTTGGCCCTCTTCGAAGATCGTTGCGCCGCCGGGGAAATCTTTCTCCTCGGCGACCGATGCGATTAGGCGCTGCTGCGCGTCGGTCAAGCCGGCAAAGAACGGATAGTGGCGCAAGAGTTCAGGTGAAATCATATTCACTCCAGTCAATCGCAATTCTGCTTCAACACGCGCACTATTTGTCCGCGCGCGTCGCGTACGGTTACCGCGAGCGGCATCTGGCCGGGCAGCGAGTGCGTCGCGCAGCCAAAGCAGGGATCGTACGCCCGGAACGCCATCTCGACGCGGTTCAGGATCCCTTCGCTGACCACGACGCCTTGCTTGATGAAACTCTGCGCGGCCTTTTTGATGGACATGCTGATGGGCGCATAGTTATTCGTCGTGCCGACGATCAGGTTCACTTGGGTCAGCACGCCGCGCTCGTCGGTCCGGTAGTGATGGGTGAGCGTGCCGCGCGGCGCTTCGACGATTCCGACGCCTTCGGTCGGCGTGGTCGTGGGCAGCGCGCGAAAGTTGTCAGACGTGATCTCGGGATCGGTCGCCAGCTCAACCCACCGTTCTGCCGCGTAGAGCAGTTCGATCAAGCGCGCCCAATGCGTGGCGAGCCGTTGATGCACGGGCTTGCCGCCCAGCGTCGCGTAAAAGCGCTCGTACTCTGCTTGCGCGCGCGGCGTCGCCATGCCGTCGGCCGCGTTCAAACGCGAGAGCGGCGTCGCGCAATACACGCCCGACGCTTTGCCGTCCACAAAGCCCTTCCAGCCGATCTTTTTCAGATACGGGAATTTCAGATAGGTCCACGGCTCGGCGCGCTCTGCGATCCAATCCATGTATTCGTTCGGCGCGTACTTGCCGATGCGCTGGCCGTCGGGATCCACGACGCTGACCTGTCCGTCGTAAAAGTTCACGCGACTCTTTTCGTCTACCATGCCGATATAGTAAGTGCGGTGCGTGTAGACGTCGCCGAGGATCAGGTCCACGTACGCTTGGTTGTTGAGGACCACGTCGCCGAACAACTGCAAACTGAACAAGGCAAAATCAACCGCCCATCTTCCTAATCCCTCGATCTCTGCTCTCTGCTCTTCCGTAATCCCGTGCGTCAGTCCGCCGGGCACGGACGTGCAGGGATGCACCTGGCGACCGCCGATCATTTCGATGACGTGGTGCCCCGCTTTGCGCGCTTGAATCACCTTGCCGCCGATTTCAAGTCCGACCTTGTGAATGACGCCGAGGATGTTCCGCTCCGCGACCGGCGCATCGGGTCCCATCACAAAATCGGGGCCGCCGAGCGCGTAAAAGTGCGTCGCGTGATCGGTGACATAGAACGCCGAGTACAGCAACTCGCGCAGTTTTTTCGCGGCGGGCGGCGGGTCAACGTGATAGACCGCGTCGCACGCCTTGGCCGCGGCCATGTGATGCGCTTCGGGGCAGACGCCGCAGATGCGCCCCGTCAAGGTCGGCATCTCTTCGACCGGGCGCCCGACGCAGAATCGTTCAAAGCCGCGGAGTTCGGGAACTTGAAAGTACGTATTGGCGACGTTGCCCGCGTCGTCAAGGAAAATCTCGATCTTGCCGTGCCCCTCGAGACGGGTGATGGGATCAATAGTGATGTTATGCATGGCGCCTCCTACTCGCGCGCAACAGCGACCCCGGCAAGCCAAAGCGATAGAATGTTCCAACCGGGTCCACGATGCCGTTCACGATCTTGTCAATTTCCTGCGGATTCTTGCTGTCAATGACCGATGCGACCGCGCTCAGCATCCGCGCTCCCTGATCAACCACGTCGGGCGCCGGGCCGTAGCAGCCGATGCACGGCATGTTCGCGGACGGACAGCGCGCGTTACACCCGCCGCGCGTCGCGATGCCGCAGCACAACACGCCTTGCTCCAGGAGACAGTCGTTCGTATTCGGCTGGTAGGTCGCTATGCGCCTGAATTCGCCGATCGTCCTTTCCTGGCGCGTGCGCGTACACTCATCGCAAACGGTGCTGTTCGTCACCCCGATGATGGCTCCGGCCGGCGGAAGCGCCGCCTGGCCCTTGAGCGCCTGAATGACCAAGCCGACGACCGTGTTGATCTGCGCGCTCTCGGGCGGACAGCCGGGCATGTAATAGTCCACCGCCACAACCTGATCGAGCGACTTGACCGTCTCGTGCATCTGCGGAATGTGGAGTTCGCCTTCGGGGACGTGATAATTCGGCTGTGGGCGCACGCCGTTGTGATTGTCGGTCGAAAGAGTGCTGAACGCGGTCTCGAGGATTTCCTCTTTGGTCGCGAGGTTGCCCAGTCCGGGAATGCCGCCCTGATACGCGCACGATCCGAACGCGACGAGAATTTGCGATTTCTGCCGCAGCAGCTTCGCAATGTGCTCGTTCTCGCTATTGCGGATCGCGCCGTTGAACAAGGTCAGCGTAATTGACTTGTCGGGCATTGCGTCCACGTCTTTGTATTTCGCGTCCATCGCGACGGGCCAGAATACCACATCGAAATTCGCGTCCACGTCGAGGATCGTCTCGTGCGTATTCAGCACCGCGATCTCGCAGCCGCCGCACGCCGCGGCCCAGTACATTGCGAATTTGGGTTTCGCGTCAGCACTCATGCTACCACCTCCGCGACCGCCGGCTGTTGACTCGCCATCGAAGATGGCGAGTTCACTGTTGACTGTTTACTTTTCTTCCAGTTCAGCGGTCCCAACGCCCTCACCTCTTCGACCATCCGGTTGATCTCGTCCGCGAGGATGTTGCCTTCCGCGGCGGACGCCCACACCAGCTTCACCCGCCCATCCTCGACGCCCATCGCGGCCAGCATTCTTTTCAGCAGAGCGAATCGCCGCAGCGTCTTGTAATTCTGTTCGACATAGTGGCAATCGCCGGGATGGCAGCCGGTGATGAGCACGCCGTCCGCGCCATCGGCAAGCGCTTTGAATACGAACTGCGGATCGAGCCGCCCGGAGCACATCAGGCGGATAAAGCGCACGTTCGGCGCGTACTTGATCCGCGCCATACCGGCAAGGTCCGCCGCGCGATACGAGCACCAATTGCAAGTGAAACCGATGATGGTGGGTTCAAAGTGATTGTCAGCCATATTTCCTCCGAGAGTAAAACGTAAAGCGTAAAACGTAAAACGTAACCCTTCGACTTGGCTCACCGTTTTACGTTTTACGTTTTACGTTTCACGCAGTAACCAACTCCGTTTCCTTTTCTACGCCGTGCCCGTTGAAATTCAGCAGCAGCCCTTCGATCTGCGCCATGATCTGCGCGTTGTTGAAATGCGAGCCGGTAATCGCGCCCGCCGGGCATCCGGCGACGCATGTGCCGCAGCCCTGACAGAGCGCGGGATTGATTTCGGACACTTGACGATCTTCGATGAACGTGATGGCGTTGAATGGACACAGGTTGTTGCAGACTCGACAGCCCGAACATTGATCCTGATTCACGCTAGCGCGGACCGGCTCGAGCGTCACTTGCCGCCGGCCGATCAAGCCCATCACGCGTGCCGCGGCCGCGGCGCCCTGCGCGACCGATGCGGGAATATCTTTCGGCCCCTGGCAGACGCCCGCAATGAACACGCCTTCCGTCATGGTCGCCACGGGATCGAGTTTGGGATGGCGTTCGATGAACCAACCGTTCGCGCTGCACGAGATGCCGAATCTCTGCGCCACCTCCTTCGAATCCGCGCGCGGCTCCATCGCCGCGGAGAGGATGACCATATCCACGGGGATCCGCACCTGCTTGCCAACCAGCGTATCCTCGACCTGAATGATGAGTTTGCCCTCTTCCGCCGGCACGCGCGCCGCGTTGGTCACGTCCGCCACTTTGCCGCGAATGAGATTCACGCCTTCGTCCATGATGCGGCGATAGAATTCGTCGTAGGTTTTGCCTGGAGTGCGGATGTCAATGTAAAAGTTGTAAACCTTGGCGCCGGTCTTTTCTTTGACGAGATGGGCGAATTTGAGACTCTGCATGCAGCAGATCGCCGAGCAATCCACGTTGTAGTTGACGTCGCGGCTGCCCACGCAATGGACGATGCCGACGGTCTCGGGCGCGGTCACGCCATCGCGCAAAACGATCTTGCCGCCGGTCGGGCCGGCCGTGTTGGATAAGCGCTCGAATTCGAGATTCGTGATGACGTTCGCCAGGCGACCGTAGCCGTACTGCGGCACGCGTTTGGGGTCGAACAGATCGTAGCCGGTCGCCAGGATGATGCTGCCGACGTTGAGCGACACCAGTTCGTCCTGTTGCTCAAAATCAATCGCATTCGTCGGACAGAATTTGGCGCACGCTTTGCACGTTCCTTTTTTGAAATAGGCGCAGTTCTCGACGTCAATCACCGGCCATTTAGGCACGGCTTGCGGGAACGGCGCGTAGATGGCTTTGCGTTTGCCCATGCCCGCTTCGAACTTGTCGTCCACCACTTTCCAGGGGCACTTTTCCTCGCAGATGCCGCAGCCGGTACACAGCGCGGTGTTGACCTTGCGCGCTTTTTTGCGAATCTGCACCGTGAAATTACCGACAAAGCCGTCCACTTTTTCGACTTGGCTCCACGTCATCAGCGTGATGTTGGGATGATTGCCTGTCGTGAACATCTTGGGCGTGAGAATGCACGCCGCGCAATCGAGCGTCGGAAAGGTCTTGTCGAACTGCGCCATGTGCCCGCCGATGGACGGCTCGCGTTCGACGAGATAGACGCGATTCCCTTGATCGGCGATTTCCAGCGCGGCTTGAATGCCCGCAATGCCGCCGCCGACGACGAGCACGTTGGGGTTGATGTCCACAAAGATCGGCTCGAGCGGCTGGTGCTGCGCGACGCGCTTGACTGCGCCCGCGATGATCGCCTTGGATTTCTCCGTCGCGACGTCTTTGTCCTTTGTGACCCACGAGACCTGCTCGCGGATGGAGCACATCTCCATGAGATACGGATTCAAGCCCGCGCGTTTGCACGCGTTGCGGAACGTCGCCTCGTGCAGGTGCGGCGAGCACGCCGCGATCACGACGCGCGTCAGCCCCAGTTCTCGAATGTCTTTCTCGATCATTTCTTGACCGAGCGAGGAGCACATGAACTTGTAATCCTGCGCGATGGCGACGCCGGGCAGATTGGTTTGCGCCCACCTGGCGACGGCGGCCACATCCACTACGCCGGCGATGTTGCTTCCGCAGTGACAAATATAGACGCCGATTTTCTCTGTCATTGAGCACCTCCTGCCCTCATGCAACTTAGCACTGGAGTTGGTAAGACGAGTTCTTTGCCGATACCTAGTTTTCCCGGATCAAGTCCCATCGCCAAGCCGAGGATTTGAGTAAAGTAAAGGACCGGGATGGACAGTTCCGTGCCGAACTCGCGATTGACTTGTTTCTGATAGCATTCCAAATTGACCTGGCACAGCGGGCAGGCCGTCGCGATGACGGACGCGCCGCTCCGGATCGCGCTTTGCAGCAGATTGCGGACCATGCTCAACGCCGCGGTCCGGCTCGTGATGATGAGCGCGCCGCCGCAGCATTGCAGCCGCAGCGGGAAATCCACCGGAGTCGCGCCGGCCGCGGAGAGCAGGTCTTCGAAAAAGCGCGGGTTTTCCACATCCTCGTGGTCTTTGCGCGGCCGCAGGATTTGGCAGCCGTAGTACGGCGCCACGCGCAGCCCGCTCAACGGCTGTGAGACGCGCGCCTTGACCTCGTCCAATCCAACGTCGTGAACGAACACGTCCATCAGATGGCGCACGGCGATGCGGCCCGAGAACTTGAGGTCATCCGCTTGCAGCGCATAGTTGATGTGTTCCGCCAAATCCGCGTCGCGCTTGAGATCGGCGTTGGCAAAGTACATATTCTTGTAACAGCCGCTGCACGGGGCGACGCAATCCAGCCCTTGCTTCTCCGCCATCGCCAGATTGCGCGCGCCGAGCGCATACGCCAGGAATTCGTCCACGGCAAAGTACGCGGTCGCGCCGCAGCAATTCCAATCCTCCAGTTCGATCAGTTCGATGCCGAGCTGGCGCGTGGTTTCGAGGGCCGACATGTGATAGCTCAGCCCTATCTTTTCGAGCGAGCACCCCGGAAAGTAGGCGTACTGGTTCATGTTTCGCCTCCCATCGGGATTATGCGGTTCACGACCCGGCGTAGGTTCTCCAGTCGTTTGATGCGCGGCGGCAGCACGGGGATGCGGCCCTTGAGCATCAAACTGGTCGCGGTCTGCGCTTCGTCCAGAAATGCCTGGATGCCGAAACTGAAAAGGTACGAGGTTGCCAGGACCGGTTCGTAGGAACGCCCCAGCCGCAGGATCGTCTTGACGAACGTCTCGGCAAAAGCGGGGCCGATCAGTCCTTCCTTGTGCTGACCTTTCCAGAGCGAGTAACGCTTGAGCGCATACATCACTTGGGCGATGTCAATGTCGCTGGGGCATCTAACGGTACATTGATAACACGACGCGCAGTACCAGTACGTGTTGCAAGCGAGCACCTGGTCCTTGAGGCCGCGATTGATCATCGCGATGATGCGCCGCGGCGTTTGATCCATAAACGGCGCGACGGGACACGTCCCCGCGCACGTGCCGCACTGCAGGCAATGCGTGAGTGGGTTGCCGTGCGCCGAGTGCAAGAGGTTGACGATCTCGTCGCGAAAAGAGGGTCTATCGCTCACTACGAATTCTCCCTTCTAATTGGACGCGGACGAACGCGGATGAACGCGGACAAATAGGAAAAAATCCGCGCTCGTCCGCGTTCATCGGCGTCCAATTTTGATCCGACCGCTGGTATGCTGTCAGGCATATGAATCACCCTTATGCCGCGCGAACTTTGCGCGCTTCGGCGGCTTGGAGCAGCGCGCTCACTTTATCCAGCAGCACCTGCGGCTCGACCGGTTTCTCGACGAGCTCGTCTACCGGGAAAAAGTGCGGGCGCATCGGCTCGCCGGGAAAGAGAAACGCGATCTGCTCGCGAATGCCGGTGATGATCAACACGGGCATATCCTTCAGCCGCGGCTCCTTGCGCATTTTGCGCGCGAGCATGATGCCTTCCGCGCCGCGGCCCATCATGATGTCGAGCAGGAGCAGATCGTACCGTTTCGTCAAGAGCGCCTGCAGGCCCGCCTTGGGATTGTATTCCGCTTCCACGTCGTAACCGGCGCTGTCCAGAATGGCTTGGATCCCGCCGACATAATCGGGATCGTCGTCAATGATCAACAGTTTTTTGAGTGTGCTCATCGGTGCCTCCACTTCTCATGTGTCATTGCGAGGCGTTTTTTTGCCGAAGCAATGACACGATGGCGACAATTTCATTTCAGAATCGGCAAGCGAATCACAAACGTGCTGCCCTCGCCGGCGATGCTCTGCGCCGCAATGCTTCCGCCATGCGCTTCTACGATGCGCCGCGTGATGGCTAGTCCCAGTCCGTAACTCGCGTCCTCGCTTCTTCGTTTGCCCACGTAGAAATCCTCAAAGACGAACGGCAGGTCCTCTTTCTCAATGCCGACGCCGCAATCGCGAACCGAAACGACGATATGGCTTGGCGTCTCTTGTGTTTCGATTTGAACCGGACCGCCGATCCGTGAATACTTGATCGCGTTGCCGATCAGGTTGACCATCGCCTCGGTCAGGGTGATGCGATCTCCGCAGACCTGCGCCGCCGGCGGCGCGCCGCTCGTGAGGATCTGAATATCTTTGCGGGCGGCTTGCGATTGGACGCTCTCGACGGCCTGCGCGATCACGTCCGTTATGGCGAGCGGCTGGAAATTCTCCTGAATCCTGGACATATCGGTCGAGATCACGCGCAGCCAAGTCTGGATGAGGTTCAAAAGATCACCCACGCGGGTCTGGCAGCGCTGCAAACGATTTTTCTGTTCGTCGCTCAACTGCCCCGACAATTCCGCCGCGAGGGCAAACAGATTTTGCTGCACGGCGCTCAGCGGCGATTTCAGTTCGTGCGAAACGATGGCGGCGAATTGCTCGCGCAGCATCTCTCTTTCTCGGCGCAGCGCGATCGTCTCCAGAACGAGTCTGCGCTTTTCCAGCCCGCGCCGGGTGATCCGGCGAAACTCGTCGGGCGTAAAGGGCTTGGGCAGAAAATCGAATGCGCCTTGCTTCATCGCCTGCACGGCCGAATCAATCGTGGCGTAGCCGGTGATGACGATGGCGACGATGGTCGTGTCTGCCGCGTGGATTTTCTCCAGCACCTGCATTCCGGACAAGCCGGGCATTTTCAAGTCGAGGAACACCAGATCGGGCTGCAAGTCGTGGAGTAGATTCAAGCCCAGCGCGCCGTTATCCGCGGTCGCGATCTCGTAATCCTCCTCCGCCAAGATCTGCGTGCACGAATCGAGAACGACCTCTTCGTCGTCAATGATCAGCACCGTGGGTTTACGTTCCACCATCTCTGCTCTCTCCCTTGCCATTGACCGGCAAGCGCACCACGAAAGTTGTCCCCTGCCCCACCTGGCTTTCGACCGCGATGACGCCCTTGTGCTCTTTGACGATGCCGTAACTGATCGCCAACCCCAAGCCGGTGCCGTGCCCGACGTCTTTGGTCGCAAAAAACGGATCAAAGATCTTGGCCATATCGCTTTCACTGATCCCATGACCCGAATCGGAGAATTGCACTTCGACGTATTTCGCCGATGGGTCCCGCTGCGTCGCGAGAGTGAGATGCCCGCTGCCGTCCATCGCTTCGGCGGCATTGATCAGCATGTTCATAAAGACTTGCTGGATCTGCGACGGATCAATCGTGACGAGTGGCAGGTCCGGGCACAATTCCTTGGTCGTCTGGATATTGTGGAACAAAACCTGATTCTCGACTAGAGACACGCACTCTTGCAGGATCACGTTGATATTCGACGGCTGCTTTTGCGGCTTGCGCTGCCGGGAAAAGTCCAGCAAGCCGCGAATGATCTGCGTGCAGCGATTCGCCTGCGTCACGATCTTGCCCACGAAACTGGTCGTCGCATCGCCCGCGGGCATCTTTTCCAAGAGCAGGTGCGAATAGGCGACGATGCCTTGCAGCGGGTTGTTCAGTTCGTGCGCGACGTTGGCGGCGAGCTGCCCCACGAGCGCCAAGCGTTCGGATTCCATGATCTTTTGCGTGGCGAACTCTTTCAGCTTGCGATCTCGTTCTTTCAGCGCCGCCGTCATAAAGTTAAAGGTCTCGGCCAATTCCTGCAATTCGTCGTTGGACGCAATCTCGACGCTGGCGCTCAGATTGCCGCGCGCGATCTGCCGCGAGGCAAAGGCCAGTTTGCTCACCGATTCGGAAATGGTGCGCGAAATGAGATAGGCCAGCCCCATCGAAGCCAGCACGCCCACCAACGTGATAGCGAAAAAGGCAAAAATCGTATCGCGTTGAATGTCGAGATACTTTTGCTCCAAGATGCCGACGTACAGAATTCCGATTCTTTGATTGTTAATGTCGGTGATCGGTTCGTAAGCCGTGATGCGCCAGGTGTTGACGACGTACGCGCGCCCCAGCCACGGCTCGCCCCTTACAATGACCTGCTCGTAAACGTCTTCCGCGATCCGCGTTCCAATGGCCCGAGTGCCATCTTCGTTCTTGACGTTGGTCGAAATCCGCACGTCGTCCTGGAAAATCGTGGCGGTCCCAAAATCCTTGCCGGTGTAGAACAAATCCTGAAAGACCGTTTGCTTGACCTTGTCCACCAGCTCGTAATTGCGATTGAGCAGGACGCCGCCATACACCGCGCCGATCAAGTTCTCGCGAAAGTCGAAGATGGGCGCTGCTGCCATCAGCATCATGCCCGACGTTTCCTGCGTCGCGGTTCTGGCGCGCGCCTTGGGCGTGTCCGCAAATCGAAAGTACGCCTTTTCGGCGAGCGCCGGAGATTCTTTGACGAGTTCGCCGGCCGATACGATCATCGTCGAGCCAAGCGGCTCTTTGCGCCTGAGGACCGCTCTCGCCAGCTCATCCTCACTTTGATCGCCGGACACGCCGAGGTTGCCGGTTCGCAAGAGGACCTTGCCGGTGTGGTCCGTGACCGTCAGCACGTCCAGGTGCTCGCGTTCCCTGATTTTCACGAGTTCTTCGGTCGCCAGCGAAACGTCGCCGCTGAGCAGCGGACTCATCAGCAGGACGCGATCGGCGGAAAAGCGGACGATGTCGTTGATGCGGCTCAGCTTGTTGAAATAGATTTCGCGTGCGGCGTTCAGATCGTAGCGCACTCGATCCTGCGCTTCGGTCACGATGAGATTGCCGATGATCTGGACTCCGACGACGCTAAAGATCACGCTGATGTTGACGATCACCAGCAGAAAACTCAGGATCAGTTTCGTCGCAATCGGCAGGCGCCAGCCGCTCCGGTCCGAAAAACTAAACCCGGGCGCGCTTTTGCCATTGCCGTTTTTTTTCATCACGCCGCCATCGCTTCGTCTACAAGCTCGATCAAATCGCGGACGACGACTTTACCCTCCAACCCCGTCGTTTTGACCGCGTCGCGAAACATGACCATGTCTTTGGGACACGCCGTGACAAGCGCGACGACGCCGTCGAGCGCCGCGGCTTCCCGGACGCGCGCTTCGCTCGGGCGCTCTTTCACTTGGCGCTCTTCCATCCAGATGCGCCCGCCGCCCGCGCCGCAGCACACCGCGCGGTCGCCGTGCCCCGGCATTTCGACCAGTCTACAGCCCGTCGCCTCTATGACACGCCGTGGAGCGTCGTATACTCCGTTATAGCGTCCGAGGTAGCACGGGTCTTGATACGTGACAGTGTAGGTAAGTTTGTTTCTCAAATTCAGTTCGCCGCCGCGAATCAACGCGTCGAGTAACTCGCTGACGTGCAACACAAGATTTGAATCTGAATTCCCTTCGGGACGCTCCGCAGTCTGAATTCTGAATTCTGAATTCTGTGAATACTCGTTCTTGAGCGTGTTGTACGAATGGGGGTCGGTGGTGATGATGGTCTTGCACGCGGCCTTGTCCAACGCCGCGCGATTTTTGTCCATCAATGCGCGAAACAGCGCCTCTTCGCCGATCCGGCGCACGTCGTTGCCCGCGTTGCGTTCGCCTTCGTACAGAATGCCGAAATCGAGGCCGGCTTTTTGGAACACGAGCGCGGTCTTGCGCGTAATGTCCGTCAGCGTCGGGTTATACGAAGCGTAATCGCCCACGAACCACAAATACTCGACTGGCTCGCGCCGCGCGTCCTTGATTTTCTGCGCTAACGGCTGCGCCCAGTTCGCGCGCTGGCGCTCCGATTTGCCGAACGAGTTGCCGTAACGGCTGAGCTTGGCCAGCGATTCCTGTAAGGGCATGTCCAGCCGCTCTTCGGCGACCAGACGTCGGCGCAGGTCCACAATCGGCGTGACGCGCTGGATGAACAGCGGGCACTCGGCATCGCAGGCGTAACAGGTCGTACACGCCCAGAGCATTTCGTCCGAAATCCCATCGCCGACCAGCGGCTGCGACGCGCCGCGCGCGACCAAATGCGCGCGGAGGTTCATCATCAACAACTTGGGCGACAGGGGCGAGCCGCTGGCGTAACCAGGGCAGACGTCCTGGCAGCGGCCGCATTCCGTGCAGGTGTAGAAATCGAGCATCTGCCGCCAGCGGAATTGTTCGATCGCGCCCACGCCCGCTTGACCGTCAAATTCCGGCGCGGGCGGCAAGCGTCCCGGCGGTTCGAGATCGCGCAGAAAAACGGCGGGGACAGAAGTGATAATGTGGAAATGTTTGCCTTCCGGCAATTCGGTCAGGAAGAAGAGCACCGTGCCCAAATGAATCCAGTACGCGATTTCGCCGATGATGTGCTGCGCGCCCGCGTCCAAACCGGCAAACAAACGCCCGAACATGAAGGCAATGGGCCGCCAGTCCGCCAGCGCGTCGCGATGCAGGTTGATGTTGATGCCGTTGAGCACCAGCAGACTCGCCATGATCGTAAAGATGAACGACAAGACCATCACGCCTTGACGCCGGTGGCTGCCCTTGTAGCGTTCCGGGTTCACGACGACGCGCAGGTACAATGCGTACGCGACCGCGACCATCACGGCCAGCGCGAACGCATCCTGCGCCAGCGCCAGCAATCCCCAATCGCCAATGACCGGCAACCGAAAGTGCGGTTCGACGAACGCAAACAATCCTTCGCCGATCGCTTGCAGGATCGTGAGCGACAGGAGCATATAGCCCCAGAAGATGACGAAATGCGCGGTGCCCGGCACGAGCACGCGAAACAATCGCCCCTGCGCGCCGACGTAGACCAGGACGCTTTTGATTCGCTCGCCCCAATTGGCGAAGATTCCCGGACTCGGTTGCCCGCGCCGTAAGTTCACCCACAAGAGACGATACGCGCGCCACGCGAACACGCCGCCGGAAACCAGCAGAGCAATGAGGACGATGAGGGATTTGAACAAATCGTAAGGCATGGTTGCACCGTCATTTTGCTTGTTGCACTTTCTCCGTCAACACTGGCATTAGCTCCAAAACGTCCACCTGCGCACCGTAGCGCGCGAGGTTATAGATCGGCGCATCCGCATCCGAGTTGACCGCGATGATCATTTCCGAGTCGGCGACGGCTTCGACATGTTCGGGCGCGCCGCTGATGCCGAGGGCAAGGTAGAGTTTCGGCTTGACGGTCTTGCCGGACTTGCCGACGAGCCGCGTCATCGGCAGCCACTCTTGGTCAACCACCGGGCGCGAGCCGCACACCACGCCGCCCAGCGCCTTGGCCAATTCCTCCGCCAATTCAATATTGTCGCGGTTCTGAATGCCGCGCCCGACCGAAACCAGCACCCTTTCTTTCGCAATGTCCACGTCGCCTGCCGCCGGTTCGAAATAGCCCTTGACCGTCATCCGCAGATCGCCAAGGGCCGGCGCGGGAATTATTTCGACCGGCGGTGCTTGAGGCGCGCGACCTTGTTCGGGCTTGAAGCCGCCGGGTACCATCGTGACCAACGCGGTCGGTTCGGGCAGAACTCCTTCCGCCATTATTTTCCCGCCGCAAATCTGGCTGACGAATCTGAGCGACCCGTTTTCCGGTTCGACCCGGCGACACGCGCTGACGAGCGGGAGCCCGAGATGCGCGGCGAGCCAACCGGCCACTTCGCCGCCAATCGAGGTATCGCCAAAGATCGCCGCGCGCGGTGAGCCGGTTTGAAGCACGCCAGTAAGCGCGCGCTGGTACGCCTCGGACGTAAAATCCGCGAACGCGGGCGAATCCATGTACAACACGCGATCCGCCGCCAAGTCATTCGCGAGCGACTGCGCGCCCGAACCGAGCAGCAGCGCGACGACCTGACCGCCGGTTGCCGCCGCCATCGGCCGCGCCGCCGCGAGCATGACATACGAAATATCCATCACCTGTCCGCGCAGATGTTCGATGAGGACGTAGATGTCTTTGCCCATTCCGGTTCTCCTCTGCTCCCCGCCCCTACTGCCATACGCCCACACTCAAATGACTCCCCGCTCTTTGAGTATCGTCACCAACCTATCCGCTACCGCATCCACGTCGCCCTGGACCATCTCGGCGCGCGCGCCGGTTTGGTGTTTGGACAGATGAACCAGAGGCGACGCGCCTTCCAATTCAGCCGCCGGAATCTCCTCGATCCGAACCTGCTTCATTGCCTTTTGCACTTTGGCGAGCGGGATATAGCGCGGCGCGCGTTCTGCCGCTTGAATGCCCAGCACGGCCGGCAGCGTCACCTGCATCTCCGCGCTCAGCCCGCCGGGAAATTCTTTGCGAATGCTGGCGCATCCATCTGTCAGTGTCACACAAGCGACGTAGCCGACATAAGGCATCCCGAATTGTTTAGCCAACCGCGGGCCCACCGCGCCGTCCAGATCGTTGTGCGCCTGCACGCCGGTAAGGATCAAATCGGGACGCAGCGTCGCTATCGTGTTGGCAAGCGCGCGGGCGAGCGCGTGATTGCTCACGCCATCCCAGTCGCCGGTCAACTTGATCAGGCGGTCTGCGCCTTTGGCGGCCGCGGTATACAGCACGTCGTCCACACCTTCGAGGTCCGGCGCGACAATCGTCAAATGCGCTGCGCCGCGTTCTTTGAGTAAGCTCGCTTGCTCGACCGCGTGATCGTCGAACTCGTTGATCTGCAGACGCACACAACTGGGATCGAGCGCGCGGCCGCTGGCATCAACCACCAACTCCTCGACGAGGTCCGGCACGAATTTGATGGGAACGACGATATTCATTCAAACCCCCATGCTTTCCGCCAACAATTCCGCGACGTCTCTTACGCGCAATCCCGCCGCTTCTTTGATCGTTTTGGTCGCGTCCTCAAAGCGGGGCGGTTCGTAGGGACACGCGACCGCGAGTATGTTCGCTCCCGTCTCAATGGCTTCCCGCACGCGCCATTCGCTCGTGCGCGTGTGCGCTTTTTCCCATAGGAACGTTTCCAGCCACATTCCGCCGCCTCCGCCGCCGCAGCACAAGCTCGTCTTGCGGTTGTGCTCCATCTCGACCAACTCGACGCCGGGAATGGCGGTCAGCAAAGCGCGCGGCTCGTCGTACACGCCGTTGGCGCGTCCGAGATAGCACGGGTCGTGGAAGGCGACCTTGGCGCTGAGCGCGGTCTTGAGCAGCGGCTTGAGCAGGTCGAGTTTTTCGACGAGGAATTGCGTATAGTGGCGCACGGGATACGCGACGCCGAGTAAGGGGTAAACGTTCTTGAGCGCGTTGTACGTGTGAGGGTCGGTCGTGATGATTTCGGCGAACTGGTACTTGCGGAACGCCGCGCCGTTCTTCTTGGCAAGCGCTTCGAACAGCACCCGCTCGCCCGCGAGGCGCTGCGAATCGCCATCGCTGTGTTCGTCCACCCCCAGAATCGCAAATTCCACCTTCAGCGCGTGCAGGATGCGCGCAAAGGCGCGGCTCGCCGCCTGGACGCGCGGATGGAACGACGCGTAATCGCCGACGAACCACAGCGCCTGGGTCTGCTTCTTGTCCTTGCCCAGGACGGGCACGGGCGGAGTCAGCCCTTTCGCCCAGTCCGCGCGTTTGCGCGGCGACTGCCCGAGCGCGTTGCCGTACCGCTGTGAATTCTCCAACGCGATCTGCAGTTCCGACGGCGCGCTGCCCGCGAAGAGCAACTCTTCTTTGGCGCGGGCCATCAGCCGCTCGGTTAGCGGAATTCCGGACGGACACACTTGCGTACACGCATAACACGCGATGCACATCCAGACCGAGTCATTTCGCATCACGTCGTCAAAGATGCCAGAGCGCAGCGCGGCGATAATGCGGCTGGGCGTATAGTCCATCAGATAGCCGAACGGACACACGCCGCTGCACATCCCGCACTGCAAGCACGCGCGAATTCGTTCGCCGTTCGGCGCTTGCTGTACGCTGGCGTAGAACGCGTCGGTCATTGAAGGGCTGGGGTCCGTTGTGGCTAACGTCATTGGCAACCTCCCGGGCGCGGCGTAATGCGCGCCAGATGCAGTCTACTGCAGGCGGCGCCGTTTTTCCATCGGTAAGTTCCTGTATTCCGCGTTACAGAGTTACTGTAGGCAAAAAGAAAGGGCGACCACAAGGGTCGCCCCAATCAATCTCCAATCTCCAATCTCCAATCTCTAATCTCTATCGCTACGCGCTCACAATCCCTTCCCGAATCGCATACTTGATCAATTCCGCTACGCTGTGCGCGCCGACCTTTTCCATGATGTTCGCGCGGTGCGTGTCTACGGTTTTCACGCTGATGGTCAACTGCTCGCCGATCTCGCGGCTGCTCATTCCTTCGGCGACGAGTTGCACGATCTGCTTTTCGCGTTCGGTCAGCACGGATTGTTCCAACGTCTGCCCGCTCGCCGCCTCGTTGATCGCGTCCACGAGGGTGTGGATCACTTTCGACGGCAGGTAAGCGCCTTCGGAATGGACCGCGCGGATCGCGTCCACCAACTCTTTGGCGCGGGCGCGCTTGAGAATATACCCCGCTGCGCCGGCACGCAACAGCGGCAGGATGTATTCCTTGCTCTCGTATTGCGTCAAAACCAAGATACGCGTGGCAGGAAAAACCGCGTGGATTTTCTGCGTGGCCTCCAAGCCATTCATCCCCGGCATCGCGATATCCATCAGCACGACGTCGGGCCGCAGCAGAGAAACCCGGGCGACGGCTTGCTGGCCGTCCGCGGCCTGACCCACGACCTCGATGTCCTTGCGCCGGGCGAGGAGCGAGCAAATTCCTTCGCGCACCACCGCGTGGTCGTCCACCACCAAGACTCGAATCGCGCTAGACCTGTTCATTCTCACCTTGTTGAATCGGCGCGGTCAAGCGAATGACCGTGCCTTTGCCGGGCGCGGAGCATAACTGGAACTCGCCGCCGATGACGCTCATGCGCTCTTGCATACCCATCAATCCCAAGCCGCGTTTGCCATCCGGCGCGCCGGCCAGACGGGTCGGGTCAAAGCCGCACCCATCGTCCGCGATCCGAATCTCGATCTGCTGATCGGCTGACGTGAAAACGACCTCGGCGTTTCGCGCGCCGGAATGGCGCGCAATGTTGTTAATGGCTTCCTGCACGACGCGAAACAGCGCGGTTTCCACGACCGCGGGCAGGCGCGACAGCTCGCCGATCTCGCGAGTTCGAACCTCGATGCCCGAACCGCTCAAGCGCGCCTCGGCAAACCAGCGCAGCGCGGGAATCAAGCCCAGGTTGTCGAGGATGTCCGGGCGCAGATCGAGAATCAGGCGATGCACGCCCTCGACCGCAGTCTCGGTCATTGCGCGCATCTGTTCCAACTGCGGCGTGATTTCGGCGAGCGCGGCCAGCTCGGCGGCATTGTCGAGCGCGTACTCCAAGCCGGTGAGGATCTGGCACGTTTCGTCGTGCAGCTCGCGCGAAATGCGCTTGCGCTCCTCTTCCTGCGCGCCGATCAAGCGGTGGAGCAGTTCGCGGCGCAGTTGCTCGCGCTGCTGCAGTTCGCCGTACAGCCGCGTGTTTTCCTGCAACGCCGTGCGGCACGCCGCCGTGCCGTCCTGAACCCGCGTCTCCAACTCGCGATTCCACTTTTGGATCTCTTCAATCGAATCGCGTAATTGGACCCGCATTGCGTCGAACGAACGCGCCAACGTACTGATCTCGTCGCGCCCCAAGGCGAGAATCGGCGTCTGCAAATCGCCAGTCGCGATTCGTTCGGTCGCGTTCGTGAGCGACTGGACGGGCGCGATCACGCTCCGTGTCGTCAGGTAGACCAAGACCAGCGCGCCCGCCAGCATGATCGCCATCAACGCAAAGATGCGCGTCTGCAGTTGGCGCGTCATGGCGAACACTTCGTCTTCGCTTTGGCGGATCGTCACGCCCCACTGCGCGTTCGCCAGCGGCGCGATCGCGAGCACTTCTCGTTCCGGGATCTGCGACTCGGCGATGTGGCAGTTGTGGCAGGCCGAGACGACTTGGCGGTGGTCGCGGATCGCGCCCGCCAGCGTCTCGCCGTGATCGCCCGCCAGTCCGACACGTTCGCGCCGCGTACTGGCGAGGATCGAGCCGTTAAAATCCACCAGATCCATATAGCCGGTTTCGCCAACGCCGATGGGCTGACGGAATGGGGCGATACTGGGTTTGCCCATATCAATCTGCGCGGCCAGCGCGCCGACGACTTCACCGCTCTCGTCACGCGTCGGCGAAACGGCAATCGTCATGGCCCCCAGCGCGCCCACGGGACGGCTGTAGCGGGAAATTCCAAACGGCTGCCCATCGCGCGCGGCGGCGACAACGGCGAACTGATCGAAAGAGACGGTCGCGGTGATTGGCGGATACGCGGCGAGGGCGCGCCCGCTCGCGTCGAGAAGGAAAACGCGCGTCGCGCAGCAATCGAGCCGGCGATACGCGCGTTCGAGCGCGGCGGAATTCGCGGTGGGAGCGGTCCAAAGCTCTTGAGCCGAAATCTCGACCAGCTCGTCGCCGATGTGGGCGATGACATAGTCAAGATGCTGCGCGATCGCTTGCGCCAAGATCACGCGCCCGCGCAAGCTCCGTTGGGTGCTGTCGTCCAGAGCGGCAGTTCCGAGATAGGTGAATAGGGCGAGGAGCGCGATGGAGCCGACGACGACGATGACCGTCATCCGCGTGGTCAATCCGAAATTGAACCAAAGAGTGGTCAAGCGCTGGCGCGTCTTCTGAAACATCTTCATCGGCAGAATAGCACGCAATAGTCCTTTTCTGGTCAAAACAAGTGTTTGGCAAGGGCGCAAAATCATCGGGATTCGATACAATTGTCACAAATTGGCTTTGTGTGCTATAATCGCCCTAGTTGATCGCACAAGCGCTCCAGGAGAGAAGTATGCCTCAGAATTCTGTTCCCGCGATTGTGATCGGCCGTCTGCCCCTGTATCTCCGCATGTTGACTTTTCTCGAGCTGGAGGGCAAGACGATTACGGCTTCTCAGGAATTGGCCGAGCGCTTGGGATTTTCCTCGGCCCAAATCCGCAAGGACCTCTCGTACTTTGGGGAATTTGGCAAGCAGGGCACCGGTTACAACATTGCCTATCTGCAAAAGCAGCTGCGCCAAATTCTCAAGATTGACCGCACGTGGGAAATGGCGCTGATCGGCGCCGGCGATTTGGGGCACGCGCTGGCGAACTATCGGGGATTTGGCGCGCAGAACTTTCGGATCGCCGCGGCGTTCGATAACGCGCCGGAAAAGATCGGCGCGCGCCTTGGCGACTTGACCGTCCAGAGCATGGACGAACTGCCGAGCGTGCTGCACGAAAGGAAAATCCAAATCGCGATGCTGGCGGTTCCCGCCGACGTGGCGCAAGCGGTGGCCGGCCAACTGGTCGAACTGGGGATTCGCGCGGTCCTGAATTATGCGCCCATTACGCTGAGTCTGCCCCCCAAAGTCAAAGTCTACTACATTGACCCCGTGGTGGGCCTACAAAGCATGACGTACTATCTCTAAGTGCGAAGTGAGAAATTTAAAGTGCGAAGTAGGGAATGAATTACCGACACCCAACTTCGCACTTTACTTTGACCTAACTTCGCACGTTGCACTTGCCACTTTCAACTTATATTTGCGGCATGCTTCGACGAATCATCTCGAGTTGCTCAAGCGCCTTGCCCGCGCCGAGGGCGGTGCAGGCCATGGGGTTGTCCGCGACGTAGCAGGGGACGCCGGTTTCTTTGGTCAGGTACCGGTCGAGGTTACGCAGGAGCGCGCCGCCGCCTACGAGCACCATCCCGCGATCAATAATGTCGGACGCGAGTTCCGGCGGCGTCTTTTCAAGCACTGAGCGGACGACGCTCGAGATGGCTTGGAGCGGCTCGGAAATCGAGTCCGTGATCTCGCCCGAGGTCACCCGAATAGTCCGCGGCAAGCCCGCCACTTGATCACGCCCGCGCACTTCGAGCAGCATTTCCTCTTCCATCGGTAGCGCGCTGCCGACCTGAATTTTGATGTCCTCCGCCGTCTGCTCGCCGATCATCAGATTGTATTTCTTGCGAATGTACGTCGTGATCGCCTCGTCGAGTTTCAAGCCCGCGACGCGCACCGAACTGGAGACGACCATGCCATTCATCGAGACGACCGCGGCTTCGCTCGCGCCGCCACCGATGTCCACCACCATGTTGCCGGTCGGCGTATGGATCGGCAGACCGGCGCCAAGCGCGGCGGCGAACGGTTCGGGCACCAGATGCGCGGTGCGGCCTCCCGCGGCGATCGCGGCATCGTGGACCGCGCGCTCTTCGACGCTCGTCACGCCGACGGGGACGCTGATGGAGATGTCGGGTTTCATCCCGAACATCATCTGAAAGCGCCCGCAGACCTTGGTGATAAAATAACGGAGCATCGCCTCGGTGACCATATAATCGGCGATGACTCCGTCCCGCATCGGGCGCATGACTTCAATCGCTTCCGGCGTGCGCCCCAGCATGGCCTTGGCTTCCTCGCCCAGCGCGACAATATGCGAGTCCGCCAGCGAGAGCGCGACCAGCGATGGTTCCTGCAAGACGATGCGCCCGCCCACGCAGACCAAAACGTTGACGGTGCCGAGATCAATCCCGATGCTTCGGACAAACATCCGCTCTCTTAACCTTCTCCCGTTCCGGGGCGGCGATGATCGCGCCGCCGGCGCGCCAGTTTGAGGCGCAACTCGGCGCGGCGCAACGACTGTTCGATGAGCGCGGCCTCCGGGTCGGTGCGCGGCTTTTCTTTGAGCAAGCGCTGGGCGCGCTCGCGTGCTTGCTCGGCGCGCTGTTCGTCAATCTCTTCCACATGCTCGGCGCTGTCGGCCAAAACGGTCACATGGTCGGGGCGGACTTCCATAAAACCGCCGCCAATGGCAAAATCGTATACCGTACCGTCCTTGGTATAGTGCAGTTCGCCGGGCGTGAGCGCGGTGAGCAGGGGCGCGTGGCGCGGCAGAATACCCAGCACGCCGTCAATGCCCGGCGCGCTGATATAATCCACCTGCTCGCTGACGAGCTGGCGTTCTGCGGTTACGATATCGAGTTGGATCTTTGGCATTTTCAGTCTTCCCCGGGGTTATGCGGCGACTTGCTGGTTTTCAATGCGCCTGAGAAACGACTCTACGGCCTTGACGCGTTGCTCGCTTTCGCGAGCCAATCGCTTATAGTGCCCGCGCTGACAATACAGCTCGCGAACGCCGTGTAATGTGGCCTCACCATCTGCAATGTCATAGTCAACCCACCGAGACAGCAAGACCTTGCCGTCTTTAGGGCAGCGTGGGCTAAGGTCACGCGGGCTTTTTACGGATGGGTGGGGTCGCAAACGTGCCGCCTTGTCCCAATCAATATACTCAGTTGAATCATGGGTGTCCCAGAACTCAATTTCTTCTTGTTCGGTCGAGAATTTTGGGATCCTCTTCAATCTCTTTCTCTTGTTCATTTCAACCTGACGTATCTGCGTTGTTCCGATGTGTTCATATCGCGGGCGGTAATCACGCGGAAGAGCCCATGTCCTCTATGCGCGACTACTATGAAGAGGAGCCGCCCCTCGCTGGTTCTTCCTAGAACGCCGTGTTTACCTTTGCCCGCGCGTTCGATCCTGTTATTGCCGAAACAGACATCTTCGACCTCATCGGACTCGACGCCGTGGGCAGCAATATGTTCTAGGTTTTCGTCATCCCAGATGAGATCGCGGATGAACATGGATTGTTGTCACTACAGCTTGCCGCTGCGGAACGTCTCCTGCACTTCTTCGATCGTGCCCTTCATGTAGAAATACTGCTCGGGAATCTCGTCGAGTTCGCCGTCGAGAATCATCTTGAAACCGCGGACGGTATCCTTGATCGGGCAGTAGACGCCGGGGCGACCGGTGAACACTTCGGCCACGCGCATCGGCTGGGAGAGGAATTTCTCGATCTTGCGCGCGCGGTTGACGGTCAACTTGTCGTCCTCGCTCAACTCTTCGATGCCGAGGATCGCGATAATGTCCTGCAGGTCCTTGTAGCGCTGCAGCACGCGCTGCACGCCGCGCGCGGTATCGTAGTGTTCCTTGCCGACCACGCGCGGATCGAGAATGCGCGAGGTCGAAGCGAGCGGGTCAACGGCGGGGAAGATGGCTTTTTCGAAAATGCCGCGGTCGAGCGAAATCGTCGCATCGAGGTGGGCAAAGGTCGCGACCGGCGCGGGGTCGGTGTAATCGTCGGCGGGCACGTAGATGGCTTGCATGGACGTGATCGAGCCGCGCCACGGCGCTTGGCATGCGACCCAGCAGCGCGGACACTTCGGAACCGCTCATGACAAAGCGGAAAATGTTATCAATGAACAAGAGAACGTCGCGGCCCTCGTCGCGGAAATATTCGGCCATCGTCAGACCGCTCAGGCCGACGCGCAAGCGCACGCCGGGCGGCTCGTTCATCTGACCAAAAACCATCACGGTCTTGTCAATGACGCCCGACTCTTTCATTTCGAGGTACAGGTCGTTGCCCTCGCGCGAGCGCTCGCCCACGCCGCAGAACACGGAATAACCACCGTGTTCGGTCGCGACCGTGCGGATGAGTTCCTGAATGATGGTCGTCTTGCCCACGCCCGCGCCGCCAAACACGCCGATCTTGCCGCCTTTGATGAACGGCGCGACCAAGTCAATGACCTTCATGCCGGTTTCGAAGAATTCCGGCGTGGTGACCTGCTCTTCGAACGGCGGCGCGGCGCGATGAATCGGATAAAAGGTCTTGGCATCTACCGGGCCCTTTTGGTCAATCGCTTTGCCGACGACGTTGAAGATGCGACCCAAGGTCGCAGGCCCCACCGGCACGGCGATGGGCTGGCCCGTGTCCACCACAGTCATCCCGCGGCGCAGACCGTCGGTCGTATCCATCGCGACGCTGCGGACCCAGTTGTTGCCGAGCTGTTGTTGAACCTCAAGGACCAGCTTATTGTCCTCGCCGTCACGTTGAATTTCCAAGGCGTTATAGATTTCGGGTAATTGTTCCGGCGGGAATTCCACATCCACCACCGGACCGGTAACTTGCATGACGAGACCTTTGGTGCCTTTAGCCATTCTGCCTCCTAAAACGTAATACGTAAGACGTAATTTACGTTTTACGTTTTACGTTTTATTATGCTTGCGCCTTGCGCTGCGCTTCCGCGCCGCCGGCGATGTCGAGCATTTCTTTGGTGATGCTGGCCTGGCGCGCTTTGTTCATCGCCAGCGTGAGGTCTTGAATGAGTTCTTGAGCGTTGTCCGTCGCGCTCCGCATCGCGACCATCCGCGCGGCCCATTCGCTCGCGACGGATTCGAGCAGCGCCTGGTAAATTTGCAGCTCGGTGAAACGCGGCAGCACCGAAGCTAGAATCGTCTCCGGGTCCGGCTCGTACAGATAGACCGCCTCTAGGCCCTTAGCCTGCACGTCCTCGGGCGGCGGCCCGGAGGGGCGAATCGGCAAGAGTTGCTTGATCGTCGGAATCTGGGTCAAGACGTTTTTGAAATCGGTGTACGCGACGTAAACCTGATCGGCGCGCCCTGCCGTAAACTCTTCGATGACGATGTTGGCGATGGGCCCGACGTCGAGTATGGTTGGACGCTCGCTCAAGCCCGTGAATTCGGCAATGATCGGCTTGCCCAAGCGGTTGGCGATATCGCGCCCGCGCCGCCCAATAGTGACGAGTTTAGTGCCCTGGTGCTGGCGCATGAACTCGAGGCCCTTGCGGATGACGTTCACGTTATACGCGCCGCACAAACCGCGGTCGCCCGTGATCAAGACGAGCGCGACTTGTTTGATCTCGGCGCGCTCTTCCAGCAAGGGATGCAGCAACTTGCCGCTGCCGGGCTGCGCGGCGAGGGTCGTCAGCACTTGCCACGATTTTTCCGCGTAGGCGCGGCTGGCGAGCGTCGCATTTTGCGCGCGGCGCATTTTGGACGCCGCCACCATTTCCATGGCGCGTGTCACCTGCGAGATATTGCGGACGCTTTTGATGCGTCGGAGAATAGCGCGTGTAGTCGCCAAAATGAACCTCGATTACTGACCTTTAAGCGGGAACTGAAAAGTGCTGCTCTTGGGGCTGAGCGGGGCGACCGTATGGCGCACGCCATCTGGCGCGGAGGCCCCGGGCCCTTTCCCAAGGTCTTTGACCACTTGGACGTACCAGTGAACGGTGGTGTCTCCGACCTGGGTTGGGATCAGCGCACTATAGTTCGGCCCCACTTGGGTGGGCTTGTTGAGCGTGAAACTCGCCATGGCGCCGGCCCCAACCTGGGTCGCCAGCCGCGGATCGCATTGCAGGAACGAATCGCCCTGTCCCGGAATCATCTCGACATGCACGAGATAGCACTCACCCTCGCCCAGCGTCCCGACGGATTGCCACTCGAACTTGAGCACATCGGCGGGATAGTGCCGCTCGTCCCGGCGCCCACTGTCTACATCGAACACCGGGCCGATCAATCTGGGCGCGGCATACTTGAGCGGAATCGCCGTCGGCATAGCGGTCGCGGCGGGCCGGGTCGGCGTCCTGCTCGCGGCCGGCCTCGGCGTGCTTGCCGTGGTGGCCTTGACGATGGGGGTGGCTACCGGCACCGTAGCAGTTAGCACCAGAGTCGGGATGGGAGTGATGGAGGGCTGGGCAGGCGTCGCGGTCCGAGGCAACGGGGTTTGCGTAATAACCACCGTAATCACCTTCGGAGCTTCGGTGGCTGCGGCCTTGGTCGGCGCCGGCGTTGGCGATGTGCCGCAGCCGACGACGGCGATCACGATAACCAGAGCACAAACAAATTGAAATGATGTTTTGTGAATCATCGGCGATTCTCCATGACGACGTTATTCGATAACCAACAGTTGGATGGTGGATGTTTGGCTTGGTGCGCTGCAATTCACTTCCGAGCCACTGATGCGGCCTTGATTGTCAAAGCCACCCGTCGTTTTGATGACCGTCACTTTCCACAGTACGGTGACGTCATCGCCCCCGGCCGGTTGGGCCAGTCCGAATATGCGATCGGCCGTATAGATATATTGCTGCCCGTTGGAGAGGAACCAATTGTGTCCGACGTAGACCCCATCGCCGTTGACTTTGGTAGTGCCTTTTCTTGACTCGATGTCAATCCGGTAGCCCATCGTCGGGTCAGATTCACCTGCCTGAAAAGGAGTCCATTTGAACACGAACGTATCTGAAGCCGGGCCGGTCGTTTTGGTCCGGCGCGGGTCGCCGTCTTTCGGAAAGGTCAATGTGACGCTACTGGCGGTACACGCCGGGGCCGCCGTGGGCGGCGGCACGACCACTACCGGCGCGGTCGTCGGCCTGGGTGTGGCGACCGCCGCTTTTGTCGCCGCGGGCCGGGTCGGAGTGCGCGTCGCGGTCCGCGCCACCGCCGATGTAACGGTTGGCAAGGGCGTTACCGTAGCGGGCTGAGGCGTTAAGGTAACGGGAACGTAAATGATCCAGGGCGTCTGGGTTACCACGCGGGTCGCCGCGGGCGTCGTCGTGCCGCCCGGACCACAGGCGCTCAGCGCGAGCACAAGCGCGCCCAATGCTGCAAGCCACTTGACCGTTTGCCGCTTGTCAATTACCAATTACCAATTCCTCTAATACGCGCCCGCGATTTTGAAATCCTGAATCGCCTTTCGGAATGCCGCCTCGTTGTCGGCGTCGAGGTCTTTGCTGTCCATGATCTTGTTGCCGATTTCCGGATGGCTGGCTTCCACAAAGCGCAACAAGCCCGTCTCGAAGCCGCGAACCTTTTCGATGGGAATATCGTCCAAAAAGCCATTCGTCGCCGCGTAAATCATCATCACTTGATGATCGAGCCGCATGGGTTCGAATTGCGGCTGCTTCAAAAGCTCGGTCAGGCGCTGGCCGCGTTCCAACTGATCGCGCGTGGCCTTGTCCAAATCGGAGCCGAACTGGGCAAAGGCGGCGAGTTCGCGGAATTGCGCCAAATCCAATTTCATCTTGCCCGCGACCTTTTTCATCGCTTTGGTCTGCGCCTTGCTGCCGACGCGCGAAACGCTGATGCCGACGTTCATCGCGGGGCGGATGCCGGCGTAGAACAAATCGCTTTCCAAATAGATCTGCCCGTCGGTGATCGAAATCACGTTGGTCGGAATGTAGGCCGACACATCGCCGGCTTGCGTCTCGATGATCGGTAGAGCCGTCAGCGAGCCGCTGCCCAGTTCTTTGGACAAGCGCGCGGCGCGTTCGAGCAAACGCGAGTGGAGATAGAAAATATCGCCGGGATACGCTTCGCGGCCGGGCGGGCGGCGCAGCAGCAACGAGATCTGCCGGTAGGCCCACGCATGCTTGGAGAGATCATCGTAAATGACGAGCGCGTCCTTGACGGTCTTGCCGCCGATATTGACGCCATTCTCCATGACCTCTTCGCCCATGGCGCAGCCGGCATAGGGCGCCAAATATTGCAGGGCCGCGGGCTCCGAGGCGGTCGCGCTGACGACGATGGTGTAGGCCATCGCACCGTATTGCTCCAAAACGCCGACCACTTGGGCCACCGTCGAAAGTTTCTGCCCGATGGCGACGTAGATGCAGACCAAGCCCTGGCCGCGCTGATTGACGATCGTGTCGAGCGCGACGGCGGTCTTGCCGGTCTGCCGGTCGCCGATGATCAGCTCGCGCTGGCCGCGGCCGATCGGGATCATCGAGTCAATCGCTTTGATGCCGGTTTGGACCGGCTGGCTCACGGGCTGGCGCATGATCACGTTCGGCGCGATGCGTTCGACCGCGCGGAACCGGTCGCTCTCGATCGGCCCTTTGCCGTCAATCGGCAGGCCCAGCGCGTTCACGACGCGCCCCACCATTCCCGCGCCCACGGGCACGGAGGCGATCCGCCCCGTGCCTTTGACGAGGTCGCCCTCTTCCAAATCGGCGTACTCGCCCATGATGACGATGCCGATGGTTTCTTTTTCCAGGTTCAGCGCCAGACCCAGCGAGCCGTTCTTAGGAAACTCGACCAACTCACCAGCCATCACGTTTTCCAGCCCGCTGACCCGCGCGATGCCGTCGCCGATGACTTCGATGGTTCCGACATCCACGGCCTCGACGGGCGCTTGGAAATTCTCGATTTGTCGTCGTATCTGCGCGGTAATATCTAGAGCGCGTACAGCCATTGTTCCTCCAAGTCAAAAGTGAAAAGTGAAAAGTATTCCTACTTTTGCCTTTTACTTTTGCCTTTTTTACTTTAGTTTTTCCTTGAGCGCCGCCAACTTGCCCGCCACGCTGCCGTCAATCACCTTGTCGCCCATGCGCACGACGACGCCGCCCAGGATCGCCGCGTCCACCTTGTATTGGAAATCCGAGTCGGCGCCGTAACGCGCGCGCAGCTTGGCTTCGAGCGCGCGTTTCTCGTCGTCGGTCAAAGCCACCGCGCTGGTGACGAGGGTCACGGCCCGCAGAGGGCCGCGCTGAGTGTAGCGGTCAAACTCCGCGATAATGGTTGGCAGTTGGTGAATGTTCTCCTGACTGGCGAGCAGGAAAATGAAATTCTTGACCTGGGCGGGCGTGTTGCCGGGCAGCACCCGTTGCAGGATTTCTTGTTTCTTGGCGAACTCGACTCCGGGCTGATCCAAGATTTGCGCGTCGGCCGGCTTGATGCACTCGGCCGCGCGTTTCAGCGGCGTGAGCCAATCCGCCGTGGCTTGCTCAAACAGGGCTTGGGCGTAGGTTTGGGGCGATTGCTCGTTGGCCATAGCCATTCCCCCTATCGTCCATCGCCGTCAAACTGGTCCGCCTGCGCGATGAATTCACTTACGAGTTGACGATGACCGGCATCGTCGAGCGAACGGCTGATGACTTTTTGCGCGGCGAGCAGCGACAGGCGCACCACCTCGTCGTGCAGCTCGGCCATCATTTGCTTGCGCTCGTATTCGATCTGCTCTTTGGCCTGCTCGACGAGTTTCTGCGCGTCCTGACGCGCCTGCGCGAGAATCGCCTCGCGCTCTTTCTCGCCCACTTGCGCGGCGGCTTGGGCGGCGGCTTGCGTCTCACGCCGCGTCTCGTCCAGCTTACGCTCGAATTCCTTTTGCTGCTCGGCCGCTTGCTTCTTGACGCTCTCGGCGTACTCGAGACTCTCTTGAATCTTTTGCTTGCGCGCGGCGAGCATATTCAAGATCGGCTTGTACAGCAGGACCCGTAGCAAGATGAGCAAAATGACAAAATTGGCTATCTGGGTAATCAGAAGATTTGGGCTAATCCCAAGAGCTTCCATGTGTTATCCTCCAAGAATTGTGGAAGCTTAGGCGCCGCCGCCGGTGATGACGAACAGCAGGATCAACGCGACGACCAGCGCGTAGATCGCGACCGATTCGGCGAATGCGATACCAATGAACATGTTGATTTGAACCTGCCCGGCGGCCTCGGGATTGCGACCGATGGATTGCAGCGCGCCATTGACTAGCAGACCAATGCCAATGCCGGGGCCGATAGCGCCCAAGCCAATCGCAAGACCTGCGGCGAGAAGTCGAGCGGAATTGATGTCCATTGAAAACAGCCTCCTAAGATTTAGGTATGTGGTTTCGCAGCTGGATAGTTGAATAGTTTCGTAGTTAGAGCGTTAACTAGATAACTATCAAACTATGTAACTATCGAACTATGCTGCCGAACTGTGCGCTTCAGGTGCTTTGCTGTGCTCGTGCTCCTCTCCGCCGTGCGACGCGACGGCCAACGACATAAAGGCCAGCGTCAGGACGGCGAAGATAAATGCTTGAATCAATCCGACAAAAGTTTCCAACCCCATAAAGATCAAGGGCACGAGGAAAGAGAGCAAAAAGGGAATGACGAGCAAGACCACTTCGCCGGCAAAGATGTTGCCGAAAAGACGGAAGGAGAACGAAAGGAT